>NZ_NRTA01000025.1 GCF_002286735.1 Leptolyngbya sp. BC1307
CAGATGAGAAACACTTCTTGATTGCTGTCCTCGCTGATGGCTCATCAGCTACGAAGCGCTGATGAGCTTGTCCGTATCTTGGAATTTGGAATTGCTGGTCAATAAAGACGCGATCGCCTGCCGCTAACCCATCGAGCACCTGAATGCGATCGCCCACCTGAGATCCTAAAACCACCGGTTCGAGCTGCGCCTGTCCAGATTCTCCCGGTACAAGCACGCCCGTCTCTCCGCCCTGAGTGATAATGGCGACTGCGGGTACGACAAGCGCATCGGCTAGCTGCTCACCAATAAAGGCAACAGTGGTATTCATATTCGAGCGTAGCTGATCGGTGCCCGTCAGTAGCTCGATCCGCACTTGAAAAACAGTGACGTTTTGTCGTTCAATCGCTTCTGGCGCAATCAGCTGCACTTCTCCTTTAAAGGTCTCTTCTGGAAAAGCATCGGCCTGAATTTCGACAGCCTGACCAACTTTTATGCGGCTGATATCGGCCTCAGGAACTTCGGCAACCACTTCTAGACCGCTGGCGATCGCGACAATCGCTGTCGAAGTGGCAGAAGTTACCTCTGAAGCGGTGGCCGTCGGCGTCACAAAGGCGCCCTCAGAAGCAAATCGCTGGGTGACAATACCGTCAAACGGGGCGCGAATTTGAGTGTCATCGAGCTGAGACTGCACCGCCGCTAGCTGGCCCTGGGCATTGCGTAATCGGGCTTCGGCCTGGGCAATGGTTTCGACATCGCTGCCGTTTTGTTGATCGATCAGGCGCTGCTCGGCTTCGGCAAGGCGGGCGATCGCCTGATCAACCCCGGCCTGGGCACTGCGGCGATCGCTCAGAGCACTGTCTAGTTCACTGCGAGAAATTGCCCCCCGGTCGAAGAGGCTCTGGCTGCGAGCATTGTCTGCTTGGGAAAGGGAAAGGCGGGCCCGGGCATCGTCAAGCTGAGCGCGAGTTGCCGAGACGGAGGCTTCGGCCTGAGCAATATCAGTGGTGGAAGCCCCTCTTCTCGCTTCGTCAAGTTGAGCCTGGGCTTCGGCGACGCCAGCTCGACTCTGGGTTAGCTGAGCGTCAACTTGTTCGCGATTCATCTGGGCAATTAGCTGGCCCCGGGTGACGAGATCGCCCTGCTCCACATAGAGTTCTCGAACAGTCCCTGCCGACTTGGGACTGAGGTTGACAGTCCGTTCGGGCTCAACCCTGCCGCTAGCGGTAATCCGAACAGTGAGTTCAGTAGAGGCAACCGGGACAGTCAGAGCTTCCAGGTCATAGTTGGGGCCACGACGAGAGAGGGTGAAGGCGATCGCGCCGGCAGCGGCTAAGCCGATCAATCCCAAACCGATTAGCCAGGGCAAAGGACGCTTGATCCGACCGAAAAAAGGCAAACGCATGAGAGATAAACGCACGAATTAGAAAGGCTTGCCGGTTAGCGACCTAGCAAGCCTTTTCTTAGGATATCGGTTATGAACAGAGATCGCCTTTAGTGACGATGGCTAGGTTCTGCTGCCGCATGAGCATGACTCTTTTCGGCGTGATGCCCGTTAGCCTCGTGGCTATGACCGGCATGACTGTGCTCCCCATGACTGTGCTCCCCATGACTGTGCCCTGCATGGTGGTGAGAATGCGAATGCGCGTGGTCGTGATCAGCGGGCTCAGCGCCTCTGAGCTGCGGATTCACCGTCATCGGCTCAGCGTCTAAAAGCGCCTGAATATGGCTATCGGCCCAGTCTGCGACCATCTGCATAAATTTGGGATGGTCGTTGACACAGTCCATTTGCACGTAAGTGACTTCAGGGTGCTTGCGTCGCAGCTGATGAATGATGTGATCAACATCTAGCAGGGTCTCGTGATTTTCGGTGGCAAAGCCAATAGGCATAAATACCAGCGAAGTCGCGCCCAGGTCAATCAAATTTTTACCGGCTAGCGTCACATTGGGCTGAGTCCACTCAATCAGCGGCGTATCGTGGTTGAGCCAGCCGATGGAGATTAGCGGATACTTGTAGGTGAGCTTTTCGCGCACCGCGTCGTAGAGCTTCTGGCTCTCGTCGATGCCGGAGGTGAAGCCCTTGGCCTTGTGAGGACAGCCGTGGTTCATCAGCACAATGCCCGTTTGCGACGGTAAATGAGCCACTGCCAGCTGCTTTTCGATTTTTTCTTCAACCATGTCAGCTAGCAGGCTGATGTAGCGATCGCGATTGTAAAAAGAAGGAATATAGCGAGTGCCTTTCAACCAGTGCTCACCGCTGCCTGCGAGCTTGGTCAGCGCGTCGTTCACCTGCTCAACGGCGATGCCGCTAGTAAAGATAGAATCGACTACCAGCAGCGGATAGATCAGCAGTTTGCTAAAGCCTTCTGCCTTGATCGTAGTGAGCACCTGTTCGGGCAGATGCGGCGCACAGAAGTTAAAGGCTTTGAATACTTTGACGCGATCGCCCCAGCGCTGCTGCAAACATTCTTCTACGCCTGCCCGCTGCCCCTCAAAGATGGCGTTGTGAGGAGAGATAAACTGGTCGTGCTGGTGGCTCCACTCATGCAGATCAAAGACGGCTAGCAGCTTGGCCAGCGGCGGATATATCCAGGTCGGCACCGGGGCAAATTTTGCCGTCAGCAGGTTCAGCGCTTGCTCATTGTAGTTGGCAAAGTCTTCGTAGCTTTCGACTTCACCATAGCCCATGAGTAGGACGGCTACACGGTCGTCAGAGGCAGTAGTCGAATCAGCCGGGCGCTGGGTTTGAATAGCAGTCATATAGTTGTCTCGATGGTTGTCTTGGATCTAGGTCTAGCTAATGTTGATGGTTCTGCTTTTAATATACGTTTGATATTTTTTTCATGCTTACAGACTCATCTCTCATGACGATAGTTAAAAAGGATTACATTCAAGCTGACACTCAGAAAGCAAAAGTATCATAGCGTACTCAAAAGGTAGATGATACCGCTATTAGGTAGAAAAAAATCTGTAGTTTATGCAGGCGATCACCTGTACGACCCAGGTTTTCGGCGCTGCAAGCTCGATTATACAGCGATGGTAGGAAATTCCTAAGCTTCAGCGATTACCCGCCTGCTAATCAGTTGCAGACCGTACCCATTCCCGCAAATCCCGTTCTGCCTGCATTTCACTCTGACGAGCTGCTGCCAAAAACTCATACAGCTTTGCCTTTGGCACGGTTGCAAAGGTAGGGCTCACAGCCACTTCCTCGTAATTATCATTCTGCAAACAATAAACCCGCCAGGTTTTACCGTTGTACCGCCAAAATTCTGGAACGCCCAGCGCTGCATAAAGTCGCAGCTTATCAATATCGGTGTGAGTAATATCAACTTCTACAACCAGGTCAGGCGGTGGGTCTTGGTCAAAATCGACGTCGCGTCCAGCTACCAACGGCTGATTTTGAATGTAGTAAGCGTTGTCTGGCTCAGCCGACCTATCTAAAGTTTCTCGGTTCAGTGTGGTAGAGCCCATTGTTTTGAGATCCCTGCCAGATTCCATCACCAAAATCCGAATGAACAGCTCGATCAGTCTCGCTGAGAACTCGTGAATCTCAAGCGGCATTGTAACTTCTAGCGTTCCTTGAGCGTAGGCAAAACGGATGTTGCGGTCGTGGCTGAGCGTTTTTCGCAGCGTTTGATAGCGCTGCCAGTCGAGCGAGCGAAAGACGAAGCGTTTTTCGCCGACAGGCTGAGGGAGAGGCTGCGAGACAAGGGGCGTTGCGCTAACCATAAGGGCACGGAGCGATGAAGAGGCACGGAGCGATGAAGAGGCACGGAGCGACGAAAAGAAATTTCTATCATTTTAGTCCAATCTGACGAGTGACTATCTGGCTAAGACTATCTGGCTAATCGGTCTCTTCCCAGAGGCGTCTTCTCGGCTTTCCTTGCAGGCGTTGGTGAGTGTCTCGCAGCAGGGCGGGAATATCTAGCTGCTCGGGGCAGCGCGGCAAGCAGTCGCCGCAGTCGGTGCAGCGATCGCCCCGCCGACCCGGAAACCAATGCCCCGCCTTTTCAAACATGCCGTAACGATACTGGCCAAAGGCGCTCATGTCATAGGCCACCGCCAGGTTGCGCAGCCGCAGCACTTCTGGAATGTTGATGACTTCGGGGCAGGGCAGGCATTGGTGACACTGAGCGCAGCGATCGCTTCCCAACGCCTCTCGCTGGCTGTGATCTAACCGTTCAATCGCCTGCCGCTCGGCGGTACTCAGCGGCCCATCATTACCGGCTACTGTCAGCGGCCAGTCTAGCTCTGAAGGGATTGCTGGGCCAACGCTGAGCGTAGTAATGCGCGGGTCACTCAGCAGCCAGCGGTAATTTAGCAGCAGCGGGTCAAAAGGCGCACACAGCGCTTTTAGCTTCTCAGGCGGAGTGTAGAGCATCCCAGCTTTATCGGCTGGGGAGATGATAAAAACGCCCATATCTTGCTGGTGGGCCTGCTCTATTGCTGAGGCATTACGCTGAAAGAAATAGCTGTAGTGCAAATTGACAAAGGCAAAGGCTTGAGTGGCGATCGCCGCTTGAATCACGTCCAGCGGCCCGTGGGTCGAAAAGCCTAGATGCCGAATACGACCGTCAGCCTGAGCGCGAGCGATCGCCCCCAACATATGCGATCGCGCCCACTCCAGATGAGCCGCCGTATTGATGCCGTGAATCGCCAGACAGTCCAGGTAGCCAACGCCTAAGCGAGAGAGGGAACCGTCTATCGCTCTGTCAACCTGGTCGGCAGTGAGCGTCGGGGTGAGCTTGCTGGTGATGACTAGCCGACGGCGATCATGAGCAGCGATCGCCCGGCCCATATATGACTCACTGTCACCATAGGCAGGTGCGGTCTCTACGTGGTTGATGCCCTGCGAAATGGCTGCCTTCAGCACATCCGCTGCCGCTGCCGCTGAAGCAAATCGCATCGTGCCCAGAGAAAAGACAGACAGCCGCAGCTCAGTTTTGCCAAATCGGCGTTGGCGAAGCCTCTCCCTTGGAAAATCGCGCATCGGCTTTTTTATATAGAATGGCCCCGCTCGGCAAAGTCGGCGGGGCTAATATCAGAAAGAAAAGCGTGAAAGGCTTCTTTTTCGGCGGCGTCGGCCTCCTGATCGACCGGCATCGCCGCATCGACCACCACCTCCTCCATTACCCAGATCGGTGCATTCACCCGCAGCGCCACCGAAATGGCATCACTAGGCCGGGCGTCTAGCTCCTTCTTCTTCTTGCCTCTGCCAACGGTCATCACCGCGTAAAAGGTATTGTCTCGCAGCGCGTGAATAACGACCCTTTGCAAGGTCATATCCCAGGCCGTTAGCAGGTTGACCAGGAGATCGTGAGTCATGGGGCGAGTCGGCGTTTCCCCCTCTAGCACCGAGTTAATCGCCCGAGCCTGCTCTGGGGAAATAAAAATAGGTAGCTGCCGCCGCTGCGAACCATCCCGCAGCAAAACGATTGGATTACGACTTCCCGCATCGACGGCAATCCCAGCCACAGTCATCTCAATCATTGCCTAGCCCCTTAGATTCGCCAGAGAAACCTTCACTAAACAGACGCATACTCAGCAGACCTGCCTCCTCTATGCTCAAAAGCCCTACCAATAATCTTACTTTCAGGTAACCTTTAAATCCGTATCTGTTAATTCAGTGTCAACACAGCTAAGCTAGGAGCCGGTATGGCGCTTGGTTGCGGTGTTGGTATTTAAAGCCACAGGCAGCATTTTATATAGTCTAGGCTAAAGCGATTTTTGTCAGAATTCAGCGTAAGATAAAAAATCTTTATCGAAGACCAGACATTCGTAACGCTACCAACCGACCGAACAAATTGAGTAGTTATTTATCGTGTTTACAGGGTTAGTTCAAAGTCTGGGTCAATTGCAGCACCTGGGTCAATACCAGTTAAAGATTACCTGCCCTACGGCTAACGCCCCGATTTTAGTCGGGATCGCTTTGGGCGACAGCATCGCAGTTGACGGCGTTTGCCTGACGGTTGAGAAAATACTCCCCCAGGGATTCATCGCCTCAGCTTCTCCCGAAACCTTAGATAAATCAACGCTGGGCAAGGTGCTGGATAACGGCAAAGTCAACTTAGAGCCTTCGCTGCGGGTTGGCAGCAAAATCGGTGGCCATTTTGTCACGGGTCATGTAGACGGCATCGGCCAGCTAGACCGCGCTGAGCGGGTGGCTAATGCCTGGGAGATTAGCTTCAAGCAAGTCAGCCCGCTGGTGGCTCGATACATTGTCAACAAGGGCAGTGTGGCCGTTAATGGCATCAGCCTGACGGTCGCCGCATGCAGCCCCTCGGGTGACTGGTTCTCTACCGCTGTGATCCCGGTTACCTATGCCGAGACTAATTTGCCGTACTTGCGTCCTGGTGACTGGGTGAATCTGGAGGGCGATGTGCTGGGTAAGTATGTGGAGAAATTTATGGGCGATCGCACTCTCAGCCCCCATCATCTTCAAGACGGCATTGGCGAACCCTCAGAAGAACTGTCTATGGCATTCTTTGCAGAGCACGGCTACCTGTCTTAATCCCACTCAGGACAATGCAGCTTAAGGACAATACAGCGTCTCGCGGGTGTCTCGACCTGTGACTGGGTTAGTCCCACTCGCGACTTCACACAGCATGTTGTTAACTCGAGGGTCAAACAGTACGTCTGTAAAGTCAGCCCCTTCTACATTGGCATCACGAAAATTAGCGCTGATAACGTAAGCCCCTTCTAGAACGGCATCTTTGAGATTAGCTTTAATCAGCGTCGCACCGTCTAAAGTCGCACCTCTAAGATTGGCCCCTTCTAAGTTCGCCCGGTCGAGGTGAGTAGTAAACAGCCGCACCCCCTGTAGGTTTGTGTGGCTTAGATCTGCTTCTGTCAGGTCAGCGCGGGTGTAGTCGTTGTCAGTGAGGTCCTGTCCTGAAAAATCCTGCTGCCGCAAGTTCTTGCGATCAAAATTGGTAGCGTAGGCAGCTTGGCCGTCATTAACCGCGCCAAACGTCAGCCCTAACACCACTATCAAGATGGTCACGATTTGCCAGAGACGCCGCGCCTGAGCCAGGTGCCTTATCGCTGCCCAACTGCCTCTGAGAGCCTGCTGAATCTTTATCATCTGCTGCCTGTGCTACTCAACCGTAAAGCCAATCCTACCGAAGAAAAGGGATCACTTAGTCAAATATTCAGCAGATTGACACAATTGTAAGTGAGACCTTAACAGGAGGGAGGTAGTCAACAGGAGACAGTACCCAGAAATGTGCCTCCTGCTTCCTGTCTCCTACCTCCTCTTAACCAAAAAACGGTTTCCCCAGCTCCTGCAGTCGGTTAAGAATAGGCCGCTGCACATTTAGAAAAGTGCGAGCGCAGTTACGGCCTGGCATACCAGAAATAGCGCCGCCAGGATGGGTGCCTGCCCCGGTTAGAAAGAGTCCGTCGATAGGCGTTGTGTAGTTGGCAATCTCTGGCAGCGGCCGGAAAAATACCATTTGGTCGAGCGTCATATCGACGTGGTAGTAGTTGCCCTTATAAGCGCCGAGGCGATCGCCTAGCTCAGCCGGACTCTCCACATTTCTAGCGATGATTGACTGCTTGATATTCGGCGCATAGTCCGCAAACTTATCCATGACCCGATCAGCAACTTTATTCTTCAGCTCATCGGTCCAGCCGGTGCCCGCATAGCCTGTCCCCTCAGCGCCATGGATCTGATAAGGCGCAAAAAACTCCACCCAGAGCGTGTGCTTGCCCTCAGGGGCCATACTTGGGTCGCGCACAGTGGGCACCACCGCATAAAAAGAAGGGTCGTCGAGCGGAATATTGCCGATGGCAGGTTCTTGGTGGGCGATTTCGACCTGTCGTACCGAGTCGGCAATCAGCACAGAGCCAATCAAATACTCATCTCTATGGTTGTGATGCTCAAAGCGCGGCGCTTCTGAGAGGGCGCAGTCAATTCTCAAGATGGTTTCGTTATTATTGACAATCCTTCTGTCTAGGCGCTCTCTCAGGTCTTTATCGACAGCGGCCACATCACCTGCATCCATTAACTGCAAAAACACTCGCTTAGCGTCAATATTAGAAATCACGCCTAGCTTGGCCCGGTATTCGGTGCCGCCTTCTACCTCAACGCCAACGGCGCGTTTGTTGTCAACCAGTACCCGCTTCACATTTTGATCGGTAAGGACAACGCCGCCTTTGGCCTTCACCAGGTTTAAAAGGGACTGTACCAGCGCCCCGGTACCGCCTCGTGGCCTGGCCATACCCGGATTGTGCCGCATCGACATCATCATGCCGCCTACTGAAATAGTCTTTTGCGAAGGGGGCGCGCCAAATTCGGAGGCCAGCCGGGCAAGTGGTGCTCTGATGAATTCAGAGTCAAAATATTCCTCTAACAGGTCTTTTGGGCTAGTCAACATCGTCCGAATCAGGTCGAGCGATTTGTGAGGTCCGCCCAGAATGCTCAGTAGATTTTGAATGCTCTTAACGTCGTAGTTGCCCAAGATATCGAAGATGGCCTGAGGCGGCGCGTTGAATACGGGCTGAATCGCCTTGGTAAAGCGCTGCCAAAAGTCAATAAATTCTTCGTACTTCTGAGCATCGCGACGGTTAAACTGGGCAATTTCTGCGCAGGTTTTTTCGAGTGAACGGTGAGCTAAAAAGTATTTACCGTCGGGATGCGGGCAGAATACGGTAGGGTCACAAAACAGGTACTCTAAGCCGTACTTCTCCAGCTCTAGCTCTTCGACGACAGGGCCTAAGTGAATAAATTCATGGTCAATTGCGCAGCGGTTGAATTTAAATCCAGGGGCTGCTTCAGGCAGCGTTTCTTCAGTCGTGGCCGCACCGCCTGGAATTGATCGCTTTTCGAGCAGGGCAACCGTATAGCCCGCCTTTAGCAGATAGGCCGCGCAGACCAGGCCATTGTGCCCGGCCCCGATAATGACAACGTCGTAAGTTTGCATAGCAGAGCTTCCTAAGCGTAGAGAAGAGCAGGCTCGAAGCCGCTTATGCTTTCTTAACAAAAACTCTTTGGCGTTAGAGTCTGTCGCGGTGTATAGATGTTGTCAATCATTGGGCCAGTGCTTATCAACCCGGCAAAGCGACAGGCAATCGCTGTCGCTTTGTGCTTCAACTATCTATGGCTTTCGTCTATCTGGGCGTGATCGTGAACTTTGCCATTTCCCATACCCAGGCCGCTGCTCAGTTCGCTAGTACCCGGTGACTGACGCGACTTACTAAACGGGTGAATAATATTGAGTTAAAATTTACTAGTCAGGCTTAACTTGACAATGCCCTTTCAACGACTGCTTGATAGTGGCTTTGCAGAGTTTGTCTGAGGGCTGTATTGCAAAAGTGGAATAGAGTCGCTGAGTCGCTGACGTTCTTTCTGGACACCCAGAAAACCAACCCTGAACAAGAAAGGTTGCTGAAAAAACTAAGGCCCGAACAGCTACCTGCTTGTTCGGGCCTACTATCAAGCAGGTGACTAGCAAGCGGATGGTCAGAAAAAGCAGATGCGGTGGACATAGAAGGGGGCATATCTGCTCCTGTAAGCCAGATGCGACCTAGATAGCGACTAGCGGACTAAACTTTTGTCAGTTAATCGGGTTATAACCTATCCGTCACAACACACTTTCAGCGTTATGGCCCAATCTTGCAAGAATTGGGGCGTGAGTCAATTAATGTCACACTAGTTAAGAAAGCCAATTTAGTAGTTAAAAGCGCCCTCAATCCTTATTTATAAGCACCCTTAACTATTTGGAATGCTTATAGTGATAAATCTGTGATGTTTGTTCTGAGGTTGATAGTCAGGTATGTATATTTTAATTGGCGGGGCTGGACTGATGGGATTGGGTTTAGCTCAGCAGTTATTAAAACTCGATCATACGGTTGCAATCATTGATATAGACCCGCTCGCCTGTCGCTTTGCACGCGAAAAAATCGGAGTGATGGCATTTGAGGGTAGTGCAGTTAGCACTACGGTTCTTCTTGAAGCAGGCATTCGCCAAGCCGATGCGGTTGTTGCAACTCTGAGAAATGATGCGTTAAATCTGGCATTGACTACCTTATCTAGAAGCTATGGTATTTCTCATATTGTTGTGCGGATGCGCAATCGTGAATTTATAGAAGCCTATCGTTTGGCTCAAGCTAGCCACATCATCAACACAGTTGACTTAGCGGTCACAACCATGGCAAATGCCATTGAATACCCCGAAGTTGAGTCAATGATGCACTTTGAGCAAGGGCAAGTGGAAGTGCTAAAACTCCCTGTCCCTGGCGATTGCTATGTAGCAGGTCGCACCGTTGCCCAGATTTCTCAAGACCCGCGTTTCCCCAACAGTTCTCTGATCATTGGCTATCAATGCCATGTTTGTGCCAACCTAGAGATTCCCAATGGTAGCACCGTGCTTGAAGCTAACTCGACTATTCTAGTTGTCACTCGCCCTGAACTAGTCCATCAAGTTATTGATTACATGGGCATTCACGCTAGTCATCTTCCAACGATAGAAGTTTCTCATCCAAATCTTTGATGTAAGGCTGCACCAGATCTTCTGGAACAATGCGTTTGCGGAGCGCATCGTTCATGGCTCCCTTTTCTGCTAGAAGCAATCGCCGTCGAATTGCTTCTAGCCCGCTACGATCGCTTTTCAGTTGTCCTGCTCGATATTGATTATAAAAATCACGCAGCACCCTTTCAGACTCAGCCACTCGTGCTTGATAGGAAGCCCATAGTTCCTCATAAATAGCCTTTGGGAGTACGCCCGATTTTAGTAAACTATCCAGTTCGTCTTGAGCTGCCTTTGCTGCAATCAACTGAACCTGTAGCTTCCCTGATTGTTCCGTCACCTCTGAAACGCGGCTGATTTTTAGCCGTTTTATCAACCAGGGCAAACTTAATCCTTGTCCTACTAGAGAGAACAGAACTGTGCCAAAAACCAGTTCAATGATGTCATTCCGTCCAGGCAAGGCCAGCGGAATACTGAGCGCTAAGGCCATGGACAAAGAGCCTTTTATATTTCCTAGAAACAAAACATGCTGCCAGCGCAAAGGAACGGGGCGATCAAAGAATTGTAACCCTGCTAACAAGGAGTAAACAGAGAGCGCTCGTCCCAATTGACACGCCAGAATAACCAGCAAGATAGATGGCAAACTGCCCCACAGCATAACTGGATTAATCTCGATACCGATTAACAGGAAAATGAACGTGTTGACCCCGAAGCCAGCATAATCCCAAAAACTTACTAAAGTAATGTGATCGGAAGCCGAGGAACTACGAGGAAGCCCAAGATTGCCAAAAATGAGTCCAGCAATGACGACAGCCACCGCCCCTGACACCCCTAAAAACTGGCCGACCTGAAATGTTCCTAGTGCTAAGGCAACCGTCAGCAACAGACTACTCAAAGGGTCATGAAGACGGATAAATATTGGCAAACTCAAGTAGCCTGAGATGGCCCCCACCAGTCCTCCCCCTAAAGCGACTGTCAGTAGCTCCTTTACTCCTTCTGCGACAGTGAGAGACCCTGTTGCATAAACAATCAAAATTAAATTGAAAGAAACCAGCGCAGCGGCATCATTGAACAGAGTTTCTCCCTCGACAATAGTGGATAAACGAGAGGGTACACGGATGTCTTTAAAGACGGCAATCATTGAAACAGTATCTGTACTTGCCAGAATAACTCCGATTAACAACGCGGGAATCCAGGCTATTCCTAGCCCAAACTTGACTAGAGCCGCGATAATTGCTGCGGAAAGGATTGAGCCTAGACTTGCTAGAAGCGCGATCGGCTTAAAGGTGCTGCGAAGACGGCTGATATCAGTATTGATTGCGGCTTCAAAAATTAAAATAGGAAGGAAGAGATTTAACACCAGAGACGGGTCTAACCCAAGTTGGCGTGATAGCAGGTCTGTTGTAATGGGTAAACCGGCTAGAACCAACCCTGCCACATAGGGAATTCGCAGTCGCTGGGTCACAAGGGCCACAACCGTTGCAATCATGAGCAGCACGATTAAGATAATGACTATTTCCGGAACGGGGCCTGTCGCCTGGCTCTCTAGAGAGGGATTATTGCCCAAAGGCGTTTGCTGGACTAGGATCCAGTTCATCATCGATACTCCTCCCATAAACTTGCTTTTCTTAAAGGAATTTAAGAGACTAACTACCGTTTGAGTCTACAGGAGAGGGCTCGCTTCGCTAGTAGGTGTAACGTTGAAGTCGATAACGCGCCTGCCGTGGGAGCCAGTCAGCAAAATGTCGGCAAAGCGGTAGCCCCAGTAAATGTCTTCGGCGGTGAAGGTATGGCGGGCGTGAATGGTTTGGGCCAGGCTTTCATCTAGACCCGTGAGCGTGACAATAATTTCAGCGCGATCGCGTCTTAGGGTCTCAGCCGTATCGCCATCGAGCAGTCCGCCGGGAAAGATCTGGTGCATTGCCGTCCAGGATAGGCTGAATACAGGTGTGTGCGATCGCATGAGCGAAATGTCGTGAAATCGCCGCATAAAATCACCCTCGTCGCTATATTCATCGCGCACCAGCGTCACCCACAGCTGGGCTTCTAAAATGTAGTTTTTACGCTTATTGGCCGTGCGAAACATCAGCGTCGGCACGCTATTGAAGGGGGCAATCACCGCCACATTGCTAAAGAGAATGCGCGCCGTAGGCAGCGAGAAGCGCGCAAACACAAGCCCTGTTGTCGTCGCAATAAAAAACAGGCTTACCAGCGCTTCGATGACTACCAGCGAATGCGCGTACAAGTTTGTCGGATACATCGCGCCATAGCCAATAGAGGCCATGGTTTGCACGCTAAAGAAAAACAGGTCTAAAAAATACCCTGGCTCATTTTCGCCGACGGTAGCAATGCCGCCACCAATGCTATAAGCCAGGGCAAATAGCGCATTTACCAATAAGTAGAGTATGCAAGTGAGGCTGGCGAAGGCTGGCCACGGCATTGTCAGCAGCAGATGGTACACATCATCCCAGCAGGAATGCGGATCGCCGATCCGCTCGATTTCTGGGTAGGCGCGATCGCCGATAAAAAAGCGTCTTGAGGCGCGTCGAAGCTGAGGCCGAAACATGGTCTCTCCTGAAGCAGATGCGTTAAGCAAAAAAAATACTGCGAAATTAGCCCTTGAACGTACCAATCTTCGTAAGCTGGCTGGCAACGTTAGTTCGCTGACAAAGTTGCTCTATTCAACTGCACCCTTTGAGGCTACTGACAAAGCCGCAGCTTACTCTAAAGATAGCAACTGCGCCTGATTTGTTACAGGCAGGCTATGCTCTGAGGCCGACTTCAGTAGCCGTACTGGCATAGAACGTCCATAGTTTGACGCGCGAATAGGTGATAATGACTAAAATTCTGATGGAGGCTTTTAGTCACTATGAAGCAGTTTGCTGTTCGCAGTTTGGGTTGGGGTGTCGGCATCCTAGCCATTGCTCAGCTCCCCGTGCTGGCTAGCAACCCCCCGTCAGCCGATGCTCAACAGGCCATAGACCCACTGATTTTGGAGCACACTGCCGTCAGGCGATCGCTGCCAGATCAGCCTCAGCTACTGGCAGTTGCCCTAAGCAGCCGCACGCTGCGCGTGGGCGATTTTGGCACAGATGTTCGCAGCCTGCAGCGCTTTTTAGGCCGCAACGGACTCTACCCATTTGCAGTCGATGGCAAATACGGACAAGACACGGTTGAGGCCGTAGCGACTTATCAGCGCATTCGCGGCCTGTCAGCGACGGGCATCGCCGACGAAGAAACTCTCGCCGATATGGACTTTGATTTTTTACCGGCGGCAACGCCGACTGCCGTAGCAACCCCGACAGCAGCTAGCCAGTCGCCTTCTCTGCTATCGGGGAATCTGGTGCCCGGCAG
Source organism: Leptolyngbya sp. BC1307 (assembly GCF_002286735.1). GTDB lineage: Bacteria > Cyanobacteriota > Cyanobacteriia > Phormidesmidales > Phormidesmidaceae > Phormidesmis. The sequence continues at coordinate 13,803 of NZ_NRTA01000025.1, forward strand.
TACTGGCAGCGATGTGATTGCCTTGCAGCAGCGGCTCAATCGGTTTGGCATTCCTGTCTTTGTAGATGGCGTCTATGGGTTTGAAACGCAGCAGGGTGTGCGCACCTATCAGCGGGTGCAGGGGCTGAACGTTACCGGCAATGCTGATAGCGCAACGCTAGAGAGGATGGGGTTTGTCGCGCCTAACTACCCCTATGTCGCTGCTGTCATCGCCGACGAATCTCAGCTGGCTAGCGTACGAGAATTCTTCCCTGATGCCTTTGTAGATCGCAATCGCCGGGGCCGGTTTATTAATATTGGCAGCTTTGGCGATCGCTTCCCAGCCGAAGCCCGAGCCAATGCCGCTACGGCTAGAGGGTTTTCGACTCGGGTACTCTATCGTTAATGAGCAATAGTGCGTCAATGGGCAAATAGTGCGTCAATGGGCATAGTGGGCACAGCGGGCGCTAAGTGGCACTTGATTTGCTCACTAGACTGACCCGATGGCTTTAGCATCCATTCGCAGAGCGTAGCCCAGTCGCATCAGCAAGTTCCAAACGGGCGTGGTCTGATCGGTCGCAATCTTTGCCTGGTCGGACCGAACGCGAGTCAAGAAGTCGTAGTACAGCTCCTGCACCCGGTAGAGAGCCAGCGGCAATCTGAGCTGGTAGCCCAACACAATCAGCCGCTCTAGCCCCTCGACTGCGGTTTCTAATTCACGGTGTCTGTCAGGAGCGGCAATCTGTAACGTCTGCGAGAGCCCCTGCCAGATCAGTCGCTCTAAGATCGGCTGGCTCCCAGGCAATTTCAGCTCGCAGCGGAAGTGATGGGCCTCGGTAGCGATGCCCTCTAACTCAGCAACGCGACCGACGGTAATCTTAAGCAGGTCACCGCCAGGTTCTGTGATGTCTTGCTCTAGAGAGCGGATAATCTCCAGCGCCCGGTGGCTCAAGGTGATATCGGCTGCGACCTGCAGCGCCTGGGGTACGGTAATGCGATCGCGGTGAAAAGCCATCAGCACGCCGTAATTTTCCCGATAGACCTGTTCGTAAAGCTGATCGAGACGCTGCAGCGTTTCCTGGCTGAGCTGCTGCATAATCCGCTGACGCTCCTCGGCAAACAGATCTTGCAGCGTATAGGTGCGGCCAAACTGCTGATTGATCGCCAGTACGCTCTGGGCAATGCTGTTGCTGGTAAAAGCGGCAATGGTCGCGGCCTTGGCTTTGCTATAAGCCGCCCGGCTAGGAAATGCCTGAATGCCGCAGTGAAAGTCCCAGCCGCCCAGGTGCAAAACTGCAAAGGCCAGCGTGGTCTGATCCTGAGTCATCGTCGAAATCACCTGCACCTGGCCGATAGCCATCGTCAGCGTTCCTAAAGGCTGCTGATAGTAGTCCTGGCGGCGCAGCGTGTAGCAGTAGAGGGGCTGCTCAGTTCGGTAGGTGCTAAACAGTGATCCCATCGCATAGTGGGCGACTACTTGCTCCAGACTGACGCTGGCGGGCTGCACTTGCTTGAGGTATACACCCGCCCCGGTTTTGAAATAATCTACGTTACTTGGCGCTTGCTCTAGTCGGCCAATAAATTCTGCTTCCAGGCTGATCCCCGATACGGCTTCAGCCAGCTCCATCGCCCGAGCCGCATAGCACAAAATCTGAGTCCCTTCGGGCCGTGAGATTTCATCAAAAAACCAGCCGCAGCTGGTGTACATCAGCAGGGTATGGCGCTGCATTTCTAGCAGTCTGAGGGCGGCTGTGCGCTCGGCGCTGGTAAGCAGATGCAGCTGGTGGTCGGCAAAGAATTGGTTAAGCGATCGCGCGCTGCGATCTCCCACTACGCTGATGTAGCCATTGCGAGCTTCCCAAGGGTCTATCAGCAGATCGGCACTGGCCTTTTCATAGAGGCGGCAAAGGCGATCGCGCAGCCAGTCTAAAGCTTCTCTAAGGGGAGCACGCCACTGCTGCTGCCAGCCACCGCCACCACCGCAGCCACAGTCGTGCTGCCAGCGATCTACGCCGTGAGAACAGCTCCAGGCCGTAACAGGTTTGAGCTGCACCTCCCAAGTCGGTGGTTGCAAACTCAAATAGTGGGCGTAGCTGGTCACCTGCCAGCCTCGGGCAGGAAACTCATGTGTTAGCGCATAGGCCAGGGTCTTTTCGGTGCCCTGACGATGGTGGCCAAAGGTCTCGCCATCGGTGGCGACGGAGACGAGCTGCGATCGCTCCTGATCTCCCCCGCTGTAGTGCTCGGACTGATGAGAATGCTCATCCTGCCCCGCGTCTGGCCTGACGGCTCGGCTCAGCCGGTCAGCAAACTGCTGCGAGGAATGCAAAATATCGTCAAACCCCATATCGCCAGAGATGGGGCCATCGTAAAAGAAAATATCTATATAGTTGCGGCCATTGGGCTGCTCTGGCAAAAAGCAGCGGTAGGGCCGTCTAGGATCGATCTCGCCATGCTCTACCATCTGCCAGTTATCATAGCCATCGGCCCGGCCAAATCGCCGACAGCGAGCCGCCTGAGAGGGCGCTAGCACAATAAACCGAATGCCCTCACTGACCAGCACCGTCAGGCTGTCGTTATCGACCGCCGTTTCAGCCAGCCACATACCTTCAGGATCACGGCCAAACCGCCGCTGAAAATCAGCGATCCCCCAGCGAACTTGGGTGACTTTATCGCGGTGATTAGCCAGCGGCAAGATGATGTGGTTATAGGCTTGCGCAATCGCATTGCCGTGACCTGAATGGCGATCGCAGCTGCGCCGGTCAGCCTCTAAAATGCGCTGATAGGTCTCTAGATCGTGGCGTTCTAACCAGCTCATCAACGTCGGGCCAATATTAAAGCTGATGTGCTCATAGTTGTTGACAATGCTGGCGACCTCGCCCTGGTCGTTGAGGATGCGGGCAAAGGCGTTGGGCCGGTAGGACTCGTGTAGAATCCGCTCATTCCAATCATGAAACGGGGCCGCACTCGACTGCCTACCTACTGCGTCTAGAGAGGGGTTTTCCCGAGGCGGCTGATAAAAGTGCCCATGGACGCAGATATAGACCCCTGTGGCTACCGACTGAGTAGGCTCATCCACGCTCTCTACAGTAGAGACTGACTGAGGCTTAATCATAAATTGTCAAAGGTTGAGAAGATGAATCGACAACAACTTTTTAGAGACGAGCCGTTGCGCAAACTGACAGTCAAACTACCGGCAAAACTGTCAAGCGAACTAGCGCTAGTGTAGCTGCATATTTATAAAAAATAAAGGAACCGTCATGAACTCTTTTTCGCTAAGGGCTGCTGCTGAGACCGTTGCTTTGAGCGGGACGGTTGTCTCTGGCCATAGAGTGGCGTCTGGACAGGCTTCAGACAGCCCCTATCCCAAAGGGACAATTGAGATGCAAATGCCCTACTTTCAGGCACTTGGCATTGATCTTTCACCTTTCTATCCAGGCACTTTGAATGTCTCTATTGCGCCTTCCTGCTTTCAGCTGGTGCCTCAGCAAACCCTGCATCAAGTCAAATGGTCGCCCGAACATGCTGCTGAGAGCTTTTCATTTGTGCCGATTGGTCTCACCTGGCAGCAGCAAACCTATCGCGGCTTAGTTTATTACCCTCACCCCGAAACTAAAATTAATCACTTTCAAGATCCCGCTGTTTTAGAGCTGCTGCTGCCTCTAGTGCCGGGGATCGCTGGCGGCAGCCAGGTTACACTCACAGCGTCAGCCAGCGAACTTATAATAGAGCGGTAGCCTTATTTCAGGACGCCATGACGCAGCCCGACCTCGAAACCCTTGCCCAGCAGCTAGAAACCGGCGACCTTAAAGATCGCAAGCTGGCGCTGGCAGCCCTACGCAATGTCCCGGCTGAGGAGGCAGTTCCTTTGATTAAAAAGGTACTGAAAGATAAAAACGATCAGGTGCGCTCAATGGCCATTTTTGCATTGGGGATCAAGCAAACAGATGAGTGCTATGACCTGCTGATCAATATCTTAGAGGGCGACCCGGACTATGGCATTCGCGCCGATGCCGCTGGTGCGCTGGGCTATCTAGAAGATCCTCGTGCTTTTGATCCGCTGGTGCGGGCTTTTTACGAAGATGTTGACTGGCTGGTGCGCTTCAGTGCGGCGGTATCTTTGGGTAATCTCAAAAACCCTGAGGCCCATGATGTGCTGATCGCTGCACTGGGCAGTAAAGAAGTGGTGATCCAGCAGGCAGCGATCGCCGCTCTCGGAGAAATCAAAGACCTCTCTGCTGTAGATAACATTTTGGCCTTTGCCCAAGCAGACGATTGGCTGGTTCGTCAGCGCTTAGCCGAAGCGTTAGGGAATCTACCCACCGAAAAAAGTGTTTCCGCCCTGCGTTACTTAGCAAAAGACGACCATTCCCAAGTTGCTGAAGCGGCTCGGATCTCACTGGAGCATTTGAATAGTGTTATGGGAGAACAGGGCGACATAGCCCAACCCTAAACCCCAGCCAAAATCAGCTGCCGCCTGAGTACTATAGAGCCAAACAAAGTAGGTTTTTATACTTCAATGGCCCGCCTTCACTCGTTTTCTACCGATCGAGTCGTTTTCTCCCTTAGGTGCTCCAGGCTATCAATGGGGTGTGGCTGTCTATTGGTCGGGAGTATTTATCTGAGCCTGGTCAATCTAAATACGCTAGCTCAACATGACGACTAGAGAAGCCGTTGCCTTCAAAGAGACAGCGTCCAGTACAGCTAGAGATTCTCTGTAGACTAAAAAAGCACCCCGCTCGTGCGAAGTGCCTTTACGCAAATTAGAAGTCGCTACAGTACTCAGGCTTGATCAGCTACTCCATCCACTCGGTATGGAAGAAGCCATCTTTGTCGGTGCGCTCATAGGTGTGAGCGCCGAAGTAGTCGCGCTGAGCCTGGGTGAGGTTTTGCGGCAAGCGGCTGCGGCGATAGCTATCGAAGTAGTCAAGAGAAGCGCTAAAGGCAGGCACCGGAATCCCGACTTTGGCTGCCGTAGCAATTACCTCGCGCCACGCGCTCTGTCGGTCTAGGATAGTCTGCTTGAACTCAGGCGCTAGCAGCAAATTGGGCAGCTTGCCATCTTGATCGTAGGCATGCTTGATTTTGTTTAAGAAGGCCGCTCGAATGATGCAGCCCCCCTTCCAAATCCGGGCGGTTTCTCCCAAATCTAGGCTATAGCCATTCATATCAGAAGCCTTACTGAGCAGATCCATACCTTGAGCGTACGAGCAGATCTTTGAGCAGTACAGCGCATCACGAATTTTGTTGACAAATTCTTTGGTATCGCCGTCAAAGCTAGCCGAGGGGCCATTGAGCTGAGGCGCGGCTATTGCTCGCTCTTCTTTAATCGCCGACATGATCCGCGCATTCACAGCCGCGGTAATCGTGGGAATGCTCACACCGATATCTAGCGCACTCATCACCGTCCAGCGACCAGTTCCTTTTTGCCCGGCTTTATCGACAATCAGCTCAACTAGCGGCTTGCCGGTTTCATCATCCATTTTGGTGAAGATGTTGGCGGTAATCTCAATCAGGAATGAATCGAGTTCCTCGGTTTTATTCCACTCTGCAAAAATCTCGTGCAGCTCTTTATGACCGAGCCCTAGCACGTTTTTGAGCAGATCGTAGGCTTCTGCAATCAGCTGCATATCGCCGTACTCAATACCGTTGTGCACCATTTTGACAAAGTGACCGGAGCCGCCTGGCCCGATGTAGGTAACGCAGGGGCCGTCGTCTACCTGGGCAGCAATTTTGGTGACGATTGGTTCAATCGCGTCGTAGGCGGCTTTGCTGCCGCCGGGCATGAGGCTAGGGCCATTGAGGGCGCCTTCTTCGCCGCCGCTAACGCCCATGCCGATGAAGTTAAAGCCAGCGGCTTCGAGTTCTTTCACGCGGCGCTCGGTGTCCTCGTAGAGGGAGTTGCCGCCGTCGATGATCATATCGTCTGGGTCCAGCAAAGGTTTGAGCTGCCCAATGACAGCATCTACCGGTTTACCGGCCTGTACCATCATCAAGATGCGTCGGGGACGCTCTAGGGCAGCAACAAATTCTTCCAGGGAGTAGGTGGGGACTACATTTTTGCCCTCGGTGCGGTTTTTCATGAAGGCATCAGTTTTCTCGCGGGAGCGGTTGTAAACCGCAATCGGAAAACCGTTGCGCTCAATATTGAGCGCAATATTCTCGCCCATGACCGCCAGGCCAATTACACCAAAACTCTGTGCCATAAACTCTCCATTACTTAGTCTTTTGTATAGCCATTTTGTATAGCTATCTGTATTCGGCCTGACAATTGCAGTAATGCCGAATCCTCATTCAATCCTCAGAGGCTGCTAAGACTTTAAACAAAGCTGTCAGTTTTTCCTATTAAGGAGAGGGAAAGTTTTTGGCAAATAGAAAAATCTATGTCTATGGGACTACTGGGAGTACTTTCCTCTGGGGTAAGTGGCCTGGTTGGGAAAGATTTCCTGTAGAGCGGCCTGGCGTGCGGCTGGGGTCTCTTGGGGGCTGAGGTTCCACAGGGTTTCGTAGAAGAAAAAGGAAACGCCCGCAAAGTTGCGATCGCGCACCGCCTCTACCTGCTCAGCAATCTGGGCCATCGGCACAGAGCGTCCTCGCAACCCGCTTAAGATTCCAATGCTGGTAGGGACGTGGCTGCGAGCAAAATCTGCTGCATCTTGACTCATTTCCCAGACAAAGCGACCTAGGTCATTGCGGTAGAGCTGAATGATGATTTCCTCGGCGTAGCCTCGCTTTACCCAGGTATCCCAGTCTTGCAGGTAATACTCGTAGGCAAATACGTGCGGATTGGGGGAGACGGACATGATGGCCCCAGGGCGATAGGTTTTGAGCGTGGCAAAGGCCTGGCCCATGAAGTCAGTAATTTTGTCGGCACGCCAGCGTGTCCATTCGGCATCTTGAGTATCTTCGGGCGGCAATTGACCCTGGTGCTCTTGCTGATAGAGATTTACCGTGAAGGGATCATAGCCGTAGTCAGAGGGCAGTCCCATGTGATCATCGACTTGAAAACCATCGATGTCGTAATTGGCTGCTAGCTCCGCAATCAGCTCTAAGATGAATGACTGCACTTGAGGATGAAATGGATTGAGCCAGACCCGCTCGTGCTCGCCTTCGGGGGTGGTCAAGCTACCGTCCTGCTTTTGAGTTAGCCACTCCGGATGGCGGCGGGCTAGGGCTGAGTCGGCAGGGGCCATAAAGCCAAACTCAAACCAGGGGAGCACTTTGAGATTGCGGCTATGGGCAATTTCGATGAGCTCTAGCAGCATATCGCGATCGCCCTGCGCGGCTTCTAAGGCTGCCTGTCGTCCGGTGAAATCTGAGTCGGGGTATAGCCCCTGCCGGTAGCCAGTCACCCGCTCGGCTACCCGACTAGGAAACAAGGTGTAGCCCCAGTTCCATACAGTTGGGTACACCGTATTGAAGTTCAGGTCCGCCAGTCTGTTTAGGGCAGGTTCTAATGTGGCCCGGGAAAAAAGCACGTTGCTGTCAATATTGGTGAGCCAGACGCCGCGCAGTTCACTGGTGGGAGCAGTGACAGCAGGCGGGGGTTCAACCACAACAGACAGCGGCTCGGGGACAGTTGCCGCTGTCCGCGCGTCTAAACTGGCCCGGCAAATCGACGCGGCCCCCTCAGCCAGCGTCATATTTCGGCGAGGGCGCAGCTGCGATCGGCTACTGGAGTCACCTTCTGCATCGACGACATAACCAGCCGCCAGCGCCGCTGCTACCCCTTCACGGGCGCTGCGGGGAATCAACAGAGCATCGCGAAACGTCGCATAAAGGGTACGGGTGGCATCCGCCTGATAGGGCGTAGCTGAGCCTGAGGTTAGAATGGCCAGTGCCTGCGCCCGGCCTACGGGTCGCTGTAGGCGAGCATCTTGACCGAGGGCAGCCATCAGCAGCGCTTCTGTCTCAGAGCTGGCCTCGTCAAAAGTGAGTCCTAACGCTTCGTTCGCGCTGGCAAACGCGCCGGGGAATGCCTTGAGCACAGCGTCCGCAAATTCGGCCTGGGTGAGCGAACTGCTCGGATAGCGACCATTCACCGTGCGCTGGTCAAATACTCGCTGCGCCACTAGCGACTGAACACAAGGCTCAGCCCAGTGACCGGCAAAGCCAGTGGTAATTGCCTGTGCCCGGTTGAAACCAAACTGGCTGAAGCTGCCCAGCAGTGCCGAACAAACAATTCCTAATAAAAACGCTACACCTATCTGCCTACGCCGCCTGTGCCCCATTGCCCTTTACCCTCCGCTAATTTTAGCTTTATAGCCTTTGTCTATCAGTAGGGAGACAAGCTTAGCTGCGTGCTCTCCCTGAATTTCGACTGTGTTCTCTCTGACCGTACCACCCGAGCCACACTGGGCTTTGAGCTGTTTGGCCAGTGCCTCAATTGTCTCGGGCCGATGGGTGAAGCCGCTAATGATGGTGACGCTTTTGCCCTTCCGTCCCTTGCGAGAAACCTGTACCCGCAGGTCTTGCTGGCCCGGCGGCAAATCCGGAACGGCTCGCTCTGTGGCGGCTGAAGCAGTGCCAAATTCTGAATAGACCACTCGGTCGGTCGCCTGGTGACCTGTGTGTTTCTTTGTCATAAGTCTGAGTAAATCTTTAAATCTCCATCAGAGCAAGTTTACTGCCCCGTAGAGGGAATGTCTTTATTTACGCTATCTAGTAAATTGACTAGAAGAGGTGCTGATGCCCTCATGGCCGAGCTAATCGGCTTACTTCTTTACTGCCTATAACCGGAGACGACCGCTGTGGTTCCCATTCGTGATGATAATCCCGTCACTATCACGCCTTACGTGACTTACGGGCTGATAGCCCTGAACGTGTTGGTGTTTTTTTACGAGGCGACGCTGAGCGCTCCCAATCTGCAAACTCTGTTTGAGACGTTTGCGGTGGTGCCTAGAGATTTGAGCACCAGCTTTCACACCGGCTTTGGCGCGCCACATGTTTCTGAATGGGGTACGCTCCTTAGCGCTGAATTTCTGCACGCGGGCTTTTTCCACGTAGGGGGCAATATGCTCTACCTGTGGGTGTTTGGCAATAATGTAGAAGATCAGCTGGGGCACCTGAAGTTTTTGCTTTTTTATCTGGTGTGTGGCGTGCTGGCTTCGCTCTGTCAGTGGTATGTTTCGCCAGATTCGACGGTGCCGTCGCTAGGGGCAAGTGGAGCGATCGCTGGTGTCATGGGTGCTTACATTTTCCGCTTTCCTGAAGTGCGAGTGTTGACTTTCATTCCGATCTTCTTTACTGCCTTTCGAGTTCCGGCGCTGGTGTTTTTGGGTTTTTGGTTTTTGCAGCAGGCATTCTATGGCATTACCAGCCTAGGTGTCTCTGCCGATGTCGGCATGAATGGTGGCGTGGCTTACTGGGCACACGCGGGTGGCTTTGTCTTTGGGGCAGCTTTGGGCTACCTGCTAGGGCTCTTTAACGACGAGCAGGGCTATCCGGCAGAAACCGTCACAGAAAAAGCGTTGAACGAACCGCCCGAATAAAGAATAGTAGTCAACACGGTAATCAACAAAAAAGCCCGCACTATTACAGCGCGGGCTTTGTCGCGTTCACCTCAAACTTCAGACAATATCAATCTGGTTAGACTGCAAGCTGAAGCCGTTAGTGAAGGTAGCAATCTCAAAGGCTGAAGCACCACCGGTTCCATCTCGATCAAAGCTGAGCATCTTGCTGCTGGTGTTGTACAAGAAGGTAGCTTTATTGCTAGTGGCAGAAGGGTTGCTGCCGCTGATAAACGACGAGCTATCGAGCGTCATACCGGCCGATAGACCGCCGCCAAACCCGGCTGCTGAGATTTGCAGAATGTCGTTACTGCTAAAATCGACGATTTTGTCTTTGCCGTGAGTGGGGTCTTTGTAGACAAAGATATCCGCGCCGCCGCCGCCGAGCAGCTCATCTCGTCCATTGCCGCCTTCGATCACGTTGTTGCCGCTGTTGCCAATCAGCCAATCGTCATGCTCAGTTCCTACTAGCTTGCTGCCTGATAGAGATTTCGGATTGAAAACTTCCTTGTACCAGGCATCGCCCAGCTTGTCGTAGCCAGCAGCAGTAGGGTGCAGGCCATCATCGAAGTCAGTGGTGTAGCTATTGTCGCCGTTGATGTCTCCCACATCAAGACTGCCACCCGCGTTGACAAAAAAGACTTTCTTGCCCGCTGCTACTTTATCGCTTACTAACTGTGGAATGCGGGAGTTGTAGTCATTGATGTTATCTCTCTTTGCCTGAGTGCCCCGAGGCGCGTCTACTGGCGGAATTGAAGAGACATATATGTAGGCGGCAGGCGCAGCTTTACTAATTTCATCAATTAGAGTGCTGAGGCGATCGCGCATTGCAGTACCCGATGCTCCACCGTTAGCATCGTTAGTGCCAATCATCAGTAGAATGCCATCGGCTGGATACTGAGAGAGATTGCCGTTGCGAACCCACTCGGTCGTCTGCGAGATTGTCCGACCGGGAAAACCGGCGTGGTCTTTGTCTGCTAAGTCTGAGCCGCCGTTCCTTTGGCTACCGACAAAGTCAATAGAGAGGCCATCAGCGATCGCCCTATCTTCTAACTGCATGCGATATCCACCTGGTACAGCACCACTGCTATGCTGGCCAGCCGTGATCGAGTCGCCCAAGGGTATCAGCCGAGGCATTTTCAAGGCTCCAAACTCGGGTGACAGCCCAACGCCTGCATCGAGATTGAGAATGACACCGCCCGCGGTGCTGTTGCCACTTGGTGTATCGCCACCACCAGAGCCGCCACTGCCAGAGTCCGGATTTGTTGTGGTTCCGCCTTTGGGTATTAGCTCGATGTAGTCAACGCGAGCAACTTCGCCTACGTTCAGAAAGCCTTCAAGCTGAATCGTGTCGTTGGCCTTGAGCTGTACATCTGAGAACGTCCGCTCGCGCCGATTGCCAGATGAGGCACGCGAGTCACCCGTGTTCTCATCAAAGACGAAGCTCGTACTAAAGGCTGTGCCAGCCGTGATCTTGAGCGTTGATTTGCCGTCGTTTTCGTCGTGGTAGACCACTTTTAGGTCATAGGTGCCTGATACGCCAGTAAACTGGGTGGTCGCTGTGCTCTTGCCCCCTTCGTTAGGAACGCGGATCAGCTGACCGCCTGAGGCAAAGCTAGCGCTCTCCTTCTGATAGCCTACTAGCGTCATCGACTCAGCCTCGATACGCACGACGCTAGCAGTTCCACTCCCAGTACTACCGGTGCCAGTGCCGCCGGTTGCAGGCGCAGGATTGACTGCTACGCCAACGGTTGCGGTCGCACTGCCGCCTTTGCCATCGCTGATGCTGTAGCTGAAGCTGTCGTTACCGCTAAAGCCAGCTTTGGGGGTGTAGGTCAGAGTGCCGTTGGCATTGCTGCTAACTGTACCGTTGGCCGCGCCGCTGACACCAGCGATGCTGAGCAAGTCGCCATCGGGGTCACTGTCATTACTCAACACGTTGATAGCGACTGGTGTGCCTGCTTGGGTGGTGGCACTGTCATTACCGGCCACAGGTGCTCTGTTGACCGGTGTTGGCGTCGTCGTCGTTCCGCCTTTGGGTATTAGCTCAATGTAGTCAACGCGAGCAACTTCGCCTACGTTCAGGAAGCCTTCAAGCTGAATCGTATCGTTGGTATTGAGCTGTACATCTGAGAACGTCCGCTCGCGCCGATTGCCAGATGAGGCACGCGAGTCACCCGTGTTCTCATCAAAGACGAAGCTCGTACTAAAGGCTGTGCCAGCCGTGATCTTGAGCGTTGATTTGCCGTCGTTTTCGTCGTGGTAGACCACTTTTAGGTCATAGGTGCCTGATACGCCAGTAAACTGGGTGGTCGCTGTGCTCTTGCCCCCTTCGTTAGGAACGCGGATCAGCTGACCGCCTGAGGCAAAGCTAGCGCTCTCCTTCTGATAGCCTACTAGCGTCATCGACTCAGCCTCGATGCGCACGACGCTAGCAGTGCCGCCACCAGTACTACCGGTGCCAGTGCCGCCGGTTGCAGGCGCAGGATTGACTGCTACGCCAACGGTTGCGGTCGCACTGCCGCCTTTGCCATCGCTGACGCTGTAGCTGAAGCTGTCGTTACCGCTAAAGCCAGCCTTAGGTGTGTAGGTCAGAGTGCCGTTGGTATTGCTACTGACCGTGCCATTGGCTGCGCTACTGACGCCAGAGATACTGAGCGAATCACCATCGGGGTCGCTGTCATTGCTCAACACATTGATAGCGACTGGCGTGCCTGCCTGGGTAGTGGCGCTATCGTTACCGGCTACAGGTGCCTTGTTAGTCGGTGCTGGAGGTGTCGTAGTTCCACCAGTTCCGCCCTGGGGTATCAGCTCAATGTAGTCAACGCGAGCAACTTCGCCTACGTTCAGGAAGCCTTCAAGCTGAATCGTGTCGTTGGCCTTGAGCTGTATCCCTGAGAACGTCCGCTCGCGCCGATTGCCGGATGAGGCGCGCGAGTCACCTGTGTTCTCATCAAAGACGAAGCTCGTACTAAAGGCTGTACCAGCCGTAATCTTGAGCGTTGACTTACCATCGCTCTCATCGTGATAGACCACTTTCAGGTCATAGGTGCCTGCTGCGCCGGTAAACTGAGTGGTGGCCGTGCTCTTGCCCCCTTCGTTGGGAACACGGATCAGCTGACCGCCTGAGGCAAAGCTAGCGCTCTCCTTCTGATAGCCTACTAGCGTCATCGATTCAGCCTCGATACGCACGACGCTAGCAGTACTACTGCTGGTGGCAGCACTGCCGCTAGTAGCACTGTTGCTAGTAATGCTGGTTGAAGGTGCAGGATTGACTACTACGCCAACGGTCGCAGTTGCGCTACCGCCTTTGCCATCGCTGATGCTGTAGCTGAAACTGTCATTACCGCTAAAGCCATCCTTGGGCGTGTAGGTCAGAGTGCCGTTGGTATTGCTGCTGACCGTACCGTTGGCCGCGCCGCTGACGCCAGCGATGCTGAGCGAGTCGCCATCAGGGTCGCTATCATTACCCATAACGTTGATAATAATTGGCGTACCTGCTTGGGTGGTGGCACTGTCATTACCGGCCACAGGTACTCTGTTAGCCGGTGTGGGTGTGGGTGTTGTCGTCCCTTTAGGGATTAGCTCGATGTAATCGACGCGAGCGACTTCTCCTGCGTCTAAAGTGCCCCTGAGTTCGATGGTGTCGCCAGCTTTAAGGGCGATATCAACCGGAACCCTGCGTACTACCCGATTGCTACTAGAAGCTCTAGTACCGCCGGGGCTATTGTCAAACTTCCAGGAATCTTGACGAGTGCCATTGATCCACAGCTCCATACTTGATTGCCCATCGCTTTCGTCGAAGTAGGCGATGTCGATGCTGTAGTTGCCAGCCGTTACGCCATTACCAAGGGTGGTTTTGATAGAGCCCGTATCGTCAGTGATTCTAGCTAGCGCGCCTGACGAGGCAAAATTCTGTGTTTCAACGGCGTAGTTTTCTAAGGTTAGCGATTCTGCTTCGAGACGAATGTTAGCCATAGAGAGTCTATGTAAATAGTTCAGGATTAGAAATTGATGGTCAGCTTGGCCGTCTGAGTAGAGGATGGGGTCGGGTTTTCGGCTTATGTGTTTGGCTCGATAGCCACCGGACAAAAAGCAACGTGGAAAAACCTCTCATCTCCCTTCAGGTCGGCTAGATGAAATAAGAATGATGCTGGGTGAACTGATTTCTGATAACTTATCCCGCTGCATCCTGCTGATAACAGGAGGTCGAGTATGAAGTCTTTTCAAACTTGGGCAGGCGTTTGCAGATCAAAGCTTCATGGAAGCCCAAAAGCCTTAAAGCAGCTAAAACCGTCAGGAACTACGTACCGGCGCTAAGAAATCTGAGATTTGTATGGTGATAAATAGCTGAATAGAAATAAACGAAGTCAACACCTTGCCGTCACACTAAGCGGTCTTGGCTGAGAGATGCTGTGCTGACTTGAACTATTAGAATCCTGAATACTGACATCCTGCGCAGTCGGAGTGTTGGCCCGGTAGAGTATTGACCTGTTTTACTCAGGCCCATAAGCACAAAGCACTGGGTGTACTCCTGTACGCTGGAGGGAATAATGAGGATGGATGCTGCCCGTCGGTAGTAATACTAGCAATCCGTCCAAAAAAATAAGGTGAAGTTTGTTTGTAGATGACGCCAATGTTTTTGAAGATTTGGACTGCGAGGGCGTCTGTAGCTGAAGCTTTATCAAGTTATGACCAAACGATGTATGTCTTGATAATCTCCGTAGCTTCGCGGCATTGGTACGGAGATGGGGTGCTTATACTGTAAAGCGTTACTTTTTGAGTGTTTGGTATGGCTCTTCCCAATTTTTTGATCTTTGGCGTCCAAAAAGCTGGGACGACCTCTATTTATAACTACTTAAATCAGCACCCTCAGGTATATGTTAGTCCGCGTAAAGAGACTGATTTTTTCGGGCGTGAACTGGTAGATGGCGTCGCCACCAGTCAGGGGAAGGCAGTGCCTCAGCTGACTCGGGGCGGGCGGCAGCAGATTTTGTTACTAGCAGACTACCAGGCGCTGTTTGAAGGGGTGACTGATGAGGTCGCTATTGGGGAAGCTTCACCTAACTATTTGTTTCTGCATCAGCAGGCTGTTCCTAACATTCAAAAATATGTGCCTGAGGCCAAGCTGATTGCTGTGCTGCGCAACCCAATTAGCCGGGCTTATTCGGACTATTTGATGCATGTGCGCCAGGTGGTGGGCAATCTAAAGCCGCTGTCTGAGCAGGTAGAAACCAGCGCGAATTCTTCACATACTTTGCTGAAGGGGCTTTACTACGAAGGAACTAAGCACTTTATAGAGACGTTTGGCTCAGAGCAGGTAAAGATCTTTTTATATGACGATCTGCGCAAAGATGCCGGGCAACTGATGCGGGACATCTACAATTTTGTTGGGGTAGACAGCAGCTTTGAGGCTAATACTAGCGAGCGCGGGCAAACTGCGCAGGTGCCTAAAAACCAGTCTGTCAATAAGCTTTTGCAGACTCAAAACCCTTTGCGAGCGGCGGTTGGAACGGTGCTGAGGACGGTCGTTTCTGAAGAAAATCGGCAGAAACTGCGATCGCGCCTGATTGATGCCAACTCTCAAGGGAAAGAAGGTCTACCGCTCTCAGATGAAGATCGGCTGCTGCTGCAAGATTACTACCGTGAAGATATCCTCCGGCTACAAGACCTGATCGGGCGCGACCTGTCAGGCTGGCTCAAAGAATAGACGCCTGCTGGTGACATTTGCTACATGAGAGATCCTAGAAAACTCACTGGCGCAGGAATCATTTCACCGCGAAAATCGAGTATTTGCACCAGTAGGAGGTATGCGATCGCCAGCAGAATAGACACCGCTCCGGTAATGATTGCCACGATTTTTGAGCGATCCATTAGCCTACGACCCGCTAGTAGTTAACCTCAGCGTCTGACCCGGATAGAAATCTCTAGTATTTCTGCGGTAGACACCTTCATCTTATCGTCTGTATATACCTAAGGTAAACGTGACTCTCTATGAATGTGGTTTCTCCTCCCAGCGCTAACGCCAGTCTGCCCGCTTCTCCAATCGCCGCTTCGACGATTGTGCATCGGCCCACAATTATTGCCACGCACGATTTGCGCAAGGTATATCGCACTGGCTTTTGGCTAAAGGCCGCGCCCCCTTCGCTCAAGCAGTGCTCGCTAGAAATTTACAAAGGAGAGACCTTTGGCCTGCTAGGGCCCAATGGAGCCGGTAAAACGACTCTGCTAAAGCTACTGCTCGGCATTATTCGCCCAACGGCTGGGTCGGCGACGCTGATGGGTCAACCTGCTGGCGATCGCAGCGTTAAGGCGCGCATTGGCTATTTACCTGAGAATCCTTACTTTTACGACTATCTGACGGGCCGGGAGTTTTTGAGCTATACGGCGGGTCTGTTTGGCATTACGGGTAAGGCCCAAAAGCAGCGGATTAACGAGCTATTAGATCTAGTGCAGCTAGACCGGCAGTCGGCTAACAAAAAACAGATGCGCCGCTATTCTAAGGGGATGCTACAGCGAGTCGGCATGGCGCAGGCGCTGATTAACGATCCTGAAATTGTCTTCCTCGATGAGCCGATGTCCGGCCTGGACCCCACCGGGCGGTTTCAGGTGCGCGAGATTATCCTATCTCTCAAAGAACAGGGAAAAACTCTATTTTTTAACAGCCATGTGCTTTCCGATGTGGAGATGATCTGCGATCGCATTGCCATTCTCGATCAGGGCGAACTGGTCTGTATGGGCTCCATTCACAAGCTGCTGGGCAACCCTACCTACTACCGGGTTAAAGGCAACGGCGGTAGCTTAGACATTTTGGATCAGTGGCTGAGCAATATTACGTTTGAAGGCGGCTACTGGCAAGGCGTTTTGTACGAAAACCCGTTTGAATTTATGGCAACGGCGCGGCTGATGAATGCCCATATTGCCAAGCTAGAGGTCGCTAAACCCACTCTGGAAGAATTCTTTATGGATCAGATTCGTCTGCGCCGAGAAGATGCGGATCGGGCGGCAACTGAGCAGACGGAGCGGAAGCGATCAAAGAAAAAGCGACTTTTTGGTAGGCTGAGCGCTCAGTAAGCCTTAAGGAGGGCAACTGTACAACCCCGCGTTAAAGCAAACGGCCTCCTTTCTCTAGCAAGATTTCTGTCACGAGCTGAGTATTTTCGGGCAGTGCTTCAACCGTTAGCTGGTATTTTTCTACCCTTAGTCGCGTCGGCGCAGCACCCGACATAAAGACCATAAAGCTGCTAGCAGCCGCCCCGATCACGGCCCCGAGCAGCGGCACTAAAACGAAAAATGGAACTTCGTTGCCCTGAATGGAGAGCAGATTGGGGACGCTGAGGGCAATAGTGACAATGAGGCTACCGGCGATCGCCCCGACCAGCCCACCTGTCGCCGCAGCGCTAGAAATTCCCGATTTGGGTTCTCTCTCTTCAGGTGTCGTCGCTTCCTCAGACGCTAGCACCTCAGCCATTTCTACATGTGAGAGCGATTTAGCCTCTAAAGCGCGCTTTGCCTGCTGTAGTGCCTGCTTTGTTTTAAAGCCTACGGCTATACGCTTATGTTCTACCTCAGTCACGGCGGTGGTTTCCTAAAATAATGGACATTTGGTTTTCTCGATTGCGATCAGTACTTTTCATCGTCTCTAATCACCGACCTTTTTGGATCTATAGCTTGATAGATTTAGTCAGCATCTCGCGGCGGCATTTCGTTTTACCTGATACGCCGAAGCCGTCAATCCAGAATCCTTTAAGATGGCAGTGATACGGTTTTTGCCGCCTAATCTGCTCTGCTGCTGATATTGACAGCATTTTCCTGCCATGACCGGTAATCCTTCAAACCTCTCCGAGCCAGAAAAAGAAAACGACTGGCGAAAGATTGCAGCGAAAAATCCGAATAACTTAAACCGGCGACGGCTGAGAACGGTTACTCAGGTACTGAAGCAATGCGGGGCCCGGCGCGTGATTGACTTAGGCTGTGGTGAGGGAAATTTGCTGCGATCGCTCATCAAAGACCCCGCATTTACACAGTTAACCGGCGTCGATATTTCTGATCAGGCTCTGGAGACAGCCAAAAGCCAGCTCAAAGGCGATTTGCCCGCCCATCAGCAAAACCGCCTTCAGCTCATACAGGGCTCTCTCGTCTGCCCAGATCAGCGTTTTCGGGGTTACGACGCTGCTGCTTTAGTAGAAGTCATCGAACACATAGAGCCCGACGGCATCGCTGCATTGGAACAGACCGTTTTCAACTTTGCTCAACCAAAAACGGTCATTGTGACGACGCCGAATATCGAATACAACATTTTGTACCCCATACCGCCTGGTCAACTGCGCGACCCCGATCACCGCTTTGAATGGACCCGGCAAGAATTTCGAGCCTGGGCTGAGCAAGCCGCTCAGCAATACGGTTACACAGTCACCTTTCAAGGCATTGGCGATGAATTTTACGATCTGGGGACGCCAACTCAGATGGGTGTATTTCAACGAGAGTGCCAGGACGGCTGAGCTGCGATCGCAAACTCTCCACTCAATATAATAACAACCGCCTGTAACCTACTGGAGCAGCCACCAGATGAGCAACACAAGTATCAGCCCTGCCAAGAACCAGATGATGAGAGGCATCCGCTGCCTGTGATGCGGCTTTGAGGGCGTAATAGCTGGCGCTTGTTTGGGCACTGCGACTATATCATTTGGCCCAGGTTACGAATGGCTTGGTCGCACTGCTCAACCAGCTCTTGTAGCTCCAAGCTTTTAAACAAAGTCTTTGCCGCTTCGTAGGATGATCGAGCCTTCCACTTTTGGTCGATTCTAGCGAGTACATTGCCTTTGTTGAAGTGAGTGATGGCTTCTCCGCGGCGATCGCCTATCTCCTGCGTAATTGCTAATGACTGCTGATGGAACTCAATTGCCCGCTGATACTGGCCCAGTGAATAGTACGCATTGCCAAGATTGCCAAGAGAATTGGCTTCGTCTTGGCGATCACCTATCTTCCGCTTAATTGTTAATGACTGCTGATGGAACTCAATCGCCCGCTGAGGCTGGCCTAGTGAATCGTATGCGTTGCCTAGATTGCCAAGAGAATTGGCTTGGCCTTGGCGATCACCTATCTTCCTCACAATCTCTAACTGCTGCTGGTGGAACTCAATCGCCCGCTGAGGCTGGCCTAGTGAATCGTATGCGTTGCCTAGATTGCCGAGAGAATTGGCTTCGCCTTGGCGATTGCCTATCTCCCTCGCAGTCTCTAGCGACTGCTGATGAAACTCAATTGCCCGCTGAGGCTGGCCTAGTGAATCGTATGCGTTGCCCAGTCTGCTGAGGGAATCAGCTTCGCTTTTGCGATCATCTGTTTCCCCCGCAATCTCTAACCACTGCTGATAGAACTCAACCGCCCTCTGATACTGGCCCAGTAAAAAGTACGCATTGCCCAGTCCGTGGAGTGAACTGGCTTCACCTTTGCGATCGCCTATCTCCCGCGCAATCTTCAAAGACTGTTCATAATATTCAATGGCTTGTTGTGATCGCCCGCTATATTCCAGCGCATTACCTAAATTTATAAGCGATCTCACTTGCCCTTCCAAGTTGTTGTTTGCTCGTGCCAAAGCCAACGCTTTCTCGTACAGTGCTAACGCCTCACCACGAGCATACTCCCGCTCATAAGCCTCACCAAGCGAGTTATACGACGTTATCAATAACGAAGACTCTGGTGAAGCCTCTTCCAATCCTTCAATCTGCCGCTGCAAATCAGCAATAGAAAGCTGGCCTGGACTGTCCGTCGTATCCACTTCACGAACCCTCGGCATCGGGTGCCCCGCCTCAGTCACCACCTTTGGCCGCGCTACAAACTCAAACACGCCGCCCCGCCAGCTCCAAAAATCTGGCGCTCTCTGCCCAATTCGCGTCGCCACCGCATCCGGCACCCACAGCACCACCGGAAACTCAAACCGCAGCAGCGCCTCCCGCGTCCACTGCAACGAAAAGAAAAACTTCTCCTGCTCCGACTTCTCCTCACTCAGCCGCACCCCCAACAGCGCCTCCGCATTCAGCACCGTCACCACCGCTGGCTCTCCCGTCTGTAGCACCGGCTCCTGCGCCACCAACGCCTCCAAAGTCGCCCGCAAACTTGGCCGCTTAAAATCTAGCCGCGCCTGAAAAGGCGTAATCCCCTGCGATTTTAGCTCCGCCTCATACTCACCGATAATAGACGCTTGTAAATTGCGATCATCACAGATCGCCACTAGCAACCCCAGCGTCTGCCCATTTGCCTTTACTGTGACTAATAGCTTTCGCAGCGCCCTTCGATTCAGAGCCTCTAAATCAGAATCAGGCATCTTTAAAGTCTCTCACAGTATCTCTACCAAAACTCTTCACGCATCAATTAGCCCCCGACGGCGCAGCAGATCAACAACTAAAGGATGCAAATCGTACCAAAGCTCATCATTCTCATACTCCAATACATATAGCCCATGCAACATCTCTAAAAAATCTGCACTCTTCGCATCTGGCGGAGAAAACGCTTGATAGGTCTGAGCCAGCAAACTATAGAGATTACTCCCCAAAGGGCGAGCGTATTGATTGCGGATCGACTTCACTGCCTTAGCCAAAATATCTTTGTCTATCTTGATATTGGTAGTCTCAGGCTCTACATCCATTTGCACCATGCATTCTAAGCAGCACTCCCGCCCCAATCGCACCATTTCCCTGAGCACACCGCCGCTTAACAGCACAATCTGTCGCTTAATATCTGGCTCAATCAAATCTTCAGGAATGCGCTTCTCTAACACCTTTTTCAATACCTCGACATTGGCCTCAATAGGTGTTGCATTCGGCTGATGAGCGGTCTCTCTAGGGAAGAACTTAGGAACACCCAAAAGCACAGTCCTTTCAGGATCTAAAGTAGTCATCAGGCCAGGCTCTCTCACTACCGCGATTGGAATGGTGAACACCACCCGAATATTGGGTGACATGAGTGACTGAATATTTTCTTGAAAGACAGATCGAATCACCGGCAAGTCTAGTTTATCCAAGTCATCGATAATGACCAAAACCTGCTTTTGAGTCGCCGCCTGAATTTCTCCCGCAATTAAGTCAATCTGCTGAGACAGGTCAGAAACTTTATTCTCGAAAGTTTCTTTGATTTCTTCTCTAAAAGCTCCCTCTTTTTGCAGCTTAGCCTTGAAAAAGTCAAAGATGTTCGCCCCGACAGATATCTCTTGCTTAAGCTGATCGGTGTAAACACGAGATTTGGTCTGTGTAAACCAATTAAGCAACCTATTTGCAGTACTTTCAGGGATAGAAACCTGTTTGCTACTTGCCTGCTCCAAAAGCTGAAGCGCAATTGAGTACAAAAGATTGATGTGGTTAACATCCGACATCTCCACCATAGCGGCAATAGAAAATCCCGCCACAAAAAGCCCATCCTGCCGCATCTGCTGAGCTAGCTGACCTAACAACGTAGATTTACCGCAGCCCCGATGCCCGGTAAAAATAAGCTTGTCGTTGTCCGCCATGGCCAAAATTTTACGTCTCAGCAATCCGAGCGTTGCCTGTCCGTAGGTCACCCGAAATTTTTCAACGTCTTTTTCTGAAAACAGAGGAAACTGGCTCAGGTTTCGATATGCCCTGGTAAACTGCTCCATGCGATCCATGTTCATTGCCTGCGAACCATGCCCCATCATACCGCCACGGTCAATGGTAGAGCCCCGCATCAAAAATCCCTAGCTCAAATGTTCGAGCCAGGGATTCCTTCAGATATTTTCAGGCGCAGCTACTCAGCTTTATGCTTAATCGCAAACCGACCGAAGCCGAGGCAGGCAGCAGCGATCGCCACTCCTCCCACAGCCATCCACGGCGAGGAACCTGCGTAGTGCACATCTCTCGCCTCAGTCTGAGAAACCCGATCCGCATCGATCCCCGCTGCGTCCACCGGCACTACCAAAATATCGCCGTGGCCTTCCCGCTGAATGTCAATCTCCCAGTCGCCGCTGATGGATTGGTCTGGAGTGAATGTAAAGCGTCCTCGGGCATCGGTCATGCCCTTGGCCCAGGGGCGATGTGGCTGCTCGGGAGAATAAATAGTAACGTTAGCCCCTTTGAGCGGTTCGCCATTGCTAAAAACTGACTGTACTTCTAGCGTGTTGCGGGTTTGTGCGTCGATGACGTAGTTAGTCTGTACCTGATGGGCAAATGCCTCGGTCGGCATGGCGGCCATACCCGCAGCCATAAGCATCAAAAACGGTAGCTGTTTCATAACGTGGCCCTCGTTTATTAGGAGGATTGAAGCATGGCTAATCTTTGGCAGATGACTGACGACGAAACCAAACAAATGGTATCAGCTTTTAGATATTTACTCTTAGAGACCACGCAAAGAGACTACGCAGAGGGCACATCCGTCAGGTCTTTGGCTTCCCAGTTTAAGACAGACGCCTCGACCCCTTCAGTGCGCTTGCGCTTAGAGTCGGCTTCAAACCAGGCGATAATCTGCTCAGTGGTGAGAGCCTCTACCGAGGTATCCAGGTCTTTGGCAATGTAGACCAGCAGCTTGGCCGTAGAGAGCGTCAGCCGGGTCAAAAACTTTTCGGGCGTGGTCATCAGCGCTGCGTCTACGGCAGCAGAGTCTTCGGGGGTTAAAAACTGTGGCGACATAGCATAGAAAAAGGTAGCTTTCGTTCAGTTTAATGCGTCTGCTCAGTTGGTTGTAGGTCAGTCTTCGGCGATCGCCCCCTTCGCCTCCACCAAATAGCCACACTGATGCTCCCCATTTACCAGCCAGTGCGTTCGTTCCACTGAGCAGTCAGGCAGGGCGATCGCAAACATCGCCAACTCATGTCCGCACACCGTCGGGTAAGATTCGGCAATGTGGGCGATCGCACAGTTATATTCCGTAATCACAAAAGCAGACTGCCCCGCTGACCCATCCCCCTCTGTCGGATGACACTCTGCCATATAGCCCTCAGCCTGGCGCAGCTTTATTAGGGTCTGCATTCTCTCTTTGAGCGGTGCATCGCCGAGCTTAGCCCGATATTCCTTTGCCTTGCTCTGCCACTGCCGCTTCAGCAGTTTGCTCACCTGCTCTGGCCCCAGCGTATCCGCCACCGTATTTAGCAGCGACAGCGCAAACTGATCGTACTGATCAGGAAAATGCTCTCGCCCTTTGCGGCTGAGCTGATAGAGATGGTTGGGCCGCCCGATGCCTTCCTGACTGGTCTGATGCTCGATTAGTTCACTGGTTTCCAGCGTTTTGAGATGGCGGCGAATGGCTTGCGGCGTGACCTGCAAATGGTCAGCGATCGCCCCGGCCGTCGCTGTGCCGCGCTTCAGCAAAAAGCGCAAAATGTCCTCTCTTATAGATGTCTGCTGCATAGATGTCTGCTGAGAAGATGTCTGTCGAGAAGTCATTTTCTGGCGAAATGTCTGTGAATACGGCGATATCGAAAGGTGGCTACAGCGCTGAACTTATTTTTCTATGGACTTAAGGGAGCAATTGACAATAGCTGATTTACAATACTTTAGAAACACTTTGGTTGCTAAAGTATGATTCTTACAGTAATCTTAAGTTAGTTAAACAACATTCGTGTTGCTTTACCCCATCTTAGGCCAATATCAGCCTAAATTCACCTAGCCGTTTTAGCACTCCTTCACCCTTAGAACCATCATGAGCGCAAGCAATCCCAATCAGGGCTCTGATAAAAGCCTTGAAATCATGCGAAATTTTGCCCAGAGTTACGCCAAGCGTACGGGCACCTATTTTTGTCAAGATTTGGGTGTTACCGCTGTCGTGATTGAAGGGCTAGCCAAGCATAAAGATGACCTGGGTGCGCCCCTGTGCCCCTGCCGCCACTACGAAGACAAAGAGGCCGAGGTCAAAGCCGCCTATTGGAACTGCCCTTGTGTTCCTATGCAGGAGCGCCAGGAGTGCCACTGCATGCTGTTTCTCACCGAAGACAATCCGTTCTCCGGTGAAGATCAGAGCATCACTTTCGAGCAAATTCGCGCAGAGACTAACACCCCCAAGTCTTAAACCCCGTCAGGTTTCAGCGCTGTCAGCTTCAATCTTTGCCCCCCTCTACTGCCCAAGCAGAACTTTTACCGCCAATGACTTCTAGCGTTCAGTCTGTCGTTAGCCAACCCTACAAATACGGTTTCATTACCGACATTGAAGCCGATGCTTTCCCCCGTGGCCTCAGTGAAGAGGTCGTTCGGGCCATTTCGCTCAAAAAGAATGAACCTGACTTCATGCTGGACTTTCGGCTGAAGGCATACCGTCGCTGGCTGACGCTAGAGGAGCCCAGATGGCCAAACGTCGCCTATCCGCCCATCGACTACAACCAGATTGTCTACTACTCTGCGCCCAAGCAGGCTGAGAAAAAGCTAGACAGCCTCGATGAGGTTGACCCGACGCTGCTAGACACCTTTGACAAGCTAGGCATCTCTATCAACGAGCAAAAGCGGCTGGCCAACGTAGCGGTAGACGTTATCTTTGACAGCGTCTCCATCGCCACTACCTACAAGAAAGACCTGGCCAAGCACGGCGTTATCTTTTGCTCAATTTCAGAAGCCATTCAAGAGCACCCGGAGCTGGTTAAGAAATACATCGGTACCGTGGTTCCGGCTGCGGATAACTACTTTACAGCGCTCAATTCGGCAGTCTTTACCGACGGTTCTTTTGTTTATATTCCCAAAGGCGTCAAGTGCCCGATGGACTTGTCTACCTACTTTCGGATTAACAATGGCGATTCGGGGCAGTTTGAGCGCACGCTGATCATCGCCGAAGAGAGCAGCTCAGTGACCTATCTAGAGGGCTGCACAGCGCCGATGTATGACAGCAATCAGCTGCACGCAGCGGTCGTAGAGCTAGTCGCCTTAGATAATGCCGAGATCAAGTACTCGACAGTGCAAAACTGGTTTGCAGGCGACGAAAACGGCAAAGGTGGCATCTACAATTTTGTTACCAAGCGCGGCCTTTGCAAGGGCGTCAACTCTAAAATCTCCTGGACTCAGGTAGAGACGGGATCGGCGATTACCTGGAAGTATCCGAGCTGTGTGCTGGTAGGCGACAATTCGGTGGGCGAGTTCTACTCAGTTGCCCTCACGAACCATTACCAGCAGGCCGACACGGGCACCAAAATGGTCCACGTCGGCAAAAACACCCGCAGCACGATTATCTCTAAGGGGATTTCGGCGGGTAAGTCTAAGAATAGCTATCGCGGCTTGGTGCAGATTAATCCTAAAGCAGAGGGCGCTCGTAACTATTCGCAATGCGACTCTATGCTGCTAGGCGATACCTCAAACGCCAATACCTTTCCTTATATTCAGGTGCAAAACAGCAGCGCTCAGGTAGAGCATGAAGCCTCGACCTCGAAAATTGGTGAGGATCAGCTGTTTTACTTCGCCCAGCGCGGTATTTCGCCTGAAGATGCGGTCTCGATGATTATCAGCGGTTTCTGTCGCGATGTCTTTAATGAGCTGCCAATGGAGTTTGCAGCTGAAGCCGATAAGCTGCTGAGTCTCAAGCTAGAAAATTCAGTGGGCTAAGGCTTTAATGGCTGTGTGTCACCGATTTTCAGTATCAGATGCGATCTACGGATGCCTGTGCTGTCCGCTTTTTGCTTTACCCTTCGGCTTTTATTGGCCTATCTACACCTTGACTATTCAGCGAAATGATTAACGAAAACGCCAAGACAATTCTCTCTGTTCGTAATCTTCATGCCAGTGTTGAGGGCACGGAGATTCTTAAGGGCGTCGATTTTGAAGTGAGGGCGGGAGAAATCCACGCGCTGATGGGGCTCAATGGCTCGGGTAAAAGCACGTTTTCAAAGGTGATCGCTGGTCACCCTGACTACAAAATTACGGCGGGCGAAGTGGTCTTTCAAGGGCAAGATTTGCTGGGGCTAGAGCCCCACGAGCGAGCAAATGCAGGCGTATTCTTAGCGTTTCAATATCCGCTGGAGATTCCGGGGGTGAGCAATCGCGACTTTTTGCGGGTGGCCTATAACGCTCACCGCAAGGCGAATGGCGCAGAAGAGATAGATGTGTTTGACTTTGACGACCTCGTTGAGGAGCGATCGCAAATCGTCAAAATGGACATCAGTTTTCTAGACCGCAACGTCAATGAGGGCTTCTCAGGCGGCGAGAAAAAGCGCAACGAAATTTTGCAAATGGCTTTGCTAACGCCGACGCTGGCCATTCTAGACGAGACCGATTCAGGGCTAGATATTGACGCACTGAAGACTGTTTCTGATGGTGTCAACCAGCTGAGCCAGCCTGAGAACGCGACGGTGCTGATCACTCACTACCAGCGACTGCTGAATTACATCGTGCCGGACTATGTGCATGTGATGGCTCAGGGCCGAATCGTGAAGACTGGCGGTAAAGAGCTGGCCCAAGAGCTAGAGTCTCGGGGTTACGACTGGATTGTTGCTGAGGAGGCTGTGGTTTAAAGGTGAGTACGACAAGCGCAACATCTACTCGGACAGCAGACCGCGAAGCTTATTTGAAGCATTTGTTAGGGCAGGCGATCGCCGTCGCCGAAAAATCTGAGCTAGACCTGGAATCTTTGCGTAGCCGGGCGCATGCTCTGGTGAGCGAACAGTCTTTTCCTTCGGGCCGAGACGAAGAGTGGCGATTTACTGACCTCTCTGAAATGCTGGCCGTTCCTTTCCCAGCGGCAGCAGAGGAGACTTTAGCCGCAGATGCGTTGGAGTCTGGGCTCCCCTGGTTAAACAGCGACGACTGCCGGCTGACCAGTGTTAACGGTCACTATGCGCCAGCGCTGTCTCTAGCTAGTCGCGATAATCAGGTTTCGACGAACCTGCCAGAAGGCGCAGTGGTTGCCCCACTCTCAGCGTTGATGGCCCATCCTGACTTCAGCCGGCAGATAGGCAGCAGCATCTCGGCGCGACTGGCCCAGATACAGGGCGGTGGCGAGGTGTTTACAGCGCTAAATACCGCTGGCTTTGCAGATGT
The DNA here is from genome assembly GCF_002286735.1 of Leptolyngbya sp. BC1307. Classification (GTDB taxonomy): domain Bacteria; phylum Cyanobacteriota; class Cyanobacteriia; order Phormidesmidales; family Phormidesmidaceae; genus Phormidesmis. Next base: position 40,249 of record NZ_NRTA01000025.1, read on the forward strand.
GATGGTCGTGTGGCTGCGGGCCGATCAGGTGCTTGATCAGCCGGTTCATATTGTCAGGGCTTCTCAGGCAGGGGCGATCGCTCACCTGCGCACGCTAGTGATTGCCGAACGCCATGCTAGCTTCACCCTAGTAGAATCTTTCTGGGGCGATGACGAGCAGACTCGCTGCAACAACAGCGTCACCGAAATTTGGCTAGAAGCCGGTGCCCAGGTCAACCACATTCGCCTGCAAAACGAAGGCGCACAGACCTTTCACATTGCCAAGACAGCCGTCTCTCAGGCCGCAGACAGCCGTTACCAATGTACGGCCATCGATCTGGGGGCAAAGCTATCTCGCCACCATCTAGAGGTCTATCAGACTGGCCCTCAGACGGACACTCACCTGTACGGACTGAGCGCACTGAGCGATCGCCAGCTCGCCGACACCCACAGCCTGATCGCGCTTACGCACCCCCACAGCGAAGCCACTCAAATTCAGAAAAACATTGTCGATGACCGGGCGCACAGCGTCTTTAACGGTCGGGTACTGGTTTCTCAGGCGGCGCAAATGACCAACGCCTCACAGCTCAACCGCAATTTGCTGCTCTCCAGCAAAGCCCGAGTAGACACCAAACCCGAGCTAGACATCGTCGCTGACAACGTAAAATGCGCCCACGGGGCAACCGTCAGCCAGCTCCAGGCCGACGAAGTATTCTACCTCCAGAGCCGGGGCATCTCTGCTGAACAAGCTCAAAGACTGCTGCTCTATGGCTTTGCGATGGAAATTGTCGAAAAGATTACCTTCGCGCCGCTGCGCCAGTCACTGAGCGATCGCCTCACCCGGTGGACCCGCTAACCCTCCCTTTCCCCTTCCCCCCTAACCCTCACTCTTCAGACCATGACGCTGACTGCCCCAAGAACCACCCTCACCCTGGCCGACGAGGTTCGCGCTGACTTTCCCATCCTGCATCAGGAAGTCAACGGCCACCCACTGGTCTATCTAGACAACGCTGCGACCTCCCAAAAGCCGCAGGCCGTCATTGATGCCATGGTGCATTACTACCAGGCAGATAATGCCAACGTACATCGCGGCGTACACACGCTCAGTGGCCGAGCAACCGAAGCTTATGAAGGAGCCCGCGACAAGGTAGCCGCCTTTGTTAACGCCGCTTCTCGTGACGAAATTGTCTTTACCCGCAATGCCAGCGAAGCGATCAACCTGGTTGCCTACGCTTGGGGCCTCAGCCAGCTAGAGCGCGGCGATGAGATTGTGCTGTCAGTGATGGAGCACCACAGCAACCTGGTACCCTGGCAGCTAATCGCGCAGCGAACGGGCGCTATCCTCAAGCATGTGCCGCTCACGGCCACTGAAGAATTTGACCTGGATGCCTACAAGCATCTGGTCACAGACAAAACTAAGCTGGTTGCGGTCAACCACGTTTCTAACACGCTGGGCTGTATTAATCCGGTGAGTGAGATTGTGGCGATCGCCCATCAATTTGGCGCTAAAGTGCTGATTGACGCCTGCCAGAGCGTTCCGCATATGCCTGTAGACGTGCAGGCGATTGGCTGCGATTGGCTAGTCGCCTCTGGTCACAAAATGTGTGGGCCGACCGGCGCAGGCTTTCTCTACGGCCAACTCGATGTGCTGAAGGCCATGCCGCCTTTTATGGGCGGTGGTGAGATGATTCAAGATGTGTCTTTAGACCACTCTACCTACGCAGAGTTGCCCCATAAGTTTGAGGCGGGCACCCCGGCCATTTGTGAAGCTGTGGTGTTGGGCGCAGCGGTAGACTACCTCAACAAAATCGGCATGGATCGGATTGCTGAGTATGAGCATCAGCTAACTGCTTACCTGTACGAGCAGCTCAGCACGGTTCCTCAGGTCAAACTATATGGGCCTCAGCCTCAGGCAGACGGCAGCGGGCGGGCAGCGATCGCGACCTTCACCGTTGAGGGCGTCCACGCTCAAGACCTCTCTACGTTTTTAGATCATTCAGGCATTGCCATTCGCTCAGGGCACCACTGCACCCAGCCTTTGCATCAACTGCTAGGCGTCAATTCCACTGCTAGAGCCAGCCTGTACTTTTACAATACGCCCGCCGAAATCGACGCTTTTATCACAGCGCTTAAAGAAACCATCGACTTTTTTGGCAATATTTTTGAGTGAGGTATAAAATCACCAGACTGCTTTTGTCGCCCAGACGCTAGTTGTACCTCTAATTTAAACTTGAACATTTAGTCGTCTCTGGGGGAACCTTAACCGTATGCGATTAATTCTGGGCAGAGTCGCTTCGGGGATAAATAAACTGTCAGTGCTTTAGGAGAAATCTGTTACGTAGCCTCTTCAAGACCTCTTTCAAAACATCCCCCAAAGATCATCTGAAGATCCGCTCCCAGGCAACCCATTTAGGTGAAAAAACGGTGCCTCAGATGCTGGAGCCAATAGCTGACGAATGTACGATCAAAGCTGGTTGCACGTCAGCAGATCTAATATCCGAAGTTTCGCCCCCCCCTGAAGCGCTCATGCAGCTGCCGCTAATCGATAGGCAGCAGCGCTTACAGTTACTCTCACAGCATCCATCGCTCTACGGTAGCAACTTAGCTGCCGCTGCCGCTACGATTACTCAGACGGCTGCTGAGGTGCTAGCGGTAGACCGGGTCACGCTCTGGATGTATACCGCTGATGCTCAGTTTCAGCAAATAGATAGCTATCGTCGGGATCAAGATACCCATGTGGCGGGCGCGGTGATAGCAGTAGCCGATTGCGCCCAGTACTTTGAGCAGTTGGGCGATCGCTCTGGGCTAGTCGTTGAAAATGTTGCCGAGGCGGCATCCTGCTCAGACGGGTTGATAGGCGTTCTGGTCCGGCAAAACTACGTTCTTCACCATCCCGGTGCCCTGCTAGAAATGCCCGTTCGCCGTCATGGCAAGGTCGTTGGCGCGCTGTGGTGCGAGTGTGCCCTAGCTAGGCGGTGGACCGCGCTAGACAGAGTATTCGTACTTTCTATCGCTCTGCATATGACCACCGCTATTGAGGCCCAGCAGCAGCAGGCACTGTTGACCGCAGTCAAGATTCATGAGCGGCAGCTCAAGCGAGAGACCATTGAGCGTGAGCAAGCTGAGCAGGCGTGGCAGGAAAGCCAGCGCTTTATTCACGGCATTATTGATGCCAGCACCAATATTCTCTACGTCGATAGCATTGCCGATGGCAGCAACGTCTATATCAGTCGCTGGCTGACCAATGTTTTAGGCTACGAACCCGAAGACTTACGTAAGCTAGGTGCGCACTATCTAGAGCAGCTGGTTCATTGGGAAGAGAAGGCCAAAATGATCTTAGAGCGGCGCAAACTGGCCACTATCAGCGACGGGGAGGTCGTAGAAAATGAATACCGCTTCCGCCATCGTCAGGGCCATTGGCGCTGGCTCCTCTGCCGGGAGACCATATTTCAAAGAGACGATCAGGGCAACCCGACTCAGATTTTTGGCACGGCCACCGATATCACTAAGCTGAAGCGGGCTGAAGCCAATCTACAGGCATTCAATCAGGAGCTCACGCGACTCGCTCATATGGACGGACTCACCCAGGTCGCCAACCGTCGCTCATTTGACGACTACTTGGCAAAAGCATGGCAAAACGTTGGCCAGGGGCACTCGTCACTGTCGCTGATCTTGTGTGACATCGACTACTTCAAAAGCTATAACGATACTTACGGTCATCAAGCGGGCGATGAGTGCTTGAAACGGGTAGCCAAAACAATTGAGCAATCTGCCAGACGCTCTAATGATTTGGTGGCTCGCTATGGTGGCGAAGAGTTTGCCGTTATTTTGCCGAATACCCATCAGCTTGGGGTGACCAGGGTTGCTCAGGAAATTCAGCGACAGGTGCGGCAGTTGGCTATTCCTCACAGTCAGTCACAGGTGAGCAATCAGATTACCCTGAGCCTGGGCATCTCGTCGGTTAGCTCTACTGAGGAGGTTCATCCTGAGATGCTGATAGCGGCTGCTGATCGGGGCTTGTATCGGGCCAAATTTGAAGGTCGCGATCGCTGCTGCTTTACCGAGATCGGGCCTCATCAATCACAATGACACCTGTGATCCGTTCAGATAGATTCAGATAGAGCCGATGAAAACCAATGCTGCTCGCATACTAGACACCCTCGGCATTGAGTATGATCTGCTGACCTATGCAGTCGATCTTGAAGACCTCACCGCAACGTCAACCGCTCAAAAGCTAGGGCTACCCGTTGATCAGGTGTTTAAGACGTTGGTGCTGAAAGGCGACCGGCATGGCATTGCGCTAGCGGTCATCCCTGGCGGCTATCAGCTCGACCTCAAAGCGCTAGCCCGGCTGAGTGGCGATCGCAAAGTAGATACCGTCCCGCTCAAGCAGGTACAGCCACTAACGGGCTACGTTCGCGGCGGGGTCACTGCGATCGCCTGCAAAAAGCCTTACCCTGTCTATCTAGATGAATGGGCTCAGGCCTATGAGCGAATCGCCGTTTCCGCCGGAATGCGGGGGCAGATGATCCAGCTATCGACCGCTGACTACATCAGGGCAACGGGGGCCGTTATCGGCGCAATTTCTCATGAGAACTAGCTTCAGAACTATAGCGTTACCCGGATGCATTCGGGTGACGCTAGTTACTTGGCCTGTTGTTATGCAAAGGTTTTGCCTGCGTTGCTTGCTGTATTCAAGCCAAGTGACCAACGCTATATAGCGCTGACAAAAATCATTGAGTGAGCAGATACTTGTCAAATGCGCTGAGTCGCCCTTCGTCTTGCGCTGGAGTTTGAGACCGGGTAGGTTTGTCGTGGCCGGATGCTCTAGACTGATCTGAGATTGATGGCGCTAGACGCGACTGAGATGAGCGCTCAGGCTGGGCGGCTCGATGATTATTGTCCATATCAGGTATTTAAGGTTAGAGGGGGCTTATGCGACTGTCTCAAATGCTGTTTGTCACGCTGCGAGAAGATCCGGCAGAGGCAGAGATTCCAAGTCACAAGCTGCTGCTGCGGGCGGGCTACATACGCCGCATCTCTAGCGGTCTCTATGCTTATTTGCCCTTACTGCTGCGCGTGCTCGATAAGATATCGGCGATTGTGCGCGAAGAAATGGACGCGACGGGCGCTCAAGAATGTCTGCTGCCGCAGCTGCAACCGGCTGCTCTCTGGCAGGAGTCAGGCCGCTGGGATATGTACACCAAGGCTGAGGGGATTATGTTTACCCTGGGCGATCGCCGTCAGCAAGAGCTGGCGCTTGGCCCGACGCATGAAGAAGTGATCACGGCGATCGCCCGCGACATGATCCGCTCGTACCGCCAGCTACCGTTGCATCTCTACCAGCTGCAGACCAAGTTCCGTGACGAGATACGCCCCCGGTTTGGTCTTTTGCGCGGGCGCGAATTTATTATGAAAGACGGCTATTCTTTCCATACCGATACCGATAGCCTGAAGCAAACCTATGACGATATGTATGTGGCCTACAGCAATATGCTGCGGCGCTGCGGCGTAGCGTTTCGCGCGGTTGATGCGGATTCTGGGGCGATCGGCGGCTCTGGCTCAACAGAATTTATGGTGCTGGCAGAAGCCGGTGAAGACGAGGTGCTCTATACCGCCGATGGTAAGTATGCTGCCAACGTTGAAAAAGCCGTTTCCCTAGCGCCAGAGGCAGTTCCTTCGCCGTTTAAGACTTACGAAAAGCGAGATACGCCCAACACGCCGACAATTGCTTCGCTGGCCAAATTTTTAGACTGCTCGCCCACGCAGATCGTTAAAAACGTTTTGTATCAGGTGACCTACGACCGTGAGCCTGAGGGTGAGCAGTCGGTGCTGGTGCTGGTGAGCATTCGCGGCGATCAGGATGTGAATGAGGTGAAGCTGCAAAATGCTTTGACCAATCTGGCGGCTGACTATGGGGCCGCGACGGTGTTAGCTCTGGAAGTTCCTGACGCAGAGAATCAGGCAAAGTGGGCGGCGAAACCGCTGCCGCTGGGCTACATCGCGCCCAATTTAGCCGATGACTATATTTCTCCAGAAAAAGCCAAGGCGGCAGGAATAGCGCCCAAGTTTTTGCGGCTGGTAGATGAAACGGCGGCACCGCTAGAAAATTTTGTGACGGGTTCAAATGAGAGTGGCTATCACATCGTTGGCGGTAACTGGGGCGCGGAGTTTACGCTGCCGTCACACCGGATGGATCTGCGGAAGGCGATCGCTGGCGACCGGGCCGTCCACGATCCCAATCAGACCATTCAAACTGCTCGGGGCATTGAAATCGGCCATATCTTTCAGCTAGGTCACAAGTATTCGACAGCGATGGGAGCCACCTATACCGCTGAAAATGGGACTGAAGTACCGCTAGAAATGGGCTGCTATGGCGTGGGCGTTTCACGGCTAGCGCAGGCAGCCGTCGAGCAGTCTTACGATAAAAACGGGATTATTTGGCCGGTGGCGATCGCCCCTTACCATGCCATTGTCGTCGTGCCGAATATCGGTGATGCCGACCAGATGGCCGCCGCCGAAAAGCTACACGACGAGCTGAACGCAGCGGGCGTTGAAACCCTCCTAGATGACCGCAAAGAGCGAGCCGGGGTGAAGTTTAAAGACGCCGAGTTGATTGGCATTCCCTTTCGGATTGTGACGGGGCGATCGCTCAAGAACGGCAAGGTAGAAGTCGTCAAACGTGCTGGCGGTGACGCTGAAGAAATAGCGCTAGAGGCAGTCGTCGATACGCTCAAGGACTGGGTCGAGGCAGCGGTGCGCTAGTGGAACTCCTCACCGTTTTACTCTCTGGTTTGCTGCTGCTGATTTCGCCGGTTGGCATCGTGCTTGATCAGGTGGCTGAAAATGCCATTCGCTCGCGTCTATCTGGCGTTGAGAGCTTGGACGTGCGGATAGACAATGGCTCGTCTCTGCAATTATTGCAGGGCCGGGTTGACCGGGTGCGCATTGCCGGTCGGGGAGTTTTGCCAGTACCGGGTTTGCGTTTGGCAGTGGCCGAGCTAGAGACTGACCCGATTGACCTGGAGTTTAAAAGCTTGCGCCAGGGGCAGGTAGTGCTCGATCAGCCGTTGCAGGGAGCGGTGCGGCTAGTGCTGACCGAAGCCGATCTGAATACTTTTTTAGCGTCTCCTGCTGTGGCAGAACGCCTGAGCCAAATTAGGATCGGTGGGCTCAATGCAGCCCAGGCGAGGGAGCGCGATCGCTACCGTATTAACAATCCATCTATTCAGTTTTTGGCAAGCGATCGCCTGAAGATTACCGTAGAGCTTGAAGATTTAGTTCAGTCGGAAACGCTGTTTTTAGAAGCAGAGACGGGGCTGATGATTACGGCAGGCGATCGCCTCACCCTTACTAAGCCCACGCTCATCGTCAACGGTCAACCCGCCCCTCAGCGCCTGGTAGACACCCTGCTAGGCGCTGTCAACGAACGCCTGAGCTTGCAGCAGTTAGACCGACGCGGCTTAACTGCGCGGGTAATCGACTTTGCCTTACAAGATGAAGCTCTAGAACTTGCCCTATGGATACGGGTAGATCCGAGCGTCACAGCACCAGCAGTAGCAGCAGCCGGCGCAGCCGACTTAGAATAAGTTCATTCACCTGTCGGTTTACTTAGGCCACTTAATCTCCAAATTAGAGGGCAGCCCATGACTTACGCCGTCTCTCGCCGCTACCAAGACTCTCAAGAGTATCTAGATGACGATCAGCTGTCTGCTGAACGGAACTATCGCTTGCTCAGCACCGGAGAACTGATTGAAGTGTCTTCAGAAGATGATATCAATTTGAGACTGGCTTCTGTTGTATTAGGTGTTTGCTTTTCTCTTATGAACAATAGGGCGCTTCTGAGTAGAATTCGCAATGGCAATAAAGAGATTCAGGTGCGGCCCGTGGGTGATAAGCAGGTGAATCGTAAGCCCGACTTGATGGTAATGCAGCCTGAGCATTTAGAGATGGCGAGGCAGGCTATTCTATTAGGCATGACACCGCCTTTATTTGTTGCAGAAGTGGTGAGCCCGGGGCCAGAGAGTAGGCCAGAGAGTAGCGCTAACTACCAGCGTGACTACGTTTGGAAGCGTGAGCAATATCAAGAATGGTGCATTCCCGAATACTGGATTATCGATCCGCATCGCGATCAGGTGACGGTGCTAACGCTCGTCAACGAGACTTACCAGGAGAAAGTGTATCAAGAAGATAGTCAGATTGAGTCTGTTGTCTTTCCAGAGTTTAGAGAAGCGGCTAAAGACGTTCTGACCGGGCAGATTTAGAACTTTAGATAAAGCCTCATCCGATGCCGGATAGTCCTGCTTCTATTTGGCCTTCGGCAGTGTGGGCGATCGCTCTCAGCCCATCCACTTTCTCCTCACTCGCGCCTTGCCAAAGACCTCGCTGATTGGCCTCAAGCAGGCGCTCAGCCATATCGCGCAGCGCCCAAGGGTTAGATTTTTCGATGAACTTGCGCACTGCCGGGTCAAACACATAGGCATCGGCGACGCCTTCATACATATGGTTTTCTACGCAGCCGGTTGTTGCGTCGTAAGCGAATAGATAATCTACCGTAGCGGCCATTTCAAACGCGCCTTTGTAGCCGTGACGCATCACGCCTGCTATCCATTTAGGGTTTACAACTCGGGAGCGGTAGACGCGGGCAATTTCAGATTTGAGCGATCGCACCTTCGGATTTTCGGGCACTGCATTATCGCCGAAGTAAGTGGTTGGCGACTCTCCTCGCTGCGCCTTCACCGCTGCAGTTAGCCCACCCTGGAACTGATAATAATCGTCAGAGTCGAGCAGGTCATGTTCGCGGTTGTCCTGATTTTGCAAGACAATCTGCATCTGCGAAAGCCTCTGACTGAAGGCTTCTGAGGCGCTGTGGCCATCAGCTTGGCCGGTGTAAGCGTAACCGCTCCAGTTGATATAAGCGCGAGCTAAGTCAGCGTCACTCTCCCAGTTTTGCGCTTCGATCAGGCCCTGGAGCCCGGCTCCGTATGCGCCAGGTTTAGATCCGAAAATGCGATAGCGCGATCGCTCTAAACTCTGTTGATCATTTAGCCCCTGCTGCTGCCAATGGGCGTAGTCTCTTTGCACCTGAGCGGCCAGCGGATTTTGCTCGGGTGGTTCATCTAAAGCAGAAACAGCGTTCACCGCCTGGTCAAACAAAGAGATTAAGTTAGGAAAGGCATCACGGAAAAAGCCAGAGATCCGCAGTGTCACATCGACCCGAGGGCGACCCAGCAGAGACACAGGCAAAATCTCGAAGTCAACCACTCGCCGACTAGGGCCATCCCACACCGGGCGGACGCCCAGGAGGGCCAATGCTTCTGCCATGTCGTCGCCACCTGTGCGCATGGCCGCTGTGCCCCACATTGACAGGCCGAGCGTGCGCGGATACTCACCGTTTTCTTGCGTGTAGTTCTCAACCAAAATTTCAGCAGCTTTGCGGCCTACGTCCCAGGCGCTTTCGGTGGGGATGGCGCGGATATCGACGGAGTAGAAGTTGCGTCCGGTCGGTAAAACCTCGGGGCGATTGCGGGTAGGGGCTCCCGATGGGCCGCTAGGAATGTAGCCACCGTTGAGGCCGTGGAGGAGATGGGTGATTTCGTCGGTGGTGCGGGTGAGGTTGGGGATGAGGGTGTGAGTGACCCAGGTAAGAACAGGTTGGAGGGGAAGGGGAAGAGGAGAAGAAAGAAGGGGGGAAGCAAGAAGGGTGCCTATGTAGGTGGCGGCTTGTTGTTCGATGCGTTCTACAACGTCGCCAACGGTGCGGCAGTCGGGTGGGGTTTTGGCTGGCCAAGGCTCACTGAGGTCGGCGGTGAGGGGGTCGAGGTCGAGCTGCCAGGCTTGGGCGATCGCTCTGCTCAAACCCATGTGCGCTGAACTGGGGGCTGAACTGGGGTGACGGGCGATCGCGACGATCAGATCTCTGAGCTGCCTGCCTTCAGGACACTGGCCGTAGATGTGCAGGCCGTCTCGAATCTGGGCTTCTTTGAGTTCGCAGAGGTAGCCGTCGATCTGGGGTAGCCAGGTTTGTAAATGGTCGGACTGAGCTTGAGGGGCAGCTGTTAAGTTCAAGTCCTGCTGCAAGTCGGTGTTGTTGAGCAGGGTGATGATTTTGTCGGCGATGATCAGTAGGCGCGTCGGGTCGAGGTTTTGGGCTTCGTAGTATTCATCGACCAGGCTTTCTAGCTGCTGTAAGGGGCCGTACAGTTCGGCGCGGGTCATCGGTGGGGTGAGATGGTCGAGAATGACGGCTTGCGATCGCCGCTTGGCCTGAGCCCCTTCACCCGGATCGTTGACGATGAACGGGTAGAAATGCGGCATTGGGCCAAAAGCGGCTTCTGGATAGCACTGGGCTGAGAGCGCAATGCCCTTGCCGGGCAGCCATTCTAGATTGCCATGCTTACCGACATGGACAACGGCATCGGCGGCAAAGTGATGGCGCAGCCAGTGGTAAAAGCCCAGGTAGGCATGAGTGGGCTCTAAATCGGGGGCATGATAGTTCAAACTCGGATCGAGATCGTAGCCCCGGCTAGGCTGAATGCCGACAAAAATATTGCCAAACTGGAGGCCTGAAATCGGTAGTGCTGAGCGTTCAGATAGCCCTGGCGCTCCGGCTGAAAAGCGCTGCCATTCTGCGGCGGCAGTGCCCCATCGCTGAGTCACGCCGCGCTTTACCGCTGCGGGCAAAGTGTCAAAGAATGCCTGATAGTTGGCTTCAGAGAGCGTTTGATGGCTGGGCCGCAAACCGTAGCTTTCAGGATCGTTGGTGACGCCCTGCGCCAGCTGTGCCATCAGGTCATCGCCGGTTTTGGGCAAATCACCCACGGTGTAGCCTGCCTGCTTCAGCGCCTGCAGTATGTTGAGACAGCTAGCAGGCGTATCGAGCCCGACGCCATTGGCGATGCGACCATCGCGGTTGGGATAGTTAGCCAGCACCAGGGCAATCTTACGGTTTTCAGGAGAGGTGCGCCGCAGCCGAATCCAGCGGGCCGCTAAGTCGGCGACAAAGGCCACGCGATCGCCCTCTGGCTCGTACATCACCACATCAGTTTGTAGTTTGCTCCCCGCTGCCGTTTGCGCCGCCTTAAAAGAGACTGCTCTCGTGATAATGCGCCCGTCTACTTCGGGCAAGGCAACATTCATGGCAATATCGCGCGGCGTCAGTCCCTGAGGGTGATTTTGCCACTGTTCGCGGGGGCTGCCGCTACAGATAGCTTGCAATACGGGTATATCTAAGGCTTGCCACAGGTCGAATGCAGTAGCACCAGCGGCGGGCTGAGTAAGGTTGGCGACAGCAAAGCTAGTGGTATTGATCAATAGCTCAATGGGGCGATCGCTATCCGCCTGACAATAGTGCAAGAGCGACTGCTGAATTTCAGTTTCTTTTAGAGAAGACACGTAGATAGGCACAGGTTGCAGTCCCCGCTGAGCCAATGCAGCGGCAATGGCTTCAATGACTTTTGTGTTGCCCGATAGATAATGCGCCCGGTAAAAAAGAATGCCAACTTTTGCGCCTACTAAAGCGGGTAAGTGATTTTGCTGGGAGCTTAATATCTGTTCATTAAGTTGTTTGCTAAATCGCGTTTTCTCGATGCTTTGAAGTGAGGACCCTGAACTAAATAAAGGATCATTTTCAATTTCAGAAGTGGCAAATGTACCTATCCGGGGAATGCGCTGTGGCACAGGCGGCTGATAGTGAGTAGCGAGGGTGCGATCGCTGATATAAAGCAGCCCATTGCGTAAGTTATTGACCCCGCCTTCGGTAAAGTACTGCCACAGCTGATTGACCACCGCTAACGGCACTGTGGAGTGACCCATCAGGTCAAGATCGGGGCGGTCATCTCCGGGCATGACGACCAGCGCTGCGCCGGTTTCTGCGGCGATCGCCTTCACCACTTCTAGCCCGTAAGACCAGTATGCTCGTCCGCCTAACACTCTTAAAACAATCAGCTGGGCATGGCGCAGCACTGTGTCGGCGTAGGTATCAATAGTGAGCTGCTGCTGGAGCTGCAATAGATTGAGGCTGCGCAGATCGCTAAAGCCCACGGGCAAGCCGGTCAGCGCCTGGCTCAGGGCTGAGATGTCTGTATCAGCGGCTGTTAATACAACGATGGGCGCGGGCGTTTGCTCAATGAAAACGACGCCTTCTGCGCTGCTGTCCCATCCGCCGGGTGTGGCTGCTAAACGGTGCATAAAGTCGGAAACATAAAAGAACTATTGAGATAACGGCAGATAGAGATCAGTGGGGGTTACGATCATCAAAGTAAAATTAAAACTATCAATTAAGCTGTCTGAAAACTCTACAAGAGCTAACAGCCGCTGGCATGATGCCGCTGATTTTATTGCTTGATTAACTTAAGAAACTTTTAACTTTTTTGCTGTCAAACTAAGCCTCCTTCGACAATTTTTTATGACGTAGCTAATAGCTGACAAGTGATCGCTGCCTTTATTCCGTCACAGCTTTGAGCTTGGTCAAAGCATTCTACGTTTTGCGCAAGTCCCCCATGATATCAACTTCTGAACGCCTCACTACCTCCCAAACGTTCTCTCTGCAAGCCTATCAACGGCTGAGAGAAGGTTTGATGCAGCAGGCGCACCTATTCACATCAGTAACGACAGAGTCTCAGCCATCTGGCTGGTCTCAAAAGGTCGCTAGCGGAGACGCAGAGCACTCAGGCATTAGCAGCTTTGTGCTGATGCGCTCTCCGGCGCTGAATGTTTTGTTGACGGCTGCGCCAGTGGGTCAGCCTCGGCGGCGGGGAAGGTGCAAGAAGGCAGGCCGCAAGGAGACAACAGCGGCGGATGAGTACCAGGTGACGTTGACTTTTGATGAAAACGCGATCGCCCGATTTGTCGAGCAGGTGCAGAGCAATGTCGCCAGCTTCGCCCCAAACAAGCATCGAGAACCTCGTCAGATCACCTCACGCCGGACTTTAAATCAGGGGCCAGCCGCCCACTTAGCAGAGGCGTTTACTGCGGCGAGTGTCCGCGAGACAGCGGCTGAAGCCACCCCCCAGGCAGCTTTTATGCTGAGCTGGGCCAAGCGCCTGACCGCCTCGCCAGCAGAGCCCGAACAGCAGCCCTCAGCGACTCAGGCACCGATTGATCATCAGCTCAAGCAGAGCCAACTCCTCAATCAAATTATTACGCAGGTTCGCCATAGTCAGGACTTACCTGAGATTTTAGAGTCTGCCGTCAATCAGGTGCGATCGCTGATTTCCGCTGATCGTCTGGTGCTCCATCAGTTTGAGCAGCTTGAGCAGCCAGAGGGTGCAGCAGCGACTCCTGCGTCGTCTGATCTAGACCAGACAAGTCCCGCCGCTAGCGGTGAGCCGGTTCGGTCGGGCAGTGTCACTTACGAGTCGTGCCTCTCACCGGAGATTTCTTCAGTTTTACATGCCTCAGAGGTGGCCTGCTTTCAGCCATCGCTGCCCGCGCGAGCCGGTTATTTGATGGGCCAGCCCATCGCTGTGGACAATGTCGATCAGCGGTATGCCCATGCGGACTGTCTACTCAATTTTTTGCACCAGGCTCAGGTCAAATCAAAAATTATTGCTCCTATTATTGTTCAGGATCAGCTATGGGGGCTGCTGATAGCCCACCAGTGCCGTCACTATCGTCATTGGCAGGAAGACGAAGCCGTATTTTTGCAGCAGGTGGCCGAGCATCTGGCTGTGGCCGTGAGTCAGGCCGGGCTCTATCAGCAGTTGCGCCAGCAGTCTGTCAGCTTAAAGAGCTGCGTGATTGAGCGCACGCAGAATTTGCACGACGCACTGGCGGCAGCCGAATCAGCTAATGTGACCAAAGACGAATTTCTCTCTACCATGAGCCACGAGCTAAGAACGCCGCTCACCTACATCATTGGCATGTCGGCAACGCTGCTGCGCTGGTCGTTTGGCGCACTGAGCGATCGCCAGCGCAGCTACCTCACAACCATCAACCAGAGTGGCGAGCAGCTGTTAGATCTGATCAACAATATTCTCGAATTTGCCAAGGTTGAGGCAGGGCGATCGCTGCTAGAGTTTAGCGACCTTTCGCTTACTCAGCTAGTCAATACGGTTGCCGACCACCATCAAGCGCTGGTTAAAAAGCAAGGCGTTACCCTATCGCTTGCTTCTCAAATTGCCCCCGAAACTGACCCTCAAAGCGATCGCTTCAGAGCCGATGACAAACGCCTGCAGCAGATCGTTTCTAATTTGCTGCACAACGCGATCAGGTTTACGCCAGCAGGCGGTCAGATTGCTTTGCGCGTTTGGCGAGAGCCGCAGATGGTCATCTTTCAGGTAGAAGATACCGGTATCGGCATTCCTGACTCTCAGCAGAGCATTCTGTTTGAAAAATTCAAGCAGTTAGAATCTCCTTTTCAGCGCCAGTACTCAGGCACGGGGTTGGGGTTGGCGATGACTAAGCGCCTGGTAGAACTGCACGACGGGTCAATCCAGGTCAACTCTAAAGTAGGTAAAGGCTCTACCTTTACAGTGCGGCTACCGGTGCAGCGCGATCCTCAACTGCCGCGCCATTACCAGGTGCCCTCTACCTTAGAAGACACGGCAGAGCGGGTGATTTTGCTAGAAGACAGTGAAGAGAGTGCGGCGATCGCCTGCGACATGCTGATAGCGGCTGGTTACAAGGTGCTGTGGCTGATTAAGGCCGACCAGTTAGCTGCTCAGCTAGACTCGCTGCGCCCGGTCATGCTGATTGCCAATCTGTCTTTGCTAGGTCAGGATATCAACGCAGTCAAAGCCATTCAGCTAGCGGTGACGGCAGTTAACGCTAAGGTGCTAGCGCTGGTCAATCAGCAGTCCTCACCGTCTTCTCCTATGGCTCATCACGATATTCTCAGCAGGCCGATTGATCCTAAGGCACTGCTGGCCAAAGTGCGGCAGCTCACTACTCAGAAATAGGCAGGGATTGACTAGTACAGAACTGCTCCGCTGCTGCAGGAATCTCTCGGCGGTGACTTTATGGCTTCTTTAAAGCCGATCAACTGCACTCTCCGTAATTTCGCTGATACCTGCAGACTTTTGTGCAATATTTGTGTTCTGAAAAACAGTTTTCCTCTTTTTTGACAAGCGTTTGTTAATCAATCAAATTAATTCAAATCAGCAATACTTATCAAAGACGGCTTCATCTCTATCCTGAGCAGGATTTCGGGGTACATTACCTCAAACGCCCCGCTTGTGCTGAGAAGAAACCGTCTTTTGTTGCGCCTAAAATGGGCCAGTAGTTTATAAAAATTAGACAGAAACTACACAAAAACTAGCTTCCGCTCAGTGATGGTACTTAGTTTAGTTCTTCACTCGACAAACTGTGTTATTTGTATGAAGCGATTTTTTTCTCCCTCGCTGCGTCAGCGGTTAGCCCCTCATGCTCGTCAGCGTAGCCGGGTCTATTGCGGCCTGCTAGTAGCCGGTAGCCTGCTGGTGGCTGGGCTGGGCGAAGTGGCTCCACAGCCCTTTAGAAAAGCCGCTACGGCTACGCCTGATGCCCAAATTGCCCGCGCGGGTGAGCCCTGGCAGATAGCCTCTTTCCCGGTAGAAGGGTTTCAAGCTTACACTTCGGCTTTTGGCTATCGCGGCTCTTCTTTTCACTACGGCCTTGATATCGCTTCGCCCTCAGGTAGCTACATCCGCAACTGGTGGGAGGGCCGCGTTGTAGAGGTGTCTGATGACAGCGCCTGCGGTACTTCGGTGATCATTGAGTCTGGCGATTGGACGCATGTCTACTGTCACATGCAGGGCTACGTTACCTATGAGGGCGGCACCCGGGTGTTTGTTGATAGCGGCGGCGGGCTGCGTCTGGCTGAAGGACAAGGGGTAGCGACCGGCGATCGCATTGGCCGGGTTGGTATGACGGGCCGCACAACGGGGCCTCATCTGCACTGGGGAATGCGCTATCAGGGCAACTGGGTAGACCCCGCGCTGGTTCTTCAGGCCATGGCTGATGGTCAGCGCCGTGCCGCCTTGCCTCAGTAACATCAGGCAGTCTAGATTTCAGCAGATCATGTAAAAAGGCCACTGCTCTCTGGGTGTTATCTCCAAGAAGCAGCGGCCTTAATTTTTCAGTGGCTGTTCAGTAGCTGACAGGGCTCGGCTATTGACCCACTATTGACTCAGTGAGTTTGACGGTATCTTTGTCGGGTACCTGAATGTATTCGCTGACAATGTGACGAAACTCGTCGCCATCGATAGTCTCTTTTTCGATTAGCGTATCTACCAGCCGGTCAACCAGGGTGCGATTGTTGCTGATAATGGCGATCGCTTTTTCCAGGCTTTCTTGCGCGATCGCCCGCACCTTTTCATCAATTTTGGTGGCTAGCTGGTCGGAATACTCATGGCCGCCGCCCATCAGGTTTGACTGGCCCAAAAAGGGCTGGGAGTTAGCGCTTTCTAGGGCAAAAGACCCTAGCTCAGACATACCGTAGCGAGTGACCATCTGCCGGGCAATGCGAGTCACCTGCTCAATATCGCTGCTAGCGCCAACAGTGACTTCGTCATGGCCAAAGATCACTTCTTCAGCGGCACGACCCCCCAGCGCGACCACCAGCTGATCGACAATCTCACCGTAGGAGATCAGGCCGTCATCTACCTGCTCTTCTTTAGGCAAAAAGCTAGCAAAGCCGCCGACGCCACCTGATCGCGGGATAATCGTCACCTTGTTCAGCGGGCTGGCATTCTTACACAGGGTGCCTGCTAGGGCATGGCCGACTTCGTGATAGGCGACCAGTCGCTTTTTCTTGCTGTCTAGCAGCGGGGTCAGGCTCAGACCCATCGTCAGCCGGTCAATGGCGTCATTGACTTCTAGCATGGTGACGGCAGTTTTACGGCGACGGGCGGTGAGAATGGCCGCTTCGTTCAGCAGGTTAGCGAGCTGCGCGCCTGAGAAGCCGGGGGTGCGACGGGCGATCGCCTCCATCTTGACTTCTTCACTAATTTTTTTGTCGCGGGCATGCACCCGTAAAATACCCAGGCGACCGTTGTAGCCGGGCAGATCTACCATCACCTGGCGGTCAAAGCGACCGGGGCGCAGCAAGGCTGAGTCGAGCACGTCGGGGCGGTTGGTGGCCGCGATGATGATAATGCCGCTGTTACCCTCAAAGCCGTCCATTTCGGTCAGCAGCTGGTTGAGCGTTTGCTCGCGCTCATCGTTACCGCCGCCAATGCCAGTGCCGCGCTGCCGACCGACTGCGTCAATCTCATCGATAAAGACGATACAGGGGGAAGCTTCTTTGGCTTTTTTGAACAGGTCACGGACGCGAGAAGCGCCAACCCCGACAAACATTTCGACAAATTCGGAGCCAGAAATACTGAAGAAGGGCGTACCGGCTTCGCCAGCGATCGCCTTGGCCAGCAGCGTTTTACCTGTGCCTGGAGGCCCGACTAGCAGCACACCTTTGGGAATGCGCGCGCCAATTGCGGTAAATCGCTCAGGATTTTTGAGAAAGGTCACGACTTCTTGTAGCTCTTCTTTGGCTTCATCAATACCGGCCACATCGTCAAACACGACGCCGGTTTTTGCCTCCATTTGAAAGCGCGCCTTTGATTTGCCAAAGCTCATTGCCCCGCCGCCTGAGCCCGCTGATTTTCGCAGCAGCATCAGCATGGCGAATACGACGATCATGCCGATAAAAGCGGTGGTGGCAAAGCCTGTGAGTGCGCTGTTATCGCTGTTGGGGCTGGCTTCCCAAGCGACGTCATTGGCTTGGAGTCGTTCTTGCAGGTCGAGGTTGCGGTCGTTGGCAAATATTTTGACTTCGCGGAACGGGGCATCTTCTGCGTCTGACTTGAGCCGGACTCTGGCAACGCCGCCCATCTGGTCAAGCTCTAATTCTGCGACTTCGCCGTTATCAATTTTTTTCAGCAGCTCGCCGTAGGTGATGGCTTCTTCCTCACCGCCCGTCTGGGTAGCTTCGGGTGGGGGCGTTTGAGTTTCGGCTTCTGTGGTGGGGGCTGTTGTTTGGGCTATGGCAGGCGATCGCCCGACCCAGCCTTGACCCAACAGCATTGTGACGGCGAGCGTACCAGCGGTCAGCGCCCCAAAGACAGTACGCCCAAAGACAGCACGCAGCGGCGATGGGGACTGCACCGACTGGCTGGGCACGGCAGATTGAGATTGCTGGGGGGCGGGGCTGTTCATCGCAGAGTTAACCATCACTATGAGAGTGCAAACCTAAAGGGGTTAAGAAAAAACGTAAGCGCTTTCAAGCTAGTCTAACCTTCTGACTCTGTAAGTGACTGGCAAAAGATACATCTCCGGCAGCCCTCAACAAAAATTCAGAGAATTTACTGAGGCTTCATCGTTTTAACTATCCTGAGTGATTGGCCTGGTTAGAGTAACCAGCACCGCTCCTAAAAGACTATCTTTAACCAGAGAGTGAGTCTACGTTTTGTGGAGCGCTAAGCGATGGCAGCGGTGCCCTTTAGCATTGTAATTACGACTTATAACCGGCTTGACCTGCTCAAGCGAGCGGTGCAGTCGGCTTTTGACCAAACGGTGCCTGCGCAGGTAGTGGTGGTAGACAATGCCTCGACTGATGGGACATCGGCTTATGTAGAGTCGCTGGGCGATCGCGTCACCTACGTGCGCAACTCAACCAATACCAAACATGCAGGCGCGGTGAATGTAGGGGTAGAAGCGGCCAGCGGCGAGTGGATCAAGCTAGTAGATGACGACGACTATCTGGCAACTGACTGCATAGAAAAAATGGCTGAGGCGGTGAGTCTGCGGCCCGCTGCGGTGATTTGCTCCTGCCAGGCAGCGCAGGTCGATACTGAAGAACGCGAACTGAGCCGCACGCCCAGCACTGGCCCCGGTGAAGTCTTTTACATTCCTCAGGGCGATATTCACTACGGCATGTTGCTAGAAGTGGTGCCGTTTGGTACGCCGATTCAGGTGGCGGTACGGCGAGATGCCTTTCTCAAGTCGGGCGGCTGGGATTTGAGCATGACGAGCTGTGACGATATCGACTCTTGGATTCGGGTGGCTGAGCATGGCGATGCGCTGTTTATCAATCAGTGTTTGGCTTATCGCACGGTTTGGCCGGGTGGCTACGACCAAAAAATTGCGCTACAGCGGCGGTTACAGACGAATATGCTGATCAAAGAGCGGATCTATGCGCGGATTGGCGAGCAGCACCAAGCTCAGATCCCTAAGCTGGCGACTATTCGTCAGTATTTGCATTTGCACTGGGCGCTGGTGGCGCTCAAGCAAAAGCAGCCGCTGGTGACTGCTGCTTTGGGGTTTCCGGCGGCGCTGTCTCCTCAGGCGTGGCAGCTTTTGCAGCAGGCGGTGCGGTTTAAGAAAGTGGGGGCGATCGCGCCTATTCAAAAAATCGCGCTGGCGTAGCAAGGCAGCAAAACCAGCGGCAGGTTGTAGGCTATAATGCCAGATCTGTGAACAAATTTAGTTGGAGAAACAATGTCTCGATATAGAGGTCCTCGCCTAAGAGTGGTGCGCCGCTTAGGCGACCTGCCGGGTTTAACCCGCAAATCGGCTCGGAAAGCGTATCCCCCTGGACAGCACGGTCAGGCTCGTAAAAAGAAGTCTGAGTACGGCATTCGTCTAGAAGAGAAGCAAAAGCTTCGTTACAACTATGGTGTTACCGAGCGCCAGCTCCTCCGCTACGTGAAAAAAGCACGTCGGGCCGGGGGTTCTACCGGACAGGTGATTTTACAGCAGCTAGAGATGCGGCTGGACAACACGGCGTTTCGTTTGGGTATGGGACCAACCATCCCGGCGGCGCGGCAAGTGGTCAATCACGGGCATCTTACGGTCAATGGCCGGGTAGTGAGCATTCCGAGCTATCAGTGTCGTCCGGGTGATGTAATTGGGGTACGCAATAAGGAAGCTTCTCGGAAGCTTGTAGAGTCGAACTTGGAGTTTCCAGGTTTGGCCAACATTCCCGCTCACCTGGAGTTTGACAAGGGCAAGATGGAAGCGAAGGTCAAT
Organism: Leptolyngbya sp. BC1307; assembly: GCF_002286735.1. GTDB lineage: Bacteria > Cyanobacteriota > Cyanobacteriia > Phormidesmidales > Phormidesmidaceae > Phormidesmis. The sequence goes on from NZ_NRTA01000025.1 coordinate 60,172, forward strand.
AGCGTCATTGAGCGCGAATGGATTGCGCTGAACATCAATGAGCTGCTGGTCGTTGAGTACTACTCACGTCAGGCTTAACATCAGACTTGTAACGTCCGAAACCAGATTTTTATAGCAAAAGCCACCCAGTTTTCGGATCGAGTGGCTTTTGTTTTAGCCCAATTTTGTAAGGGAAAAGAACTTGTAGTTTTCGTCTTGTGAATGAAGGATTGATTGCTTGGATTTACTAGCCTGCGATCAGCTATGTTTAGACAGAAACTTCTCGCCTATCTCCCTGTGATTAGATGGCAAGCATAGCTCCCTTTTGAGACTTTAGGATTACGTATGAGAATATAGAAATCTGATCAGTTTTCTTTTCAATCACCCTCTGCTATCCCATGAAAATTAAGATTGACAAAATTTCAGGTCTTCTCGAATCAAACAGCTTTTTACGTGCTTTCTGGGCTGAGTTGCGGAGTAAATTCGGAAAATGTGCTTGGAATTATCAACCGCACAAGGATGGAGCTTCACAAACCATATTTCTTGGCTGGGCTGATATAGATCAGGAAGATGTGATATCTATCTCGCTTACGTACAGTCAAAAAGCTGTAATTAGCGGAATCCATTTTGGAGAGCAGTTCGGTAAATCCATAAATGAAGAAAGTGAATTGGGGCAACAATTGAAAGATGCTGTTGATAGGGCATATCAGCGCCGAAATAATCCTGTAATCAAAACTTTAGAAGCGCCAGTTTCCTCACTCTACAGATCACTCGCTCCTTATTCCGGTCAGTGGTTTGAAATTTCACCAGACCAGCATCCTGCTACCTCTCTGCTCAAGATCAAAGTAAGGGCCTTTGATGGCGTAGATGCTAAAGCAGAAGTTTTGCGTATCTCGTCATGTTTGTTGGATATTCTTAGCGTAGAAACAAATAGCCTCTTCTGGCTTTCAGGTCAAGAGGATAGGCAAGACATCATATCTGACATGGAGTCAGAAAAAACAAGTTACCCGGAGGTAAATACTTTTGTTTCCGACGAAGAATGGATGGATGACATTCCACACTACAGCGGTTATCTACTTCTTTCATCTCAGGCTGTTCAATTTTTTGATCGCATCGTGTCTGGAAATGAGCTAAGTTCTGAAGAAGAAGCTTTTATCCGTTCTTGCCATCACTTTCATGTAGCGAGAGAACAAGATGCGTTAATCTACGACCGATTAATCTTTACGGGAGAACAGGAGAATGAAGATGGAGTAACCACTGTATCCCTGCAAGAACATCCCCGACTAAAATCAGTATCAACACTTTTTTCTAGACGAGCAGAAGAGCTTGCCACTGTGTTGTATATGTCAGCAATTGAAGTAGCTTCAACAATTGACTCTAATCCTTCAGGAAGGTGCGATAGCTGCGGTCAGGTGCAATATAAAATTTCGGCACGAGTCGTTGACTATGTGAAAAAATATCTGGCGTTAGAAGAGGGACATTCCCTCATTAAAATATTCAAATCTCACTATCAAAAGAGATCGAAATACCTTCATGAAGGTGCTATCCTGCGTGACAATTCATATACTGGGACGACTATACCTCGATTGGATCCTTCATCAGAGTCTGGTGTGTCTGAAAGAACCTCGGTACGTTTAATGAACTTGCGGGAGTGGATTGGTTACATGCTGCGCCAGCAATTAAAATCGATGTAATCTAAGTCGCTTGCAGATGCCCCTAACACTTTATTGGCGCGGGTGGGTCAGAGGTTATTGATAAGTGTTCAAATCTATCTACCGCCACACGACTGCACTGTTAGATGGGCTATCTTGCCTAATTTGATTAGTAGGGTGACTGAGACTCCTGATTGACTGACAAAAGATTAGTCAGGCAGAAATTTAACGGTGATCACCATGAAGTCAAGGCGACCGGCCTTTTTATTGTGTTGCTGCCTAGAAG
>NZ_NRTA01000026.1 GCF_002286735.1 Leptolyngbya sp. BC1307
TCGGAATAACCAGGAATTCTTAAGACAAACACCCATTGAAGCGCTAAGTCTTAGGAAGCTCCGTCTGTACCCGCAGGGTCAGAGGGAGAGACTTCACTGGGCCTTCCACTACTGACAGCCTTCTCACGCCTGACTACACGCCACTATGGAAATCTATCGCCTGCCTGCCCGCACTGACAACTACATTTATGTCTTGTATAACCCGGCTGATAGTACAGCAGCTGTGGTTGACCCTGCCGATGCCCCGCCTGTTCTTAAAAAGCTCAATGAGCTAGGCGCGACGCTGGTCACCATTTTTAATACGCACCACCACAATGACCATGTCGGCGGCAACCGCCAGCTACTAGAGCGCTTTCCTGAGGCGCAGGTCTATGGCGGCGCGCAAGATCAGGGGCGAATACCGGGGCAGCAGCATTTTTTAGGGCAGGGCGATCGCGTCCAATTCGCAGATCGTACCGGCGAAGTCTTTTTTGTCCCCGGTCACACCCGAGGTCATATTGCTTACTATTTCACGCCAGCGGCAGACGGAGAACCCGGCGATCTATTTCCTGGCGATACGCTGTTTGCGGGTGGCTGCGGCAAGCTATTTGAAGGGACGGCTGAGCAGATGGCGATTTCACTCGGCAAGCTGCGCCAGCTGCCAGACCAGACGCGAGTGTGGTGCGGCCATGAGTACACGCTGAATAATCTGAAGTTTGCAGTAAGCGTAGATGGGGGAAATGAGGAACTGCGATCGCGCCTAAAAACCGTTACCACTGCCCGTCAGCAAAACCAGCCCACCGTCCCCTCACTGCTCGCCGAAGAAAAAGCCACCAATCCCTTTCTCCGCTGGGACAGCCCCGCCCTACAGTCAGTTGCTCGCAGTCAAGACCCGGTCACGGTATTCGCCCGCATCCGCGAAATGAAGGATCGCTTCTAACAGAACCAATCAACGCACAGGGCAAACGCATCTAAATCTTATGAGCCAAGCATCGTCAGAAGATAACCTGACAGTGGATATCGGCGAACAAGCTGTAGTAGACAAAGCGCTTGATATAGCCTCAAAAAGGTTTAGAGCAACTGATTTAAGAGTTGTTAAGTCTAGTTTGATGAGTTACGAAGAAGCTCATGCACAGCTATTAGAACCCATAGAAACAGATCATCCGTTTCTCAATACACCGGTTCGAGTAGTAGAAATTTCTGGCTTCTTTCAAAGAAGAGAGCGTTCTCCATTTCAAAAAGAAGTATTAACGCCCGCCCCAACTTTTACGAAAGCCTACGTTGTTTTAAGAGCAGCCGACGGGTTACTGCTAGTTGTGAAAGCAGAGCAACCGCAATTTTAAGTTGCGCCTCGCGCCTAATTTCGGTAAGCTGATAAACTGCGCTGAAAAAATTTAGTAAGAGCCATGGCGAAAAAAAGAACTCAGTTAGTCCTCAATCAGGACGTGCCCAAACTTGGCAGCAACGGTGACCTGGTAGAAGTTGCCTCCGGCTATGCCCGCAACTACTTAATTCCGCGCAGTTTGGCCTACAGAGCGACACCCGGCGTACTCAAGCAGGTAGAGCGTCGTCGTGAGCAAGAGCGCCAGCGCTTAGAAGCAATCAAGCAAGAGGCCGAAGCGACGAAGACCGCGCTCAACACCATCGGCATGTTCACCGTGAAAAAAGCTGTCGGTGAAGACGAAGCTATTTTTGGAACGGTCACCGCTGCTGAGGTTGCTGAAGTGATTCAGGCAAACGCCGGTAAAGAAGTAGATCGCCGTGAAATCACCCTGCCCGACATCAATAAGCTCGGTGAGTACAAGGTAGATATCAAGCTGCACAGCGACGTGACGGCTACCATCAACCTGCGAGTCGCAGCTGATTAGCCTGACGATAGGCCATAGCGCATGCTTACTGGCGAACAGTACAAATGTTCGTTAACTTAATCAGGGTAGGGAGCTAATACTGCTTCCTACCCTTTTACTATTTAAAGCAGATTCTCTCCGCTTTCCCATGGTCCAAGAGCCCCGTTTCAAGCCCGCCATTGACCGCTTGCCACCCCAAAACATTGAGGCAGAAGAGGCCATCTTGGGCGGCATTTTAATTGATCCAGAGGCCGTGGGGCGAGTGACAGAAATTATCACCCCCGAAGCCTTTTATATTGGTGCGCACCGCAGCATTTACCAAGCAGCGCTAGATTTGCAGGCGCGAGGGCTGCCAACCGATATGATGGGCATTGCCTCCTGGCTCAAAGATAAAGGTACGCTAGAAAAAGTTGGCGGTCAGAGCCGTCTGGCACAGCTGGTAGACCGCACGATTAGCGCGGCCAATATTGACCAGTACGCTCAGCTGGTAATGGATAAATATACTCGCCGTAAGCTGATTCAGTCAGGCGGCGAAATTATTCAGCTCGGCTACGAAACTGAGACGCCTTTAGAATCGGTGCTTGACCAGTCTGAGCAAGCCCTGTTTGGCATTACCCAGGTGCGGCCTACCCAGGGCCTGACGGCTACCTCTGATATTCTCACCAGTACTTTTTCAGATATTGAGCAGCGATCGCTCGGCATGGTTCTTCCCGGCCTGGCCTGCGGTTTTTATGACCTAGACGCGATGACTCAGGGTTTTCAGCGCTCTGACCTGATTATTGCCGCTGCTCGTCCGGCAATGGGCAAGTGTCTCAGCGCGGAGGCCGAAATTTTACTAGCGGATGGCTCGGTTGCCACGATTGAAGCTATCTACAGGCGTAGACATGCAGACCTGTTAACGCTGAATGATAGTTTGCAATTTGAACTTACTCAACCTTCTGCTTTTGTAGACGATGGCGTTAAGCCTGTCTTTAGGGTGACGACTCGCTTAGGGCGGCAGGTCGAGACGACATTGACGCATCCCTACTTGACGATGAAAGGATGGCAGCCGCTGTCTGAACTAGCTGTGGGCGATCGCATTGCCGTCCCCAGACACTTACCTATCTTCGGCCAGCAGTCTCTCCCCGAGCATCAGGTCAAGCTCCTGGCCTATTTCATCGGAGATGGTGGCTTAACGGGAACCTCCCCCCGGTTCACGAATGCGAATTCTCTGATGCAAACTGACTTCAGCGAGGCAGCCTGCCAGTTTTCAGGGACTAAGGTTCGCGTAAATACCAGTGGCGGTACGCGAACCCCTTCTCTAATGGTCACAGCAGATACTGACAAGCTACTACAAGAACGCTGTGCTTTTGGTGAACGAGTTGAGCGATTAATGCGATCGCTCAACTTAGGTGGCAGGCTATTGGCCAGGCAACTCAACGTTAACCCTTCGCTCATAACCCAATGGCGTCAAGGAAGATGCGCCCCACAGCGAGAAACATTTGACCAGCTATGCGCCGCTCTCGAAGTTTCCGCAGAACAGCTAGCGCCGCAGGGGTACGAATCTATTCGGTGGACGGGCAAAAACTCAGTCACAGCATGGCTAGACGATCATGATCTTTGGGGACGTGGTGCCCATAACAAAACTATCCCCAAAGCTGTTTTCACTTTGCCAAAAGATCAGCTGTCGCTATTCTTAAACCGATTGTTTGCGACTGATGGATGGGCTTCTGTGCTCGCTAGCGGTCAGGCCCAAATCGGCTACGCTTCTGTCTGCGAAAAGTTGGCCCGGCAAATCCAGCATTTGCTGCTGCGTTTTGGTATTTTGGCCGCTATCAGGCGCCGTCAGGTGAAGTACAAAGAAACTCGACGGCCTGCTTGGCAGCTAGACATTACCGACGCCGAATCGCTCTCAACCTTTGCAACTGAGATTAGCATCTTTAGTAAAGAAGCAGCCGTTCGACAAGTTCTAGAAGTAGTAAAAGGCAAAAAATATCACGCCAATAAAGATCTTATCCCCGTAGAAGTTTGGGACACTCTAAAAGCGGCTAAAGGCAAGGAAAGCTGGTCAGGGCTCGCGCGCTCAGCAGAGCTGGCTAGCAGCAGCAATATTCACGTTGGGAAACGGGCGCTCAGCCGCCGCCGCTTGTCTGCTTTAGCGATCGCCCTCGATCACAAACCACTACAAGATCTAGCAACTAGCGACATCTATTGGGATGAAATTGTTTCAATCGAAGCAATCGGTGAGCAGCAAGTCTATGACCTGACGATTCCAGATACTCACAACTTTGTCGCTAATGACGTTTGCGTACATAACACCAGCTTCGTGCTGAACATTGCGCGCAATATCGCGGGTACTCACAAGCAGCCGGTCGCTGTCTTTAGCCTGGAGATGTCTAAAGCGCAGCTGATTTACCGTCTGCTCTCTTCAGAAGCCAAAATTGAAAGCGGTCGCCTGCGCACCGGGCGAATCTCTCAGCACGAGTGGGAGCCGATGGGCCATGCTATCAATACGCTCTCGCAGCTACCGATTTTTATTGACGATACGCCGGGCATCGGCGTTACCGAGATTCGCTCTAAGGCTCGCCGCTTGCAGGCCGAACAGGGGGGAACCCTGGGGCTAGTTTTGATTGACTACTTGCAACTGATGGAAGGTGCGGGCGATAACCGGGTGCAGGAGCTGTCAAAAATTACGCGATCGCTCAAAGGACTAGCCCGCGAACTCAATGTGCCGATCATTGCGCTCTCTCAGCTCAGTCGCGGCGTAGAGTCTCGTACTAACAAGCGCCCAATGATGTCTGACCTGAGAGAATGTGTCACGGGCGATACTTTGGTATGGCTAGCAGACGGTAGGCGGCTGCCTATTGCCAATCTGGTTGGTAAAACGCCTGAAGTCATTAGCCTGAATGCTCAAGGTCAGCTGATCAAAGCGAAGACAGATTTAGTCTGGCAAGTCGGTGTGAAGTCTATCTACGAAATCACAACTGCCAGCGGACGAAAGCTAAAAGCAACCGCTAAGCACCGTCTTTACACGTTCGACGGATGGCGGCGGCTACAAGCTCTAAAAGTTGGCGACCGGATTGCCGTTGCAAACCACATGCCTCAGCTATCTCCATCTGCAGAGCCCTGGCCTGACTTTAGAATCATTTTGCTCGGCCATCTCATTGGCGATGGCAGCTACCTGAAACACCAGCCTTTGCGATACACAACAGCTTCAGAGGAAAATAGCGCAGCCGTAAAAGCTGCCGCCGAAGCGTTTGACTGTAAGGTAAATCGACACATTGGCAAAGGAAACTGGCACCAGTTGGTTATTTCTGGAAACGGGAATCGCTGGCACCCTGCAGGTGTAGGACGCTGGCTGAAAGAATTGGGCATTTTCAACCAACGCTCGGCAGAAAAACATATCCCTGCTGAAGTTTTCAAGCTGCCAAATAGTCAAATTGCGCTCTTGCTCCGGCATCTATGGGCAACTGACGGCTGTATCGGCAGCTATCCGCAGCAGAATAGGAAGGAGAAAAGAATTAGTCTCTTTTTCTCTACAATTAGTGAGCGTTTGGCCCGGGATGTAATGGCTTTACTGTTACGATTGCAGATTTTGAGTCGGATGCGATGGTCAAAGTCTCAGTGCTACAACGTGCATATCTATGGGAAAGAGCATCAGCTCAGGTTCCTAAATTTAGTGGGCGCTTTTGGTCCTAAGGTAGAGGCTGCTGCTGTGGCCAAAGCCCAACTGCTGCAAATAGGTGAAGCGAATCCTAACCGAGACACCATTCCGGTTGAGGTCTTCACACTTGTCAAGCGAACCATGCAGGATCAAGGAATTTCTCAGCGCCGTATGGCCGCACTGGGAGGAACTTCCTACGGCGGATCCGCTCACTTTAAATTCTCTCCAACGCGAGACGTTGTTTCAAGCTATGCCAATATTTTAGAGAGCCAAGAACTCAAAGAGGTTGCAGCCTCACATATTTTTTGGGACGAGATCGTGTCCATTAAAGCCGTTGGCGAAGAACCAGTATACGATTTAACCGTTCCAGGGCCAGCTGCATGGATGGCAGATGGCCTTGTTTCGCACAACTCAGGCGCGATCGAGCAAGACGCAGATTTGATTATGATGCTCTACAGAGAAGAATATTACGACCCCGATACGCCTGATCGCGGCATTGCCGAAATCATTTTGACCAAGCACCGCAACGGGCCTACTGGCACGATAAAACTATTGTTTCAACCGGAGTATACGCAGTTTCTCAATCGCGCATCGGATCTGTCAAATCGCAGTTAGAACAGCAGTTTTTTGAAGAGGGATGCGCGCCCTAGAGAGGCTTTTGCGAGAGGCGATCGCCCGCTGCTCTGGCAAACACCTGACAATACTGCTCATATCCCCCAGGAAAAACGACGCTTAGCCGCAGCGGATCGGCATCGTCACCGGGGCCACGGACTACACTCCGTACGCCATTCTCATCAGCTAGTTGCAGCGGCTTGCGGTTCTTCAATTCGCCGCCGCTGCTGTCTACATAGACGGTAAGATTGCCGCTGTCAAAGACATCGTTCAGATTTTGAATGAGTTGGAGGAAATTGCGATCGCTTCCCCCCCGCTTCACCTGATCGCCCTGCACTTGCGCAGTCACCGTGTCACCCACCCCAACAATCATCGGCATCATCGCCGGGTCGAAATTAGCTTTGACCAGGTCAACTAGCGCCGTCATGTCGTGAGGAGCCTGACGCGCGTTGAAGTCTTTGCCCAGCGGGTAGCTGCCCGTACGCTGAAAATAATAGTGATTCAGCAGGGCTAGCACCCCGGCCTCTTTGATCGCACCGCGCAGCATAAACTGAAAATCTGTTGTCCCCGACTCTCCTGACTGGCCAAACCAGACAATCTCTTGACCCTCGGTATCTCGGCCTAAGTTAGGCGCATAGTGAATAAAGAAAGAATCTTCCATGCCCTGCTGAGCGGCCTGAGAAAGGAGATCTTGAAGGAGCGATCGCAGTCTCTTTTGCAGCGCTACGAAAACGTCATTGTCATCAGCAAAAAGCGGATAAACGCTGTTGAGATTGACCGTAGGCGAAGCGATGTTATCTAATACAGTGGCAGCGATATATCGATCCAGGTCTGGTAACAGAGGGGCAGGAGAAGTCTGCTTAAAGAACGCTCTCAAACAGGTTTCCATTTTCTCTGGCACCGCCTTAAGAAAAGCCAACTCCGCTTCGCTAACGCCCGGATGGGAGAACTCTCCACTGCGAATCTGCCACTGTACGCCCCCCGCAGCCAACCCTGGCAGATAGCTATTCTGCTTTTGCAGGTTAGCTGCATCCATACCAAAAGCTTGTTCAACAATCCGATTGATTCCTCGCCTGCCGATATGTTCGCCGTTGGTCAGCACGTAAAAATGAGTACCAAATGCCCGCGTCGCACTCACATAGTCGGTGCTAATGCGGCGAGTCAGCGGATCGTTAACTAGGCCCATACAGACACCGTCAAGATCCTGAATGATCAACAGATTTTCGGTGGTGGCTAGCGCGCGAACAAACGTCTCATGATCAAGAGAGAGATTTTGAAGAGAAGCTGGCATAAATTTTTAAGAGAGGGTGTAAGTAAAAACTGAAGAAAGAGCACGCAGGAAAATTCTCAACGTCAAAGCGCTAAGGGATCTACCCTGACATTTTGACGTTGAAACATTATCTAAAGGTAAAATCCTACAGATAAAAACCGACTAGACCCATGCCTTTGCCCGCGCTACGGCCTTTTGCCACTGAGCAAAATGTTCAGCGGTGACTCTATCTGGCTGCGGTTCAAACACGCGGTCTACCTTGCGGGTAGCGACAAGGGCTTCGTAATCGTCCCAAAACCCGGTTGCCAATCCTGCTGCAAAAGCGGCCCCCTGCGCTGTCGCATCTCGCACCTCGGGCCGCTCTACGGGTATGCCCAGCGCATCTGCCTGAAACTGCATCAAAAAGTTGTTATTGCAGGCTCCGCCATCTACCTTTAAGCGGCCAATGGGTGTCTCGCAGTTGGCATTGACCGCATCGACGACTTCTTTAACCTGAAAGGCGATCGCCTCTAAAACCGCCCGTACCATGTGCTCCCGCTGCGCACCGCCGGTGAGCCCCATAAAGGCCCCGCGCGCCGACATATCCCAGTGGGGTGCGCCTAAGCCACTCAGGGCTGGCACGAAGTAAACGCCATCGCTGTCAGGCACCTGCGCTGCTAATTTTTCTGTCTCCGCTGCGCTGCTGATCAGCTTCAGCCCGTCGCGCAGCCACTGAATGCAGGCACCGCTGGTAAACATCGCGCCTTCTAAGGCATAGCCAACCTGCTCAGATTGAGCGCTTGCTTTGCGGCTGTCAGCGGCTTCACTCCAGGCAATGGTGCTGAGTAGCTGCGGGGCTCGGACGACTTCGCCGCCTGTATGAGCCACCAAAAAGCTGCCGGTGCCGTAGGTGCATTTCAGTAAGCCGGGGCGATCGCACCCGTGGGCAAACAGCGCCGCCTGCTGATCGCCGAGAATAGCCATGATCGGAATTTCTACGCCCAAAATGCTCTTATCCAGCTGGCCAAATTCGCCCAGGCTCGGCTGGATCTGGGGCATCAAACTAGCAGGAATGCCAAATAGATCTAGCAGTTCGCTGTCCCACTGATGGGTAGACAGGTTGAGCAGCATAGTGCGGCTAGCATTGCTGTGGTCAGTCGCGTGGACTTTGCCGCCGGTCAGGTTCCACAGCGCCCAGGTGTCTATCGTGCCCGCGAGAACATTGCTGAAGTCGTTCACCCCGTTTTGCTTAACCGTATCTAGCAGCCAGTTCAGCTTGGTTGCTGAAAAGTAAGCGTCAAGAATCAGGCCAGTTTTATCGGCGATCATCTCCGCCTTGCCCTCGGCCCGCAGCTGATCGCACAGCGGCGCAGTGCGGCGATCTTGCCAGACAATTGCCGGGTGTAGTGGCTGGCCAGTTGTCTTGTCCCACAGCAGGCAAGTTTCTCGCTGTACCGTCAGACCGATGGCAGCAATCTCGGTCGCTTCAGTCTGAGCATCGGTCAGCGCAGTTTTCATCACCTGGACGACGGCCTGCCAAATTTCGGTCGCGTCGTGCTCTAGCCAGCCCGGTTTGGGGTAATGCTGCGTCAGCTCCTGGTAGGCCTGGCCGACGATATGGCCGCTGTGGTCAAACAAAATGGCGCGATTGCCAGTGGTGCCCAGATCAAGGGCCATGATGTACTGAGGTTGGCTCATGGCGTTTTTCTATTAATGAATGCTCCCTTTCGACTGTAGACCCCTGCCTGCCAGATCGCGAGCCCAAGCCATGATTGTTCAAGATCTCAAGGCCGATTCTCCAGTAAAACGGCTTGGCCATCCTCTAGCGTTAGCCCTTTTAAGGCTTCGGCTTCGGCCACGACTAGTCCTGGCGAAGTCATGACGACGCGCCATTCGTGAGGATCTAGCTGCAGCCAGTCGAGTAAAGCGGTCTGTGCCGGATTGCCGCCCATATGAGCGAGCAGGGCAATTTTCTTAGGCTCGATAATCGGGCTCGATTGAGCCGGGCTAGGCTGCGATCGCACCCCATAAAACAAAGTGTGGCCCGATTCGCTAACGCGGTTGAACCGGTCAGTTCCCGAAAGATTTTCCATCAGCCAGGGGTTGGCCTGTCGGTATTGGCGCATGGCTAGGTTGAAGGCAGCGCGATCGCCATTCACACCCGCCGCGAAGTGAGAGACCCGGCTAAACTCATGGCAATCTTCCATGAAAGCCAGCGCAAAAGCCTTGAGCTGAGCCGCTTCTAAGTTATGGCAAAACGCCTCCAGCGCAGGCTCTTGCACCAGGCCATCGGGCTCTAAGCTCCACCGACGACAAAAGCGAGCGACCAGCGCCAGGTCATACTCAAACTTTTCCATAGCGGTGGTCAGCATCTGGGTAAAGCGCCGCAGCAGGGCTAGCCGCTCAAAGCCAAACTGCTTCAGGCCGGTAAAGAAATGAGGCCGCTCATAGCTTTCGGGCGTCACCTGCCAGTCTAAAAAGCCAAACTCTTCAGCGGCGACCTTGACGCCATAGCGGTCGTCAGTACTGCGGAAAAATCCCCAGCCGCTGTGCATTAGCGCATTCAAAAATTCCATCGGCAGGCCCGGACTAAAGCCATAGACCCACAGCGTCACCGCCGGATTGTCGTAGGCGTTATCAAGCACTTCTGGCAGCGTCTCGCCCAAGTTCCAGTTGATATCGACATCGGTCGCAATCTGAGTACCTCGCCGCACCGTATCGTGGTTGCCGCAGCCGGTAATCCAGCGATCACCCTTCTGCATCACCTCCTGCACACGCGGCCATTTGTAGTCCCAATAGCCCTTCAGCGCTGGCGTATTGTGCGCAAAAATCAGCGGGCCCCACTGAAAGGCATCGGGGCGCAAGTCAATCAGCTCCCGGTAGGTAGAAGTCGTCTCCCAGCCTTCTGCGGGCCAGGGGCGACCGTCTTCAAAAATGGTAAACATCAGCCGCTGAGCGCCGTTGATTTCCTGCACCACGTCGCTCATGGCCATCAGGTAGTTGTCGTCATACTCCAGCCGACCGGAGAAGGGGTTAAAAAAGCGAAAGTCCTGCCCGCCGTCGATGCGAATACCGTCGATTCCCGTATTGAGCTTGCGCCGCTGCATCTCTAACAGCGTCGCTCGCACCATCGGCAGCGTATGGCTGAGGTCTTGCCCATACATATTTGGCCCCGCGAGAAACTGGCGGCTGAGCAAGTCGAGCGCCTGATTGTCTGAATGGCCGTAGACGAGGTCATAAATCACCTGAATGGGCTTACCCGGAAAGCTGTGCAGCTCAGCGATAAAGTCAATCACCTCGTCCGGGCGCAGACTGCCTAAGAGCGACGCATTGGTCGCCGAAGACCCCAAAATCGGCACGTCGTACCCCCAGTTCAGCGTATCTGGCGGGCGCAGCGTGATCTGGAGCGGCTCGCGCGTACAGACCGGGCCGTCGGTGCCGTAAACCGCATGATAGCTCTCAGGGGCAAAGCTAAAAAAGTCGCGATCGCTATCTTCTGAACGATATTCAATCGTGGGCTCAGTAGGCAACAGCTGCACCGCATCGTAGCCAATGTAGTTTTGCTCTGCTGGCGTCAGGGACTCGCCCTGCTCCATTTTTTGGGCAATCTGCCGGTAAACCTCAGTCAAACCGGACAGGGTGCCGGTCGCTGAGGCCGTAGGCACGTGCAGCTGCAAAATATTGCAGGGCGCAGCAGTGCGGGGCAGGGCAGGCTCATCGCCAGTGGCCGCTGGCGTCACGGGTTCAGCTTGAGCGGCCTGGGTGAAGTAGTCGCGATCGCGCCGGTTTTGCTGCAGCCGGTCAAAGTCGTACAGTTCTGCGGGCGCAAACACGCCATAGGGCAGGGAGTAAGGAGCCACATCGCGCACTGTATATAGCTGGCCGTCATTAAAGTCGCGGTAGCGCAGCCAGTAGAGGCTGCCGAGCTGATCGCGCGATCCCGACTGCATACCGCTGACCACCGCCCAGACAAATTCGCCCTGGAGTGATGGCTCAACACATTCGTAGCGAAACGACACGGTCTGCTGTGGCTGAGAGAAATCTACTGGTTCGAGTGGGGTAAATATCTCTAGATAGATATTATTGCGCTCATTCGGCAAAATCTGGCCCGCCAGCTTCGGCACCCAAAAGCCAATCTCCGTCAGGCCATCGGCGCAGACGTGAGCCCCTAGCCGCCGAGCTAACTGCTGACCAATCTCAAAATAAGTCGCTCCAGACTCACCGACTTCGACCGCCCAAGCTGAGAGGGCTGCGGTTTCTGGCTCCTGCAGCTCGACCGGGGGAAGTGAAAGGGCGCGCTCGGAGAGAGGATGGCTCATAAACAGTCCTAGTGTGCAAGTCCTGGTGTGCAAAAAGGGTAGTCTACATTCTTACGCAATCAAACGCCGGATCAGACATACGGTCAGCCACGCACTCGAAGCGCCGCTATTCGCAGGTCTCACCAGCGCGGTTAAAGACGCGGTTAAAAATGAATGCTGCTTTCTGTCCACTACTCTAAACCTAATTCCTGGAATAGGAAAAGCTTTTCTCTATCTGAACCTATGCCTGACTGAGTTCGGCTAATCCACTCATAGCCGTCCGCCCGAGCAGCGATCGCCTCTATTCCAAACGGCTAGCGGCAGGCAGCGCTTAAGATTGTCTGTCTATAGGAAGATCCCTAAACTACACCGTGAGAGGTATTGTCTACACTGACACTATCGAGTAAACATTTGCCCTATAAATTCGCCTGCTAATTTAAAGTAACCCTTGGCTGCTTCTCTTAAATTTCAATCAGGTTAGGTTAGTCAATCCGAGTAGCTCAACAGCATCTAGCCTTAACATTTAGCTTCGACGATCTCTATCAAGGGCTGATCATCTTAGCTTGTTTATATTGTTGCATTAGCTGTTGTATTGAGCGCGTTGTATTGAGCGCTGAGAGCCTCTTCTACAAGGTTTTCTCGGCAGAAGCGGTCAGACTTCTCCCCCGCTTTCATGCTCGTCCAACGCCAGCCAAGCCAGCCAAGCTGCGGTAGCGTAACCAACTGAGCAGTTGGATAAACGGGTAACCCGATAGACGGGGCCGCAACAGCGATTGACCATTTATCCGAAGCGCTGTACTGCCCCACCCCAAGCATTTTGTCTTGAGCAAGACGGCAGCGGCGCTAGCCAACGCCTTGATTTAGTGTGACTATTGGGTGGGGCACTCATCGCCGCTCTCAGGGCGAACTAGCTACAGCCTGAATTAAGAAGGGGCTGCAGAATAGGGCTTTATTCGCCGCAGTGACGGCCGGCTGGATTTATCTTCAGTCAGCCAACGGTGTTGATCAGGCGCTAAATATAAATATAAAGGCAAAATCGCCAACCGATTTTTCGCCTGAACCCGCTGTACATTTGCTAACTCTCCGGAGGTTTTTCATCTATGAAATCATCCCTTGTTATTCTTTATCACCGCGAGCCGTACGATGAGGTCATCGAAAATGGTCAGACCTACTATCGAGAAAAGAAAAGCCCAAACGGTATTCTACCGACTATCAAGAGCTTTTTTGCCAGCGCTGAGCAAAGCACCTGGATCGCTTGGAAACAGATAAACCCCAATCAAAAGAACAGCTTTAAAGAGCGCATGAGCTTCGAGGGCAATGAGAACGGTACTGTGCGTCGAATTCCGCTCAGCGCCGAGCAAGTGAAGAATTTTTATCACGTTACCTCCAAAGAAGCTTTTTGGCCAATTCTGCACTCTTTTCCCTGGCAGTTTACCTACGAATCTTCTGACTGGGAGAACTTTCAAGATATCAACAAACGGTTTGCTGATGCTGCTTGCGAAGATGCTGCCGATGACGCGCTGATCTGGATTCATGACTACAACCTGTGGTTGACGCCCTACTACATTCGTCAGCAGCGACCGAATGCCAAGATTGTCTTTTTTCACCATACGCCTTTTCCTGGTCCCGATGCTTTCAACGTGCTGCCCTGGCGCGAAGAGATTGTTGAAAGCATTCTCTGTTGTGATGTG
Organism: Leptolyngbya sp. BC1307; assembly: GCF_002286735.1. GTDB lineage: Bacteria > Cyanobacteriota > Cyanobacteriia > Phormidesmidales > Phormidesmidaceae > Phormidesmis. Next base: position 13,320 of record NZ_NRTA01000026.1, read on the forward strand.
TGCGGCTTTCACATTCCGCGCTACGTGGAGAACTTTGTGGCGATCGCCCAAGGTCTCTGCGACATCGAGATTGTCAAAAGAGAGCCCGTCGCCAAAGAATTTACCCCGCGCGGCACTGCCTTAGCCGTTCCAGAAATTACCACACAGGTGCGCTACAAAGGGCAGCTCGTTCACTTAGGGGCTTTCCCAGTGGGTACGAATGTTAACTTTATTCGCTCCGTTGTCGAGAAGCCATCGGTGAAAAAGCGAGTTGAAGAGATTCGCGCAGAAATGGGAGGCGAGCGCCAGCTCATTGTCTCTGCCGGGCGGGTGGACTATGTGAAAGGCACCAAGGAAATGCTGCTGTGCTACGAGCGCCTGCTAACCCGGCGGCCAGAGCTGCAAGGCAAAATTAACTTTGTCGTCGCGGTCGCTAAGCCAGCAACCGGCATGCGAATTTACAAGACCGCGCAAAGCGAAATCGAGCGGCTCGTCGGTAAAATCAACGGTCGCTTCGCGAAGCTGAGCTGGACACCAATTTTACTCTTTACTTCAGCGCTGCCTTTAGAAGAGATTTTGGCGCTGTATGCGGCAGCAGATATTGCCTGGATTACACCCCTGCGAGACGGTCTGAATCTGGTCGGCAAAGAGTTTGTGGTGGCCAAAGGCGGGGAGGATGGCGTGCTGGTCTTCTCTGAATTTGCCGGAGCAGCGGTAGAACTGCCGGACGCGGTGCTGACAAACCCCTACGCCGATAGCAGCATGGATCGGGCAATCGACCAGGCGCTCGCGATGGAGCCCGAAGAGCGCAAGAAGCGGATGGGCCGCATGTACGAAGCGGTGAAAGCCTATGACGTAGATCGCTGGGCAGCTGAACTGCTCGGCTCTGTCGACAAGATAGAGAAAGCGGAGAAGGCAGCGATCGCCGTTTAAGCCACCACAGGTCCGCTCGACACAGTCAGACACCCGATGCTCAAAGCTATCAACTGGCAGTGAGCATCGGGTGTTTTCGCAGTTAGGGCAATTATTAATCTAATATCGTGCCGGTCGTACAGGCCCCGGTCAGGTTGGCACCCGCCATGATGGCATCCTGAAAGTCGGCGCACAGCAAGTTAGCGCGAGCCAGAGAAGCGCCCGTAAAGTTAGCGGCCTGTAGATTGGCTTCTTCCAGGTTGGCCTCGCTCAGGGTTGCGCCCTGCAGGTCGGCCCGAGAAAAGTCGGTGCTGCGCAGGGTGCTGTCACTGAGATTGGCCCCGCGCAGATCCGCGCCGCGAACATCAGCCCCTTTAAGGTTCGCGCCCATTAGCGAGGCCCCGCTCAAAAAAGCGCCGGTAAGGCTAGCACCCGTCAGCTTAGCGCCCATTAAGTTAGCGCCTCGTAAGTTAGCGCCCCGCAGGTCTGCGCCAGTGAGGTCGCACTGCATCAGGTTTGCGCCCCATAGATTGGCGCGCAGATCAGCCCCAGCCAGGTTAGCCCCAACCAGGTTACTACCCTCTAAGTGAGCGCGGTTGAGATTGGCCCGGCTCAGGTCGCAGCCAGAGAGGATTGCACCCGCTAGCTGCACGCCGGACAGGTCGCAGCCCGCTAAATCGGACTCTTCTAAGTTGGCACCGGCTAGCTTTTTGAGATTGCCCGCCCGGACTGCGTCAATGTCAATTGGTTCACTCATTTTTGTGCGCTGCAAAAAATAGGATGTATGCAAAGGTGTCTGAGGAGAAGCTTAAGTAGACTTCGTCTTCTCAGAAACAGAGAACGATGGCCAGGAATCTGCTACCTCAGGATTGAGTAGACCGGTGCCCATAGACAGTTTGAGTGGAATGGTCGGCAGACTCAGGCCCTGCTGCAAGCCCGTCACCAAAAAGCCCAATATCTCTAAAAGCTTAGGATCCCAGTGATCGTCCGCCTCAGCCTGACAGTCGGCAAAGGCATCGGTAACATGCTGCCATTCATTTTCGGCAGTTGGGGATAGGGATACCGCCTTCGGGTGGGTCTGCTGACTAGCTTCGTAGCGACGATGGGCCGCCGCCTGCTGAAAGGCTGCTACCAGGCCCAATATTCTGGACTCCACCGGAATTTTGTCGCCTTCCAGACCCGCTGGCTGACCGCTGCCATCCCACCACTCATGCTGGTGAGAAATGATTTGCGCGATCGCCCTGAGCCTGGGCAATACCCGCAGCGTCTGCGCGCCCGGATGCAGCGGGCAGCTATCGCCCTCTTGGTTGCCCATCGTGTGGTCATCAAACTGAGCAGGCGCAATCCGATGCAGCAAGCTCGCCAGCCGCAGTCGCTGCATTTGCCACACCGGCAGATCTAGAAACTGACCCATTATTTCTGAGAGCGAGGCCACTTCTGCTGCTGCCAGCGGATTAGTCGGGTCGGCCAAATCAGCGAGCTGAGCCATACGCAAGTAAGCTTGCAGCTCATTAGAAACCAAATTTTGGCTAAGGGCACCCGCAAACTTAAACGTTTCGGTTTGTTCGACCTGGCGATCGCCTCCTTGCAAATAGTCCACCACACGCATCACCACATTGCCAATTTCATTGGTCTTAGTGGCAGCTTCTGCGTCTATTTTGGCCAATTTTGCTTCTAGCTGAGCCTGCACATCAGGAGCATAGCGGCCCACGTGATCGGCAGTGATCGCAATCGTCTCTCCCACCAGCACCGGATCAAACGTCCAAAACCCATAGAACTTACGCTCTAAATCGTTTTCTGGCGGCCCCTTCGGACCATACTCTTCATCGGTTAGCTCCTGACACAGCACCATCGCACTGTAAGTAGAGCCCATAATCATCAGGTGCCACTCTTGCGCTACCGGATCATCTTTATCGAGCTCAACTAGCGTGACATTTTCGCGCGACCCCGTTGGATGCTCAGCAAAACCTGCCCCCGCTGCCGCCATAATCACAATCTGGTCAGCTGTATCGGCAATGTCGCTATAGCGATCAGCCTCTTCCAAATACCACTTACCCTGCTGAAAGGCCGTCACCATCAGCGGCGACGTTTTAGTGGCGAGCACAGCATCCTCTAGCGCATGGCAAAGTGCCACCAGCGTATTTTTGTAATACACCCCAAAGTTGAGTGGAGTGCGGCCTGAGGCTTCAGAATCACGCGACGAGTCAGCGCTATCGTGGCCACGCACAAGCCTTTGAAGAATGGAACCCGCCAACATGTTTTTACTAAGACCTTGTTAGATAAAGAGTATAAAAAACTGAAAACAAACTGTTCAAAACCGCTGACCTTATGATACCCCAGCCAGGGTACGGGTTTCCCCCTTCACGGGCGCGCTCAACGCCTCGGACAGCGGCACCGTCCCTAGCCGCTGCTCTAAAATCTTCATCACCGCCCGGCCAAAGTCATTCGGATTTTCACGCATCGCCTCTAAGCAAACATCGCCAAAGAAAGCGCCCAGTTCACCCGGGTTCCACAGCAGCTTCAGAGCGACCCAGGGTAAATAGATAGCCAGTGGATTGTAGCCACGCTTGAGAATGTTGTTTTTAAAGGCGTACTCCTCTAGGTGAGTATGAGGCTGCAAGCCAATAAAGAAGATAGCTGGCTCTACTTTATCCACGCCAAAGATGTTCTCTAGCTCGCGGTGGTAGGCGACCGTCTGGCGAATGGTCTCATCGCGCTCATCGATCACATTAAACGAATAGTTCACAGAGACAAAGGCATCAAACCCAGCTGCCTTAAGGTCGCGGCAGTTTTGCAGCACCGTCTTCAAGTTGTAGCCCATGCGCATTTTTCTGACCAGCTCTTGCGAGCCACTGGTAATGCCAATTTCAAAGTAGTTCATTCCGGTGGCGACCATCAGTTCGCACAGCCGAGGCGTCAGGTTATCGGCGCGAATGTAGGCGGCCCAATTAATATCAGTCATGCCAGAGGCTAGAATTTTCTCTAGCAGCTCAACCGCATCATCGATGTAGCGCTTAGCCGGAATAAACTGCGCATCGGTAAACCAAAACTTGCGAATGCCCCGGTCATAGAGCTGGCGCATTTCTTTAACCACTTCATCGGCCGGGTTGATCCGTACCTGCTTGCCTTCTACAACGGTATAAATGCAGTAGCAGCAGTTGTGCGGACAGCCGCGCTTGGTCTGCACCCCGATGTAAAAATCTTGCTCTTGCAGGTAATACTCAAACTCCGGCCACATCGCCTCGATGTAGTCATAATCACAGGCAGACTTTTCGACCGGGGTCGGCCACTCATGGATCAGGCGCTCTCGGGGAGACTCACCGACGACATAACAGCGTTCTCCTGAAAAATCTTCGCCGCGCAGCAGCTTTTCTAGCAGTGTTTCGCCTTCACCGACTGAGACGATAGTGCCCGCAGGCAGCGTGTTCTGCATCTGCTCATAAAATACGCTGACCGCGCCACCGCCAACGACCACTTGGGCGGCTGGCTGATAGCGACGAGCCCGATTGAGCCCTCGTTTGATCAGCTTTTCGTTACGGCGCAGTTCGGCCAGGTAAGTACCCACCATCCGGGCTCCGCCTAGGGCTCCGCGCAGTTTCACCAAAGGGTTGGATGCGTAGGCAAATTCAAAAGCGTTTTGCAGCGGATTACCGCCCCGCCCACCAACCGGCGCATAAATTTGAATGTCTCGCCATGAGAAGACTAGCAGCGTTGGCTGAAAGCGATCAATGCGTTCATCAAGTGCAGCTGTAAAGTCCAAAGGGGGCACGGTGCCCATGTCAAAAATCTGCTGCTCTACGTCGGCAAAGCACTTGTGCACGTGATCTGCCAGATAAACCACGCCGATCGGGAAGATCGGATTACAGGGAAGGCGAACGTAGAGAATGCGTTGGTTGAACCTCTCTTGTGGAGAATCATTCATAGCAGGAGGTAGGGTGCAGCAGGAGGATTTACAAGTCTGTTAGCGCTGTCGTCGGTAGCAAACGGTGGGTCAATCAGAATATCTCAGTTTTTTCATATATCTTTACGATAGCACTGACATCCTTAAGCGGTGGCGTTCTGGCAAAATTTTCTGATGTCTTTCACCCAAAAATTTTAGCCTACGGGTCTCTAGTAGCGACATGAGCGTGATTCAGCGGCAGATTAATGCAGATTAAGTTATCAGGCGCGGATTGCCTTCGGCGCTCTGATTGATCGGATTGATCGGGTTGATCGGGGAAATTATTGCGATTTGTGTACTTTTATTACGGCAAGTTTCGTTTATTCCATCCATTAACAAATCTTTAAGCGTCAAATTCGCTGGGTTATGAGAGCCTCTGCTGAGCAGCTCTGAGAAAGGGATTGGGCCTAAAAGTGGTCTCAAAGGCAGCCGCTAGAGAAATCTTGAGTTAAAACTTCAGTCCTATTGATGATGAGGCTCGGTGGACGCTTTGGGTAGGCTGGAAAGAGGCCATTTCCCATCGAAAGCAGTGGGGTGCTGGCACTTGGGTTTTAGCACCCGCTTAGCACCTGAGTTACGTTGATTCGGTGCGGTGGCAGATGATTGGCTTGGTATTCGTTTTTACAGTCATTGCTATTGCCAGGTGCTAGCCTCATGTTCAATGTGAAGTCTTGCAGGCAGTTTCTCTCTCGTCCTTACCCATGGCTCAAATCCTTGACTCGCTCCCCTCTGACGACGCCGAAGTCATCCTTTGCTGCTACGTCAATGCCACCAGCAAAATTCAGATTGCGCGTATTACCAACGTGCCTGACTGGTATTTTGAGCGGGTTGTATTTCCGGGCCAGCGGCTGATGTTTGAATCGGTAAGAGCAGCCCATTTAGAAATCCATACCGGGATGATGGCTAGCTCTATTCTCTCCGATACCATTCCTTGCGACCAGCTAGTGATCGAAGCGCAAGGGGAGGAAGAGGTAGTCGAAGGTCCGCCCGAAGACGAGGCCGGACACAGTCAGGTAGAAGTCGCCCATCCGTATGCGGTTCAAGGAGCAGCTAAGAAAAACGAGGTTACAGGATCTGTTCCTTCTGTCAGTGGTGCAGTTATCAGTAGTACAGTCACCAGCAGTGCGGTTGCCAGCAGTGCAGTCAGTAGCGCTGGGCCCACTGTAGCTGCGGCGATCATGAAGCCTTTCTAAGTAGCCGCTCCAAGTGGAGAATCGCTAACTCAGCCCGGCTTGTGACAGCGATTTTAAGCGGCTCCTTGAAATTATTGTTCAAATTTCCTTTCCTGGTAAAGTCATTTCGGAGCTAGAAGATCTCCTGAAGATCTCCTACAGACGTAGAAAGCGCTCTACTAAAGATGCTATGTCTGTAAGCAAATGTCTTAGCAACGGGTGATTTGTGGATCTTCCTTCCTTCATCTGGCTCTGGCGCATTGCCGCCTGGTCTATGGGTCTTTCGCTGACGACTTATGGCTTGCTCGCCGTTAGCGGCGGTGCTTTGCGCTATACCCGTCTGGGCGATCGCCCCCGTCCCAGCTGGCTACGACCGGCTCACTACTTATTAGGCAGCGCTTTAGTCGGCCTGGTGCTATTGCTGCTCTCCATCGGCATTGTCGGGACTCTGGGTGAATATGGTCGCTTAGGACATTCTGTGCATTTGCCTGTGGGACTGACTGTCGTGGCGCTGATTTTAGCTTCGGCTTGGAGCGCTAGCCGGATCAGCCCAGAGCGTCCCTGGGCGCGGAAGGCGCATCTTACGCTTAACGGCATTTTGCTATTTTCTCTGGTGGTGGTGACAGCCACTGGCTGGAGTGTCGTTCAAAAATATTTATGATGGGGTAGATAACTCTTGCCGCCCGAGTCGCTGCTAATGACTTCTACTCTGCCAAAAACGGAAAGCCTGCCAGAAACGGACAGCTTTAGAATTTCGCCGCTGATTCAGCTGACGCTGATGTCTCTCTACATTGCGCTGGTCGTGCCTTTGCCGTTTTTAGCCGCAGTTACGCAAGCACCTGTTCCGCCCGCGCTGCTTTGGATTGGCATAGCTTTGGGCGGAGCGGCGCTGTCCGGCATTTTGAGTGAGCGGGTACGGGTAGATGCAGAAGGCATCGCGGTGACTTATCCAGCATGGGTGCGCGCTTTTGGGCGTCGGGGCTGGGCGTTACAGTGGGATGAAATTACGGCGCTGAAGCCGCGATCAACTGGGCAGGGCGGCATCGTCTATTACTTTCTCAATCAGGCGGAGGACAGAGCTTATCTGCTGCCGATGCGGGTAGTCGGGTTTGCTCGCCTAGTGCGTTACGTAGAAGCTAAGACCGAGATTGATACTCGCGATGTCAGGCCGCTGTCTCAACCCTGGATGTATGTAATTTTATTAGGGCTAACGGCGCTGCTGCTGTTAGTAGATATTTGGACGATTGCGACGGCCAGCCAATTTGTACCGGGCAGCTGGTAATCGCCCTATCAGGAGATCAGCCCGGTGACCATCTTAAAGTTTGAGCAGGTAACGATGAGGGCAGCAGCTGGCCCGGTCGAAATTCTCAAAGATCTCAGTTTTGCCGTTGAGCCGGGTGATTTTGTGGCGCTGGTTGGGCCTTCGGGATCGGGCAAAACCAGTCTGCTACGGTTGATCAACCGGCTTTCTGAAGTCAGCCGAGGCACCATCTGGTTTGCCGGTCAAGATATTCAGCAGCTGCCGGTGGTCAGTTTGCGGCGTCAGATTGCTTTGGTTAACCAGGAGAGCCGACTGCTGGGCATGAATGTTAAGACGGCTCTGGGCTATCCGCTCCGGCTACAGGGTCGCCCGACTGCGGAGATCGCAGCAGCCGTGAATCAGTGGGCTGAGCGGCTGAATATTCCAGCGGACTGGATGGATCGCACGGCGGTAAATCTATCATTGGGGCAACGGCAGCGAGTAGCGATCGCCCGCGCCCTGCTTAGCGAACCCAAAATCTTACTGCTAGACGAACCGACTTCTTCTCAAGATGTGGGCTACAGCGAGTTTTTGCTCGCTCGTCTGGCTGACTGGGCGACTCAGGGCAAGCTCACTATCATTATGGCCAACCATCAGATCGATCTGGCCGCTCGCTATGTCAACCGGCTGTGGCACCTCAACGACGGCAGGCTGATCGCTGATCTACCGGCTGACGCGGTAGATTGGGGCCAACTGCGCCAATCACTGGTAGCAGCCGAGCAGCAGGCTCAAGCTGACTGGTCTTAGGCTGACTGGTCTCAGACTGACTGGTCTTAGGCTAGGCGGGTTTGCTGTGGGCGATCGCCATCGCCTCTATTGATCTATCCAGCGGCCCAACACAAATGCGGTAGCCCACGTTTCTCACCGTCTGAATCAGATCAGGATGACGCGGGTTAATCTCTATTTTTTTGCGCAGCGACAGCACATGCGTGTCCACCGTACGCGGATTGTCAATGGCATCCGGCCAGGCACGGCGCAGCAGATCGATCCGGCTGAGCGGCTCACCTTCGGCCTGAGTTAAAACATATAGCAAGCTAAATTCTTGGGGCGTCAGATCGACGAATTCACCCATATAGCGCACCCGACGCTGCACCAAATCAATGTGCAGATCGCCGCAGTCAATCGCCAGAGGCGTCGTAATATGGCGACTGCGACGAGTCAGCGACTCCACTCGCGCCAAAAACTCCTGCATGCCAAACGGCTTTTTGAGATAGTCGTCGGCCCCGGATCTTAGTCCGGCCACCACATCGGGTTCGGTCGTACGGGCAGACAGCATTAAAACCAGCGGGTGGCCCTGATGGCTGAGCCACTGGCACAGCTGTAGCCCCTGCCCCCCGGCAAACTCTGCCTCTAACACGACGAGGCTAGGCTGCTGCATCTGGAAAACGTCTCTCGCCGCCACCATATCAGCACACTGCTGCACTTTATAACCAACCTGCTGCAAGTTCCAACTCAGCAGGGAGCGCAAGTTTAAATTGCTTTCAACAACTTGGACATTGATATCAATAGAGGCGCTCACAGAATACATAGCGCAATAAATGCTGCTGCTGACAGATCTTAATGAGCAAAAGCCTAACAGAGCCCCTGTGCGACTTCTGTAATCGAGGTTACGGGACACGATCATCCGATAAAACATACTCTGATTGAGTTCGTAAGTCGGCTTAGCCCTGTTTGACCTGATAAAATAGAGTCAGAGCGCTGAATGATTCGAGCAAGCTTGATAGGTCAACAGTAACCGATCCAATCCCTATATGCGTTGACTTAACGAGTTGATTTTACTAGCTTAAAACTGGGGGATCGGGAAGGGTTCAGCCAGGGCTCGGCGGCTACCCATCGAGGTTGAGAGCCGCTTAAGACCGGGTCTTTTAGCGCACGTACAAAAGTTCACATACGTTCCGACAGACATTCGATACAGATCAGTTTCAGTTAAATGAGGCTCGCAGACAAATGCTTCAAGACGTTCGCATTATTCGCTATTATCAGCGAATGACTGACACCCTCATAGATTATTGGCATAAGGGCTATCGTACCGACGAGCTCAGGCTATACATTGAGGGATATATTACTTCCATGCGCCACTCTGGTGCCGCAGAGTCCTATTTAGTCAATAAGTTAGAACAAGAAGTTTTGCGGTTTTTACACGATTCTTCTAATTTCGCAGTGACTCAAACAGAGGTAGAAACTGACTACTATTAGGCGACCACCTCAGCAAAGTGAAGGTTCAAAGCGAATAGGGTTAAAACTGAATAAGTAGGCGCTTTGCAAAGAGCCATTGAGAATCTGACTATTCACAGTAAAAAAGCGCGCTGGCACAGTCAGAAAACTGGCTAACACGCTTAGTGATGAATGACGCTAGCAGTATCAACGCTGACGGTGCTTAGTACGATTAGGAAGCGATCGCTACCTCTACCGTCTCTTGCAGGTTACCTTCCTGATACATCTTGATTAAGATATCTGAGCCGCCAAGAAACTCACCATTGATATAGACCTGAGGAATGGTGGGCCAGCTAGAGTACTCTTTGATACCCTGGCGAATTTCAGAATCGGCTAGAACATCTACGGTTTCGTAAGGGACACCTAGCATGTTCAAAATTTGGACGACATTGTTAGAAAAGCCGCACTGAGGCATAAGCTTGGTGCCTTTCATAAACACCATAATCTTGTTCTGCTCAATGAGGTTGTCGAGTTTAGCTTTAGTTTCTGGAGACATTGCGATAATCCTGAAAAATGATGACCTTGTAAGTTTAGCGAGCTTAGCTAGCATTGATGCAGCTAGCTAGCAGCCGCGACTTCACCCGGTGTATGGGTCTCTAAAGAAAGCGCATGAATGGCCTCAGAAGTCATGGCTGCCGCCACTGACTGATAGACCAGCTGATGGCGCTTGACCAGGCTCAGCCCTTCAAAGGCAGAAGATATGATGGCTACCTGGTAGTGATCACCGCCGCCTGTAAGATCTTGAACCGCGACTTCAGCGTCGGGCAGGCTAGTGGTGATCATAGATTTTACTTGGTCGGGGCTGATCATACGCTCCTTCTGTAAAGTCAATTGTCTTACCCATTATGGCGCAATTTTCCCATTAACTGACAGCTGATTGCCTCAGCCAGCGGTGTCAGCCTTCGATAGTAATTTTATTTTTTGTTCATCTAAGTCAAAGTATCTATCGAAGAGCCTTAGCGCTTAGCGGCTACTGACCCGGCGCGTTGTATGGGACGGCGACAAAGCCCAGTTCATAGAGCTGCTGGTAAGCCTGCTGACCTAGCGGGCGAGTGGGCTGCTGGCTATTGACGACTTCGACTAAGAGCGGCACGGCCAGATCGGGGCGGCTCTGGGCACGATAGACTACGGCTAGCTGATAGCTGGCCTGGTCACGCACCTCAGCAGACTCTCGCGCTAGGTCTCGTAAACCGCTGTTGACGCGGCTGTCTACACCGACAAATACGCCAGAGAGATTTTGGTAGTAGGTGGAAACGTCGTTAAGGGCCTTGCGAGCGGCGACCAGCTTTTCGGCGGCCAGGGTGTAGTTTTGCTGAGTGATCGCACTTTCAGCCTCGCTCATCAGCGACTGGCCAGCAGCGATGCCAATCAGACTAGACGATTGTTCTATGGCGCGGGTAGCAGCTGGAGCCTGGGCCGGGGGCTGAGTCTCGGCGGGCGGAGTGTCTCCAAGCTGGGCCTGAGCCACGAAGGGAACGGCGATCGCACCGACTATCGTACTGGCAACAGCGACGATGGCCGCTTTGGGTAACGCGCCAGACAGCAAAGCTCTAACAGTGGAAACCATGATGTCAAAAACAGCTAACTTTAGGGAATCTAAACTAGAGTAGGGCATCGAGTCCGCCATTGTCGCCATCCGATGTGACTCTTAGCTAAGTGGATGTGCCTGGCACCGGGTCACTAAAGGATCAAACTGTCCGTAGTATTAGCTTTTAACTATGACTTCATCGGGGCCTTCATCAGGTGGAGCGTCGGGTCGACCTTCTGGCGGTCAGGGCGTTTTGCCAGGCAAAGAAGGGGTGATTTTGCAGCGCGGCGGCGAAGAGCTACAGCTCTACAAGGTGAGAAATCGCCTGACCTTTTACCTGAGCGACCCAGCAGATTTGTCTGAACTAGTGGCACAGGGGCAGCCGCAGCAAGTCAGAAATATCACCCCTCAGACGACAGACCAGGGGTCAGTTGTGATCGAATGGCAATTGCCTACTCAGCGATTAGAAGCGGTGCTCGCAGAGTTAAGAGCGGCTCCCCCGGTGCTCTATGCCAGCCATGTGTATGAACTGGCCTTGAGCCCAGGCACCTATGTGTATCTAGCCAATCAGCTGACGGTGCAGTTTACCGACGCGCTGCCGGTGGCTCAGATCGAGGCGATCGCCCGCAGCATCGGCATCGTTCCGACTCGCGTGCTGGCAGGCAGCAGCAATACCTACTGCTTTAGGGTCGGCCCTACCGCCCAAGAAAATCCGCTGAAGCTGGCCAATCGGCTCGCTCGTAACCCTAACGTTTTGCTAGCTGAGCCGAATGTGATTATGGCGATCGCGCCGCTCTATCGCCCGAGCGATACCCGCTACCCTGAGCAGTGGCATCTTTTCCACCGGGGCGGGCCGGGGCTGGCGGCTGGCTCTCATGTCTCTGCCGAACTCGCCTGGGATATTACTCGCGGCAGTCGCTCAGTGACTATCGCCGTCACTGACGATGGCTTCGATCTAGCTCACCGCGATCTGCAGGGACCCGGTAAGATTGTCGCCCCCCGCGACCTCAAAAATAAAGATGGCTTACCGATTCCTCGCCACAATGAAAATCATGGGACAGCAGTAGCCGGTGTTGCTTTAGGAGAAGAAACCGGAGATGGCATTGTTGGCATCGCCCCCGGCTGCAGCCTAATGCCGCTTCGGACAACCGGCTTTTTAGATGACGACTCGATTGAGCAACTGTTCGATTGGGCCATTGAACAGGGCGCAGATGTAATCTCTTGCAGCTGGTCACCTGCCTCTGTTTATTTCTCGCTGTCTCGGCGGATTAGCCAGGCGGTCAACCGGGCTGCAACTCAGGGGCGCAACGGCAAAGGCTGCGTGGTGGTGTTTTCGGCGGGCAATGCCAATCGCCCGGTAGAGGGCAAAGTAGAGGAGTCGGGCTGGCCTCGCAATCTCATTAAGGGATTAACCAGCTGGCTCAGCGGCTTTGCGGTTCACCCAGATGTGATTACGGTCTCGGCCTGCACCAGTCTCAACCAGAAGGCGGCTTACAGCAATTGGGGTCGTCACATTTCGGTGGCCGCTCCGAGCAACAATGCTGCCCCTAATATGGCGCTCTCTACCGGTACTTTTGACACAGGGCCGCCGATTCAAGTGCAGCTATTAGGGCGCTCTGTGCTGACGAGCGATCGCACGGGCGACCAGGGCTACACGACTGACGACTTCACCGGCTTTGGCGGCACTTCTAGCGCCTGTCCGCTAGTGGCAGGCATCGCCGGTCTGATGCTTTCGGTCAATCCCGATCTAACAGCGGCTGAAGTTAAGCAGATTTTGCAGAGCACCACCGACAAAATTATCGACAAAGCTCCCGATCCGCAGCTGGGGCAGCGCTACGGCACCTACGATAGCAACGGGCATTCGTTCTGGTTTGGCTATGGCAAGGTGAATGCCGCCGCCGCTGTGAAAGCAGCTCAGGCAAAAGCGCTGCGCGATCGCACCCTCCACCAAACCCTCACTGTCCAGAATTCGACCGCTTTCCCTATTCCTGACGATGCCCCTAACGGCATTCGCAGCGCCCTCGATATTTCCACAGGCGGCAGCCTACAAGACATCAAAATATTCATTCAGGCCGAACACGAATTTCTTAGCGACCTCAGCTTTACGCTGATCACTCCCCAGAACCAGTCTGTATTGCTACAGGGTCGCACCCTGGGCCGCCAAACCCGGCTGCAAAGAACCTACTCGCTGGTGAACACGCCCGCACTGCGCCGACTGATCAATACAGAAGTGAAGGGCCGCTGGCAGCTACAGGTGATTGACCATGTTCCTGAGCATACCGGGCAGCTACAGCGATGGGACTTAATACTGGGCATCTGAACTGGGCATCTGACGACCCGCCTACTCTGAAACGTCAGCTAGATTGGTCAGTGCAGCTTGCAAATCGGCGGTGAGCTGTTTAGAACGCAGTTTGCCTTCTCCGGCTTTGTATTCGGCCACGGAGATAGGCTTACCAATACGAACTGTCACCGTCCCTAGCCAGCGGGGGCACAGCTCGCTGTATTTCAGGCTAATCGGAACAATTTTGACATGTAGGTGAGGGCGGCTGCGCTCGGCGCGAAGGGCAATGCGGGCGAGTCCAGGTTTGAGTGGGTGGATGCGATCGCGGTAGATATTTCCCTCTGGGTAAATCACCATCATCTCGCCTGCTTGCAAGAGCTGAACCCCGTGTCGCAGCGTCTGTACAGAAGGCTTGCGGACATGCACCGGAAAGCCACCGAGCCGCCTGATAAACCAGCCCTGAATGCCCAAACATTCATCAGCCGTCACCATAAACCGCAAATAGCGACCGGCCTGCTTACCAATCAACCCAACCAGCAGCGGGTCCCAACGAGACTGATGCGTCGGCGCTAGCACGACCGGCCCGTCCTGAGGAATATTTTCCTGCCCCGTGATTTCAATCTGGCTAAAATAGGCAGGCAGAATGACTTTTTCACCCAGCGTATACATGACCGGCGCGAGCCAGGGAGAAACGCGGGACTGCGCGGAGTGGCAAAGAGGGTCAGCAGGAAGCGTCATGTCACCAGAAAAATTTATCAGCATGGCTGAAAGAGAGACGCCCCCAAAAAAAGCGCTAGCAAAGAATGTACCAATTGATACACATCCGTCAATAATTGACCTAGCATAGTCGGCTGCCGGCTGTCGCTTGATGCGCAAGCTGACAGTTTCGACTCTGGCTTGCCGCGACAGCAACATTTCAGATAGCTTGCAGGCGCTCCTCACCTTAACAGGCGTATCCGCATCGAACCTGCTAGCGTCGCTGCTGAAACCAGCGCTGTAGCTGCTGACGGCAAGGCGATTCTAAGATTCCACCCAACACGGTCAGACGGTGATTAGAGCAAGGGCCATCTGGCAGGTTTATCACTGAACGCACAGCGCCTGCTTTGAGATCGTCAGCACCGTAGACCAGCAAGCCCAAACGCGATTGAACAATGGCCCCCGCGCACATCGGGCAAGGCTCTAAAGTGACGTATAGGGTGCAGTCATTCAGGTGCCAGTTGCCCAACTGCCTGCCTGCTGCGCGTAAGGCCAAAACTTCAGCATGGGCGGTCGGGTCATGGTCGCGCTCTTTGCGATTGGCGGCAGCGGCCAGCAGCTGATTGTCTGGCCCGACGACGATAGCAGCAACGGGGACTTCACCGGCTTGACCGGCGGCTTCTGCCAGAGCTAAAGCTTGTATCATCCACTGGCGGTGGCGCAGGTAGATTTCACTGCTCAGCGCGGGTGGCGGAATGCCTAATGACGCTGCTAGGCACGCGGTATCTTGGTCGATGCCCAATGGCGGATCGATAGATAAATCATCAGGTTCAGTCATGTCGGGGGCTTTCCTTAGCGTTGCTCTACGGATTTCGCACAGTAGGGGTTTATATCAAGTGCCATACTAGGGATAAGCAACCTAGCCGCGACTTGCCCCTTAATAATTAGTATGGTGACCACCGTAGATTTTCTCAATCAGCTCAATCCCTCCCAGCGTCAAGCCGTCGAACATTTCTGCGGGCCGCTGTTGGTGGTGGCCGGAGCCGGTTCAGGAAAGACCCGCGCTCTCACCGCTCGGATTGCTAATCTCATTCTCAACCGCCAGGTCGATCCGGCCAATATCCTAGCGGTGACCTTTACCAATAAGGCCGCGCGGGAGATGAAGGAGCGGATTGAGCGGGTGTTTGCAGAGCAGGAGGCGCTAGCGCGTCACAGTAAGCCTTTGCACATGCTCTCTGGATATGAGCAAGTACAGCTACGCTCCTACGTGTATAAGAACTTTTTGAAAGAGCTGTGGATCGGCACGTTCCATTCACTGTGCTCACGCATTCTCCGCTACGACATTGAAAAGTACCAGAGCCCGGCGGGCCAGCGCTGGACGCGCACCTTTTCTATTTTTGATGAATCGGACGCTCAGAGCCTGGTCAAAAGCATCGTCATCGGTCAGATGAATCTGGATGACCGCAAGTTCAACCCGCGCTCAGTGCGCTTTGCGATTAGCAATGCTAAAAACCAGGGGCTAGACCCTGACCAGTATGAAGCCGAAAATCCTAACTTCAAAGGTCGCAATATTGCTGAGGTGTATCGCTACTATCAGCAGGGTCTTTCAGCCAACAACGCCCTCGACTTTGACGATTTGATTCGGCTGCCAGTGCAGCTTTTCCGCCAAAACCCGCAGGTGCTCGACTACTGGCATCGCCGCTTCCGTCATATTTTGGTCGATGAGTATCAAGATACCAACCGGACTCAGTACGATCTGATTCAGCTTCTAACGACCAATGGCAAAGGCAATCAGAATTTTGATGACTGGAACAATCGCTCTGTGTTTGTCGTAGGCGACGCTGACCAAAGCATTTATTCGTTCAGAGCAGCAGATTTTACGATTTTGATGGGCTTTCAGTCGGAGTTTGGCGATCGCCTCCCCGACGACGAGACCCAAACCCTGGTCAAACTCGAAGAAAACTATCGATCTACTTCTAACATTCTCGATGTTGCCAATCACTTAATCGAAAACAACACCGAGCGCATTGACAAGGTGCTGCGGGCTACCCGAGGCGAAGGCGACGCGATTTTCTGCCACCGGGCCGACAACGAGGCAATGGAAGCAGAATATGTAGTGAGCCAGATTCGCAATCTAGAGCTAAAAAATCCTGAGCTTAACTGGCGAGACTTTGCCATTCTCTACCGCACCAACGCTCAGTCCCGAGCGCTAGAGGAAGTTCTGGTTCGATTTGACATTCCCTACCGGGTAGTGGGCGGTCTACGCTTTTACGATCGCCGCGAAATTAAAGACATTTTGGCCTACATGCGGCTGGCTGTGAACCCGGCAGACAGCGTTAGCCTGAAGCGAATTATCAATACGCCCCGGCGCGGCATTGGCAAAACGACGCTAGACAATTTAGAAAAAGCGGCGGCTGAACTGAGCGTGCCGCTGTGGGACATTATTAAAGACGAGACTTCGGTGAAGACGCTGGCAGGGCGGGCAAGTAAGAGTGCGATCGCCTTTGCCAGAATGGTCAGCAGTTGGCAGGAACGCGCCGAAACCACCTCCCCGACTGAGCTGGTTCAAGAAGTGCTAGAGAACACTGGCTATTTAGAAGAGCTAAAGAACAAAGGCACCGAAGAAGATCTCAACCGCATTGAGAACATTCAAGAGCTTTATAGCGCAGTAGTGCAGTTTGAAGAAGAAAACGAAGACGCCACCCTGATGACGTTTCTCGCCAATGCCTCGCTCAATTCTGACAACGACGATGGCAAAGAGGAAGACAACAAGGTCACCCTGATGACGCTGCACGCTTCCAAGGGTCTGGAATTTCCTGTCGTCTTTTTAGTCGGCCTAGAACAGGGCCTATTCCCTAGTTTTCGCTCTCTGGAAGACGCCGCCGCCATTGAAGAGGAGCGCCGTCTTTGCTATGTCGGCATTACCCGCGCCCAAGACCGGCTGTTTATCTCCCACGCCCGCGAACGCCGCACCTATGGCGCGATGCGAGAGGTCTCTACACCCTCTATCTTCCTCAGCGAACTCCCTCGCGACTACATCATGGCCACCGTACCTAGTGCCCTCCCTGAGCGCTGGACATCTACCACTCGCGAAGCCAAACTCAAAAACCCTCAGCCCAATCTCAACAAGCCTGGCACCCACGAAAACGATTGGAGCGTCGGCGCTTCAGTGACGCATAAAGCCTTTGGCGAGGGCAAAGTCACGCACATCTTTGGGGCGGGTAACAAGATTTGCTTAGCGGTTCACTTCCCCGGCATCGGTAAAAAGATCATCGATCCTAGAACAACCACGCTAGATCGGCTTGGGTGAAACATCTTTTGAGGAAATTTAGCGAAGAATCGGCAGAATCACGGCCACTTGTCCACTATCGTCTCTTCTATTCTCAGAGGAAGCAGAATGAGTACTGTATTTGACTTGCTAGACCGGATTCGAAAAAATCTAGGCATGTACTTGGGATATCCCTCAGATTCGCAGCCAAATTAGACTTGTGCAGTAGCTGCGGCAGCCTCCTTGCCCTCAAACAAGTCATCCGGCTCATAAAGATACTCAAACCAGTTGCCGAAGGGATCGCGGCCATAGAAGGAGGCGGTGCCGTCGCGGTGGTCGTGGATTTTGCCGACTTTGACGCCGTCGGCTTTGAGCTTGGCGTAGGCGGTGTCGATCTCGGCTCTGTCGCTAAACACAAACCCAAAATGCGGCCCGGCCTGGTCATAATCCGGGCTCATCAACGCCAGCCCATCATTGCCCGCCTTCAGGTAGGCCCAGTCGCTGTCCTGCCAGACTATCTTCATACCCAGGTTCTGGTAAAAGCTAGCTGCTTTCGCCACATCCTCTACGCATACCGCTACGTGGCCCAATCGCTTCATTTGCATTGTTTTCTATCCTCAAAAGCATTCGTCAAAGTTCTTTCTATAGTTTAGTCGCTGACGGTTTTTACGATATCTGACCGTATTTTCTGGTTGGAGCCAGGCCGTTACTATAGAAACATCGAGCACAGACATTCGGTCAGCCGGTCATTTGGCTCTAAGGTAGAGCATTGCGAGGATTTTTATCTTATGGAAACAACTTTCGATTCTGACAAGCGCAAACTTCTATCAGTTGCGTCTCACGCCTCTATTTTCTTGAGTCAGTTAGTGCTGTCAGCCGGTGTGCCACTGGCGGTTATGGTGCTTTCAGAAGACTCAGTCACTAAGGAAAACGCAAAAGAAGCGCTAAACTTCCACTTCAACATGTGGCTGTATAGCGTTTTGCTAATCATTCCAGCCTGGCTGATTATTGGCCTGCCTTTGGTGGCGCTACTGGGTTTGGTGCAGATAATCCTGCCAATCTTTGCGATTTTGAGCAGCGTTACTTCACCTGATGGCACTTTCCGCTACCCTTTCATCTTCCGTCCCCTCTAGATATCGGTTTACATCATCGGTGGAATCGTCAGGCCCTTGAGCGGTCTGGCGATTTCTTTTGGGGTGAGTCCTTTGCCCTGAATGAGGACGCCAAAGTTGCCGAGCCCAAGCGGGCTGATGAGCTGCTGCAAGGCGTCGCGGCGCATCATAATGGCCTGTATGGTTTTGGCGGTGGCGGTTTGGTTGGTGGAGGAGTGGGAGAGTTGAGAGAGGCGATCGCTCAACCCCAACGCCATCAAAAACAGCCCCTGCTGCGTAAATCCAATCTTGGTCAACCCCACTTCATCGCCGTACTTTTCTAACGCCGTAAAGTCCACATGGGCCGTGATATCTTGCTCGCCCACACAGGCAAACGGATCGTCGTGATGGCCATGGCGATAGTAGCACTGTAAAGTCCCCTGAGCGCGAGCCGGAGCATAATAGCGCTGGGCAGTGTAGCCATAGTCGATAGTGAGTAAATAGCCCCGGCTTATTTTCTCTGAAACTGTTTTCGCCCAGTCGAGCGCGGCCAAATTCACCTCGGTTCGATAGCCATCTGGATGATCCGAAAGGTCAATGTCTACCCGGTCAAAATAATCTCGAAGCTGCGGTGTAGAGAGTTCTCCTAGCACCGGCACAAAGCCTTCTTCGATGACGCTCACCCACATTTCTTGCAGGGCATTTTCCCGTAGCTCGACCCAGTGCACCGGAAAGGCATCTACCAGCTCGTTTGAAAAAGCGCAGCCGACGATGGATTGGGCTGGAACTTCCGAGAGGTCTTGCCAGCTCAGCGAAACGCCCTGGTTTTGCCAGTGACTCAGCCGCTTTTGCTGCTCAGCTTTGAGCGCGCCTGATTTTTCGACCACGATGTAATTCAGGCAGGCAAAGCAGTCGGGATGGTGACTTTGCAGATGCGCCAGCACATCGGTGGCAACCAGTCCTTGACCTGCGCCCATTTCCATCAGAGTGAACGGGTTGGGCTGGGCCAGCGCCTGCCACATGTCGGCAAACTGCTCAGCGAGGATTTCGCCAAAGTCATGACCCATATGCGGCGAGGTGATAAAGTCGCCCTGAGGGCCAATAATGCTGCTGCGCGTAGAGTAATAGCCATGCGGATGGTACAGCGCCATCTCCATAAAGTCAGCAAACGTAATCCGCTGCCGTTCACTCTGCTCGATTCGCTGAGCAATTGCCTGCTGTAATTCTGAACTATTCAACGGCTATTCCTGCACTAAGCGATCTACAGGATAGAAGATTTGTAGTGGTTCTTTCAGATGCGCGATAGCGATCGCCGACTTGTCAGTTCGCACTGTGGGAATTGATCTGAGCGAATACTACATTGAAGACCTGGGCAAAATTCTTGGGATGTTGTGTAGTACATTGACACAGCCCTACACTACTCGCGGCTAGACAGAGCGGAGGGGTACGATGAGCTTAAACTAAGCAGCAGGACTCAATCCTTTAGAAGTTTCTACCAAGGCATCACTCTTTTCTAGCTGCGTCTCTGCCAGTGCTTTCAAGCGCTCGACGCGATCTTCAGTAGGTGGATGGGTGAGAAATAGTTTCATCAAGCCTTCCTTAGAGAGCGGATTGACAATGAATAGCGGGGCAAAGGCAGGATTCCCGTGAATAGGAACTTCCTGACTCATGGACTCTAAGGTTTCAAGCGCACGCACCAACGCTAAAGGATTTTGGGTGATTTCGGCAGCTCCCGCATCGGCGGCATATTCCCGGGTTCTAGAAATCGCCATGCGCAGCAGCGCCGCAGCCAGCGGGCCAACTACCAGCAAAAACAAAATCGCAATTGGGTTATTGCCTCGCCTGCCCACTCGCGCCACCGGAAAGTACAGTGCGCCCAGGGTCAGAATGCGACCTAAATAGGTCAATGAGCCGGACAGCGTTCCCGCTACTGCTTGGGTCAGGGTATCGCGATTGCGCACATGGGTCAGCTCGTGGGCAATCACCGCGTCCAGTTCGTCGGCAGGCAAAAGCTTGATGATGCCTTCAGTGAGAGCGATCGCTGCATGGTTCGGGTCGCGCCCAGTTGCAAAAGCATTCAGCGCTTCCGAAGGCACAACATAGAGCTTAGGATTGGGAACGCCAGCGCGATCGCTCAACTGCTCAATTCGGTCAAACAGCTCCGGGTTCTCTTCACGCGGCGTCGGTTTGGCCTTAAAGGCAGACAGCGCCGCCCGGTCAGAATAGTACCAGGAGCCAAAGCTGCTCAAAGCCGCAAACCCTAGACCGTAGTACAAGCCCTGCTCATCTCCTACCAGCAGATAGCCCGCCAGCACAATCAGGCCGCTGAGCAGTGCCAGCAGCAGCAGGGTCTTAAGCTGATTCATCCCAGCCATAGAAAACCTCGTGAGTCGTCGAAGTGTCATCTAACACTTTAAGCGGCCAGAGCGGTTCATCTCACCATTCGCGGGATAGACTTTTGGCTGAAAACGCAATATCCGCATGTAGAGAGCGAGCTTCTGCCGCAGTACTTATTTGGTCGTTTACAGATTCCGTTCTTTTGCCGTCGTAGGGTAACAGCAAATATTCGGTGAGGCTGGTTGTTTTGGTGAGTAAATCAGGCATCTATCAACCTTTCTTTCACGCGGTCTCCTGATCATAACAAAAGCCGCCATACGATAGAGTGTACGGCGGCTTCGTGATTTGACTATGACTTAGTCAATACATCCTTAGTTGATCAGAACTAGGCGTCATCCAAAGCTGCAATCCCAGGAAGTGTCTTACCTTCGAGCAGTTCCAGGCTCGCGCCGCCACCTGTAGAAATGTGGCTCATTTTGTCAGCGAGGCCCACTTTCTCAACGGCTGCTACGGAGTCGCCGCCGCCGATAATGGTGATGCAGCCAGTGCCAGTGAGGTCGGCTAGGGTGTGAGCGATCGCCTCCGTCCCCTTAGCAAACTTCTCCATTTCAAACACGCCCATCGGCCCATTCCAAATTACGCTCTTGCAGTCACCTAGCGCATCTTGAAAAACCTTGACCGAATCAGGGCCAATGTCTAACCCCATCCAGCCATCGGGAATGCTCTCTACACTGACTGTTTGAGTATTCGCATCCGCCGCAAACTTATCGGCTACGACCACATCAGTCGGCAGCAAAAATTCGACGCCCTTTGCTTTAGCCTTGGCTTCTAGTTCTTTAGCCAGCGCTAGCTTATCTTCTTCCACTAGCGAATCACCCACGCTCAGGCCACGAGCCTTGTAGAAAGTGAAAATCATACCGCCGCCGATGAAGATCTTGTCTACCTTGTCGAGCAGCGTATCGATTACGCCGATTTTGGAAGATACTTTAGACCCCCCAACGATTGCCGCTAGAGGGCGCTGAGGATTGTCTACAGTAGACTGCAAATACTTCAGCTCTTTCTCGATTAAAGAACCGGCAACCGCTGGACTCAGATACTCGGTCACACCCGCAGTAGAAGCATGAGCCCGGTGAGCTGTCCCGAAGGCGTCATTAACATAGAGATCGGCATTAGCGGCTAGCTGCTTGGCAAACTCAGGGTCATTGCTGGTTTCACCGTCGTAGAAGCGGACGTTTTCTAATAGCGCCACCTGACCGTTGTCCATGCCAGCGATTTTGGCGGCTACCTCATCACCAATGCAGTCGTCGCACTTGATTACGGCTTGGCCTAGCTTTTCAGACAGCCGCTCAGCGACCGGCGTTAGGCGCATGCTATCGACGACTTTGCCCTTGGGCCGACCAAAGTGGCTAGCCAAAATCACCTTGGCTCCTTTTTCTACCAGGTCTTGAATAGTGGGCAAAGCGGCCCGGATGCGAGTATCGTCAGTGATATTGCCCGCATCGTCTAGCGGCACATTGAAATCAGCTCGGACTAGCACCCGTTTGCCAGAAACATCGGACGCAGATAGATCAGCTAGTGCTTTCTTAGCCACAGAATATACTCTCCTAAAAAATATGTAACGTTTAGCTGCACCAGACCCGAAAGCGGGACAAAGCTTGTCTACCCTAGATCTCGAACGTCAGCTAGATCTCGAACAAGCATCTGATGCACCAGGCGGCGGTGCAGGTCGTCAAAACTGCTCTATGCAATTGCCTGCGATAGGCAATACCCATCCCCCGTTTGTTCACATTTTACAGAAGTCTGTGATCTCTTCTGAATCTAACCTGACGAATAGATCTAAACCTGATAGAAAAGCTCTTCACTGGCCCTATTTCACCGGCCCCGTTCCATAAACATGTACAAAACGCTTTTATTTTCGATAGATTCTAGCCCTGGTGCCAAAAAGGTCATTCAAACCGTCTTAGATATGGCTCAGCTTTGCCAGTCTAAAGTGGTGCTGCTCTCCGTCGTTGAACCACCGGAAAACAGCGACCCTTCTCATCCTGAGCAAACCTCAACGGAAGCGGTCGCTTCACTACTCACCCAGGCCAAAAAGCTATTTGAACAGCGGGGGTTCGAGACTGACACGATAGAGCGCGAAGGCAACCCGGCTTTTGTGATTTGCGATATTGCTGACGAGGTCTCAGCCGATCTGGTGATTATTGGCTGTCGGGGGATTGGCCTGACTGATGAGGGCCGTGAAGACAGCGTCAGCGCCCGAGTAATCAATCTCTCGCCCTGTCCGGTGCTGGTGGTGCCCTAAGTTATGGCGTAGATTAAGAGTCAGTCTGCTCTTTCTTCGCGCGTTTGCCCTATGTCCTCTCCGTCGATTCAGTGGTACCCAGGACATATTGCCAAGGCAGAAAAGGCGCTGCAAGAGCAGTTGAAGCGCGTCGATGTGGTCTTAGAAGTTCGCGATGCGCGGATTCCGCTAGCGACGTTGCATCCTGACTTAGAATCGTGGCTAGGCAGTAAAAAGCGGGTGCTGGTGATTAACCGGGTGGATATGATCACTTCAGAGGTGCGCGATCGCTGGCAGCAATGGTTCAAAAGCCAGGGCCAGGTAGCCTACTATACCGATGCCAATCAGGGTAAAGGCGTCGGTCAGATTGCCAGAGCGGCGCAGGCAGCTGGGGTGGCGATGAATCAGCGGCGGCAAGAGCGAGGGATGCGATCGCGCCCGGTCCGCGCTGTCGTCATTGGCTTTCCTAACGTCGGCAAATCTGCCCTAATCAACCGCTTGCTCAAGCGTCGCATCGTCGAAAGTGCCCGCAAAGCAGGGGTGACTCGCCAGCTGCGATGGGTTCGCATCTCCGATGAATTAGAGCTGCTCGACGCGCCCGGTATCATCCCAGCTCAGCTGACCGACCAAGCGGCAGCGCTAAAGCTAGCGATTTGCGATGACATTGGTGAAGCCGCTTACGATACCCAGCGGGTGGCATCAGCTTTTGTTGACCTGCTCAAGCAGCTAGACAGCGAAGCGCAAACAACCGAGCGCACTCAGGCTTTGCAGTCGCGGTACGACATCGACGCAACCGACTGTACAGGTGAAACCTACTTGCAGCGCTTGGCCGAACAAACGTTTCATGGCGACTCAGAACGCGCTGCCCGAAAGCTACTCATTGAGTTTCGCAAAGGCGTATTGGGCAAGCTTAGTCTGGAGTTGCCCCCTGAGCTGCCTCTATAGACGTTCTGAGGCAATAACGCTACTGGCGGTCAAACAGATCTGAGCTTGCGCTTTACCTTGTGCCGCTAGCCGATGGCATGGTTCAGACGCAGCCCAACCCTATCTCTGATGATGAGTCGAGACCGGCCAAATGGGTGCGATCGCGACTAGACCGTATGAAGCGCAGCCAACTTTGCCCAAACTGGATAAATATTTAACGAAGTAGCCTCAGAAAATCTATTGACCAGGCTATGGGTGGGCTACTATTCACACGTGATCGGGGGCAATTTTCCAATCTGTGCTGGGAATTAGATACTAAAGATCAGAAAACGTTACAGTCCGATTCCTATTTCGCTGGGTTACGACCGCCCTTTTCGTTTGTTTAGCGCTCTACATTTGTGTCCCAACTTGCTTCTGCCCTAACCGTTTCGGTCATAGCCCCAGATCTTGCCGGTGGTGGAACTACCCGCGTCTATTTAGTGGCCAATGCCCTACAGCAGCTCGGCTGTGATGTCACGGTCATCGGCTGTCAATTTGCAGAGCAGCTTTACCCCGTACCCCCTGCCAATCTCAAAGTTTGCGCAGTGCCCGCAAGCCGCTCGCTCCGCTATATGGCGAATCTCACTCAGCTACTCCCCAAAATTACGGGAGATGTGATCTACGCCATCAAGCCAAGGCCCACCAGCTTAGGGACGGCCCTGCTCAAGCAGATGACCTCGCGGCGACCGGTGATCGTCGATATTGACGACTGGGAAATGAGCTGGTTTGGCGGCGATACTCAGCGCTACCGGCCCGGGCCAAAGCAGCTTGCCCGCGACCTGCTCAAGCCCAACGGGGCCTTGCACAATCCAGAGCATCCGCTCTATCTAGAATGGATGGAAAATTTGGTATCGCAGGCAGACGCCGTTACAGTGACGACGCAGTTTCTCAAGCAGCGCTTTGGCGGCTACTATTTACCCAATAGCAAAGATACCGACATCTTTAACCCAGCGGACTACGATCCGATCGCCAGTCGGCAAAAGTATGGGCTGACCGGCTACCGGGTGCTGATGTTTCCAGGGACTGCCCGCCCTCACAAAGGCTTAGAAGATGTGCTGATCGCGCTCGACCAGCTCAATCAGCCAGACCTGCGGCTAGTCATCGTTGGCGGTCGCAAGCCGGATAGCTACGAAGCAGACCTGTTTGAGCGCTGGGGGCAGTGGCTGATTAAGCTGCCGCGTTTCCCGATTGACCAGATGGCAGAAGTGGTGTCGGCGGCACATGTGATTGTGGTGCCTCAGCGCGATCGCGCCACTGCCAAAGCCCAATTTCCGCTAAAGCTGACAGATGGCATGGCGATGGCAAAGCCCATTTTATCAACCCGGGTAGGCGACATTCCAGAAATCTTAGGCGGCACTGGGTATCTAGTCGAGGCTGAGTCACCCGACCAGATTGCTACCCAGCTGTCGCTCATCTTTCAAGATTTGGACGCTGCTAACCATCGGGGACAGCGCGCCCGAGCCAGGTGTATAGAGCACTACAGTACCCGCACCATGGCAACCCGCCTGCAGACAGTCATAGCTGAGGTTAGCGCTGGCCGTACACAAGGCAGATCGCCTCAGAGAGCCGAAGGCGGTATCTCATGAACACTGGGGGCGGTCAGAGGCAACCGCAATCGCCGGGAAACAACAGTAATAAACGGGATTTCCTACTCTGGGGGACGGTGGTTGGCTCAGACACCGGTTAATTAGCAACTGTTCTCTAAACAGTTGCCGCATACGCCAGTATCGCTGGCTCACACAACCAAAATTTCATCCATCCTTCATCTAATAGCCTGCTTTCGACCCGTAAGGTAGGTGGAGACTTAGCCACGAGTATTCAATTTACCGGGTCTATCAGTATCTGCCACCATCCAGTATTTCTGATAAATAGGGATCATGCATTCTAGACAACTCCTCATAAAATCACTGCTTCGATATCCGGTTCTAGTCGTTCTTACGGTTTTACTGGAGTTTTCGGGCGCTCTGTTTAACGGCTTCAGTACGGTACTGATCGTTCCTATTTTATTAGAGCTTCTAGGTCAGTCTACAGAGCTGACAGGCCAGCTTCCCGGTATCTTACAGCGGTTTTTAGGCATTTTTGACGGCGTTGCTGAGGGCTACCGGCTGCCAGCTATGGCGATCGCCGTAGTCGGCATGATCATCTTAAAAAACGCAGCAACCTACGGCGGGTCACTGGTTTCTAATAGCCTTAACCGGAAGCTAGCGGCCCACTTACGACTAGAGGGACTGCGAATTTTACTGGGTGTAGACCTGTCCTACTACGCCAAAACCAGAGTAGGCGACTTGATTAACCACCTCAATATTGAAGTTAGCCGTACGACTATCGCCGTACGCGCGCTAGCTCGCATGGCCACTGCCATCATCACAATTTCGGTGTTTGTCGGGTTACTGCTGTGGACCTCTTGGCAGCTAACAGTAATTGCCATAGTTGCCTTAGGGGCAGTCGCCTTGGTCAACCAAACCGCTGTGCGACAGGCTAAGGTCTATGGCGCGGAGCTTTCGCAACTCTCTCGCAGCTATTCTGCTCGGATTGTCGAAATCCTATCAGGCATTCGTCTAGTAAAAGCCACTGCCAATGAGGATACAGAGTATGCGGGGATCAGTCAGCTGATTGCTGATCGGGAGATTTCGGAGTATCGCTCTCAGCTTTTGTTTGCAGGCATTGCCCCTGTCAACGAAGTCTGTAGCATTATTGCGCTGATCAGCGTAGCAGCAGTCGGGCGAATGGTGATGGCCGAGCGAATAGAGGCGTTCTCCTCAATTTTGCTGACTTATTTGCTGGTGCTGTTTCGCATGCTGCCTTCGATTGGTCAGCTCAACTCTGCGCGTAGTCAGCTCGCCAATGTAGGGCCCAGTGTCGTCGTCGTCAGCGAGTTTCTCAGGCGCGATGACAAGCCTTTTATGAACCCGGGGCATAAACCCTACGCCCAGCTACAGCAAGGCATCCACTTCAAGCAGCTATTTTTCCGCTACCCCGGTAGTGAAAAGCCGGTGCTCAGCGGCGTAGATCTATATCTCAAGAAGGGCACTACGCTGGCGCTAGTCGGGGCGTCGGGCGCAGGTAAATCGACCCTAGCAGACCTACTGCCCCGCTTTTACGATCCGACGGAAGGCCAAATTGAAATTGATGGCATTGACCTTAAGGCTTTAGATACCAAGAGTTTCCGGCGCAGCTTAGGCATTGTGAGCCAGGACACGTTTTTGTTTAATGCCTCTGTACGAGACAACTTGATTTACGGTCGGCCAGAAGCAACCGAAGACGAAATCAAAGACGCAATGTACCGGGCAAATGCGCATGAATTTATCTTGTCTTTACCCGAAGGGCTGGAGACCCTGATTGGCGATCGCGGTGTTTTACTATCCGGCGGTCAAAGGCAGCGGTTGGCGATCGCCCGCGCCCTGCTGCAAGATCCTGACATCTTAATTTTGGATGAGGCCACTAGCGCGCTCGATACGATTTCCGAACGGCTGGTACAAAAGGCGATTGACGAACTCAGCAAAGACCGGACTACGCTGGTGATCGCGCACCGGCTTTCGACAGTACAAAATGCCGACCAGATTGCGGTTATGGATCAAGGCCAGGTGGTTGAAACTGGCACGCATACGGAGCTATTGAATAAGGGCGGCTACTATTCGCAGCTCTGTGCCATTCAGTTCTCTGAGAAGATCAAAGACGAGATGTATGGTCAGGAATTTTCCGAATGGGAGGACACGGTCAACCGGGCTTCTTATGAAATGCGATCGCGGCTAAGCAGTATTTTAGGCATCCTGGGCCTGCTGACCGATGGGATCACCATTCAAGATCGCAGAGAGCGCGACGAGATGACGGCCTCAGCCTACGAAACCACGCTCAGACTGCTGAAGGTGATCGAAGATTTAGAAAAGTCTGGCCGCGAAGTACTTAATTAGTCAAGCGGGCTCAGTTGGCTACACTCGGCGTTTTAGCAATAGAGAGCAATATAAAAAGCAAGAGGGAAAGCCATGCGCGGTGTGTATATAGTAGCCAACGATAAGGTGGGGGAAAATGCGATCGCCCTGGTTAGCAGCCTGCGCCTTCACGAGCCCGAGCTGCCTATTTTTTTGATCCCCTTCAACGAGGACTATCACACCGTCGCCAGTCGCTTGGCAGAGCTGTATCAGGTTCAGCTTTTTCCCGACTTAGACTTTTTAAGGTCGCTCACGCAAAAGATTGGCGAGATTTTTCCGCGTGACTTTTTGGCGCTGCCCAATAAGATGCGCAAGCTGGCAGCCTGGTTTGGGCCGCTGGATGAGTTTCTCTATATCGACACTGATATTCTTTTTTTCACGCCCGTCTCCGATACGCTAGCCTATCTGGATCAGGCTGATTTCATCTGGTGCGACTACCACTTTAAAGGAGGACTGGTAGATGTCTTTTCTGATGTCGTCCCTGAGCAAAATTTGTTTAGCCCCGAAGCCTTACAAGACGTATTTAATAGCGGTCTCTGGGGGTCTAAGAAAAGCAGCCTCACCCTCGATCAGCTCTATGACTTGCTAGCAGAATGCGCCGCCCATCGCGAGTATTTTGATTTTTCTAACGGCACGACCGACCAGCCGATTATGAATTTTTTGGTGCTTAAGGCGATCCCCAACCGGCTCAACATCGTTAAAGCCAATCCGGGTGAACCGGGTAGCTGGGGGGGCTCATCTCACTTTGAGCAGCGAGACTATGTGCTTTTTGATGGCGATCGCCCCCTACGCTATCTGCATTGGGCCGGTACGCCCATGCGGGCAGGGGGCCCCTACCGCAGCCTGTGGGAGCACTACCGGTATCTCAATGATCCGACTGGCAAGGCGCAGGCCACCGCTGCTCAGCCCGCTCAACCCTCAGTGCTACAGCAGATGAAGGCCCAGATAAAATCGCGGCTCAGGTCACTGCTGAAAAGCGCTCACTAGATCTGCCCAACTGACAGAAACCCAGTTCTTAAAAACGAGACAGCTAAAAACGAGACAGCCCGGCGGCTCTGGGCACTGCTATTTACAAGAGTTCTACTGAAGGGAGGCCCGGTTGGGATACTGATGTAGCAACGTCAGCAATCGTTCCCGATCAAAAGAGCGGGGGTCAATGCGCGATCCGGATCGATCTACCGCTTCGTGAGTCGTGATCCGCTCATCAGGAATAGTGGTACGAGAGAGTAGCCAGGCTAATGAGCGGTACTGAGCCTCTGTATAGCCGCTGTGGGTCAACGCACCGTTATTACGTCCGTCTGGCGGCGATTCTAAAGATATATGATAGGCAAAATTGTTAACTGAGCTGGGAAAGCCGGAATTGGTGGTAACCGACTCTTCGCCGCTGGCCGTTTTGAAGGCAGAATCGCCCGCTCCGAAGGCTCGCTGCTCGGGCGGCACGACATAGATGACCGTACCATCTGCGCTAATTAAGGTGTGATAGCTGACCTGGTCTTCATCTCGCAGATTAGGAGCCTGAAACGTATTGATAGCGCTCTGGGCTGACCCCACTGTTTCGTGAAGCACCACGATGTAGTCATTGCTGACAGGAGTTCCGACGGCATCGACTGTATAGCGTTCTCCGTAGTTGGTCGGGTTGGCCAAAAACACTTCCTCTGGCGGTCGGTAGTCTAAACCGGTCTGCGTCAGCGAACCGCTGGGAAAATTAGCTGACAGCGTAGCAGGCAAGTCCGTGGGCAAGTCAACCGTCTGGGTTGGGTCACCCTCCGCTGACGGCGCTGGCGTCACATCAGTAGACGCCCTGCCAGCGGGAAGCGAGCTGACGGACTGCCTGATCTGAGCGAGCGGTGCTTGAGCAGAGTCAAAGGCAATGGCCAAAATGACCGTCAAAAAGAAGGCAGCAATGCTAATTGCCCAAACGAGCCAGGGACGACGCATAGAGAGAAAAACAGGGATAAGAGCGCAGGTAAAAACGGGCAAATCAAGCAGGTAGACACAGAATAAAGGCGACGGACAACTCAAAATATAGCTTTGACTACATTCGGAGCGATCGCCGCAATATCACTTCGATCCGCAGACGGCTTTCAGGCGCGCTGCCGGGCCAAATACTGCCGGTAATACTGACGGTACAGCAGCTCTAGTCTGCCGCTATAAGATTCAATGGCGGCTCGCTGGCGTCGGTATAGTCCTAAAAATAAATTGGTAAACAGTAGGGTGGCGATCGCGACCACTAGCCCAGCCGCTGTAGAAATCAGTGCCGTACCAATGCCCGCTGTCACCGCCCCCGACGACTCACCAACGGCCTCTCCCACCCGCAGCGACGAGAAAGACTCCATCAGCCCCAAGATTGTCCCCAGCAGCCCCAGCAGCGGAGCTACGCCCACAATCGTCTCAAACACCGTATTGAAGCGCTTCAGCAGCGGTAGTTCGCCCTGCGCCGCACTCTCTAGCGCCAGCCGAAAATCTTCTGGCGTGCCCTGATCTAACGTCAGCGCCGTCAAAAAAATTCGAGCAATAGGAAACTGTGTTTGCTGACGCAGACGAGCGATCGCGCTCTGAGGCTGGGTGATGTAAAGATCCAGCACCTGCTGGATGAACTTATCCTGCTGCTGATAGAGCTGTAGCCAGAATAGCCCACGTTCAAAAACTAAGGCTGTAGCCAGTAGCGAAAACCCTAGCAGTGGCCACATCACTATTCCCCCTGAGCGAAATAAGTCAATCAGCCCCATGAGAACGGCACCTCAGCCTATACGGTCTACGACAGTCGCGGCTAGCGGTAGCCAGGCGCTGGTCTGCTCAGTAGCGTACAGCGATATCTACATGCCTGGGAAGTGCTCAATCTCAGCGTAGCCATTGAACAGCAGTTGCTTGCCTTCTATCTCTAAGCGATTTACTCGTAGGGAAACACCATCCAGGTCAAACCGCTCTAGATCCACCATATTATTCAGCACTTCAACGAAGCCTGGCATCAGCGCTTCAGAGAGCCAGCAGACATCTTCTGAGATCTCACTCGGGTCAAACTGCGTGTCGGTAAAGACTACCCGGCGGCGGCGCTCAACGCTGATCTCTGCCGACAGGCAGATAGGCACGTCTTGGCGGTTGGGCAGGTCGGTCATCGTCGAAATTTTCACCCGCCGATTGGGCTGTAAGACAATATGAATATCGCGAAAGGACACAGGCTCACCGCCAGAGAGGTCGGTGATTGCCTCGCTTTCTACATTTTGCAAATGCTTTTCTACCAGGTCAGCTTTAAACGCCCGGTTGATGCCTGATTCGGTCATGGTGACAGTGGCGATCGCATGGGTTGCCTGCTTCATGCGAATTTTGCCGCCCATCAGCCCAGAAATGTCTAAAGACACGGCATCTGTCTCAAACTCCATCTCCGCCGCTTCAAACATTTTGCGGATAATCAGGCCGCGACCCTTCATCTGAAAACTATCGACGACCCCCTGCAAAATCTTGCTAGAAGGCGAGCAGCGAATCGAAACTTCTACAGACTCGCTGCGGGTAAACAGCTGTTGGATAGCCTGACGAGCCACGGAGTTCAGCATGTTTTCGCCGAAATCCTTGGAGGGAGATTTAGAGCCTAGCAGACCACTTAACATGCTTGAGGTAAATACCTGCTTAAGAGGGGCAGTCTTACTTGTAACAAAATATGAACAAGCTTGCCACGGTATCGGAGCTATCTTTGGGATGAATCGTGTCTGATGAGTCTGATAATATTTCTAAATACTGCGGTGGTTACCGACGCTGTCTATTATGCTCAATCATTGACTGGCTATAGCGCCTACCGAAATATCACAGCAGAGCGCTCCGCTGAATAGCGCCTCTCTAGATTGAGAATACTCCATAGATAGAATCAGCAGTTTTTATTGCTAAATTGCTGCCTTGCTGATGCAATTCCTGTCTGCTTCTGTCTATAAAGTGCCTTATCTACACAGCGAAGTCTACAGGGCCGCATGGGTGGGGCGCTGCCCCATATCGACCCATTTTACCGAAATAGTCAAGCAGACAGCTATTGGGTAAACGCAGATGATGTTAACGCCTAGCGTCTGATATTTTAGATAGCTTCAGCGAATTTTATCCGGTATTTTTCAAATGTTTTTGAGTGTCTATATCTTCCGGGAGAGGCACAGACAACCACACACAGCCGCACCTGTAAAGCGCGTCTGTACAGGCGTCTTCTTTACACCAAACTGATTGTCTGTGTTAGTGATTTCATTCCTTTAGATGAGATTAAGTTATCTCGGCGCATCCCGCAGCCAAAATTCTTTACTGTATGATAATCAAATATACACAAGGTTCTTTGATACCAATTGCTATAAGCGTTCGGTTAGTGCTTTTATCTAGATATCTTCAATCAGCTAACTGCCGTATTTGACTCAGCCCAGTTAGAAAGCTGATTAGCAAGCGCTTCTCTGGCCAACTTTTCTGGCCCAACTGGGTAGCTCAACCTGTCAATTGAATCTGATTGCTTATTCGGCAGGTTCGGTAATAATAGTCAACTCGCTCGTGGTAATAGCTTTGCGAATACTACCAGGAATTGGGTTGCTAACAGTTGTCAGGCCGCAGGGCGCTTCTAATAGTACTTCATCTAAGATCATCAGCATGGCGCTGCCTGTCCGTTGTTTGGACGATTCCCGCGTTGCTGCTTGACGCCTGGATATTCGCTATCTTGAAACTATGTCCTGGGGAATGATAGGTTCTGCCAGCGGCATAGAAATTTAAATCCAAAGGTCAATCCATAGAAACCCTGCACTCTTTCAGTCAAAAAGATTATGTTAAACACTCATCAAATTCTGGGTCATGATTCTGTTTTTACGCCTGAGCAGGTATTGGAAAACCGGGGCCGTATTGCCATTTTTATAGACGGATCAAATCTGTTT
Source organism: Leptolyngbya sp. BC1307 (assembly GCF_002286735.1). Lineage (GTDB taxonomy): Bacteria > Cyanobacteriota > Cyanobacteriia > Phormidesmidales > Phormidesmidaceae > Phormidesmis. The sequence goes on from NZ_NRTA01000026.1 coordinate 46,097, forward strand.
TACGCTGCCCTACAGCTGGGTATTGAGATTGACTATACTAAGCTACTGAGCCGTTTAACTGCCGGTTCGCGGTTGTTTCGGGCCTTTTTCTATACTGGCGTAGATCGTACCAACGAAAAGCAGCAGGGGTTTCTGCTTTGGATGCGTCGAAACGGCTACCGGGTGGTCGCTAAAGACCTGGTACAGCTACCGGACGGCTCGAAGAAGGCCAACCTGGATGTAGAAGTTGCCGTAGATATGATGGCTCTGGTGGACTCTTATGACACGGCAGTCTTAGTCAGTGGCGATGGCGATCTGGCTTATGCAGTTGATGCTGCTAGCTATCAAGGGGTTCGTATCGAGGTCGTTAGCCTGCGCTCAATGACTAGCGATAGCCTGATCAATGTTTCTGATCGCTATATTGATTTGGATGGGATTAAAGACGATATTCGCAAGGGCGCTCGGGGCAGTAATCCTACTGCTCAGCACAACTATACCTATCGTCCCCTTTCTAGCATAGCGGTGTTGGACGAGGCCGAGTCTCATCCTTAGGCTGGCCCCTACTAGATGGCCCCTACTAGATGGCTTCGTCAGGGCTGCATCGCTTGAGACAAACTGTCATCAGCTAGCTAATCAACTGGCTAATTAAAAAGGGGGATTGAGAAGCGTTGAAAAGTCGGTGGTATCGATGGACTGCGGTCGCCGCAGCGGTCGTCGTTTTAGTCGTGGCGTTGCGCACCTGCAGTTCAGATCGCAATCTGGCAGATCGCGATCCGGGCGAACAGATCGAAGCTGAGCTTACCCTACAAACCGTGACGCTTGAGCAGCCTGACGAAAACGGCAATCTGCTGTGGCGGCTCAAAGCTGAGTCTGTGACCTACAGCCCTGATAAGCAGCGCGCCGAACTCACGGGGCTAGACGGCGAATTTTTTCAAGCTGATGAGATCATCTACACCGTGAAAGCCGACCAGGGCGAAGTCCAGCAGAACGGCGAAACCCTATTTTTGAGCGGCAATTTGGTGGCGACGAGCACCGAAAATGAGCTGACGATGAAGGGCGAGAAGCTCAAGTGGCAGCCCAAGCAAGATCTGCTGGTGCTGGGCAACTTTGAGGGCGATCCGCTGACTGAGGAGACTGGCGACGACGCGGACAAAGCTCCCGTTACTGGCTTCAATCCTCAAGTGGAAGCTGTCGCCCAAATGATGCAGGTCTCTAATAAAGAAAACCGGGTGGAGCTAACCGGCGATGTCGTCGCCAAAAGCAAAGCCTCTCCCTGGATGGCCTTCACATCAGACCATCTGATCTGGCTGACCGAGCAAAAAGTGATCGAGGCCGATCAGCCGCTACAAGTCGAGCAGTATCAGAGCAAAAACTTTCAGACGGTGAGCGATCGCATTACAGGCCAAACGGGTCAGGTTCAGCTCGCTGAGAATATCGTCACCCTTACTGAGGCCGTGCAGCTAGACCTGCTCAGCCAGCCACTTAAGGTCAGCAGTGAAATAGCCGTATGGGACGTAGACGCTGAAACCGTGCAGCTCGATCAGCCGGTTAACATCAATCAACCAGTGCGTAAAATCACCGCCTCAGCTAACCAGGCCAGCCTGGACTTGGCTCAAAAAATAATTTACCTGGTCGGCAATGTCCGGGCTAACGGCGAAAAAAACGACACCCGCCTAACCGCTGACCGAGTCACCTGGCAGACCACCAGTCAGCAAATAGAGGCCGAGGGCAACGTTCGCTATCAGCAGGCCGCCAACCCAGAGGTATCGATGAGCGGGCCTAAAGCAACTGGCAATCTTGAGCAGGGCACCGTTGTCATCACTGGCGGCGAATCTGGAGAAGTCGTGACTGAAATTGTGCCGGGCGAGTTTTAGTCGGCTGAGTGGCTGAAATCCGGCATGGCCGCCGGTCAGCGAGCTGAATAGCGCATCTGGCTAATTGCTGTACATGGGCTGATTTCGCTGCGGATCGCCTAGCTGGTAAGGTGCCTGACCAATGTTTACGGTCGTTTTTAGCTCTGGTGGAATCTCAGTGGCTTTGCCCCACTGCTGCTCTATGGCGGAGACTACCTGATCCTGGCGCGATCGCAAGTCATTCAAATCCGACCCGTAGTTCAGAATAGAAAACCATACGATGCCCTTTTGCTGAGTTGGCACAGCGCCCGCCAAGGCACTGACTACCGCTAAAGTGCCCGTCTTTACAACCGCGTTATTAGGAATATTGCGGTCTGTCACCGTGCCGCCATCTGCACCGACGACCGGAAAAATGTCAGAGAGGGTGAAGCCTTGCGATCGCAGCTCATCCTGCATTTTTTGCAACATGACCACCGCTGCCCGAGGAGACATCTGGTTGCCCTCGCCCAATCCAGAGCCATTGATCAGCGATAGCTCCTCCGGCGGTAGATCAGTCGCGGTCTCCATCTGGCGAACGACCGCTGCTGGGCCGCCCAGGCTGCTGGCAATCTGCTCGGCCATGGCATTGTTGCTATAGATATTCATGGCTTTGAGCACGGCGACCAGCGGCATCGAGTCATGGCGAACCAGCCAGCCGCTGACCCGGTTTTTAGCGCTGCTAGGATCGCTCACCACTTCACCATCAATCTGAATTTGCGGCTGCGGTGTGCCTGGCGGCATACTCTCATACGCGCTTTGAGCTGCATAGTCCCAAGCCGTTGCATTCATGGCCTGCTTTAGCATTTGGCCCGAGGCACTCTGGCTAGCGTCAAAATTCATGGTGAAGCCGCCAGCAATCACCAGATTGCCAGTGACCTGGCGAATGCCCATTTGCTGGAGCGTATTGCCAAGGGCGATCGCCTCCTCCCAAACAAACAGCGGATCGTAGCCGCCTTCAATCACCAGATCGCCAATGACGACGCCATCTTCAAGCTGGCCTTGCCAGCCCACCAGGGTCTCAAAGCGGTACTCTGGTCCCCAGGTGGACAGCGCAGCCAGACTAGTGGCGATCTTCGTCAGTGAGGCGGCTGGGCGACGCACCGAGCCCTGATGCTGGGCGACGGTATACGGGCCGACGGCTACCCAGACGCCCTGATCGCCCGTGAGATAACCGTTGGTCGATAGCCCGTTCAGATAGCCCGAGACCAGCGAGTCAGCGGCAGGATCGCTAGCGATCGCCGTCCTCACCCAAGCAGACTCCCAGTCAGGGCGAATATCCACCGAGCCCAGGTTTAAGCCCTCAACCGGTTGCCACGATCCCCAGCCCCAGACCACCCCTAATATCGAACCCAGTACGCCTGGCACCCAACCCGGTTGCCAGCGGCGTTCTAAAAACTTCAGCACTAAACCTATGTTCCTCAGCAGATCCGTTCGTCGATATCTTGCCAAAGATACACTATCCATAGTGCACCTGTGCATATAGCGCGAGCATTCCCTACCATGGCCCGACCCGACCAAAATCAAGTTTTACGACGGCTGCCCATTGTCGTGGGTGCCCTTGGCGGCACGCTGCTGTTTATCAACCGTATAACTACCCCGCTACTGAGCGAGTCACAGTCGCGCGCCGATGCCTTGGGGGTGATTTTGAGTGCCCTGCTGATTTTGACGGGTCTGCTGTGGCAGCGAATTCAGCCCAAATCACCGGAAGTCGTCACGCTGATAGGCGAAGAGGGCTTTGATTTAGTCGAGCAACTGCCCGAAGCGGTTCAAATCGAGCTGGCTTGGGCATCGCATTTGCTGCTGACTAACACGGCCACCCGCAGCGTCGTCGTCTATTACGATGGCACAGTGCTGCTCAGACGCGGCGTACTAGGGCCAAAAGAGACGCTAGTTCCTGGCAATATCGTTCAGCGCATCTTAGATAAACAAAAACCGGTCTATCTGGTCAATCTCAGCATCTATCCGGGGCGCATAGAATTTGACTATCTGCCGCCGAATACGCAGGGGGTGATCTGTCAGCCGCTGGGCGATCGCGGCGTATTAATATTAGGTGCCCACGCCCCGCGCAGCTACACCCAGCAAGACGAAGCCTGGATCACCGGCATTGCCGAGAAAGTAGGTGACAGCCTTAGCCGCCTTCTCCCTCCAGCACCCGCACAGCCACCGTCGAAACCTTAAAGTTGTAGTCTTTACCCTCGATCTCGACAGGTGTGCCGATTTTGATCGGGACACCCAGCACTGGGCCATCGGCGGTGATCTGCGCCTGTCCGCCTAAAGTGATCAGCATATCTGCGGTGTAATTCAGCTCTGGTCTGGGGTCAGGATAGGATTTGACAGTGCCATCTGGCTGAGGCACCGCTACGCTGCGAGGCAGGGCCTGCACTTTTTTAACCCCAATCTTGCCATAGGGCTGGTTGCGCACAATGATATTGGTAGAGTCTGCCTTAGAGAGGCTGGTTAAAAACTCTTCCGGATTGAGCACAGTCAGGCCCCGCGCAATTACATCCACCTCGATCTCTTGAGTTTTTGATCCGACTTGAGCCACCGAACCTTGAGAACCTGGGTAGAAAAAGATCCCGAAGATCACCATGACGATTGCCAGCGCCGCCCCCAGATCTAATAGACTCAGCTTGCCAAAGAGCCGTCCCTGAGAATCTAAAATTGCCATCGCTTTACTCGTCTACACAGCTTCAATTGCACAGTCCTTTTGCGGGTGCCTCACGCCTGACAGCGCTAGCCAGATGCCCTCTTCAGCAGCAGTCTGTGCACTACAACCACAGTATTTAATCACACTTTCAAACGGTCATTCCTTAAGGTGTGCTGAAAGGTGTGCTGATGGGGCCTGATAAATCGTGGAGATTCATACGGATGAGCCTTGCCAAAACACACCATAGGAAGGACTGCTTTCAGTTTTGAAAGTGTCACAATTTGACCAGAATGATCCGTTGAGCTAACTAAGCTGAGGTAGGGAGCATTTCACTAAGCACTTGCAACTAATCGTCTCTAAATTAAACTATGTCTAAGCTGTTGGACTTTAAAAGCAGACTCTATCGCCGGTTGGTCTACGGACTGGTCGCGATGACTATGGTCTTGGGCATCGGAGTAACGACCGCTCAGCCTTCTCATGCGGGCTGGCTAGACCTGATATTTCAAGGAGTTAGGGTCTATCAGCTCTCTAACATGTCTAATGAGCAGGAAGTTGACCTGGGTCGCGGTATCAACAACCAGCTAGTCAACAGCCGCCAAATCAGGCTGTACCGCAACGAATCGCTCAATACCTATGTGAACGATATTGGCCAGCGGCTGGCGGCGGTGAGCGATCGCCCTGGCATTCCTTACACCTTTCAAATTGTGCAGGATAGCTCAGTCAATGCCTTTGCTACGATGGGCGGCTATGTTTATGTCACGACAGGGCTAATGGCTGCTGCTGACAACGAAGCTGAGTTAGCAAGCGTGATTGGACATGAGATTGGTCATATTTCAGGTCGTCATGCAGTTGAGCAGATGCGGCAGGCGGCGATTACTCAGGGTATTACTGGCGCACTCGGGGTCAATCGCGATCGCCTGATCAACATCGGCGCCCAAGTCGCGTTGCAGCTGCCCGCGAGCCGCAGCGCTGAGTACGAAGCGGATCGGCAAGGGTTTGATACCCTGGGTCGTGCGGGGTACGACCAGGCAGCAATGGTGGCCTTCATGAAAAAGCTCGTGCGTCAGGGCTCACCGCCGGAGTTTTTGAGTACTCACCCGGATGCTCGCAATCGGGTGACCCAGCTTCAGCAGAATCTAAATGAGTCTGCGCTACCGCAGGCAACAGCAGGGATGAGTGAGACGGCTTATAGCTCTAATATTGCGCCGTTGCGGTAGAGGCAGCCATTACCGTTTGCCGGTAAACCTGCATTCCCAAAAACATCAAATGGCTATCGACTTGAACCCTGGAGGCAATCTCTGGGGTTTTCTGCTGAAGCAGGGTATACAGCAAAGGAGCATCCCCACCTGTGAAAACGACCTTGCCCTGAGGAAATTGTTGCCACCAGTCAATCAGATAGTCAGTGACAGCGGCGATCGCCCCGTAGGCCAGTCCGCTAGCGATCGCCCCAGCCGTATCGGTCGCCCACCGTTCTGGCAGTATTGCTGGCAGCGCCGAAGTCACTGCCGAAGTCATCTTTTGAGAATCTGCTGCTTCAGAGCGGGATTGACTAAAGGCGATTGCTTCGGCCAGTGCCGCCGTCTTTTGAGTGAGCGCCTGCTCTTGCAAGCGGATGCCCGGTAAAATTGCCCCGCCGTATACCGTTAGTTGACCCGCCTGACTAATGCCAGCGGTAAACGTCAAAGCAGTGCCACCATCGACTACGAGCACCGGCCAACCGACAGTACTGCCTGCCCCCAGCAGATTAATAGCGCGGTCAACGCCCAGCGTGGGATAGAGATTTGCCAAAGGAATATGCGATCGCCGGACCGTTTGCACCGATGGGTCACTCGCCCACAGCGCAGTCTGCGCCGGCACAACTGAAGCAATCCATAGCGCTGACGGTAGTAGGGCCATCTGAGGTAAACCCGACTCTGCGAGCAGCGTCAGCCCATCTACTTGCTGCCAGGCTTCCGCCTGGAACCCATGCTCGATTAGCTGGCTGACTATCTCAGCCGGCAGAGGCGGTGTATGCCAGGTGCCGACCAGCCTTTCCTGATCAAAAAAACCCCAGTGCAGGCGAGTATTGCCAACGACGAGAGCTAGCCAGGCTGTTGCCATCAGACTAATCTTGCCCTAGCTGGCGCTGCAGTTGCTTGATCGCCTTGGCCATTTCCGGCAGTCGTTTCATCAGCAGCGCCGACCTGAGAAAAAGCTTGTGCGGCAGAGCGGGTGAACCCGAGACGGCCTCGCCTGGGGGCACATCGCCGTAGATACCTGCCTGCGCGTGAAGAATTGCGCCTTTACCAATATGGGCCTGGTTAGCAATCCCGACCTGACCGGCTAAGATCGCCCGGTCGCCAATAGTTACCCCACCGGCCATGCCCACCTGACCGGCCATCACCACGGCTTCTCCGATCTGACAGCCGTGAGCGACATGTACCATATTGTCAATTTTGGTATTGCGGCCAATTCGGGTTTCGCCAACGGCTGGCCGGTCTACGGTAGCGTTACAGCCAATTTCGACGCCGTCTTCGATGACGGTGATGCCAGACTGGTGCATCTTCTCCCAGCCCGCAGCGGTCGGCACAAAGCCAAACCCCTCTGAGCCAATCACCGCACAGCTATGAATGACACAGTTAGCACCAATTTGGGTGCGCTCGTGAATCACGCAGTTGGCATGGAGCGTGGTGCCTGCGCCAATGCTGGCCCCTGGGTAAACGACAGCGTTCGGGTGAATGCAGACGCGATCGCCCACCTCAACCTGCGCCTGGATGACCACGTGAGGACCAATGCCCACATCTTTGCCAATTTTGGCGGTTGGGTCGATCACAGCGCTGGGATGAATGCCGCTCGGTAGCCGATAGGGCTGGTAAAACAAGTCAATGACGCGCGCAAAGGCCAGCCGAGAATTTTTAACGCTGACCCAGGCTTTACCGCGATCGCTTGCCTGAGCTTGCAGAATCGGGTCGCCAGGTAAAATCAGAGCGCCTGCCTCAGTTGTCTCCACAAAGCGGGCAAACTTGCCCCCCTCGACGTAGCTAAGCGTACTGTCACTGGCGGTTTGAATAGCCGCTAGCCCCTCAATTTGGCGATCGCCCTCCACCTCAGCCGCTTCCTCGCCCGGCTGACTCACCGCCACCAAGCTCGATGCGGTGACTTCATCACCTAGCGCCGCCACAATCTGGCTAAACTTCATTTGTGCCTCCCTCTATCGGTACACACCTCGTTCGCCATTAAGCTACCAGAAAGGCTGCGCACTCTACATGGGCAGTCTGCGGGAAAAAGTCGGCAGGCTGCACCCGGCTGACCCGGTAGCCCCCTTCTTCGCAAAGCACCTTCAGGTCGCGGGCCAGCGTCGCCGGGTTACAGCTCACGTAAACAATTCGCTGCGGTTTAATTGCGATCAGCGCCGCTAGCACCGTCGGTTCACAGCCTTTGCGGGGCGGGTCTAGCAGCACGACATCGGGCGTTATATCCAGGTTTGGCAATAGTTCTGCGACATCACCAATTTTGAATTCGGCGTTCTCAATTTGGTTGAGCGCTGCGTTTTTTTCAGCCTGGGTCACCGATTCGGTGAGTGATTCTAAACCGATACAGCGCTTCGCCTGACGAGCCAGCGGCAGGGTAAAAGTGCCCACCCCGCAATAGGCATCTACCAGTGTTTCTTCGCCCGTCAGCGCCAGTTCTGCCTGTATGTGCGCTAGCAGCCGCTCTGCCTGTACGGTATTCACCTGAAAAAAGGTGCTGGGCTGGATGTGAAAGGTGAGCCCGGCAAATTCCTCTTCTAAATAAGACTGTCCGGCGATGCAGTAGGTATCGGGGCCAAAAATAGCGTTCGTCTTCTTCCAGTTGAGGTTAACCAGCACGCCGACCACATTAGGATACCGGTTCATCCACTGCTGCGCCTGCTCGTGAATGCCTTTGAGCTTGACTGAGCGGCTCACCAGCGTCAGCAAAATCTGCCCGGTGCGTCGGCCCACGCGCAGCGATAAGTGCTTCAAATGTCCTCTGTGCAGCTTTTCGTCGTAGATCTTCCACTGGCGAGCTTGCAGATCTTGCTTGACTTCGGCTAGCAGCGGATCGAGGCGATCATCCTGCACTGGGCACTGGTTGAGATTTACCAGGCGGTGCGAGCCTTTGCGGTAGTAGCCAGCTTTTACATCCTGGGTTTGCGATCGCCCCAGCGGATAGGTCGCCTTATTGCGATAGCTCAGCTGCTCTGCTGAAGCCATCACCGGATCAACCGGCACACCCTCCAACTTGCCAATTCGCGCTAGCGCATCTACTACCAGATGATGCTTAGCTGCTAGCTGCGCTTCGTAGCCCACCGGCTGCCACTGACAGCCGCCGCATTTATCGGCCACCATACAGGCAGGTCTCACCCGCTGCGGCGAGGGCTTGACGATGCCTGCTGGGATGCCAAAGCCATGAGTGGCTTTCACCCGGGTCAGCTTCACGCGCATGATATCGCCGGGCACAGTGTTAGGCACAAACACGACGCGGTCTTCCCAGCGACCGACCCCATCACCACCATTGCTCAGATCGGTGATGGTCATTTTCAATATCTCCCCCTGCTGCCATTTAGGTTGGGGCGGCTCGGCTGGCCATATCTTCTGTGACCCGCTCTCTACAGAGTCTGGCTGATGTTGGGGTGAGGGTAGTGGAGAGGTCATAGTCACTTTTGAAGTTGGCGAGCTGGGACTGGCGAGATAGGATGACGCCGGGTATCAGGCGAATTGATCTAAACGCTCAGCCTCTCAGTATGGCGCATTTATTCTCTATCGTTTTTCTCTGTGGCGCGTAAATCGGGTCAATTGTGGCTTCAGCAGCTTCTCAATAATAAGAATTAGTCATGTGCTTAACATTTCTTGAGGCTTTTCTAAGGTGAGGCTTTACCGCGCTTCTCTTTGCTTGTAGAGGCTTATAGAGATCGGATTATGACAAAACTGAGAGCGATCGCTTTCCTTGACGACCCCGAAGTCGCTAAACTGTGAATATCAATAGAGTCACCGCAATCTAAAAATTATGTCTGTTGTCAGCCAAGTAATTCTCAATGCAGATGACGAGTTGCGCTACCCCACTAGCGGCGAACTCAAGGGTATTGAAAACTTTCTCAAGACCGGCAATCAGCGGATGCGGATTGCTCAAACGCTAGCGGATAACGAAAAGAAAATTGTTTCTCAAGCTAGCAGTTCGCTCTGGAAAATCCGCCCAGACTTCATTGCCAAAGGCGGTAACGCCTACGGTCAAAAGCAGCGCGCCCTATGTCTGCGTGACTACGGCTGGTATCTAAGGCTAATTACCTACAGCCTCATCGCTGGCGACAAAGACCCCATTGAGAACATCGGTCTGATCGGCGTGCGCGAAATGTACAATGCGCTGGATGTCCCTGTTCCTGGCATGGTAGAAGCTATTCGCTGCCTTAAAGACGCTTCTCTCAAGCTGATGAGCGAGGAAGACGCCGCTGAAGCCGCCCCTTACTTCGACTACATCATTCAGGCCATGTCTTCCTAGGCTTGCTCGCTATCAAGATTGGCTAAAAGTCGATGCTAAGGGCTGGGGGGAGTGTTGTGCGCTTCCCCCTTTTTGTGAGCGATCGCGATCGCCGCTGTAATCTTGCGGGTGTAGTGAGTACATCTGTACGTTTAATTTGAGATATCCTTAAGCCACAGCGCGTTAGCTAGCTATGGTCTATTCTTCTCGTACAGCCTCCAGCTCTAGATCACTCGGCCCAACCGCCACGACCTGTCTGGGTAGAGTCGTCAAATCTAACTCTCACTGCGACTATGTCGTTCAGCTCGACACCCACAACGACGTTGAGAATCCGCCGCAGATTGAAGACTACGGGTTTGGACAGTTTGTAAAATTTGACAGCCATCGGCATTGGGCCGTGGGCATTGTGTATGACTCTCAGCTGTTTAATTCAGCTTTTCTCAACAGCGGACCCCGGCTTACGAGCGCCCCCGATCCAATGTTTACGCCCGACTTAATCCAGGACACCTGCATTCTACTGAATATCGTTTTAGTGGGTAGTTTGCAGCTAGGCGACCCGCATAGCTACGGGCTGCACGGCATTCCCAGAGTGGTGGTGCCGGCTAATACACCGGTTTGCCGAATGAACACTGCTGAGATTCACAGCTTTCATCGGTCTGCCGAGGGTAAGCCGCAGTTCGCCTATTATGGTCATCTGCTACGGGCTGGCGGCGGATTTGCCGCCCAACTTACTCAGCAAGTACTCGCTGAGCTAATTGCGACAGAGCTATTTTCTGGAGCAGATCAAAGAGCGCTTCAGGTCTTGTGTAAAGAACTCTCATGGAAAAGCACCATGGGCGCTATTCGCTGAGCGGCGTAACCTGTCTACTAGCCGTCAGCAAACGGGCGAAACCCTTACAGAAGTGAGTACTCCTTAAGGCAGACATCAGCGCTACTGAAGATTAATGCCTTGAAATATTCCGTTACATTTGCTATGATAAGTACATCGGTGAGATAAACGCTCTTTTTCGAAGCGTCCTCATCCATACGTACCTAATTACTGGAATAATAATGACTACTACACTACAGACACGCCAAAGCGCGTCGCTGTGGGAGCAGTTTTGTCAGTGGGTCACCAGCACCGAAAACCGCCTCTATGTAGGTTGG
>NZ_NRTA01000027.1 GCF_002286735.1 Leptolyngbya sp. BC1307
GGTTTCCTTCATCTGCTCATCTAGCATCCCCTAGCCTCTCTCAACTGACTTAACTCCGCCTTATAATGACCGGTAATGTATTTTATTGCCAGCCCCTTAGCTGAAGGTTTGGCAGAGAAGTATGGTGATCGTTGACACAGGGTTTTGGTTAGCGCTGTTGAGTCAGAAGGATACCTACCACAATTACAGATCGAGCGATCGCGCTGCTAAAGCAGTAATAGCGCGAAAAGATCCTCTACGGTGATTGCTAGATTTTTCGTAAAACCGGGCACAGGAAGCACTGCGTCAGGTTCATCGAAAACGGATGTTTCTTGCTGAGGCTGATAGATTAGCACTGCTTTATCTGCTGGCGCTATTAGCCATCCCATCTGCGAGCCATGTTTCAGGCAACGCAGTATCTTTTTAGTCACTTTGGCAATGCTTTGCCCTGGCGATAGGATTTCGATTGCCCAATCAGGCGCAAGCGGGAAAATATTGGCAATTTCTCCACTCGCGTCACGTTGAATGCGGCTCCATTCAAACACTGCAATATCTGGCACGACTGAGCTGCTTCCAAATGTGCAGCTCAGTTCTGGAAAGGCACGGGCGATTTTTGAAGTTCTTACTGATGAATTGATCAGTGCCATTAAGTCTGACTGAAGCGCACTATGTTTTCCTTTCGGCATTGGCTTTTGACTTATTTGGCCATCAATGTACTCGCTGGCGGGCTTAGTTTCAGGTAACGCCAAGAATGCTTCCAGTGTGAGCGGTTTGGTGAGTGCTTGAACCATTTTGGGATTGCCTTAGGTCAATAGCCATCTTATATGCTAGCGCCTCAACGTATCCTCAACAGAATACATCCCTATCATGAGGCCAAGCCTCTGGACGTATCTAGATAGCCGAAGGTTTAGCCTGCTTTCCTGGATTGTTTTTGCTGTAAAAATTCTGCAAAATCTCGCACTTCTGACAGCAAGTCTTCAGGTAGATAGTTCAGTAGTTCGACGACCTGTGTTTGCAGGGTTATCCGATCTAGTCGGATGTCAGACTGCTCTAAGGTCAGCACGTTAGAATTTTCACCCGCATCGTCTACAAACTCTACTTCAAAACCTTTTGTGTCGTGATAGCAATGCACAACTGCGCCTTGACGCCCTTTAGTGAGTCCGTGCTCTTGGATGTCGCGAGTGAGGGTGATGATGTCGAGTTCCTTAATCATGAATCGGCCAATCCTGAGTCTTTAGCTGATTTTGTAGGGACGAGCTGTGATAAACCGGGGCGAGTTTTCTCCAGTATCAACGATCCATACGCTCAAGATGGTGACTGATATACCTGAAGGCGTGTCAATAGAGCCGATGATAACGTACTTTAAGCCGTGAACGGTTTCGATAGTTTCATAGATGGCTTGAGTTCTAGCGAGGTTGAGCAGTGCCTGCTCCAGGTCTATTAGATTAGTTTCGTTAAAGCCCAATCCTCGAAAAAACTTAGCCTTCGCTTTGCCAACCGCATGAGTTTTTGAGAGCAGATACTCTGTCAATTTACGGGGTTGAACGTAGGCTTGAGCGCTATTGGGAAGCTGCAACCGATGCGTTCTCCAGCGGAGTTGTATGGTGCGCATTTTAGCGCGTAGCCTTCAGCAATTAGGTGATAGAGAGTTTAGTGAGCCATAGGGCAGTCGTGAACCGTTGCTGGCCAGTCAATATTAAGCACAGCTTTAGCTTTAGTGTGAATAATGGTCAGGTCAGACCCAGCTGCTGCTTCAGCGCCTCAGGTATGTTTTTGGCCGTCTCCAATCCTTTTACGCCTTCCCAATTTGTTTCTTCGTCGAAGATAATGTTGTCGAAGTTGGCGTCATCAAACTTACTGCCACTTAAATTGGCACCTCTGAGATTGGCTTTCCCAAAGTCAGCTCCTACGCAATCAGAGTTGCTAATGTCGGCCAGCGTAAGATCAGAGCCAGAAAGTATGGCCTTATCAAGATTGGCAGAGGTAAACTCAGCTCCAATAAAGCTAGACCTGATAAAGTTAGACCCTTTACAGTTCGCTTCGGTGAAAATAGCGTAGTCAAAGCAGACATAGGCAAAGTCATCAACTTCGCCATCAGGTGGTGAGAGGTTAACCCAGCTAAGATTAGCGTGGCTAAGGTCGGCACCAGTGAAATCCGCACAAAAGATCTTAGTACGCGATAGATTCGCTCTCTGTAGAAAAGCACTACTCATGTAGCTCTCGCTCAAGTTGGCCTGCTTTAAAGTAGCGTCAGCTAAGTTAGCACCTGCGAAACTGGAATGCTGAAGCTGGGTACGGTAGAAATTAGTCTTATTTAAGTATGTATTAGAAAAATCTATGCCTGATAGGTCGGCATCGCTCAGGTTTGCCCCGGCTAAAAGAAATTTTGTGGTGAACGGGTTCACACCAGCTCCTTGGCTGTACTTAATGATGCGTGACAGTTTGCGTGGATCAGAATCACGTTCATTTGGCTTAGAACACGGATGGAACGTGAGCTGAGCCTGCACACTGTTTCTTGTCTTCTGCTTGCTATCACGATGTAGGCCAACTAATAAAGCAAGCACATTAAGCCCTGCGTAGATGTCTACCTGTCTCAGCCCTTTCACAATGTCTGCATTTTTCAACTGCATCATTTTTCTTTGAGGCAAGTTTTCACTGGGTGTTTCGTCTATATAGCCGCCATCACACCACTTACCGTAAAAACGATGTAGGCGCTGAAACAAATTCTCAGTGTCGAAGCTTTCTATAGAGAACGATATCCATCGGATATATATAAACGACTCGGACGACAATAACCCGTAGCCCAGAAGATCGTAGATTTGCCAACCAACTTCTGTCGCACTTAGGCGTGGGCGACCCCGTTCATCCAGATCCACCCAGCCATCAAAAGCTACCTTTAGCCGCTCAGCAAACAGAAACTCACCAAAGCTCTTATGAGCAAATTCTACTGAGCCAGAGCGATCGCCCTCTCCCGGCTTGAGATAAAAAGCAGTGAGCAAGTTATTAAGCGCTTTATCTTCCGTTTTTTCAGTCTCTGCCCGCGCCTGCTTCAGCAGCTCAGCCACCGGATTGGCACCATCTGTAAAGCGACTTTTGAGCATTGCTAACTTTGCCGTCTCATTCCCCGACTGCACCACGCACAGCGCCGCCGCCTGAAGCACCTGCCGCAAATCTTCAGCAACCAGCCCAGGAATTTGCTCGCTCACCTCCTGCCGCTGTCGCTCTAGCACCCACTTCACCGATTCGTCGTACACGCGCACCTTGGCCTGCATCCCTTCAGCACCAGCAAACATGTCAGCATTCAAGTGCCGCTCACGGTGCAGCCGCCCCAGCAAATACAGCAGCAAGGGCTCACGGGCCAACTGTTCACTAATATCCTTTGGGCAAGCCGTCAAAAATGCTTTGAAGTCCTGCGCTTCCACTTCACCAAATAGCTTGGCCCAGTTACCCAACCACTCATCTCGTTGTGCATTCGCCATCGGCTTTAGCCGCACCCGCACCAGGTTCTTTGTTTGGCTCAGCATCCGGTCAACGCCCTGCAAAGCCAAAGGCCGTCCCGTCACCAAGCACTGATGATGACTGTTCTTTTGAAAATCGCCAAGCTGCTGCACCAGTTCCTTCAGCCCGCCGCCCTCACGCCCCTGCAATAGCAGCTCATCAAACCCATCAAAGATCAGCAAAAACCGAGTATTCTTATCCGTCAGCCAACCGCTGTCGCTCTGCACAAAGTCCAGCGCTTGCAAGTGCGTTTCCAGCGTTTGTGTCAGGTTACTTTCCAGGCATCCCACTTCTCGCAAGCGAATCAAAATTGGGATAAAGGCCGGATACAGCTCTAGCCGCACCATCGCTGCAAACATCCGACAAAATACCGACTTCCCTCGCCCTGCTTCCCCTTCTATAAAGCCAACCTTCCGAGGCTCCGACTGCTCTAATAGCTTTTCAGCCCAAGCATGAATATCTATAGGACTTTCGTAGGTTTTCTTACCGCTGATATCCAACGGCTGTACCATCAGCGGCACATACAGCTTACCGAAGGTAACGTTTACCTCATCAAATACCGTCTGCGTTGGCAGCGGCTCAATCTTCTCCGCCAGGTAGTCTTCGATACTGTCAAACTTTTCTTGAACGGGCAGCCCATTTGACCGCAAAAACTCAGCCAGCGGCTCTACCTCATCCTTCAGCTCCGCCACCACACCATGAAAATACTTGGGCGTTCCCCAAGCCACCTGATCCACCAACATATTCACCTGCCAGTCCTTCAATCCAGCAGCTTTCAGCAGCTCACCCAACGCCTCATCAAACACCTCAACCAGTTCAGATCGCCTGAGCTGAGTCAGCATCTTCTTCGCCCGCGTCTTCGTCAGCGTAATCTGATCGCTCTTTTCATCACTCTTTTTTAGCTGCCGCTCAAACACCGCTGACAGCCGCACCGCTTTCAGCGTTTCCTTCGTGCCTTCATCCGCCCGCGCCAGTACCCCGCCCAAACTTTCCAAATACGCCATCTGCGCCGCCAACGCCACCGAACTCTCAAACGTCGGCTTTGTCTTCGTCACGTCCCAATACAGTCGCAGCAGGCCAATGCCTACCGAAACGAACGGCAAACCTGATACTGCTAGCTGAGTAACCGGCGACTCAAACAGCTTAAAAAATGAATCTAGCCGATCCAGATTCTCTAGCTTTGCGATCTTAGGCGCGGCCTCCTGCCAGGTCTCGCTCAGGTCTGATGTGGCCGCGATCGCCTCAATCCCCTGCTCAGCAACTGCGCCCCAAGGCAGCTTGGCCCCTTCCTTTAACCAATCGCCAAACTTACGCAGACTCTGCATCGCGCCGCCATTCTTCCATTCTTTTAGCCAAGATAGCGTAGAACGGTTAGGCATTAGGGCAATGAGCGATCGCCCTCTCTCATCAAGCAATCATCAGCGTAAATGCTCGATCTGCTTCAACGATCCGAGCGATCGCCCCTGTGGATCGAGCAATCGTTGGGGTAAATACTGCGATCGCCCAAGCATATCAAGCTCAGCCGGCTCTCCATAATCATTGGCATATCACTGATCTAAGATAAAAACATCACCAATCTTCGTTTTTCCGAGCAGTTACTCACATCGCCACCTAAAAATCTTATGCAATTAGAAGACTACTTCAACTTTCTAGAACCCTACGACATTCGTTTGCAGGGAACTCGTGTTGGGATCGAAAACATTCTATATGACTACATATTTCGCGCTCGAACACCAGAAGAAATTGAGAAATCCTTTTCAACGATTACCTTAGACCAAGTGTACGCAACCATCCTTTACTACTTGCAGAATAAAGAAGCCGTTGACCAGTACATGACTGACTGGATTGAATATGGCGAAAGGATGCGAAGAGAGCAGGAGGCAAACCCATCTCCCGGCATTCTGAGGCTGCGTGAGCTAAGGAAGAAGCAAATAGCCGAAAAGAATGCTTAAGTATCTGATGGACGAACACGTCGATCCGCTCTATGTGCGTCAGATCAAACGATTGAATTATGAAATAGCCATTAGGGCAGTTGGAAGACTGGATGCGCCTATAAAAGGCGCTTTAGATCCAGAAATTCTAAAGTGGTGCGAACATAAAAACTTTCTACTGGTCACCAACAATAGAAAATCTATGCCACTTCATCTCCGCGATCACCTCGCTGAAGGTCGTCATATCCCCGGAATTATCACGCTCAGCAAAACAATGGGCATCGGCGACATGATCCAAGAACTCGTCTTTCTGGCAGAAGCGTCAGAAAACGATGAGTTTCGAGATCAAATTAAGCCCATGCCAATTCTGTAATCAGCATGGGCACTAGCCTTTCACGCCGCTGCCAGTTTCCGAAGGCACAATGTATTGCTGGGCCGCTACGAAAAACAAAATGACTGGCACAATTGAGATTACCGAGCCCGCCGCAATCAGCCGCCAGTCTAAAGAAAAGCTACCGGCTAAGCGAGCAACACCCAGCGGCAACGTGTAGTATTCCGGTCGATCCAAAATCAGCAGCGGCCAGAGGAAATCGCTCCACGAGCCGATGAAGACAAAAATCGCTAGAGTCACCAGCGCCGGACGCACAGACGGAATCATGATGTGCCACCAAATGCCTAGCTCGGTGCAGCCATCCATCCGAGCCGCTTCTTCGAGTTCCTTGGGTACGGTTTGAAACGCCTGGCGCATGAGGAAAATGCCAAAGGCCGAAGCAATAGAAGGAAAGATTGCGCCGATGTAGGAATTGGTGAGCCCAAGCTGCACGGTAAGGATGTACAGCGGAATCATCACGATTTGGAAGGGAATTAAGATTGTAGAGACAATCAGTGAAAAAAGAATTTCTCGCCCCTTAAAATTCAGCCGAGCTAAGGGATAGGCAGCTAGCGAGCACAGAACTAGATTGAGGATGACGGTGACAACGGCAATCAGGGTGCTGTTGAAGAAGTAACGGCCAAAGGGGTTAGTCTGCCAGACCTTGACGAAGTTACCAAAGGTAGGGGACTCGGGCAAAAACTGGGGGGGGAATTGGAATAGGTTTTCTGTAGGGCCTTTAAAGGCGGTGCTGACGAGCCAGAGGAGAGGAAGGAGCATGATTAGCGCGATCGCTCCCAACAGCCCATACATTAACAGCGACTTCACCCACTGTCGATCCACCCACTCACCCGATCGCTTGATCGCCACCATTAGCCAAACTCCCGCGCCTGCATCAGCCAAAACCCATCAAAATTTTCAGCTTCTGGGCTCTTTTGCACCGCAATGAAATGGACATTGTTTGCCGCTTGCTTAGCCGCTTCAAACCGCTGACCTTCCGCCTGAATATCAGCCCCGACCAGATCCGCTAGCAGCCAAGTTTCACTCGTGCCCGTCTCTAGCAGCAGCCGCGCCGCATCACTATTGCCAGAGACATAGTTACTCGCCTCCTCACGCCCAGCTTTTACGCAAGACATCTCCAACCCAGACATCCAGGCAGCGAGCGCCGCTGCCCGAGAAGAGTAGACAATAAAGCCTGGAATTGGCGTATCGGCGCTCACCCCAGTCATCTCCAGCGGAAACGACTCACCAAAGCCGATGTCCCAATCTTCCATATCGGCAAAGTCTTTGGCGGGCAAAGTGACCAGCGCCCATTTTTGCCCGACCAGCGCATCGGGCAGCGGATTGACTACTTCTAGCGGTTTGGCAATTGAAGGAGAAGCCCCCGCCTGATAGCCCGGTTCAGCGGGATAGACATTTTTCTGCCGATCTTCTAGCCATTGCTGTAAAGCCAGCGTGCGGCGGCTAGGAAAGGGAAGCAGCCCCGATTCTTCGCAGGCTCGCTGGATCATGTTTTGCATCTGGTAGCGAAAAAAGCGAACGCGCGTGGGGGAGCTATCGGTTTGAGCCATCGCTTCCTCCAGAGCCGCCTTCAGTTCTTCTGAATTGACCTCACTATTAGAGACATATTTGCTATAGCGAAACAGCGCCTCTGGATCGTCATCGACAGACTGCAAGCCTTCGCAGATTAAAATCTCCCAGCGCTTCTTCTGCCGCTCGTCTAATATCGGTCTGGAGTAAAAATCCAGCTCCCAAACAGTGCCCATAGTTTTTGGTATGCGTGTATTGTCGCCTGTTGCCTAGCGCTCTAGGTAGCGTCCGCCTCAGACAGCACCTTGGCCACGTTCTTAGCCCGCTCTTCGGCCTCAGCCATCATTGTTGGCATCTCTTTTAAGATTTCACCCGGATATTTTTCTAGCACCTGGGTCGAAAGCGCAATCCGGCCCCGCGCATCGTCGATATTTAGCACAACGGCCTTAATCGGATCGCCTACCTTGAACACATCGCCTAGAGAAGACACATAGCTTTTGCTGATCTGCTTAATGTGCAGCAGCCCTGAAGCCCCACCAAAATCTACAAACGCGCCAAAGGGTTTCAATGAGGCAATCGTTCCTTCAATCAGTTCGCCCTTGGTCAGATGGCTCATGGCCGAAGCGCGCGCCGCAATTCGCTCAGAAAGTACCAGCTTATTATCTTCCGGGTTGACTTCTAAGAAAGCCACATTCAAAGTTTGGCCCATCAGCGAATCGAGATCCTCTACCCGCTTAGCCATGTGCGATCGGGGAATAAACGCTCGCAGACCGCTGACATCGCCGGTCACTCCGCCTTTGTTACTGCCCGATATAGTCACCTCGATCACATCGCCATTCTCCTGCCGCTCTTGCAGCCGCTCCCACAGGGCCTTGATTTCCATCTGGCGGATAGAAATCACCATCTGACCATTGGCATCTTGATCGCGCACGATTAGAAATTTGCGCTCTGTGCCGATGGGCACCGCTTCTTCTAAGGTGACATCTGACTCTAGAGAAGCTTCTTTTAGCGGCAAAAAGGCTGCCGACTTACCGCCAATATCGACATAAGCTCCATCCACATCGTGGGTTTCGACAGTACCTGTGACCACGCTGCCACGATCAAACTGGTAGCTTTGCTGATCTAAGGCTTTTGCAAAATCTTCGGCTGAAAAGGTCAACGGAGAAATCTCCAAAGTTCGGAATATAGGTAGCTTTTCAAATATACGGGTTATTGGCGGGTTTGAACCATTTGAGCGTTTACCTTCACAGCGGAGACACGCCTCTCTGACCGGCAGAAAACTCGACTGAGCTAATTTTGGAGAAACGAGCCTTAGGCTTTATCAATATCGTCAAGAATTATTGAGCAGACCGCTAAAAAATAAAATCGCTGCCCACGAAGGGCTAAATCCCGACTAATCTCTAGGTAGAGACAGCTTGTAGCAAAGTGCGGATGCATTCGTACTTTGCGAGTCACTTTGCCTGCTGCACTATTGGGCTCGTAATCGATAAGCTATATTCCAGCAAAGTGACCAACGCTATATATTAAAGTTCCGTCGGGCTCATGCTGAGCGCCGGGGTCAGTCTATACTATTTGCCGCACGGGGAGCGCGTTACAGTGGTTCAGTTCCATATTCAAACCGACAGCGAGATACCGGCATCGACTCAGCTATATGACCAGATTTGGTTTGCGATCGCCTCTCGTCAATATCCGCCCGGATACCGCCTGCCCAGCACCCGGCAGCTCGCCATGCAAACGGGCCTTCACCGCAACACCATCAGTAAGGTATACCGCCAGCTAGAAGATGCGGGCGTGGTCGCAGCGATGCCCGGCTCTGGCATTTACGTTCGAGCTGAAGGTACTACAGAGATTATTAAGCCCGGTTCACCGCTGCTCGATAAGTTTCCTAAAGCTCAGGAGCTAGTCGAAAACAGTCTAGACGAGCTGTTGCGTCAGGGCTGCTCTCTGCATCAGTCGCGCGAGCTATTCATGGCTGAGGTCGATTGGCGACTGCGCTGTAGTGCCCGGGTGCTGGTCACTATTAAAAAGGAAGACGGTGCAGGCGAATTAATGGTGCGTGAACTGGAGCAGGCGCTGAAGATTCCCGTGCAGCTAGTTCCGCTTGAAGAACTGGAGCAGGTGCTTTCTCAGACGCGCTCAGGCACGGTGGTGACGAGCCGGTACTACATTAATGAAGCGGAGGCGATCGCCGCCCCCAAATCCGTCCGCGTTATCCCCATCGACATTTACGACTACGCCAAAGAGCGCGAGCTGCTCAAAGAACTGCCCAAAGATACCTGCCTGGGCCTAGTCAGCCTCAGCAGCGGCATTATCCGCATTGCCGAAGTGCTCTCCTATAGCCTGCGCGGTGATGACATTCTGGTGATGACCGCCCAAACGGAAGACACGCAAAAGCTGTCTGCCGTTGTCCGCAGCGCTCAGACCATCGTGGCACTGGACACTGCCAGCTATCCGGCCATCAAAGAAGCCCTGCTTGCCGCTCGCAACGACATCATCCGTCCCCCCGAAATCATTCGCTGTGAAAACTACATCGGCGAAAAATCGATTGGTCGTCTCAAACGCGAATTAGGATTGGATTAAGCTAAAGCTTTTAGTGTCTTTATGGTTCAAGCGCCCACTCAGTCCTTAACGCTGACAGAGTTTCTGGTTCTGCCAGAGACTAAACCTGCTAGTGAATTCAGGCATGGGCGAATCACACCAAATCTATGCCTCAAGGCCAGCACAGCACGATTCAGGGCGCATTGACGACCCAGATAAACGCTGTTACACAGCCCTCGAAAGTTGCCTGGGCATTTCCCGAACTTCGCTGTACATTCGGTGGGCGCTCTATCGTGCCGGATATTGCTATTTTTTGATTGGCTAAAAGTAAACTAAAAGCCCAGAGCTATCAAGCCGCTCAATTTTAAGGAACGTTATGGATAGCGAGCAAAACGAGGGGAAACCGCTCGGCTTTTACTTAAGTTTGAACTACCCCGTGACGCTCTATCCAGAAGCCGACGGCGATTTTACGGTTGCGGTCATGGATCTACCTGGATGTGTCAGTCAGGGTAAAACCATAGAGGAAGCCTTCAAAGAAATTAAAGTCGCCCAAGATTGCTGGCTCGAAACTGCCTACGAGCACGGTGATCTCATTCCCCTACCCTCTACCAAAGCGGCCCACAGCGGTAAAGCGCTAATCAACATGCCGCCGTCGCTACACCGCAGGCTAGCCGATAGCGCCAGACGCGAAGGCGTTAGCTTAAATCAGTACATTGTGACGCTGCTAAGCGAGCAAAATGCGTTCAGGGAGATAGACGCTATTCGAGACAAGTTAGACGAAATCCAACAGCAGCTCACCCGCAGAGATTACCTGAAAGAAAAAACGGTGCAGCCCAAAATCACCAGAGATCTCAGGTTGAACGACTGAGGACTCTAACCGTCAGACCGCAGGGAATTGCTCAGAGTTAAGAAATGAGCGAATAATCTGCAAATAGCTTTCGGCATCTTCCAGCATGGGAAAGTGCGCGGTGTCAGGCATTAGGGCGTACTGCATTTGCTCACTCATATCAGCGGCAGCGCGGCCTAGCTTGGCCGGTGTAATTTTGTCATATTCGCCAGAGACCATCAGGGTCGGCACTTTTAGCGACGCGAACGCAGCTGGCATCACTTCAGTCGCATGTTTGCTCACAGCGGCCTTTAGCGTGCCGATAGAGGTTAGCGCATCGGCCATCAAAAAGTCGTTGAGAAAAGCTTTTTTCTCAGAGAGTGGGATTGATCCCTTCAGGAATCGCGACATAAACATCTGAGGAGCAAGCGGCACCTGGCCGAGCCATTTAGGGCGAACGGCGACGACGTATCCACCGAAGAAATAAAAGGCTTCGAAGGCCCACTTTTGGTAAGGGAAGCTGCCGTTACAGGTCAAGATCGCCTTTTTCACCCGCTCTGGGTAGCGGTCTAAAAAATACAGCGCTGCCGTACCGCCTAGAGAATGGGCGTTAATATACACCGGCTGCTTGAGGTTGAGCGCGTCTAGCAAACCCAGCAAGTCGTCAGCGAAGCTTTCTAGGGAGCCCAATGATGGGTCGCTAGCCATTTTTTCGGGTGGGGCGGGGTGCGATCGCCCAAACCCCCGCATGTCATAAAGCAAGCAGTCATACTCAGCTTTAATTGCTTCAGCCGTTGATTCCCAATAGCGCGCCGAGCCCGCCCAGCCATGTACAAAAACCATTACTGGCTTGGCATCGGCCTTTCCTTGATCACCCGGATCCTCCTGACTAGAGATCCATTCGTAATAATGATCAACGCCGTTGACGCTAACGTAGGGCATCGTAAATTATCCAGCGGACTTTTAAAAAATCAGGCAGATTCAGGCTTAGGTAGCGAAGAGGGGTGCAGCAGCAGATCAGCGGTCGAGCGATTTTCGACCATCTCGCGAGTGATCATACAGTGAGTGACATCCTCTCGGGAGGGCAGTTCATACATCACATCCAGCATGATTTCTTCGATGATGCTACGCAGCGCCCTTGCGCCAGTTTTGCGTTTGAAGGCTTCTTTGGCGATCGCCCGAATCGCATCCGGCTTAAACTCCAGATCGACATTATCCATCCGCATCAGCTTCTTAAACTGCTTCACCAGAGCATTCTTCGGCTCTGTGAGAATCGTCACCAGCGTCTCTTCATCCAGCGGCTCTACAATCGAAATCGCCGGAATCCTGCCGATAAATTCAGGAATCATGCCAAATTTAACAATGTCGTCCGGAGCCAAATCCTTAAGCGTCAGAGACGACTTCTTTTCGTTGCTCGCGGTCTGCCCTGGCTGTACAAAACCCATCGACTTTTTGCCGATCCGCTGCTCTACAATTTTGTCGAGCCCAACAAAGGCCCCGCCGCAGACAAACAAAATATTGCGCGTATCAATCTGAATACAGTCCTGATAGGGATGCTTGCGTCCGCCCTGAGGCGGCACATTGGCGACCGTCCCCTCTAGCATCTTTAAAAGCGCCTGCTGTACGCCCTCTCCCGAAACATCGCGAGTAATCGAAGGGTTCTCACTCTTGCGAGCAATTTTGTCAATTTCATCAATGTAGATAATGCCGCGCTGGGCCTCATCCACATCCAAGTCGGCTACTTGCAGCAGTCTTAGCAAAATATTTTCTACATCTTCCCCGACGTAGCCCGCCTCTGTCAGCGTCGTGGCGTCGGCCACCGCAAACGGCACTTCCAAAATTGCCGCCAGCGTCTGAGCCAGCAGCGTTTTACCGCAGCCGGTCGGGCCGATCAGCAAAATATTTGACTTTTGCAGCTCAATATTATCTTCATCGCCTTCGATGTCCGACTGCACAAAGCTCAGGCGCTTGTAGTGGTTATAGACCGCTACTGAGAGCACTTTCTTGGCTTCATCCTGACCAATCACGTGCTCATCTAGATACTCTTTAATCTCGCGCGGCTTAGGAATTTGGTTAAGGGCAATGGGCGAGGGTGACTTGCGCCGTCGCTCCGGCATCTGCTCGCGACGAGGAGCTGGCGCAGCCACAGATGAATTAGAGTCGAACAGCTCCTCATCTAAGATTTCATTGCACAAGTCAACGCATTCATCGCAGACGTAAACGCCTGGTCCGGCAATTAGCTTGCGCACCTGCTCCTGCGACTTACCGCAAAAGGAGCACTTTAAATGGGAGTCGTACTTAGACATAACCGTTAACCTACCGCAGTCAGCTTAGTGTCAGAGAGCATCTGTCTGGTGACGACCTGATCAATCAGACCATAGGTCTTTGCTTCTTCTGCAGACATGAAGAAATCTCGTTCAGTATCCGCTTCAATCCGAGCAATATCTTGACCGGTGTGGTTAGCGAGCATTTCGTTCAAGCGCTTCTTCAGGTAAAGAATTTCCCGCGCCTGAATTTCGATATCGGCAGACTGGCCCTGCGCGCCACCAGATGGCTGGTGAATCATAATCCGGGAGCTGGGCAAAGACATCCGCTTACCCTTGGCCCCGCCCGAAAGCAGAAATGCGCCCATACTAGCGGCTAGCCCAAAGCAGATAGTGACCACATCCGGACGAATCTGCTGCATGGTGTCATAGATAGCCATCCCTGCTGTAATCGAGCCGCCCGGGGAGTTGATATAAAGCTGTACGTCTTTTTCGGGGTCTTCAGCGTCTAGGTAGAGTAGCTGAGCCACGATAGAATCTGCCACCTCGTCCATAACGGGCGTCCCCAAAAAGACAATGCGCTCCCGCAACAGCCGCGAATAGATGTCAAAAGCCCGTTCGCCTCGCCCGGACTGCTCAAGCACCATGGGCACTACATTCGCGGGTGCTGTGTTCGTCGGGATGTTGATCGGGCGATCGCTCCCCTGAAGGTGCGCCTGCTGACCGTATCCCCAAGAGGGCATAACAGGGCTCAATGGCTCATGTTTGCGATTCGGTGTATCCATAAAACTGAAGCAGCTGCCTATATACGTGCTTAATGTACCGCATCTCAACCCAAGTAAAGTAAAAGACGCGATACCAATGTAGCGAAGTCACCCCGCTTTCGACATTTCTCCAAGCCTTTCTACTCAGTCTATAGATCTGCCGATCCCCAGAGAAGCTTGCTCGTAGCCAGTGAAGGCTGGGCAAAGCTTACGCCTCGTCTTCGACTTCAACGGCCTCAGCTTCAATTGTTTGAGCCCCGGCACCTTCAGCGTCAACCGCTGTAGCAGCCATATCATCTATCTCTGCGTCATCTACAGCTGCTTCCTCATCCGGTTTCAGCGTACCCTCAGGCACCAGCTCAATCGTCGAATTTTCCTTCAGCCAGGCCAGAATCTTTTCTTTGAGCAAGTCCTCATTGACGACCTCATTGAGCCGGTCAGGATCAACCTGACTGGGATCTTTCACTTCGGCCATCATCTCCTCAGTTCGGGCGACGACTTCCGCTTCTTCAATGGTAATTTCTTCCAGCTTGGCAATTTCTCCAAGGGCCAGCGTCCGGCGCAGCCGCTCAATCGCTTCGGGGCGGGCATTATTGCGCATATTTTCAACGAGATCTTTAGTCAAAAACTTACTCAAGTCAATGCCCTGACGGCTCAGCTGCATTGCCGTCTGAGTCACAATAAAATCGACCTCGCGCTTCACCAAAGTATCTGGGATTTCGGCCTCTACGTGCTGCACCAGTTCATCCAAGAGGGCCTTTTCGATATTGGCATCGGTCGCATCGGTCGCCTCCTGCTGATAGCGCTCTTCTAGCGACTGACGCAGCGCTTCGAGGGTCTCAAACTCGCTGACTTCTTCTGCAAAGTCATCGTCTACCTCGGGCAGCTCCTTTTCTTTGAGTTCTTTGAGCGTGATTGTAAACGTGGAGGGTTTGCCCGCTAGCTCGGCTTGAGGGTAATCTTCAGGGAAGCTGACCTCAACATCTTTGACCGCTTCTAGTTCCATCCCCACTATCCCTTCGACAAATCCAGGGATAAAGCGGCCTTCTTTGATTTCCACTTGAAAGTCTTCGGCGCTGCCGCCTTCAAATTCTTCTAGCTCGCCTGCTTCATTTTCGGCCTTACCGACAAAGTCAACGACGGCCACATCGCCGGCCTGAGCAGGTCTATCTTCTACAGGAACCAGCGTCGCCAGGTTCTCGCGATAGCCTTCGAGGGTTTCATCTACGCGGCCAGCCTCAGCCTTGATTTCTTCAGCGGTGACGGCCAGTCCTTTATATGCTTCGAGCGTGACTCGGGGCGGCACGTCTACCGAGGCAGAGATGGTCAGGGGTTCGCCGGGTGTATAGTCTCCGAGCAGCTTTTCAAAGTCCGAGCGCAGCTGATAGTTGCCGAGAGCGTCGATTTCCTCTTGCTTGATAGCCTGCTCAATGACTTTTTGCAGCATGTCTTCTAAAGCGGCGGCTTTTAGCTGAACCGTGCCGATACGCTGGATTAGAATCTGGCGAGGCACTTTGCCTTTGCGGAACCCAGGAATATTTGCCGACTTCATGTAGTCCCGCAGTACTTTTTCGTAGCTCTGCTTTGACAGCTCTGAGGGAACCTCTATCTCAAGTCCGACCTGGCTATCGGGCAATTTTTCCTGGGTAACTTTCATTGACAAATACTGGGGTTGGATATTAATTAAGACTGGTGGGCCTAGCGCGATCGCTCTAACATCAATAAGCCTTTAGTTGCAAGCTTTTGGTCTATGCGCTGCTAGACGGAACCACCTTGAGAATCATGCTGCCCATCCAAAGAACAGGCGGGTCATTCATCGCAGTTAGACATCATACACCCGATTATATGGGTTGCAGCCAAACTTCAATCATATTCGGCCGTGACTGACAGCCCTCATAGGCATTGATTGGGCATTGTTCCTACGCCTAATCAAACCTACGGATGCAGCAAACGACAATAGTACGGACGGCTCAAAACGCTGTTTCACTTAGGGTATAGTGGTTATGCAGCAGCGATCGCCTCTGCTTAGCACTGAGCCAACTCTGGTGAGCTACAGGGAGTTTAAGACGCTTAGCATTCAAAGGCAGCTAGACATATTGATATAGAGTAGGTCGCAAGACGTGATCTAGCCGTCTCCATTTTTTTGTTCACTTCAGATTTTCGATTTCACATCAGCATTTCAAAGCTTTCAGCTCAGCTCTAGAGACCATAGTTTTCCAGGAGGATATCTGCTTGCCCGACTCTTATAACGTTGCCATCATGGGTGCCACTGGCGCAGTGGGCACCGAATTAGTTCAGCTACTCGAAGCGCGTGACTTTCCGATTAAGTCTTTGAAGCTGCTGGCTTCGCCGCGCTCGGCGGGTACTCAGCTCGAATTTAAAGGAGAGGCGATCGCCGTCGAAGCCGTCAGCGCCGATGCCTTTAAGGGTGTAGATATCGTGCTGGCTTCTGCCGGAGGGTCTACTTCTAAGCAGTGGGCCCAGGCCATCGTCGAGGCGGGGGCGCTGATGATAGACAACTCCAGCGCCTTTAGAATGCAGCCATCCGTTCCGCTGGTTGTGCCTGAGGTCAACCCTGACGCCGCCGCTGCCCACCGGGGAATTATTGCTAATCCCAACTGCACGACCATTTTGATGAGCGTAGCGCTGTGGCCGCTGCATCAAATCCGGCCAATTCGCCGGGTCGTCGTTGCCACCTACCAGTCGGCAAGCGGGGCAGGCGCGCGGGCGATGGCCGAAGTCGAGCAGCAGGCCCGGGCTATCTTAGCCGGCGAAACACCGCCGACAGAAAGCTTCCCTTACCCTTTGGCTTTTAATCTGTTTCCGCACAATACGCCGATCAATGAGCAAGGCTACTGCGAGGAAGAGATGAAAATGATTAACGAAACGCGCAAGATCTTTGATGAGCCTGGCTTAAGCATATCGGCGACCTGCATTCGGGTGCCGGTTTTACGCGCCCATTCAGAGGCCATTAATCTAGAGTTTGAGCAGCCATTTCCAGCCGCTGAGGCCAGAACCGCGATTCAGCAAGCTGCAGGGGTCAAGCTAGTAGAAGACTGGCAGGCTAACTATTTTCCGATGCCTATTGATGCCACTGGCCAAGACGATGTGCTAGTCGGTCGCATCCGTCAGGATCTGTCTCATCCCAATGGCCTGGAGCTGTGGCTTAGCGGCGATCAGATCCGCAAAGGCGCAGCCCTCAACGCCGTTCAAATTGCAGAATTAGTCGTGGCCAAGCAATGGCTCAAATCACCCGCAGCGATCGCCCGATGATCAAAACCCAAATAACCAGAGGCCAAATAAGCCAAATCACTAGAGGCAGGCAATGAGTATGACCAATAGCACCAGTAACGCTAAGCGTGCGCCTGAATTTGGGCGAGTGCTCACAGCAATGGTGACGCCTTTTCTCCCGTCCGGAGAAGTCAACTACGCGCTGGCAGAAAAACTAGCCAGTCACCTGGTGGCTCACGGGACCGATGCTGTAGTCGTGTGCGGCACCACAGGCGAGTCGCCATCGCTCACCTGGGAGGAAGAATATGCTTTGTACAAGGCGGTCAAGCAGGCGGTCGGGCCGAGCGTAAAGGTCCTTGCAGGCACAGGCTCAAACAGCACTCAGGAGGCGATCGCCGCCACCCAAAAAGCCCAAAAGCTCGGGCTAGACGGATCTTTGCAAGTTGTGCCCTACTACAACAAGCCCCCTCAGCAGGGACTGTATGGACACTTTGAGGCGATCGCCCAAGCCGTGCCAGATCTGCCGATTATGCTTTACAATATACCTGGACGCACAAGCTGCAACCTCCTGCCTGAGACAGTCATTCAGCTGTCAAAAATCCCCAACGTCGTCGCTATCAAAGAGGCTAGTGGGAACCTTGATCAGGTCAGCGAAATCAGTAGGATGACATCCGCTGACTTTGAGATTTATTCTGGAGACGACTCTTTGACACTGCCCATGCTGTCCGTTGGGGCTGTGGGCGTCGTGAGCGTCGCTAGCCATCTAGTCGGAGACTGGCTCCAGCAGATGGTTCAAGATTTCGAAGCCGGCCAGGTCAGCGAGGCAACAGCGCTGCATCTCAAGCTTTTTCCTCTGTTTAAGGCTTTATTTACCGTTACCAGTCCGATTCCGCTAAAGGTGGCCATGACCCTACAGGGCTGGCCAGTTGGCAACTGCCGACTACCCCTTTGCGAAGGCTCCCTAGAGTTGCAAGAGCAGCTTAAAGCCATGCTTGCACAGCTGGATTTGCCCCCGGTCAACCAGCACTCAACACCAGCCCTGTCATCAGCCAGATCTGAAGACTAATCGGCAAGAGGCATTGGCGCTTCAAGTTAGCATTTGACCAATCCATTCTCAATGGCATGGTCATCGTTCAAGGAAAATCGACAGACGCAGCTTTCCTTCACAGCCTAAGAGCTAACAGTTAAAGGCATAATAAAGGCAAAATTCAGCTAAGGCGGCAGCTAGGGGCATAAAGCTCCAACTAAAGGCATAGAACCTAAGGTATAGAATCTGAGCCGCCCCGTCGCGACCGAACCACTAACTATCCCATTTAAGCGTTAAGGTAAACATCGTCCCTATCTCACAACTCACATCTCTCGAATCATCTGCACCTGTAGATTGGGGTGCGATCAAGGTCGCAGTCACCTGGGTTGTCGCTCGCTCGCTACTGTCCGTTGAAGCGGATATTTGCCCGCAGCGCCGCCGCCCAACCTATAGACAAGCTACAGACCAGAAGGCTGCTCAGAGCAAATTCTTTCAGCAAAAGCCTCTGTCCGTCTTTTCGCAGGGTCTATATCTCAATCGGTCCGTCAAATCAGCCCCGGCAAGCTGACCTCAAATAATCGCCCACAAGTTTTTCGATCATTTCATTCATCATTCAACCTAAGGAAACTACATGAGTAGAAGCATAAGTAAAAGCAAGCCAGAAAAAACCCAGTCAAAAATCCTCAAAATCATTCCACTAGGCGGACTGCACGAGATCGGCAAAAATACCTGCGTATTTGAATACGACGATGAGATTGTCCTGCTAGATGCGGGCCTTTCCTTTCCGACAGAAGGTATGCACGGCGTGAATATTGTGCTGCCGGACATTACCTACCTAAAGGAAAATCAGCACAAAATTAAAGGCATGATCGTCACCCACGGTCACGAAGACCATATTGGGGGCATCGCCTTTCATCTGAAGCAGTTCAATATTCCAGTCATTCACGGGCCGCGCCTGGCGATGGCTCTTCTGCAGGGCAAGCTCGAAGAAGCTGGCGTCTCTGATCGCACTGAGCTGCATACCGTCGGCCCTAGAGACACCGTGCAGTTTGGCAAGCACTTCAGCGCTCAGTACATCCGCAATACGCATTCGATGGCTGATAGCTTCACGATGGCTATCAAGACGCCGGTAGGAACCGTAATCCACAGTGGCGACTTTAAGGTAGACCATACCCCTGTAGACGGCGAATTTTTTGACTTCCAAAAGATTGCCGAATACGGCGAAGCAGGCGTGCTCTGCTTAATTAGCGACTCTACCAACGCCGAGATTCCGGGCAATACGCCCTCTGAGCGGGCCGTCTTCCCCAATCTAGACCGAGAATTTAACAATGCTCAGGGCAGACTCTTTGTCACGACTTTCGCCTCCTCTGTGCACCGGGTGAGCATGCTGCTAGAGCTGGCACAAAAGCACAAGCGCGATGTATTCGTCGTCGGCCGCTCTATGCTGAATGTGATTTCTCACGCCCGTGACCTGGGGTATATAAAATGCCCCGACGACCTGTTTAAGCCGCTCAACATGCTGAAGCAGTGCCCCGATGAAAAGGCCATGATCCTTACCACCGGGTCTCAAGGCGAACCGATGGCGGCGCTTACGCGAATCGCCAATCGCTCTCACCGCCAGCTCAGAATTGAAGCGGGCGACACCGTCATTTTCTCCTCTAACCCGATTCCAGGCAATACCATCAGCGTGGTTAATACCATTGACAAACTGATGCAGCAGGGCGCACGAGTCATTTACGGCAAAGATAAGGGGCTGCACGTCTCTGGCCATGGCTACCAGGAAGACCACAAACTGATGCTGGCACTGACCCGGCCTCAGTTCTTCATCCCTGTACATGGTGAGCATAGAATGCTGGTCAAACATGCAGAAATGGCGCAGCAGTCAGGGGTTTTGCCTGAAAATATAGCCATTGTGAACAATGGTGATGTAATTAAGCTGACTGCTGACAGTATGAAGGTAGACGGCAAAGTTACCTCAGGCATTGAGCTAGTCGATTCTTCGCGGACAGGTATTGTTGAACACGCAGTGCTTAAAGAGCGGCAACAGCTAGCTGAAGATGGCATTATCACTGTCTCAGCTACCGTTGACAGCAAAGGTCAACTACTGGGTGAGCCAGCGGTTAATTTGCGTGGGGTAGTCACTGTCAAAACTCAAGAGCAGTGGGAGCGCGGCATTATTCAGGTAGTAAAAAGCTCTGTGAATAACCGCTGGAAAGAAGTCGTCGAAGATGCCGATAGTGCCCAACCAACTGTGAACTGGGACGGGTTGCGATCGCGCGTAGAAGAAGACCTGCGCCGGTTTGTCCGACGTGAACTGCCCAAGCAATATCCGGTTGCCGTGCTGATGCTGCAGCACATCGATGGCCAGCAGACGAGCGCTAGCCAGCCTAGCAACGAATCAAATCACAGCGGTCCAAGACGGCGACGCTCCCTTTCGACAGCTTCGGCTTCTTGATCGCCGCCGCCAACGCACTGAAGCATCGATAGCCTCAAGCCCTAGCAACCTTGCGCGTTAGGGCTTAAGTGAGTTTTGGAGTTAGTTTTGGCTGCAGCTAGCAGCCATTCATAAACAGGGCAATCGATAGCTACATTATTTTTTATGTGTCTAAAGTTCATAAAATCACCACTGGCGCTATAATACAGCCACGGAAGCTGCTGCGAGGGGTTGAGTCAACCCTCTGCATCAGGCGTTGACCAGCGGTCAGTGCGCAGTCAGTGCCAGGTTTGAGTGACCTTTCTATGGGAGCTGTAGTCGTTTTGCCTTGTGTATCGAGGCAGTAACAGGCGGTGCCCATAAAAAGAGAAAAGCGCAGAGTACAAAGCTGTAGGAAAAATAGAAGGCAAGCTATCGCTTTAGCTGTCTTGAGCAGTATTTTTCATAAAGCCTGACGCCAAAGCCCTTAAAAGCGAAGCCTGAGAAAGTGGTCGCTGACGAGCGATCGCTATTCTGAGCAGACCCCCAGTTGGCACCTATCGAGCTACATAGCTGTGCGAAGAAGTGCCTGACATATTGTCTGACAGTGTGAGCAGCCGCTTTCAAAGCGGTGAGTTCTAGGAAGATACCTATCGCTCAGCCCATTTACCGACTTTTCTGACAGATTAATTTTTCAAGCAAGATTTAAGTTTTTTACGACCCCAGGATCCGCTAGCGGTGCAGCCGAAGACGGGCAGCCGCTGGCAGGCTTCAGAGGAATATTGAATGCCTAAGCAGATTGTTATTGCAGAGCAGCAGCGAATTTCCGCTGTTTTTTCAGAAGATCAGATTCAAGAGATCATTGTTGCTACCGGTAGCCATCAGGTTGGAGATATTTATCTCGGCACGGTAGAAAATATATTGCCCGGGATTGACGCCGCCTTTATCAATATTGGCGACGGCGACAAAAACGGCTTTATGCACGTCTCCGACCTCGGCCCACTCAAGCTCAAACGCATGGCGGGCTCCATTACCGAACTGCTGGCACCGCAGCAAAAGGTGCTGGTTCAGATCATGAAGGAGCCCACAGGTAATAAAGGGCCCAGGCTCACGGGAAAAGTGACGATGCCGGGCCGTTACCTGGTGCTGATGCCTTACGGCAGAGGTGTCAACCTATCCCGGCGAATTAAGAGCGAAACTGAGCGGAACCGCCTGCGGGCTCTCGGAATTTTAGTCAAGCCAGCCGGGATGGGGTTACTGATTAGAACCGAAGCAGAAGGAGTCTCTGAAGATGCCATCATCGAAGACTTAGAGACGTTGCAGCGGCGCTGGGAAGCGATTCAAGCCGAAGCTCTATCTACGCGCCCACCTTCGCTACTCAACCGGGATGACGACTTTATTCAGCGGGTGCTGCGCGACGTTTATAGCGACGATGTCAATCGCATTGTCACCGACACAGAAAGCGGGCTTGATAGAACTAAGCAGCACTTAGCTAGCTGGAGCGATGGCCGCGTACCGGCTGGCATCTTAACGGACTGTCACCAGGAGTCTACTCCTATTCTGGAGTACTTTCGCGTCAATGCAGCCATTCGCGAAGCGCTCAAGCCCAGAGTCGACCTGCCCTCCGGCGGATACATTATTATTGAGCCGACTGAGGCACTGACGGTTATTGACGTTAACTCGGGCTCCTTTACCCGCTCTGCGACCGCCCGCGAAACAGTGCTTTGGACTAACTGTGAAGCTGCTGTCGAAATCGCCAGGCAGCTGAGACTGCGCAATATAGCTGGCGTGATCGTCGTTGACTTTATCGACATGGATTCGCGTCGAGACAAGATGCAGGTGTTAGAGCAGTTCGGCACCGCCCTGCGCGTAGACAAATCCAGACCGCAGATCTCACAGCTCTCTGAGCTTGGGCTAGTAGAACTCACGCGCAAGCGCCAAGGACAGAATATTTACGAGCTGTTTGGCAGACCCTGCACCACCTGTGGTGGGTTAGGACACTTGGTACATCTGCCTGGCGAAGAACCGGATACCGCTGCTCAAGTATCCCCAGTGTCTTCCAGGCCGACAGCCTATAGTTCACCATCTCAAAGCTTTTCTAGTCGGCCTTCAGCCCGGGAAGATCGCGCTGTCAGCTTAGATCCTCAGGCCGAGCTGCAAGAGCTAGACTTGGTCAACCACCCTAACTATCAAGATAAAAATGGCCGGGGCAACCGGCGGCGACGGCGGGGGAGAGGAACTGACAGCTCGTCTACGCGGAGCCCTCGACCAGCGCCAGTAACCTCTGCGACCGCGACCGCCGATACCAAAGCGCCCGTCAAAGAGAAAGACAAAGACAAAGACAAGGACAAAGACGAGCGGAGCCAGCAGCGAGGTGGTAGAGCTGATAACTCAACTGATAACTGGGCTGAGGACAAATCAGAGAGTTCGGCTGAGGGCAAATCGAGCGTAGAGACCTCTACTCGTAGCAAGCGGACTCGCAATGGCCGCCGAAAGACAGAGGAACCGCCTGAGATTATCGCCGTTGAGATGACTCTAGAAGAGCAGCGGATATACGCCATGATGGGAATTTCGCCGCTGACCTTCAGTGGTCAGACGGCTGAAAATCCGCAGACCGCTGTTGTCGCAGTTGTCTTGCCAGGCGAGGCTGCTGATTTTATGGCGTCCGCAACATCGTCAGCAGAAACGGCTAGCTCCACGAAAAGAGTCATTGACCCGCCTATTCAAGCTGACGCCAAGGCTGAGGCTGACCAGGCAGACCCGATCACTGAATCTAGCACTCCCTCCCTGGATAGTTCTGAAGATGCCGATGAGGATGAAGGAACCGACAAGCCGATTACGAAGTCTGCGCCGGTGAGAAGACGGCGGCGATCGCCCAGCCAGACCGCCACAGATGCGGATGTTGAAATAGCTGATTCAGATTCTGCTTCATCGAATGGTTCAGGCGATAGTTCAGAGGCTACTGCTGCCAGCTTGGAAGCAGACAGTTCCGAGACAAGCAGCGATCCGACAGAGTCTGATCAAAACGAAACGAAGGTTGTGCGACGACGGCGGCGGCGGTCTTCGGCGAGCTAATTTCACTAGGTCGTACCGAAAACTTCTATGCGTGAGCCAACCATACCGTTAGAGCAAACTGCTGGCGTTGACGAAGTTGGCCGAGGTGCTCTGTTTGGGCCGGTAGTAGCCGCAGCAGTCGTGCTGTCGCCGGCGGCGATCGCCCCTTTAACGACCGCTGGCGTCACAGATAGCAAGCAACTCACAGCCGCCAAGCGTCAGCAGTTAGCCCTCCACATCAGGCAGATAGCTCACTGCGCGGTCGGCATGGCTTCTGCTCGCGAAATCGATCAAATCAATATTTTGCAGGCATCTCTGCTGGCGATGCGACGGGCGGTGCAGCAGCTATCTCCTGCGCCCCACCTGTGCCTGATAGATGGCAACCAGCGAGTACCGTACTTACCGATGTTGCAGAAAACTATTGTTAAAGGTGATCAGAGCGTATTGGCGATCGCCGCTGCCAGCATCATTGCCAAAGTGTGGAGAGACGAACTCATTGTCAGGATTGACCGCCGCTACCCAGGCTACGACCTCGCCTCAAACAAAGGCTACGGCAGTGCCAAACATCGCGCCGGGATAGCACTTATCGGGATTTGCCGTCAGCATCGAAAGTCTTTCCGCAGTTGTCAGGTATCTGTACCCTCACCACCATCGACTAAAGAAGCTCATAATAGTCTCCCATAACCTGATTTTTCTTCAAGAAAGGCTCGACACTTTACCTGAAGGATGTGCCGCTGCCCAAGCGCAGTAGTCATTGATCAGCTGGCGCATCAGGCGCTGCTTGAGCGTCAGCAAAATGCCATTGATAATACTGTTGCCTGTCCGCTCTAGCAGCGGACCAGGAGTGAGGCGCATTGCCTGAGGGAGATCAACACTCACCCTTAAGTTCGCCTGACCGCGCAGTTTTTTACCGGCTGACGTAGTCTGAGGCACCAGATAGCCCTGCATATTCACAGAAAACCGCTGGTTGATCGAATCTCGCCCTTTTAACTGGCAGCGATCAGAGCGCAGCCGCACAGTCTCTTCTTCCTGCCAGACTTCAATGTCACAAACAGGCTGTAGCGATAGGCCGATAAACCGGATAGGCCGCACACTGACCCGAAATAAGTTCGGATTCAGCACTTCTACCTGCTTTTTATCCATCAAAGCGTACACCAATCGATCTGCTTGACTCAGATACGCTTCGATAGAGACAGGCTGAGGGGGTACAGAAATCGTCACCGACTGAGAAGCGCTGAAGCGAACCATAACCAGGAGTGAAAAGCAATAAAAAGCAGATAAGATAACCCTAACACTCTACAGCCTTAGCAAGCTTCATTCCCTATGGCGGTTTCTATCGCTCATCTTGGCCCTAAAGGTACCTTTGCAGAATTCGCAGCCGCGACCTACGCCGATAGCTTGGGCACTCAGGCGACTGAACTCAAACCGTACCCGACTATTGCCCAAAGCCTGAACGCGACAGCTCAAAAGAAAACTGATTTTTGCGTCGTCCCCATCGAAAACTCAATTGGTGGTGGCGTCACCTTTACGCTAGATACGCTGTGGGAAATTGAAACCCTGCAAATTCAACAGGCATTCACGCTCCCGGTGCAGCACGCACTAATTTCAAGAGCGAGCAGCCTGAGTGACATCAAAACGGTTTACTCGCATCCTCAAGCGCTATCGCAGTGCTGCGGATGGTTAGAAGCTAATTTACCGGGCGCAAATCTTGTGCGGTCTAGCTCTACCGCAGAACCACTGCCCCATGTGAAAGAAAACGCATCAGCCGGGGCGATCGCCTCAAGCTGGGGAGCCAAAGTTTACGACTTGCCCATACTGGCACATCCGATTAATGACTACGCAGACAATTACACCCGTTTCTGGGTACTTGGCCAAGCGCCAGCGACTAAAGGGCAGTACACGTCTCTAGCCTTTAGCTTACTAAGCAACGAACCTGGGGCCTTACTCAAGCCCTTGCAGCTATTTTCGGCACTGAATATCAACATGAGCCGAATCGAATCTCGACCTACCAAGCGACTGCTGGGCGACTACATTTTTTTTGTAGATATCGAGGCGAGCGCGGATGCCCAGACAACACAGACAGCGCTAGAGCTGCTCAAAATACACACGGCAAAGCTCAAAATTTTTGGCAGCTATAACCTAACAGCGATTGAACGGGTATTATGAGCTACTTTAAAACGTCTTTTAGAGCGGTACGAGCCGCTAGGTTATTGCGAGTAGAGGTCAAAATCTCGGCCTCGCGCTCCAAACGGCTGAGCGTATTCTGCATCTCTAGCAGGGACTGCTGCTCGGAAGCAACGCCATGAAGCGTACTGGCAACCCAATAGGAAAGTTCCAAAGGTAGCGCTGGCGTATCTTTAGGAAACTTGATTTCTTGACTCGTCAGCTTGCCCGAAAGACGAACCACGTCTCTCAGCAGCTGGTCGACCTCATTGGCCAGAGGCTCTAGACTCTCCTCGGTCGGATCATCTTCAATCCACTCCACCAGGCCAACGCGATAGGGTGTCTCTCGCACACAGTCCAACACCCGAAAACGCTGCTGACCCAGCGTCATAATTTCCATGCGATCATCTGACGTCCGCTGATAGCGAATAATTTCTGCGCAGCAACCTACTTTGGCTATCTCTCCAGTACTCGGGTCGATCATCAGCACGCCAAAGCGGCGATCGCCCTGAAGAATCGTATTCATCAACATCCGATAGCGCAGCTCAAAGATGTGGAGCGGCAGCTGTCGGCCCGGAAAAAGTACTAGCTCGGGCAGCGGGAAAAGCGGCAGTTCGCGAACGGCAACTGAGGGGGTATCCATTGTATTCAGGGTAAATCCAAAGCACTGAGACCGTTTGTAGAGACGGTTTACAGTGCTACTGTCATTCTAACCCAAGGCTTCTACCCGTTGCCGAGAATAGCGCGCGCTAAAGCTTGACTTCAATATCTACACCAGCCGGCAAATCCAACTTCATCAGCGCGTCAATCGTTTTAGAGGAGGGCTGATAGATATCGATAATGCGACGATGAGTGCGGGTCTCGAAGTGCTCGCGAGAATCTTTGTCAACGTGAGGCGATCGCAGCACACAGTAAATCTTGCGCTTAGTCGGCAAAGGAATCGGCCCGACAGCGGTGGCATTTGTCCGGTTAGCGGTATCGACAATTTTTTCGCAAGAAGTATCTAGCAGGCGGCGGTCAAAAGCCTTGAGGCGAATGCGGATCTTCTGCTGTTGAATAGTAGTAGCCATCGAAGAATAAGCGTCCTGTGGGCGCGTTAGGTTTAGTTTTCCAGGTTCAATTGATTGGTGGGGGATTCAGAGAATTCCACCGATGATAGTTCCGAAATGCTGTAGGGACACAGCCAAGCTATGCCCCTACAGCGGATTTACGGGCTGCTCCTACTTGGTGATCTTAGAAACAACGCCAGCTCCAACTGTCCGGCCACCTTCACGAATGGCAAAGCGCATCCCCTGCTCAATGGCAATTGGGTTGATTAGCTTTACATTCATCTTGATGCGATCGCCCGGCATCACCATTTCAGCTTCGCTACCATCATCGGCGGTAAAGCTCTCAATGCTACCGGTCACGTCCGTTGTCCGCACATAGAACTGAGGCTTATAGCCAGGGAAGAACGGCGTATGACGACCGCCCTCTTCCTTATTCAGCACATATACCTCAGACTCAAACTCGGTATGAGGGGTAATGCTCTTGGGCTTAGCCAGCACCATACCGCGCTCAATGTCTTCCTTCTGAATACCCCGCAGCAGTACGCCCACGTTGTCGCCAGCCATCCCAGAATCCAACGTCTTCTGGAACATCTCTACGCCCGTCACAGTGGTGCTGCGAGTGTCGCGAATACCGACTAGCTCAACCGTTTCGCCCACTTTAACGACGCCGCGCTCAATCCGGCCAGTGGCAACAGTACCCCGACCTGTAATCGAGAACACGTCTTCTACCGCCATCAAGAAAGGCTTGTCAACTTCGCGCTCAGGCGTGGGAATGTAGGCATCAACCTCATCCATCAGCGCATGGATTTTATCAACCCATTCGTCATCACCGCGAGCTGTCGTCGGGGTAGCCACCAGCTTTTCAACCGCCTTCAGCGCAGAACCTGCGGTAATGGGGATATCGTCGCCAGGGAAGTCATAAGAACTCAACAGCTCACGAACTTCTAGCTCAACAAGCTCTAGCAGCTCTTCGTCATCGACTTGATCTTGCTTGTTCAAGAAAACGACGATGTTGGGTACACCAACCTGACCCGCTAGCAGAATGTGCTCACGGGTTTGGGGCATCGGGCCATCTGCTGCAGATACCACCAAAATAGCGCCGTCCATCTGAGCTGCACCGGTGATCATGTTTTTTACATAGTCAGCGTGGCCAGGACAGTCAACGTGGGCATAGTGACGAGCTTCGGTCTCATACTCTACGTGAGCGGTGTTAATCGTAATACCGCGCGCTTTCTCCTCAGGAGCCGCGTCAATTTCATCGTAGCGTTGGGCTTTACCGCTGCCACCAGCTGCTAGTGCCATCGTGATAGCTGCAGTCAGCGTTGTTTTACCGTGGTCAACGTGGCCAATAGTGCCAATATTGACGTGGGGTTTGCTTCTTTCAAATTTTGCGCGTGCCATGAATTTTTCTGTGTTCCTAAAACTAACTATGCGTTCCCTTTGTTTCTGGCGATGATCGCCTCAGCCACACTACGCGGAACTTCCTCGTACTGACTGAACTCCATAGAGAAGATGCCTCTTCCCTGAGTTTTGGAGCGGATGTCGGTCGCGTAACCAAACATCTCGGCCAAAGGTACCTGGGCGGCAACCTTGGTGATACCGTCGTCAGACCCCATCCCCTCAATCTGGCCGCGACGGGAGTTGAGATCTCCCATCACATCTCCGAGGAAGTCTTCTGGAGCTTCCACTTCGACCTTCATCATGGGTTCCAAAAGAACCGGAGATGCCTTCATCACTGCTTCTTTGACTGCCATAGAGCCAGCAATTTTGAATGCCATCTCCGAGGAGTCAACGTCGTGATAAGAACCATCCACCAATGTAACCTTTACATCAATTAATGGATATCCGGCTAGAATACCAGATTCACAAGCCTCTTTCATGCCTTGCTCGGCTGGGCTAATGAATTCTTTTGGGATAGTCCCCCCCACAATTTTACTGATAAATTCGAACCCAGAGCCTTGCTCAGCCGGCTCCAGCTCAATCACGACGTGACCGTACTGGCCCTTGCCGCCGCTCTGCCTGACGAATTTACCTTCTGCCTTGGCCGGTTTGACAATCGTCTCACGGTAGGCAACCTGGGGAGCACCAATATTCGCCTCCACCTTAAACTCTCGCAGCATGCGATTGACCAAGATATCGAGGTGAAGCTCTCCCATACCCGCAATTACGGTCTGGTTGGTCTCCGGGTCAATGCTAACTCTAAAGGTGGGGTCT
Source organism: Leptolyngbya sp. BC1307 (assembly GCF_002286735.1). Taxonomy (GTDB): domain Bacteria; phylum Cyanobacteriota; class Cyanobacteriia; order Phormidesmidales; family Phormidesmidaceae; genus Phormidesmis. The sequence continues at coordinate 28,852 of NZ_NRTA01000027.1, forward strand.
TCTTCAGAGAGAGACTGCAGCGCCTTTGAGAGCTTCTCCATATCCTGCTTGGTTCTGGGCTCTACAGCTACCGAAATCACCGGCTCTGGAATATAGAGGGATTCCAGCACAATCGGATTGTCCGCATCGCAGATCGTATCTCCTGTGAAGGTCTCCTTCAGCCCCAGGGCCGCCCCTAAGTCGCCTGCTCGCATCTCGTCAACTTCGATCCGCTCATCGGCTTTGAGAATAATCAGCCGCGAGATTCTCTCCTTTTTATCCTTCGTAGAGTTGTATACGTAGCTGCCCTTTTTAAGCACCCCCGAATAAACTCGAATAAACGTTAACCGACCGTAGGGATCAGCCATGATTTTGAAGGCCAAAGCCGCTGCCGGGGCCTCATCGCTCGCTGCCCGGGTGCCGGTCTCACCATTGGGCAGCAAACCCTGAATAGCCGGCACCTCAGGCGGAGAGGGTAGATAGTCTACTACCGCGTCCAACAGTAGCTGCACGCCTTTATTCTTAAAGGCTGAGCCGCACAGCATTGGCACCATATTGTCTTGAATGGTCGCCTTTCGAACACCCGCCATCAGTGTCTCTGGCGAGATTTCTTCGCCCTCAAGATAGCGCTCCATCAGGGCATCGTCGGCTTCAGCGACTGCTTCTACCAGGATAGTCCGATATTCCTGAGCCTTGGCCTCTACTTCTACCGGAATATCGGTTACCTGAATATCGGTGCCCAGATCGTTGGTGTAGAGGTGGGCTCTCATGGTCACCAGGTCAACGACACCTCGAAACCCATCTTCAGCGCCAATCGGAATTTGTAAAGGCACAGCTTTAGCCCGCAGCCGATCTCTGACCTGCTCGTAGACCTTAAAGAAGTTCGCCCCGGTTCTATCCATTTTGTTGACAAAGGCGATGCGCGGCACCTTATAGCGATCAGCCTGTCGCCAAACTGTTTCAGACTGAGGCTGCACGCCGCCTACAGAACAGAACACGGCAACCACACCATCTAAAACGCGCATGGACCGCTCTACTTCAATTGTGAAGTCAACATGTCCGGGCGTATCAATGATATTGATTTGGTGATCGCGCCATGTAGTAGAGATAGCCGCAGCAGTGATGGTAATCCCCCGCTCCTTCTCCTGCTCCATCCAGTCGGTAACCGCATTACCGTCATGAACTTCACCAATTTTGTGGACGACTCCCGAATAGAAGAGAATTCGCTCTGTCGTCGTCGTCTTGCCTGCGTCAATGTGAGCGGCAATGCCAATGTTTCTAACGCTTTCTAATGGGGTTGTACGTGCCACAATCACCTCTTTGCAGATATCTACAGAGTAAAAATTATCTGCAGTAAAACTATTATAAAAATTACTGAGAAAAATTACTCAGGAAGTTTGCTGGCGTGCTCGACCGACAACGCCGCCTAATAAAGCGTCCAAAAGAAAGCGCGGTCAAAGAGTACCGCAGCATAAGGGCTTGAGCCAAACAGACTCAGTAGCGGTAGTGGGCAAATGCCTTGTTGGCCTCAGCCATACGATGGGTTTCTTCCCGTTTACGAACTGCCCCCCCGGTTTCGTTGGCCGCGTCGATCAGTTCATTAGCCAGCTTCATTGTCATGGTGCGGCCCCCTCGCGAGCGGGAGAACTGAGTCAGCCAGCGCAAAGAAAGGGCTGTACCCCGCTCTGATCGAACTTCCATCGGCACTTGATAAGTCGCGCCCCCGACCCGGCGGGCTTTGACTTCGACTAGTGGGGTGGCGTTGCGAACTGCTTGCTCGAAGACCTCAAGCGGATCGCTGCCGGTGCGCTCTTCAATCACCTTGAAGGCACCGTAAATAATTTTATTAGCTAGAGATTTTTTGCCGCTGAGCATGATTCGACGAGACATCATGCTGACCAGACGACTGTTGTATACGGAGTCCGGGGGGACGGTGCGCTTTTGAGCGGCAGAACGACGAGACATGAGGTTTTAACCCTTGTAGATAGTGTGAAAGTTTAGACAGCCAGAAGATGATTTTTTGTGCGCTTTCTTGCGCACATTTAGCGCGGTTCTCGGTGGATAAAGCAGCTCATTGCCTTCGCCCTAGCTAAACTCTGTACAAATACGCAACGAACCTGTGGACGCTGATATCGGGGAGCATCAGCATTACTCGCTTCGATCAGGTACACCAGCTGTATTGAGAGATTCAGCTTTCTCTACTTTAGGGCTCAGGGATTTAGGGCTCAGGAACTATCAGCTTCTTAACTTTTTGAAGGAATACCGACTATAGCTCAATACTGAACAGATTACCTGAGCATCGGCCGCATTCTACGTCGCTCTCATGATGGCGATTAGTGGCGATCGCGGCCCGCCCGGCACTCGATCCCTTAAGCTCCTTTAGGAAGCGGCTTTAGGCCGCTTCGCGCCATACTTAGAGCGACTCTGACGGCGGTCTTTAACGCCTGCAGTGTCCAAAGTGCCGCGAATAATGTGATAGCGAACACCCGGCAGATCTTTAACCCGACCGCCGCGAATCATGACGACCGAATGCTCCTGCAGGTTGTGGCCGATGCCGGGGATGTAGGCAGTGACCTCAAACCCAGAGGTGAGACGAACCCGGGCGACCTTTCTCAAAGCCGAGTTAGGCTTTTTGGGCGTGGTTGTATACACGCGAGTGCAAACGCCGCGACGCTGAGGACAGCTCTTAAGGGCTGGAGACTTGGTTTTTTTAGTTAGCTTGTTGCGCTCAGTGCGGATGAGCTGTTGAATCGTAGGCATATAGGGCGGGGGTAAGTTACTCCGCAAAATAAATTGACATGAGATCTGATACTATCAATTAGATTTTTACCTTGTCAATCTAACTGAGCGGATATTTAGAAATTGTTGGGCAAAAACGGCAAAAATTCGAGCTGGCAGGACTCAAAATGCTTTATTTTTTTGAGGAGCGGATTACTATCCGCTGCAAGCCGATCCGTTTACTTACTGAATGCTAACTCACTGAATGCTATAGATTTTGACCGATAGAAAAAGCATATCCACAGCGGCAGCTTTCAGTCGCCAGGGGATTGTCAAAGCGAAAAGCCCCGCCCATCAGGTCTTCAGAAAAATCGATTTTGAGATCGCGAATGTAGTCAAAGCGATCGCGCTTCACTACTAGCCGAATGTCTTCAAAATCATGGATATCGTCATCGTCCGCGACGGCATGGTCAAGCGCCAGGATATAGGCCCATTGAGCGCAGCTACTAGGCTGTAGCCCCAGCCGAAAAAGGGCGTCAGGCTGCTGCTGACGCTGACGCAGTCGGTTGATTTCTTGGCGGGCGGCGGGCGTAAGCTGAATCATCTAGAGCTGGCAGTCAGATAGTTGGCAGTCAGGAAAGGGAGGGCGATCACTGTCGCCGCTAGCAGCTCGCACAGCAAACCGAGTCACTAACACTATTATACGGGCTGATGAAGCCAGAGGAAAGTATGCGCAAAAAAGAGGGGACACTGCTTAGCATCCCCTCAGGGTCGATTGCCTATTGGCTCTTTGTCTCTACTTTTTGGACTCTGGCTTGGACAGAACTCAATAGTCCATAGCGCCGATCTTCTACAGCGCCGATCTACTTAGCATCGCGGGCGTAGTCATCCTGATAGCGAGTGATGTCGTCCTCACCAAGGTATTCGCCGTTTTGGACTTCGATGAGTACGAGCGGAATCACACCTGAATTTTCCAGGCGGTGAGTGGTGCAAGCAGGTACATAGGTAGACTGGTTGGTGCAGAGCATCATCTCTTTCTCGCCGCAGGTGACCTTAGCCGTCCCGGAGACGACGATCCAGTGCTCGCTGCGGTGGTGGTGCATTTGCAAGCTGAGGCGGTGACCGGGCTTAACTTCAATGCGTTTGATTTTGTAGCCCTGACCCTCTTCTAAGACGGTAAATGAGCCCCAGGGTCGAAGTTCAGTTGCGGCCACGCCTTCAAAGCTTTTGGTATCGGCGGGCTTGGCGGGCTTGGTGCGTTCTTGAGTTTGAACCATGATAGTCTTGCTCTCCTTAGGTTAAAGACTGTAGGAATATAGCTGAGATAAATACGGCGCTGAAAGCTGAGAAAAGGGTAATGGGTCTCATGGCAGTCTTGTGGCTAAGAGCGCCAAGCTGCTAGTTATTCACTCTAAAATCTTCAATGCTGGTTGATTCTAACAGCGCCCTTCCCCTGTCTGTAAAGTGGCGAAAGCGACGAAAGGGCATTCTCTATCGAGTCTTCATCCGCATTAACTCAGATTAAAGCCGGGATGAACCGCTGCGTTAGCCAGAGGTATTACCGAGACCTGCCTGACCGACATCAAACTCTATCGACCTAACTCTATCGACCTAAGATGAATAGCCCAATGCCGTTATTGACCCTGGCAGCAGTACGGGGCGACCGATTGAGCAGCTGACCACCCAGGTAAAAGCTAGAGGAGCTGCCGCCATCTAGATTAAGGGCATCCACAGCGCCGAGCTGCTGCATGATTTGTGCGGTTTCGGCTAAAGTCGGCCCTCGCCCGCCGACCCGGTCATGCATGGTAGCGACAATCCAGGTGCCGTCTGCGGTTTTACCCACAGCGGTACGGGGCGCAGCCCCCTGGATAAAGTTTGTGCTAAAGCCTTCTAGCTGGGGGTCAAGAACGATATTGCGATCGCGAATCAGCAAAGGGCCGCCGCCGATCACATTTGGATATTGGTCAAACACCGATGGCTGGCTCTGGCTCGCTAGGGCCAGTCTTGCGCCCGGCGCAAAGCTACCAGCGGCACTGCTGTTGCTGCGCAGCGTCAGCAGGTAGCCGTCGGTAGGGATCGGTACGCTACCGGTACCGGCCTTGCCTAGAGTCTGCTGAGCAGCGACGGTGTCATTGCGAACAGTCACCACAATTTCGTTATCGACAATCGGCGTGTAGGTAGCTCCCCAGTCAGACGTGTAGCGCCCGACACCCGCTCGGACGTAGCCGCTATTGAGCGTGAGCACGGGTAAGGCTTGACCAGACGCTGTAGTCACCACTTCCGAAAGCGCCAACCGATCCATGACTAAGTCGCCTTGGTCATTCCAGGCCATCGCGCCTCGCCCTAAAATGGGCCCAGAGATCCAGCGTCCGCCGCTGCGAACTGCGCCGAGCGGCAGTTGATTGTTGCGGTTAAAAAAGCCAGCGTTGACCGCGCCGGATACGCCCTGCCGCTGCGCCATGGACAGCAGCGGCTCAATGCCGATCGCGCTGTTGGGCGCTGCGCTGATGGGCCGAAGGGCGAGCGTTGCCGGATTAGGCCGGGTCACAAACATGTATACGGGGAAGCGATCGCGGCCCACTGTAATGTATTGCTGCCGCCAGCGCAGACCCGGTGCCCAGGCGATATCTCGCTCGACCATGGCATCCTGGCGAATGTCGATGACGACTCGGGAGGGGTTACCCGTAGACCAAATTTGAGGACTCGCGCCGTCTTTTGTTTTGATTTTAATGACGGTACGGCCACTCAAAGCCGCCACGTCTAGCTGAGTCAGCAGGTTGCCCGGCATTGCCCTAAACGCAGACACCATCTGCGGGGTGATTGCCCCGTCAATCGTCACGGTATAGACATCGGCGGCTTCCATCTGCCAGGTAGCCGGGCCTGTGAGATCGACAACGACGCGATCGCCCCAGGTTTGCCGGCCCTGCCTGACCCCATTAACCCGACTTTGAGGCAATGTAAGGTCTAGCGTAGTTCCCGCTGCCTGAGCTGTCCAACCCGCGCTGGCGACCAGATTGGTAATGTCTATGTAGCGATTAGTCGCATCCCACCAGGCAGGCAGAAGCAACGGGGTAGACTGCGTCGGGAACCAGCGAACGGGCTGCTGAGCGGGGTCTGTCGTACTGAGTAACTCAACCCCCATCAGACTGGTCAGGCTGCCGCTAGAGATACCGATACGACCGTTCTTCTGCTGCCAAAAACCAGTGAGTGCTTGACCATTGAGGCGGATGCGATTGCCCGACAGCTCTGCCCGGGTATCGTCGGCTCTGGCGACCGGCTGAAATGACTCTATTGGCTGCAGACGGCCCAGGCCAGGCATCACACCAGCACTTAAGCCAGCACTGGGTGAAGCCATTTGGCTGGGGCGATCGCCTGAACGCCCGCTCAGCCACCAACCGGCTGGCGCTGAGCGGAGACCCACCGAACTCACCACGGCCCAGCCAAGGCTGGTGAGCAAGCTCAGAGAAATTACCCGGCCTAACAACAGCCGCTTAGGTCGCCGAGCTTGCTGAGAAGAACGCTGGCCCGGCGAGCGCCGCGACCGGATCGGTCTGTGACGAAGAGATTTCATTAATTCTTTGAGGGAGATAGCTAAGTAGAGCCGCTAAGCAACTTACTTAACCCCGCTTTCCTTAATTTCTAAATTGGCTGCGCTTTTGACCTGGTATACCCATTTTCATATCAATAGATATCACTGAGACAGCGCCTTTGTATTCTACGAATTTGGCTCAGAGGGCACAGCCCAGTTCTGCCAGTGATTTTATTGTCAACATAGCGATCGCCGACCAAGATTCAGTCTTGCCGGGTCTCCCGCGACTCTATTTCTATTGAGCTGAGCCAAATTAATGCACGCGCTACCGTATTTAAGAATGCGATTTCGCCAATGGCAATACTTTTGATCAAGCGTCTTAACAATGCCGTAAGAACACTGAGAACTCTTCATAAAAACATCACGTAATCATGACACGCTGAGCGCTCAGTATGCTAGCCAGTTCGAATCCGCTGGGATCTCTGCAAGATCCAGTACAGCCACCCTAGACAAAAGCGAGACAAGCAGTCGGCCAATTCACGTTATGAGCGGATATCAGCACCGTCTCAAAGCAAAAAAGGATCGACCGCTCGCTTCACTATCCCTTAATATTTCTCTATAATTCTTGTATTCCGGACAGGTAACAGTTTTTTCAGTAGGTGACCCGCGCGTGACTTTCAACCCGACAACTTTTCAGACAGATATATTAGAGCCTTTAGGGCCCAGTTGGCTCGTGGAAGAACGTGATGCCTGTGGGGTTGGCTTTATTGCTGACCAGCAGGGGCGCGCGAGTCATCGCCTGGTGACAGATACCCTCAGCGCCCTGAACTGCATGGAGCACCGGGGCGGATGCTGCGCGGATCAAGAGTCTGGCGATGGTGCCGGCATCATGACGGCTATTCCCTGGAAGTTGCTGCAAGTTTGGGCCGATGAAACGGGCATAGGCGAGCTGCAGCCAGCGCAAACGGGTGTCGGGATGGTCTTTTTGCCACAGCAGGACGCAGTGGCTCAGGCCGTACGCGAGCAGTTTGAGCAAGCGGTAGCAGCCACCAAGCTGACCTTTTTAGGTTGGCGTAAGGTGCCGGTCGCGCCTGAGACCTTAGGGGCAATGGCCAAAGCATTTCAGCCCCAAATTGAGCAGGCGCTGGTCACGTCTTCAGACCTTAGGGGCGATGATTTGGAGCGATCGCTCTTCCTGGCCCGGCAGCGATTTAAGCAAGCGCTGGCCCGGCTAGCCGAACAGTCAGCCGATCCTAAGTCTGTCGCCGAAGCCTATGTCTGTTCTTTTTCCGCCCGCACCATTGTGTACAAGGGCATGGTGCGTTCAGCCGTGTTAGGGCAGTTCTACAAAGACCTGCAGAATTCAGATTATGAGAGCGCCTTTGCAGTCTATCATCGGCGCTTCAGTACCAATACGTTACCCAAGTGGCCGCTAGCTCACCCGATGCGGTTGCTAGGTCACAACGGCGAAATTAATACGCTAATCGGCAATATTAACTGGATGAAGGCCCGAGAGGCCAATCTGTCCAGCTCAGTTTGGGGAGATGAGCTAGAGCTGCTGAAGCCTATTGTCAATGCCGAAAACAGCGACTCGGCTAATCTAGACAATGTGATGGAGCTGCTGGTGAGATCGGGGCGATCGCCTGCCCACGCCCTGACGATGATGGTGCCAGAGGCGTATCACAACCAGCCTGAGCTAGCCAAATATCCCGAAATTGTTGACTACTACGAGTATTACAGCAGCATTCAAGAGCCTTGGGACGGCCCCGCGCTGATTGTCTTTTGCGATGGCAAACAAGTCGGTGCCACCCTCGACCGTAACGGGCTCCGGCCCGCTCGCTACGTGATAACTAAAGACGGCTACGTGGTGGTCTCTTCAGAAGCAGGCGTTGTTGATATTCCCATCGAGAACATTATTGAAAAAGGCAGGCTAGGGCCGGGCCAGATGCTGGCGGTCAACTTTGAAGAAGGCCACGAAATCCTCAAAAACTGGGATATTAAAAAGCGAATTGCCCAGGCCCAGCCTTACGGCAAATGGCTAGCTGAGCGCCGTCAGGAGATTGCTCCCCAACTCTTTAGCAAAGAGACCCGCTTAGATACGCAAGCCCTGCTAACCCAGCAAACCGCCTTTGGCTATACCGCTGAGGACGTGGACATGATCATTCAGGACATGGCTGCCCAGGCCAAAGAGCCTACCTTTTGCATGGGCAACGACACGCCGCTAGCCGTGCTCTCAGACAAGCCTCACCTGCTCTACGACTACTTTAAGCAGCGCTTTGCCCAGGTGACGAATCCGCCCATTGACCCGCTGCGCGAGCGGTTAGTCATGTCTCTATCGACTCAGCTAGGGGCACAGGGCAATTTGCTCGAAGAGCATCCGGAGCAGGCACGGCTGCTAAAGCTAGAGTCGCCTGTAATTAATGACACTGAGATGGAGATGATCCGCAAGTCGGACTTTCCGGTCAGCGAACTCTCGACCCTATACGCCATTGAAGATGGGCCAGCTGGCTTAGAAACGGCTATTGGTGCGCTGTGCGATCGCGCTACCGAAGTGGTCAAGGCCGGTGACCAAATTTTGATCTTGAGCGATCGCCTGGACGCCCAGGGCAACCTCACCACCCTCTCAGACAAACAAACCTACATTCCGCCTTTGGTCGCTGTCGGTGCGGTTCATCATCACCTGATCCGCCACGGCCTACGGTTGCAGGCATCTTTGATTGTCGATACGGCTCAGTGCTGGAGCACTCACCACTACGCCTGCCTGCTGGGCTACGGGGCGACGGCCATTTGCCCATACCTCACCTTAGAGAGCGTCCGACACTGGTGGGCCGATAAAAAGACTCAAAAACAGATGGAGTCGGGCAAGCTGCCGGTCTCTACGCTCAACGGGGCGCAGACTAACTACCGTAAGGCGGTGGACAACGGCCTGCTGAAAATTCTCTCAAAGATGGGCATCTCGCTGTTGAGCAGCTATCGCGGCGCACAGATTTTTGAAGCGGTGGGCATTGGTCGCAATCTGTTAGACCTGTCGTTTAAAGGCAGTGTGTCCCGGCTGGGCGGTTTAGAGATTGAAGAACTGGCGCAGGAAACCATGTCTTTTCATGAAAAGGCGTTCCCCGAGCTGACCCGCAAGCGCCTGGAGAATATGGGCTTTGTGCAGTCGAGGCCGTCGGGCGAGTACCACATGAACAACCCGGCTATGACCAAACTGCTGCACAAAGCGGTTGAAACTAAGCAGTACGACCACTACGAAATTTACCGCGCGCAGTTGAGCGGTCGTCCGATCGCCGCCCTGCGCGACCTGTTGGACTTTAAAGGCGATCGCGACTCTATCGATCTCTCTGAAGTCGAATCGGTCGAATCGATTATGCAGCGCTTCTGCACAGGCGGCATGTCACTCGGGTCGCTCTCCCGCGAAGCTCACGAGACGCTGGGGATCGCGATGAACCGCATCAACGGCAAATCAAATTCGGGCGAAGGCGGTGAAGACGGCGTGCGCTTTAAGGTGCTTGACGATGTCGATGAGGAAGGTCTCTCGCCGACATTGCCGCACCTGAAAGGACTGGAGAATGGCGATACGGCTTCTTCTGCCATCAAACAAGTGGCCTCGGGCCGCTTTGGGGTAACCCCGGAATACCTGATGAGTGCCAAGCAAATCGAAATTAAGATGGCCCAAGGCGCGAAGCCCGGTGAAGGCGGTCAGCTACCCGGGCCAAAGGTGAGCGAATACATCGCGTCGCTGCGTCGCTCTAAAGCCGGAGTGACTCTAATTTCGCCACCGCCGCACCACGATATTTACTCGATTGAAGACCTTTCGCAGCTAATTTTTGACCTGCACCAGATCAATCCTAAAGCAGGCGTCTCAGTCAAGCTGGTAGCAGAAGTCGGGATCGGTACAATCGCGGCGGGTGTGGCTAAGGCCAATGCCGATGTGATCCAAATCTCAGGACATGACGGCGGCACTGGCGCGTCACCGCTAAGTTCGATTAAACATGCGGGCATGCCGTGGGAGCTGGGCCTAACCGAAGTCCACCGGTCGCTGATGGAAAACCAGCTACGCGATCGCGTCACCCTGAGAGTAGACGGCGGACTGAAAACTGGCTGGGACGTGATTATGGGCGCGCTGATGGGCGCTGAAGAATACGGCTTTGGCTCCATTGCGATGATTGCCGAAGGCTGTATCATGGCCCGCGTTTGCCATACCAATCAGTGTCCGGTCGGCGTCGCTACGCAGCAAGAAGTCTTGCGCAAGCGCTTTTCGGGTACGCCGGGCAAAGTGGTGAACTTCTTTTACTTCATCGCTGAAGAAGTGCGCTCTTTGCTGGCCAAGCTAGGCTATCGCTCGCTCAGTGAGATTATCGGTCGCGCTGACTTGCTCACGCCTCGCAGTGACGTGCAGCTTGCCAAAACTAAGCAGATGGACCTCTCTACCCTGGTAAGACTGCCAGATGTAAAAAGCGATCGCACCTGGCTAGACCACGGTGAAGTCCACAGCAACGGGCCCGTGCTAGACGATGAAATGCTCGCTGATAAAGACATTGCCAGCGCCATTGCTGAGCACGGCACGGCGACTAAAACTTGGGATGTAATCAATACTAACCGGACGGTAGGAGCGCGGGTTTCGGGAGCGATCGCCAAACAATATGGCAACGACGACTTTAATGGCCAGCTCAACTTCACCTTTAAAGGCAGCATTGGTCAGAGCTTTGGCGCTTTCAACCTGGCAGGTATGAAGCTGACTCTGATCGGCGAAGCTAACGACTATGTGGGTAAAGGCATGAACGGCGGTGAAATCGTCATCAGACCGTTTGAAAAGGCCAACTATGCTGCTACTGACAACGTCATCGTCGGCAATACCTGCCTCTATGGAGCCACTGGCGGCACCCTGTATGTCAATGGCATCGCGGGCGAGCGCTTTGCTGTCCGTAATTCTAAAGCTATGGCCGTTTTAGAAGGGGCCGGAGACCACTGCTGCGAATATATGACCGGCGGTGTGGTCGTCGTACTGGGTAAGGTCGGTCGCAACGTCGGGGCCGGGATGACGGGCGGTCTGGGCTACTTTTTAGACGAAGCAGGTGACTTTCAAACCCGAGTCAATCCTGAAATTGTACAGGTGCAAAAGGTGGGGTCTGAAGCGGGTGAGCAGCAGCTCAAATCGCTGATCGAAGCGCACGCTGAGCGCACAGGTAGCCCTAAAGCCAAAGAAATTTTGGCCGATTGGCAAACCTATTTGCCGCAGTTCTGGCAGGTCGTGCCGCCTTCTGAGGCAGACAGTGTGGAAGCGTCTGTGAAAACCAACAAGCTAACAACGACTGTGGGCTAGGTTCAGTCCCACCGAGCGATTATTAACCACAAATCCCCGCTTTCCTGAAGTGGGGGTTTTAAAGTGGAATGCTGTCTAACCACAGCCACGGTTCTTCGAGGTAGGCTAGGTGGACACAAATCGACCTTGATGTTGACGCTATGCTTCGACCTGATCAGACGGCGTTTGCGCGATCGCTCCTAACCGATATCTCCGCTGCCTTTGACAATGTCTACAGCGGCTGGATTCTATGGAATTTGTTTTTGGCCTTTTTACCGCTGTTTCTCAGCTTTGTGCTGTTCAGGCGCAAAGAGATTTCTCAAGCAAAGCTCTGGGTGGCTTCTATAGTGGTGATCGCGATTGGGATAGTGGGGCTATGGCCCCGACTGCCCCGCGTGATGCGAGCGCAAATGCAGCTGGTGGACGCACTTTCCTCGGGCGATCGCTCGGCTCAGCTCAAGGTAATCTGGTGGGCTGTGCTGGTTCTCATCTCACTCACGCTGAGCTTTTCACTCTTTCGGCGAAAAAAGAGTTCGCGCACCGTGCTGTGGTGGTTGGGGCTAGTGGCATTTATCGCCTTTTTGCCCAATGCGCCTTATGTCCTTACCGATATTATTCATTTGATTCGAGGGACTAGTTCAGGCGGACTGCGCGTGTGGGTAGTGGCACTGGTCTTTGTTCCCATTCATGCGATCGCTATTTTGATTGGCTTTGAAGCCTATGTGCTCTCGCTGATCAATCAGGCCTACTATCTCAAGCAAAGAGGTAACGGGCGCTATATCTTGCCCACTGAGCTGCTGATTCACGCTCTGAGCGCCATTGGGATTTATCTAGGCCGATTCGTCCGGCTTAACAGCTGGGATTTGGCCACTGACCCTACCAGCGTTTTTAGCATCGCCCTCAATACGCTGGCCAGTAAGCGCCCGGCGGCGGTCGTGTTGGTCACCTTCATCATTTTGACTGTCCTCTACTGGGTGATGAAGCAAATCACGCTGGGGTTAAAGCTGCGCGCTTACTACAGCAAGCGCGGCATTGATGCGCTTGACCTATAAATTTGAGGAGGCTAATCGGGAATGCTGAAACCGATGAACATGGCCTCGATCATGATGGAGCTAAGACGAGACGATGACAGATGCTAACGAAATAGCAGCTTACTACCAGTGCCTGAATCTGCCAGTGAATGCTTCCCTAACGGCAGTTGATCAGGCGTACTTTAGCCTGCGGGCAGAGAAAATACAGGCCGGAGACCGACAGGCCATTGTGCCTCTGCGAGAAGCCCGCGAAAAAATCAAAAGCTATCTAGAAACAGCCATTAAGCAGTCGGCGACAGGCTCTGATTCTGGCATTAGTGACAACCCAGGCACGCCGATTTTGCCGATAGAGAACTTAGTCGCAGCGCTGGCTAGCCATAACCTGAGCGCTAGAGCGAGCGTACGTGAGCAAGTGCTCAACCTTGGCATTTCAGCAGACACCCGAACGCCTTCTCAGGTGACCGCCCATATCCTAAAGCTGCTCAGTGATGAAGCCGCCTTAGCAGGATACGGCATTAACAATGTAGGGACTATCAAAATCTATGGCCTTGGCGATGACAACCAGGCCGTCTGGAAAAAAACGCTCTCCCTATCGGAAAGCAAGACTAAGAACGGCACCGTCTTGCGTCGCTTCAGCTAATTGGCCTCGCTTCACCAGTGAGGTCAGCTAGGTCCTCCACGGGCTTCAGCTACTCGTATCCCAGCGCACAACCATCCTTGCGAGGATCAGAGCCGCCGGTTAAACCGCCGTTTTCATCGATCCAGATGGCCTGTCCGCCGCCGTGAGGAGAAACGACTGGCACCACCTGATGGCCGATAGTGCTCAGCTCTGCTTTGACCAGGGCGGGCACGCCGCGCTCGACCTGGCAGGCATTGCCATCGTGGAATACGCGAGGAAAGTCCAGCGCTGTCTGAACATCCATGCGATAGTCCAGCAGATTCGTCAAAAAGTGGGCGTGGCCCGTGGGCTGATAATCGCCGCCCATCACGCCAAAGGGCATAACCGCTCTGCCGGCCTTCATTAACATGCCTGGAATAATCGTATGCAGCGGGCGTTTGTGGGGAGCGATCGCATTCGGATGCCCCGCTTCTAACCGAAACCCAGCGCCGCGATTTTGCAGCACCACTCCGGTTTTTGGACTGACCAGCCCGCTACCAAACCCGTGAAAGACTGAATTAATAAAGCTGACAGCGTTACCCGCCGCATCGACGACACAGAGATAAACGGTGTCCGGGTGCGTCGGAAAATCTGAATCTGCCAGTGGCGGCATCACTTTATCTAAGCTGATCTTGGCTCGCAGCTCGGCGGCATAGTCTTCTGAAAGCAGCGTTTCTATCGGAATATCGGCCTGACCAGGGTCGGCAATATAGCGATCGCGCACCCCATAAGCCAGCCGCGCCGCCTCACATTCCAAATGCAGCCGCTGCGCACTCATCGGCGCAAAGTCCGTCAGCGAAAAGCCGGAGAGAATATTCAGCATGATCAGCGCCGTCAGTCCCTGACCATTCGGCGGGCATTCGACCACCTCGTACCCCCGATACTGAGTAGAAATCGGCGTCACATATTCCGACTGAGGCGCTGCAAAGTCTTCTAGCGTGTGCAGAGCGCCCAGCGACTGAAGATAGCCGATGATATCTTCGGCCACAGGGCCAGTGTAAAAGCCTGCTCTACCCTGTTCGGCAATGGTTTGGAGGGTGCGGCCCAGCTCTGGCTGACGGTGGCGATCGCCGGCCCGAGGAGCCTGCCCATCAATCAACAGCATCCGGGATGCGTTATCGGTAACCTTGAGCTTTTTGGCGAGCTGCGCCCAGTCATGTGCCACCCGTGAATGTACGGTGTAGCCGTCTTCAGCCAGTCTGATCGCGGGTGCCAGCAGCTCAGCAAAAGCCAGTTTGCCATAGTCGCCATGTAGCTGACACCAGGCATCGACCGCACCAGGAACCGTCACCGAGTGGGGGCTTTGCAGTGAAATCCGCTTCATCCCCTGCTCTAGATACCAGCTTAGGTGCGCGGCGGCGGGGGCCTTGCCCGATCCATTTAACGCAATGACTTCACCCTTACCAGCAGGCGCATATAGGGCAAAACAGTCACCACCAATGCCAGTCGCCTGAGGCTCTACTACGCAGAGAACGGCAGCAGCGGCGATCGCCCCATCTACCGCATTACCGCCCGCCCGCAAAATGTCTACAGCCGTCAGCGTCGCCAGCGAATGAGAGGTCGCTGCCATCCCACCAGTACCATAGGCGGGGGAGCGACCGGGCAAATGGAAATCTCGCATAGATAAAGCGCTCAGCGTCGGTATAAAAGCAGGCTATCAACTCCTGCGGGTCTAGTACAGCGCCTTTGCCATTTTGTAGACGGCATGGCTATTCAAGATTCAGCACACATCATATTTTACGGCCCAGAGCGCTAAGCTAATAGCGCAGAATCTGAGGGTGTATATAAATGCGCAGCCCCATCAACGCCTGGATCAATCCCACCATTCCCGCTGTCCTCCTGGTCTTAGTGAGCGCTGGCTGTACGCAGGTAACGACCAACGCAGTCGAAGCAACGTCTGACTTTGAGGCTAAAGCCGCGACCACATATACCTGGCAGGTAGAATATGTGCCCAGAATCGCCGGGCAAGATCGACCCAATGATCGCCGCCTGGAGCAGTTTGAATCTAGCACGCTGGTCAATATCAATGGCATTCGCCCCGACGCGGCGGGATCTGGCCCTGACAGTCAGGGGGTGTGGTGGCCGGTGCTACCGCCTGAGCCCACGGTAGACGATATCGAATCGCGCCAGCGCCAGGGTGAAACCGCTCGCCCACCCGCAGTGATTAAAGGCATCGACTACCAGCTCACGTTTAATCAGGCGGGTGAAACTAAGACGCTACCGACCGATTACGATGTCTATAGAGAAGCGGTGAAAGCTTTTGAAAAAGAGCGCCCCTTGGCACTTACACTGGGGCCTCAAGACAAGTCTGTGCTCCAAGCCGAAATTCAGTGAGTGGCTAGACGCCACCGAAGCGCTCCCCTAAAATTAAAACTTCTCTGTCACCTTCTCTTTCCTACACCCATGCCCTCCCGCATTCTTTCAGGCATTCAGCCTACCGGTAATCTCCATCTGGGCAACTATCTGGGCGCAATTCGCAACTGGGTGACGCTGCAAGAGGAGTACGACTGCTTCTTATTCATGGCGGATCTGCACGCGGTGACCGTGCCTCACGACCCGGCTGCTCTAGCTGAAAACACGCTTAAGGTGGCAGCTACCTACATCGCCTGCGGCATTGACCCAGCGCGGTCAACCATCTTTGTGCAGTCTCAGCTACCGGAGCACAGTGAGCTAGCCTGGCTGTTTAACTGTATTACGCCGCTCAACTGGCTAGAGCGGATGATCCAGTTTAAGGAAAAATCGGTCAAGCAGGGCGAAAACGTCAGCATTGGCCTGATGGACTATCCGGTGCTGCAAGCGGCAGATATTTTGCTGTATGAGCCGGATAAGGTGCCTGTTGGCGAAGACCAAAAACAGCATTTGGAGCTAACTCGTGACATTGCTGCCCGGCTTAACTTTCAGTTTGGCAGTGAGGATAAGCCCGTGTTAAAAGTGCCCGAACCGCTGATTCGCAAAGCCGGGGCTCGGGTGATGAGCCTAACTGACGGCACCAAGAAAATGTCTAAGTCTGACCCGTCTGACCAGAGCCGCATTGACCTGACTGACCCGCCCGCTGTGATTACCAAAAAGATTAAGCGGGCCAAGACCGATCCAGCGCGCGGCCTGGAATTTGACAATCCGGAACGGCCAGAGTGCAACAATTTGCTGAGCCTTTATCAGCTGCTCTCTGACCAAACTCAGGCGGCGGTGGCGGCAGAGTGTGAAGCGATGGGCTGGGGCCAGTTTAAGCCACTCTTGGCGGAGACGACAGTGGCGGCGTTACAGCCTATCCAAACCAAATATGATGAGCTGATGAGCGATCGCGCCTACCTCCAGCAAATCTTAGTGGAGGGCAAAGAAAAGGCCCAGGCGATCGCTGCCCCCACGCTTGCCAAAGTCAAAACCGCTATGGGATTTGCCCAATAAGCCTGCACCAGACTTCTGCAAAACGGTGCGGCTCATAGAATACGACCGGTTTCAATCATGGCGCGGGCCAGAGTTGAGAGAGAAACTAGGTAAAATAGCCCATAGCACTGAGTCAGCCTATTTATGGATGTTGTATCGAATGGCCGGTCTGGTCTGCCTGCATTTGGCCCCCCTGTTCAGGGTCGGTTGCGGTCGGCTGTGCGCTCAGGCGAATTTTTAGTCACCGCTGAAGTGATGCCGCCGAAGGGCGGTGATCCTAGCCATATGCTAGAGATGGCCAATCACCTCAAAGACTGGGTACATGCCGTCAATGTGACTGACGGGAGCCGGGCGGTACTGCGCATGTCGTCCCTATCTTGCGCAGTGCTCTTGCATCAGGCGGGCATTGAGCCGATTTGCCAAATGACGGGACGCGATCGCAATGCCATCGCTCTACAAGCTGACTTAATGGGAGCCCACGCGCTGGGCATTCGCAACGTGCTCGCCCTGACCGGCGACCCGATCAAAGCAGGCGACCATCCTAAGGCAAAATCGGTGCATGAGGTAGAATCTGTCCGTCTCTTGCAGCTAATTAGCGGCCTTAACCAGGGCATAGATTTTAACGAAAAGTCTATGCCTGATGGCCCGCTAGATATTTTTCCGGGGGCGGCTGTCGATCCGCAGTCACCGAGCTGGTCGGGCTTGCAGCGTCGGTTTGAGCGTAAGCTAGCGGCGGGCGCTCAGTTTTTTCAGAGTCAGCTCATTTCTGATTTTGACAAGCTTGAAAAGTTTATGGATCAGGTGGCCGGGCAGAGCGATCGCCCTGTTCTAGCCGGTATATTTTTACTCAAGTCCGCCAAAAACGCCGCGTTTATCAACCGCTGTGTGCCCGGTGTTGACATTCCCCAACACATTATTGACCGATTGGCCGCTGCCGATCAGCCCTTACAAGAGGGGATAAAAATTGCTGCAGAGCAAGTGAAGTCAGCCCGTCAGCTCTGTCAGGGCGTGCATATGATGGCGGTCAGGAGAGAAGATTTGATTCCTGAAATCTTGGAGATGGCGGGCGTCGCGCCTCAAGTTAAGCGGCAGAACCCTCACCTGATTGCGACTTCGCCGACTGCGTAAGGCGGGCGATCATAGCAGTAGCTCTCGACCGAATCCAAAAGATCTTGAATATCAAAAGGTTTGCGCACAAAGCCATCGGCACCGGCTTGAAAGCCTTCGTCAGCACTGGCTTTATCGTGAGCTGTGATCAGCAAAATCGGAATGTAGGGTAAATCCTGGTTCTGTCGAATGCGACGAGTGACTTCGTAACCATCCATGCCCGGCATCATCACATCCAGCAGAATCAGGCTAGGGGGCAATGCTTTCACCATTTCGATAGCGGCTTCACCACTCTCAGCGCAGCGCAATCGATATTCTTCTGCTTCACCGAGGATGGCCTCCAGTAAAAACAGATTGTCTGGCGTATCGTCAACGGCTAAAATTTCTGGGCGGTCAAGAATTGTCATGGGCTTTAGGTACCGCAGGCCCTCAATCAAACAGTGGCTATTAAGCGCCTGAACTGTCTTGTCTACACTGTCTTGTCTATAAAGAGGGATACGAGCGGCAGGTGGCAATATAAAGTTGCATTACTATCCTGCCAGTATAGTTAGCACACGTAAAGAATCTCTCTAGCTGCAGACAGAAGCCTGCATAGATATTGCATGAAGAGATCCTATAGAAATTTCGATGCGGTTGGGCAAACCTGAGAGACGCGAATCACCGGCTATCTGCCAAAAGGATGAGTCACGCCAATAGCAAGCTTTATACGCTATTTCTAAGGGCAGAGGCTAGCGCTAATCAGGTCTGCCTTTACTATAGAGGTTCAAAGTCAAACTCGAAGGCCCATATCTTTTGAAAGAGGATTTACACCGGGTTCATTTTATATCTGTTTTCATTTACAAATTTTTAATATTCAAGCCGACTATGTTGGTCGTTAAAGCACTATGGCTACTCCTGTTGAATTTGAACTGTGGGCTCCTTATAACGCCGAAGCTACTTTACTAGGAGACTTTTCAGACGACCAGACAGTCGAGATGAAGAAGGGAGAAGACGGATACTTTCGTACCCAGGTTGAGCTAGAAGACGGTGACTATCGCTACAAATTTAAGGTTCGCTCTAAAAGCTTTTTTTTAGAGTCGGATGAGTGGGCTGAGGTAGTAGACCCTTATGCGACTCGCGTGGATGAAACGGCGCAGTGGGCGATCGCTCACATCAAAGACGGCCAGCGATCGCTAGACGACTACGTTTGGCAGCACGACGACGCAGAACTGCCCAACCAGAACGAACTCGTGATCTACGAGCTGCTGGTGCAAGACTTTAACAGCGGCGACACCGCTGAAGGCGGTACTTTCAAATCGGTCATAGAAAAGCTCGACTATCTGCAAAGCTTGGGTGTGAATGCGCTCGAACTGATGCCTGTACAGTCCTGCCCGATGGACATAGGTTGGGGATATAACATTCGTCACTACTTTGCGCTGAGAAACGCTTATGGAGAGCCTGCCGACCTCAAGCAGCTGATTGACGAATGCCACGCTCGCCACATGCTAGTGCTGCTCGATGTGGTGCTCAACCACTCAGAATCTGAAAGCCCGCTCACTCAAATCGACTTCGACTACTGGTATCGCCGCGAAGCCAAAGACCCTGACAATAGCTGGGGGCCAGAATTTGATTACAACGACTACGACGAAAACTATGATTGCTATCCGGCTCGCGATTTCATGCGAGACATGATTAACTTTTGGATCGGAGAATACCACTTCGACGGTCTGCGCTTTGACGCCGTTAAGCAGCTAGATAATCCAGAATTTCTGAGATGGATAGTTGACGAAGCCGGACTTGAGGCCAAGCCCAAGCCGCTGTTCACCATTGCCGAACATATCCCTGAAGATCCTAGCCTATCTGGTTATGGAGGCCCTGTAGACAGCAGCTGGCGAGTCAGCTTTCACTATAATTTGCTCGATCTCTTCCTCAAAGAGGACTCGGGCGTCGAGCTGGCGAAAGAACTGGTAGACCCGACCCCTGCTGGCTTTCAGAGCACATCTAACGTCGTTAACTACCTAACTAGCCACGACCAGGATCGGCTAATTGTTAACCTAGCAAACGCCGACATTTTTGATGAGGCCGCCTTCAAACGTGCAAAGTTTGGCGCAGCGCTCGTAATGACGGCAATGGGCATTCCGATGATTTGGATGGGAGAGGAAATGGGCGAATACAAAGCTAAGACCCTAGACTCTGCGCCCCTAGACTGGGCTTTACTAGACAGTGAGAACAACGAAGGACTGTTGAAATACTATCAAGGGCTAATTGCCTTGAGAAAGGAAAATCCGGCGCTGTGCTCCGACAATATCGCAGTTTTTCACGAAAACCCAGATCAGCGCGTGCTGGGCTACATTCGCTGGCATGAGATTGGGCCGCGAGTCGCTGTGGTGATCAACTGCTCTGACAGCTACATCGCCGACTACGAGGTGACTGACCTGCCTGAAGAAGGCACTTGGCACGAATGGACAAAAGACTATGACGTGCAGGTAGAAGGCGGGCGAGTAGTGATGGACTTGCCCGAATATGAGGCCCAAGTCTTGGTGTGGTCGTCTTAACCTGGTTATAGCCACTTAAATATAGCCACTTAAATATAGCCACTTAATCTGGTTATGGCCACTACCGGCAATAGCGCTCAAGCAGGACTCAAACCGTATTATCATCAAGCCTATGCTAAGAATCATTCAGAAAAACAAAGACACGCTGCGCAATATGCTGGCTGTCTTCATCATTGCCGCTGGAATTTTGCACTTTGCTATTCCCCAGCCGTTTACCAAGATTGTGCCTGGCTTTTTGCCCTATCCAGCGGCACTGGTTTATATCAGTGGCGTGATCGAAATTATCTTAGGGGCAGGGTTGTTCTTCCCTGCGACTCGTCAGCTGGCTGGTTGGGGATTGGTCGCTCTGTTTATAGCGGTCTATCCGGCTAATCTGAATATGGCGTTCAACCATATTAAGCTCGCTGGCATTCCAGATAGCTGGTGGGTTCACGGCATTCGCTTGCCTCTTCAGTTTGTTCTTATTGCCTGGGCTTACTGGTATGCGCGATCGCCGGAGTCTCTCTCAAAAGCAGCGGAGAGGTAGCGCATCTCTGCAAAAGGATTGAGACGAGACAACTGGCTTCTGCTAAATCTTGATAAGTAAAGGATCTGCGAGCTGAGCCTACAGATCCTTTATTTTGTTATTTCTTTGTCATTTCACAAATACTCTACTCAAACCCAAGCAGGTCGAAAATATCTCTATCTTTGAGGGGCTCTATTTCAAGCGGCGTGGCGTCTTCGATCATGCCTTTGGCAAGCTTTAGATACTCGTCTCGAACTTCTTGAATTTCAGGATCAGAGTCTTCCATTTCGAAGACGGTGCATTTCTTCAGGCGGCTGCGGCGAATGGCATCTACCGTCTTAAAGTGGGCCAGGGTTTTAAGACCGACGCGCTCGTTGTACTTGTCAATTTGATCGGTGCCCTCACTGCGGTTGGCAATGATGCCGCCTAAGCGAACCTTGTAGTTTTTAGCTTTTGAGCGAATGGCGGCGACAATCCGGTTCATTGCAAAGATGGAGTCAAAATCGTTGGCAGTCACGACCAGGCAATAGTGGGCGTGCTGTAGGGGAGCGGCAAAGCCACCGCAGACGACATCTCCTAACACGTCGAAGATTACCACATCAGTATCTTCGAGCAGATGATGCTCTTTTAGCAGTTTGACAGTTTGCCCAGTGACATAGCCACCGCAGCCGGTGCCTGCCGGGGGGCCGCCCGACTCAATGCACATGACGCCGTTGTAGCCTTCAAACATGAAGTCTTCGGTTTGCAACTCTTCTGAGTGAAAGTCAACGGTTTCGAGAATGTCGATCACCGTGGGCACCATTCTTTTGGTGAGGGTGAAGGTGCTGTCGTGCTTGGGATCGCAGCCGATTTGCAGGACACGCTTGCCGAGATGAGAGAACGCGGCTGACAGGTTAGAAGAGGTGGTGGACTTGCCGATGCCGCCTTTGCCGTAGACGGCGATCACCAGCGCGCCGGTCTCGATGTTCATGGAAGGATCTTGATGAACCTGAAGGCTGCCTTCGCCGTCTTCACCTTTTTTGATAGCGGGGGGACGAGTGTTTGTAGCTACCACAATTAAATCTCCTGTTTAAATTCTGAATGAATGAGTAAGCGTCTAAGGTATTCGCCTGTTACTTGCCGATCGCTGCCTTGGCCTCATAGAGCGTGTCTACCGTAATCGAGGTGATGCCGCGATCGCTCGCAAACTTTTCTGTATTTCGCTTCACTTTGCCGCGTACGAAGAAGGGAATCTTCTTCAGCTCAGCTTCGCCATCTGCACTCCAACTGAGGCTAACAGCATCGCTGGGCTCACCCTCAGTTGGCTGCAGATCAGCGGTGATGGCCATTGGTTCGGCCACCGCGACCGCAACGCCGCCACCGCTCGTGCCCGCTGTCGGATGAGGAGCCGTATGCAAGTGGCTCATATGCCCCTCGGCAAACTCGAAGTCTTCGCGGAACATGCCGATCAAGTGCTCTTCTAGGCCCATCATTAGCGGGTGAACCCAGTCGTCAAAGATCACATTGGCCCCTTCCCAGCCTATTTGGGGTGAGTAGCGAGCGGGCACGTCTTGAACGTGAATCGGCGTGGAAATGACCGCACAGGGAATGCCCAAACGCTTGGCGATATGGCGCTCCATTTGGGTGCCTAGTACCAGCTCGGGAGAGGCTTCGGCGACAGCTTCTTCTACCGCTAAGTAATCGTCGCTGATGACAGCTTCTAACCCGTATTGCTTGGCGACTTCGCGCACTTGCCGGGCAAATTCTCGGCTGTAGGTGCCGATGCCGACCAGGGTAAAGCCCAGTTCTTCAGTGGCAATGCGGGCAGCGGCGATCGCATGAGTCGCATCCCCAAAGATAAACACCCGCTTACCCGTCAGATAAGTTGAGTCTACAGAGCGCGAATACCAGGGCAGCCGAGACGCGCCGGGGTTAGCCATTGATGACAGCCGGTCTGCGCTCCAGTTGCCTAGCGTATCAGCCTGCGATCGCCTCAGCGCGGCACTGACATCAATATTGGCAACTTCACCAATTTCAGCGATAAAGTCGCGAGTGGCTCCGACGCCAATCGGCACGGTTTTGACTGTCGGCTGCTTAAAGCTGCGTTCTAGCCACTTGCAGGTGGTCAAAGCGATTTCGGGATAGAGGCAGATATTAAAGTCTGCGTCGGGAATGCGCATCAAGTCGTCAGGCGTTGCGCCCAAAGGAGCGATCACGTTGGCATCGACGCCAATCTCTGCGAGCAGCTTAAGCACTTCTTGAATGTCATCGCGGCAGCGAAAGCCTAAAGCCGTAGGGCCGATGATGTTTGCCTTAGGGCGAATCGCCGGATCGCGTTCGGGCCGACTTGCGCCAGGGGGGAGCACTGCCGAAAGGAGAAGCGATCGCACCAGATGATACAGCGTTTCGCTAGCGCCCCAATTTTCTTTTTTAGAATAGGCGGGCAGCTCTAGACTCACTACCGGGATCGGCAAGCCCATGCTTTTTGCCAGTGAACCCGGCTGATCTTGAATCAGCTCAGCGGTGCAGCTTTCACCCACCAGCATCACCTGCGGCTTGAACCGATTGTAGGCATCGCGCACCGAGGTTTTCACCATCTCTGCGGTATCTCCGCCCAAGTCTCTTGCCTGGAAAGTGGTGTAGGTGACGGGCGGACGGCGATCGCGCCTTTCAATCATCGTAAACAGCAAGTCGGCGTAGGTATCCCCTTGAGGCGCGTGCAGCACGTAATGTACGCCTTCCATCGCGGTAGCGATACGCATCGTTCCTACATGGGGCGGGCCTTCGTAAGTCCACAGGGTCAATTCCATAGTTAAAGCGTATAGTTAAAGTTTTTTAGCGGGGCGTCTTAAAAGGCTCAATGCAATCGGCGCTCACTTCAAACGGTTAGCCGCCTGCGTCTTTCTGAGGAACGGACAAACAGTTCGGCCAGGTCAGCCGCCTGGTCGTAGCCATGCAGCGGCGAAAAGACCAGCTCAATTGACCATTTCGTAGACAGCCCTTCGGCTTCTAACGGATTGGCCAGCCCTAACCCACAGACGGTAATATCCGGGCGGGCTTCGCGGCAGCGGTCGAGCTGTTTCTCTACGTCTTGTCCTTCCGACAGCGCAGTTCCGGCAGGCAGCAGACTAATTTCTGCGTCCATCAATAGCCGGTCGATGTAAGGCGTGCCGACTTCGATCAGCTCCATGCCGCATTCTCTAGAGAGAAACCGAGCTAATGGAATTTCTAACTGCGAATCTGGAAAGAGGAACGCTTTGCGGCCATTCAGTACCTTCTGATAGCGCTCTAGTCCGGTTTTAGCGCGGCTGACGGCGGGTGCGATCGCCCCTTCAAAGCGCTCTTGATCAATATTCCAAACATCTGCCGCCGTTCTTAGCCAGGCCGTTGTCCCTTCTACGCCAAAAGGATAGGGCGATGGCAGCAGTTCCGCGCCCCGCTTCATCAATAGCCGCACCGTCTCACTCAAGAATGGCTGAGCCACCAAAAGCTTTGTCCCTTTACCGACGCTGGGCAAGTCGGCAGCGCGACGCGGCGGGAAGAAAGCGACCGGGCCAATGCCCATCTGATCAAAAAGACGCTTGAACTGATCTTCTACAACATCGGCCAGACTGCCGACTACCAGTAGGGCAGGCTCATCATTGCTTTTGCTCGGCAAGACTGGCACCATCGAACCCAGGCAGGCATCTTCGCCCTGCGTAAAGGTGGTTTCGATGCCGCTACCCGAATAGTTGAGAATTCGCACCTTGGGGAAGTAGCGATGATTCAGCCTTTCGGCAGCTTTAGCAAGGTCTAGCTTAATCACTTCCGAAGGGCAGGAACCGACTAGAAATAGCGTGCCAATGTCGGGCCGACGGCTGAGAAGCTGCTCGACGACGCGCTCTAGTTCATCATTGGCATCGGCTAGACCAGCTAGATCGCGCTCGCCTAAAATGGCTGTGCCAAATCGGGGTTCGGCGAAGATCATGACGCCAGCGGCTGACTGAATCAGGTGCGCGCAGGTACGAGAGCCCACCACCAAAAAGAACGCATCCTGCATCTTTCGGTGTAGCCAGACGATCCCCGTCAGTCCGCAAAATACTTCTCTCTGCCCGCGCTCTTTAAGAACGGGCAAATCGGCAGTGATTGTTTCGGGAGGCGTTTCGGTACAAGGCTGTAGCGCCATATTTTGCTCTGCTTTTGGACTAAAGCTCTAAGGCAAGCGACCGGGTCTAATCGTTTGACCAACCGTTACTTTAGAGGGAAGTTTTCCGCCCAATTTTCTGCGTTTAGACAATTTGGCGGACGAACTTAGTATAAACATCCTCTTGTGCCGGTCTGCCGCTGTCCAAGCTTTGTTTACATTCAGCCATTAATGTTTACATTGAGCACTTTTCTATCGGGCTCAGGCCGTTGCCTCTAGTCGCGCTAGCAGGCGATCGCCTACCCGCATTGCATTTGCCATAATCGTCAGCGATGGATTCACAGCCGCGCTAGAAGGAAAGAAACTACCGTCTACGACATAGAGATTGTCTAAATCGTGAGCCTTGCAGTCGAGGTCAAGTACAGAAGTCGCCGGGTCGGTGCCAAAGCGACAGGTGCCGACCTGATGAGCGATCGCCTCAATCGGCAAAATTTTACTAAAGTACCAGGACAGCGGCAGCAAACGCCCTTCATTGTCAACTTCTCGCATTGTTGTTTTCCACCGATCAATCAACCGCTTAAAAGGTTTCACATTGTTGGGCTGATAGAGCAGGCTAATTTGGCCATTTTTCACCGTTACCCGGTTGTTTTTATCCGGGCGATCTTCTCCCGTGAGCCACCAATCGACTGATCGCCTCGCAGCCACTCTCAGCGCCAAGGCCGGGGCAATCTTGGGCACATCTAGCGCCAGCATTTTTGAATTGACTTTGCCCAAAAGCTGAATGTGACCCATCGGATAGTCAAATCCTGGTTCGCCCCAGTAATAGTCATTGATCGCCAGCGTCTTTTGAAACACCGTTGTATTCTCTTTTAGCGACAGACCGACAATCGCCGCTGCCAGATGCTTCATAAAATTGCGGCCCACCTGGTCAGAACTGTTGGCTAGCCCCTGAGGATGTTGTTCATTGGCAGACTTAAGCAACAGCGCCGCCGAGTTGACCGAGCCGCAGGCTACCACGACTACGTCTCCCGAGAACATCTGAGTCTCTCCGGCAATCTCGGCTTCTACGCCGGTCACTTCGCGACCCGAAGCGCTGGTATGCAGCTTGTTTACCTTGGCTTCGGTGATGAGCCGCACGTTGGTATTGCGCATGGTCGGGCGAATGCAGTTGACATCAGCATCTGACTTGGCATCGATAAAGCAGGGAAAGCCATCGCAAGTGTTGCAGCGAATGCATTCACTCAAAAAAGCATCCTTTTCATTCAGCTTAATGGACAGCGGCAGGTAGAACGGCTTCAGTCCTTTGCGCTGAAACGCCTTGTCTAGCTGTGCAATTCGCGGCTCGTGGCTGACGGGCGGAAAATAGTAGTCATGATGGCGCGGCGGCTCGGTCGGATCTAGCCCCTGCTTACCATGTACCTGATAGAGATTTTCGGCCTGGTCGTAATACGGTTCAAAGTCTTCGTACTTTAGCGGCCAGGCCGGTGAAACACCGTCGTATAGCTGCACTTCGTCAAAATCTTTTTCTCGCAGGCGAAAGAGCGCGCCGCCATATACCTTTGTACTGCCGCCTACCCAGTAGCCAATGCCCGGATGAATGTCGTTTCCTTTCCGGTCGCTCCATACTTCGTCAGTTTGGTAGCGCCCATCGCGAAAGACGGCGTCTGTGCTCCAGTTAGGCTTCTCTTTTGGCAAAAAAGCGCCGCGCTCTAAGATCAAAATCTTTTTGCCGCTAGACGCAAGTCGATGGGCCAGCGTGCCTCCTCCGGCACCCGTGCCAATAATAATTACATCGTAGTGTTCAGCCGTAGACATAAGTGCAATCCTGGAGCAGCAAGCTTTACTAGCTCTTATTTTAAGAAGCGATCGCGCCTTCAAACTGAAGTTTCACAGCGTAAAATCAAGCATTTACTCTATGCAATTTGAGTTATGTATTGAGTGATGGAAGAAAGCGGGGGGTGAAAGAAGCGATCGCGCCGTTGGATGGAAGGGTTTGGTGGGCGATCGCAGCTAACACCCTTACAAACTAAAGTTCACTGAGCATGAGCCGCCCTAAGCTGCCCTCACTCGCTTAGTTAATATCGCCATCACTTCATTGGGCCTACCCGTCGGCAGTAATTGGCTCCAGTCATTCGGCTCAGCATAGTTCAGATGGTGCAATTGCTGAATGGTTACCTGCACCGCACTAGGGGTACCAAACAGCATATGCCGCACGGGTTCAGCCGGTAAGCTGCCAGCATCAGAAGCAGTGGACGCAAAAACGCCCGCAGTAGAAGGGACAAACATGAGATCTGGTCTCCGCGAATAGGATTAGCGAGAAAACCAGAACTCAAAAGCTTAGCCACCCCACAAAAGCTAGTGCAAATCAGGGTGGCTAAGGTAAAGTGACCTCAGCTTCCAGACTGCCTCGTTCAGTTTGGGAGTTAGCCGTCGGCGTGGTGCTTGTAACACCCGTCGATGGCGCTAAGTCGATTGAGTTCTGACAAAGAGAGACTGCGATAGGCATCACAACCAATAGCTACAGAGCATAAGCCGATCTCCAGCTTTCGTCAAGCCATATGAGCATTGAATTTTTAAAAAGCACTATCCAGTAGACTACGAGCCCCCTGTCCTCCCCGATTAAGCACATAGGCATAGATCATAGTCGTTCTGACATCTGACAGACCAAAGTGCCTGAGCCTGATTGCTTTTCGAACCCGATCTAGCAGACGAGGTGAATTAGATGGCGGCATCCTGACTGCTGTATAAGGGACTCGCAAACAAATAATCTACCGTTCATATCGGAACAATCGTCACATCCCACTTAGGCAACGTCTCAGAGCGCTGCCACTGTTGCTCAAACGGCTCTAACTCATCTTTGGTCACCTTGACACCCTTCGGATAAGTCGCCTCGACTAGCTCAACCATGGGCTCGAAGCCATTCCAAGTCATGTTTGCCGCCCATCGTAAGGCTGTTTCAACGGTATCGAGGATAGCGCCATGCCAGTAGTTTTCTAGCGCCGCCCAACAGCGCTCTATCGGATTGTACTTGCTGTGATAAGGCGGATAGTAAACCAGGCGGATCTTCATCTGCTCGCGCTGCGCAAACTGCGCCATGCGCTTGATGAACTGGGTGCGCTGGCTTTTGACGGCAGGCCCATTGTCTAGGTCAATGAC
>NZ_NRTA01000028.1 GCF_002286735.1 Leptolyngbya sp. BC1307
TCTAAAATAGTCGTTCTTCGTCTTGCCCGCTGCTTTGTCATACAGTCTGAAGTTGACCGGATAAGAATGACCGGAGGGGTCACTGTAGTACAGAGTAATTAGGTTGAGTCCCTTCACCGGTCGCTTGTGCTTGCCCGAGTAAAAGTAATCCACCAAGGCACTTTTGCTGGGGTCGCGATACGGTTTGTCTTCCACACTATCGTCTACGCTGAGCGTCCCGGATTCTAGGTTCAGCTCGCCTTTAACCTCGTCAAAGAGGTCTTTGGGCGTGTAACGTTCGCGTAATAAAAAGCGATTCACGCTATCGTGGCTCAAATCTGCCAAAATTTCTGAGAGCCGCACGCAGCTCACATACTTCGGCTCTGAGAGCAAAAATAAGGTGTAGAGCGTGCTATCGCACTGGGCTGTAGATGGTTTTGATAGCTCACGCATGGCCTAGCGATCACTCAAAAAGAAGGGGGCTCCTGCCAGCATACAGGCTGGCTACTCTGTCAATGCGTAAGTCCTAACAAAATGGAGTCGATCTAATTCCAGTTCCATACTTTCGCAAGGGAGACCGCGCGTTCATCATGGAGCGGCTTCAAGCTCTAGGACGAAAAGATATTGATTTGCTGATAAAAAGACAATTCTAAGCAATCAGGTGAGGGCGATCAAATTCATTGGTGAATACAAACGCCTCGACCTTTTTATCCGGTGTCAGATTCGCTG
The DNA here is from genome assembly GCF_002286735.1 of Leptolyngbya sp. BC1307. Taxonomy (GTDB): domain Bacteria; phylum Cyanobacteriota; class Cyanobacteriia; order Phormidesmidales; family Phormidesmidaceae; genus Phormidesmis. The sequence continues at coordinate 709 of NZ_NRTA01000028.1, forward strand.
AACTCGCATAAAGTCTAGCGTAGGTTACTGCCTGCTCTTCGACCTTTCGACGTTTTTTACGATTGCTCACACTTCTTGTTGATCCTTTGCGGCCCAAACCAGAGAGATCAATCCATTTCACCTCAACAATTGCAAAACAGTTGTCACCGTCCGTGAACACCAAATCGCCACGGCCTTGGTCTGTTCTACCAGGCTCTACCTCCCACTCCTCTTCAATAACATATGGATGCTCAGGCAATAGCTGGTGGCTATTACGAATGAGTTGGCGCTTCAGCGTATATTCACTATTCGCATCCCAGGTTCGACCGTCGAAATACGTCCGCAGTACTCGATCACGGTGCTCAATCTCACGTTGGTTCATGGCTGTTCTAGATAGTGGAAGTAATCATGCTATTCCCACTCCATTGTTAAACAAGTCTGTTCCGCACGGAACAAGTAAGATTGTTCTATAAAGCGACAAATGCCCTGTATGCTAACGAACACACAAGGCATTTTTCTCCTGTAGGCACTCCGATAGGCTGATTTATCTATCCAGCCGCAACTGCCTCCTTTTCGATTTTTTCCTCGTCTTCCTTCGGAACGACCCGACCCTCATCTTCAAAGCCTTTGATTTCGTTGAAGTTAAGATAGCGGTATAGTTCATCTGCAAACGGATCAATCTTGTTAGCAACAACTTCCAGATATTCTTCCATCGCCGGGATGCGACCGAGCAGTGCGCAGGCGGCGGCGAGTTCGGCAGAGCCGAGATACACCTGAGCGCCTTTGCCCATGCGATTATTGAAGTTGCGGGTGGAGGTAGAGAATACCGTCACGCCATCTTCTACGCGGGCCTGATTACCCATGCAGAGAGAGCAACCCGGCATCTCCGTGCGAGCGCCCGCAGCGGCAAAGGTGCCGTAGTAGCCTTCTTCGCGAAGCTGCTTTTCATCCATGCGGGTCGGCGGGCATATCCACAGGCGACCGCTGACCGGGCCTGCGCCTTCCATCACTTTGGCAGCGGCGCGGTAGTGGCCAATATTGGTCATGCAGGAGCCGATGAAGACTTCGTCGATTTTGTCGCCCACCACTTCTGAGAGCGTTTTGATATTGTCCGGATCGTTGGGAGCGGCGACCAAAGGCTCTTTGAGTTCGTTGAGATCGATTTCGATCACTTCGGCATATTCGGCGTTGGCATCGGCACTCATGAGGTGAGGGTCGGCAAGCCAGGCTTCCATTTTGGCAATGCGACGGGCGAGGGTGCGAGCGTCTTGATAGCCGCGCGCAATCATGTTTTTCATCAGCGCTACGTTAGAGCGCAGATATTCCGCGATGGTCTCTTCGCTGAGCTTGATGGTGCAGCCCGCGCAAGATCTCTCTGCGGAGGCATCGGTGAGTTCAAAGGCTTGTTCTAGTTTCAGGTCAGGGAGACCTTCCATTTCTAAAATGCGGCCTGAGAACACGTTCTTTTTGTTCTCTTTGGCGACGGTGAGCAACCCTTTTTGAATGGCGACATAAGGAATGGCGTTGACTACATCGCGCAGGGTAATTCCCGGCTGTAGTTCACCTTTGAAGCGAACGAGAACAGATTCGGGCATGTCTAAGGGCATTGCGCCGATGGCAGCGGCAAAGGCGACCAGCCCTGAGCCAGCAGGAAATGAGATGCCGAGGGGGAAGCGGGTATGGGAGTCACCCCCTGTACCTACTGTGTCCGGCAACAGCATTCTGTTCAGCCAGGAGTGGATGATGCCATCTCCGGGGTTGAGGGCGACGCCGCCACGCGAGGAGAAAAAGTCGGGCAGGGTGGAATGGGTGAGCACGTCTACCGGCTTGGGGTAGGCGGCGGTGTGGCAAAAGGTTTGCAAGACGAGGCCAGAACTGAAGCCGAGGCAGGCCAGCTCCTTCATTTCGTCGCGGGTCATGGGGCCGGTGGTATCTTGCGAGCCGACTGTGGTCATCAGCGGTTCGCAGGAGGTGCCGGGGCGCACGCCGGGGAGACCGCAGGCTTTGCCGACCATTTTTTGGGCGAGGGTGAAGCCTTTGCCAGTGTCAGTGGGGGCCAAGGGACGCACAAAGATTTCTGAGGGGGAGAGGCCGAGGGCAATGCGGGTTTTGTCGGTGAGGGTGCGACCAATGATTAGCGGAATGCGGCCACCCGCTTGGACTTCGTCCAGAATGGTTTCAGGGACGAGGTTAAAGGTGGAAATGACTTCACCGGCTTCGTTGGTGATTTCGCCTTTGTAGGGGTGAATGGTGATCACATCGCCCATGCTCATTTGGGTGACATCGCATTCTATCGGCAGTGCGCCGGAGTCTTCACCGGTATTGAAGAAGATGGGCGCGATCGCACTCCCCAAAATCACCCCGCCCGTCCGCTTATTCGGCACAAAGGGAATGTCTGACCCAATGTGCCAGATCACCGAGTTCATCGCGGACTTGCGGGAAGATCCGGTACCGACCACATCCCCAACATAAGCGACGGGATGGCCCTTTTCTTTGAGCTTAGCCAGGGTCTCCAGCGGCTTATCCATCGTGGATTCCAGCATTACCTGAGCGTGCAGCGGAATGTCCGGGCGCGTGGTGGCGTGCGGCGCAGGCGAAAGATCGTCAGTGTTGGTTTCGCCAGGAACTTTGAAAACCGTGACGGTGATGGTTTCAGGCACCTTGGGTTTGTTGGTAAACCATTCGGCAGCGGCCCAAGCATCGACGACCTGCTTAGCGAACGCATTGGTCTCTGACAGATCCATCACGTCGTTAAAGGCGTCGTAGACCAGGAGCGTTTTCTTCAGGGCGTCTGCGGCAAGCTGGGCGATTTCTTCGCGTTCGTCTTTAAGCAGAGCAATCAGAGAGGTGACATTGTAGCCGCCCATCATGGTGCCGAGGAGTTCGACGGCTTTTTTAGGAGAAATTAGTGGGCTGGTGGTTTCGCCTTGAGCGATCGCCGTCAAAAACGAAGCTTTTACATAAGAGGCTGGATCGACACCGGGGGGAATGCGATCGCACAACAGTCCCATCAAAAACTCGGCCTCATCGGCGGGCGGGCTTTTGAGCAAGTCGCAAAGCGCAGCCGTTTGCTCGGCATCTAACGGCAGCGGCAGCACATTTAGAGCAGCGCGTTCTTCAACGTGTTTGCGATAAGTCTCAAGCATCATAAGCCTCTTTTCTGTAAAACGGTTATAGATCGTAAAGAGCTACAGAGATACAGTCTACCGAGATTTGCGCGGCGGTTAGTGAGAATCGCTACCAGACGTGTGCTGATATCGCAAATTTGCCAGCCGCTACCCAGGAAATGTCTATATCCCTGTTAGTTTCAAACGCGCTTTTGGGCTTTATGAGGCAGACTTGCATAACGACAAATTTTGATGCGTTTAGCTAAAGACACCTCTGCTTTTCGCCCTTTTAAGACCCGACCTCACTGAATTTATGGCTTCACCCTCACTGCAAAGGATGCGTCTCTACCTCCATCTAGTGCCGGTTTTTGGCGTCGTCCTATCGCTTTGGTCTCTGTACGGCGAAGCCCCTTACGGAAAAGGCGGTGACCAGCGTGAAGGTACAGATAGAGACCAGGTACGGGCCGCTAGTCGGCTGTCGGTAACGCTAGGGATTGCCTGCATAAGTGCGATCGCCCTACTCGGAGCCGGTGCCAGCACCCAAGCCTCTCAAATGGCCAGCCTGCGCTTTTTGCTAGCTAGCAGCTTTATCGGCTCAGGCTACTTCTTGCTCAGCCTCGCACTTATGTTTCGGGTGGCTAGAGGCCAGTCTATTCGGTTGCCGGGCGTCAGCCAGCTCAGCCGGCGTCTGCCGTAGGCAGCGTCAAGCTGCCACACTCTTTATAAAAAATGCTGCCAACATCTGGTAAAACAAAGTGGACTACAGCCCCAAAATATTTGATCTATTTACCTCAGCCGTTCTGCAGAGCAGCAGCGTCAGGCTCACTTGCCCAGTTGCTTCAGCCAACATCTGCATAGCTTGAGGTCATCTATGTCGTTTATCAACCCCATGCCCAAACAGCCGTACTCATCTAAGCTTCCCCCCAAACCCAAAACCCGCATCCCTAAATGGGTCGGCATCAGCGTACTGCTAGCTGGGGTGACTAGCGCATCAATGGCGGCAGGCGCTTTTTTAGCGGTGTCTTTGGGGAGTACCCCTCTTTTACAAAGCGACCTCTCCGATGAAGAAGCCGCCTTCTTTACTCAAGATGACATTGCTACAGGCAACAGTTTACGGCTGCCTCGTCTGACCCGACCGGTCAATGTTTTGGTGCTGGGCGTGAAGGTGACCAGCTCAGATATTGAGGATTATGAGGCAGTCGAAGCAGACGGTTATGACGCCCTAGTTGATTCCTTTGAGGGGCTCTCAGATACGATGCTGCTGCTACGCTTCGACCCGAGCAGCGAGCGAGTATCGGTGCTGTCTATTCCGCGTGACACCCGCACCAGCGTCGATGACGTCGTCACCAAAATCAATGAGGCCAACCGAGATGGGGGGCCGGCCCTCAGCGCTCAGGCAGTGAGCGAACTGATGGGCGGGGTCGCCATTGATCGCTATATGCGCATCAATGTGCAGGGCGTCGAAACGCTGATTGACGCGCTAGGCGGTGTCGAGGTGAACGTGCCTAGAGATATGAAATATCAGGACGACAGCCAGCACCTCTATATCAACTTAGAGGCGGGCGAACAGCGGCTAGATGGCGACAAAGCCCTGCAGTTTTTGCGCTATCGCTACGATGACCAGGGCGATATTGGCCGCATTCAGCGCCAGCAAATGATGATGCGAGCGCTGACAGAGCAAGCGTTAAACCCCACAACCATTGGCCGACTGCCCAAGATTTTGTCAGTCATTCAGTCGCATGTAGATACCAACCTCTCGGTAGAAGAACTGGTGGCACTAGTCGGCTTCGGTGCCCAAACAGATCGCTCGAACGTGCAGATGCTCATGCTGCCTGGAGAGTTTAGCAGCTACGAAGACTATGAGCTGAGCTACTGGCTGCCTAACTATTCAGAAATCGACACGATGGCGGCGCAGTACTTCGGCTTAGCTAACACCTATGGCGCGGCAGAAGCGGTCGATCCGGCTAGTTTGCGGGTGGCCATTCAAGACAGTACCTACGATGATTTCGCGGTGCAGTCTTTGACCGATAGCCTCTATAATGCGGGCTATTACAACGTGTTTATAGACCGTAGCTGGCCTCAGCCGCTGAGCGAAACTCGGATCGTGGCTCAGAGCGGTGATCTCAGGAGTGCCGAAACCGTTCAGCGATTCTTGGGCGTTGGCGAAGTCAGGGTAGAAAGCACTGGCAACCTAGAATCAGATATTACGATTCAGCTGGGGCACGACTGGCTAGATCAGCACGGTGAGGCGCTTTAGGTGGGTCAGCAGCCTGATATTTATCAGCTCAAGGTGACCCTAGCCGATAGCGAACCCGAAGTCTGGCGGCGGATTTTGGTTTCTGGCCCAGTTACTTTGCACGAGCTGCACGATATTTTGCAGCGGGCGATGGGCTGGCAAAACCAGCATGACTACCGGTTTCGGCTCAGTCTGGGAGCCAATCAGCCTGCTTGTGATCTTGAGCAGAGCTTGGCGACTGCATTACAGCTCTCAGGAGAGCAGCCGATTTACTACACCTACGATCTGCAAGCAGGCTGGCTGCATCGTCTGGAAGTGGAAGCGTTGGATCAAGCCGTAGAGGGCGATCTCACCACACCTGTTTGCATCGCGGGGGCAGCGGCCTGTCCGCCTGAGGGCGCAGGTGGCGTCTGGGGCTATGACGAACTGCTGGCGCGTTTAGACGATTCAGAAGATCCTGACTATATGAGTCTGATCGAAGACTATAGCGATTTTGACCCTGAGGCTTTTGACCTGGCAGCGGTCAATGCCCGATTGCAGCAGTTCTAATGCGGTAGTCGTCATGTCTCACAGATTTTGCGCCACATTGACTCCATGTTGATCAGAGACTCCATGTTGATCAGAAGTTTGTGACTTTGCCAGCTTGAGCTTTTCTCAAAAAAATAAATAAAGTCCTGAAACAGCCGGCACGTTTAGAAAGCCTAGTCTATGCGGTGGGGATGTGAGCGGTGGTGACATCTACTGGGGCCAAAGATTCATGGGTCGCTTGACAGGTTGGATTCGTAGATTAATTGAAGGTGAAAATATGCCAGATCAGCATGCTCTACGAAGCGAGCTAGGAGATTTTAGCAGCATTGTTTGTTTTAGAGCAGTGGTTACGGGTATTGAAGATGCCTTAGGACAAAGAGCCGCTACGATCGCCCTGATGGCGGCAGGGCGTAGCCGGGGCAAGCAGCTAGCGCGAGAGCTAGGCTTATCTGGAATAGCCAATGATCTCAATGCAATTGCTGCAACGATGAACGAGGTTTTGGGCGTTCGTGGAACCCGGCTTTGCATCATCGACAAAATCGAATCTGCTGGTAGAGACAGGCTGCTCGTTTATTGTCGGGAAACCGTTTGCTCTGCTGACGAACCTCAAGGATCGGAGCGGCAGCTGTCTTACACCTTGGGGGCTGTGCAAGGTGTGTTAGAAGAAGTGACCGGAAAGCGACTGCGGGGCAGGCAGACTGCCTCAGTATTACGCGGTGGTACTCATGACGTGGTAGAGCTGACACCGCTGACGTAGAAGCGACTGCTCGCCATGTCTGCCCAGTTTTCAATACTCAGTTTCAAGGACAGGCTAAAACCCTAAAAGGAGAGTTTATTTTCATGGCCATAGACGTTCAAAAAATACAGACGCTTTTACAGAATTTGGTGACGGGTACCCCCGAGATTGAAGGAGCCAGCCTGGTCACTATTGATGGCCTGCCGCTAGCTTCTACACTGCCAAGTCATATGGATGAAGAACGGGTGTCAGCGATGGCCGCTACCATGCTTTCTATCGGTGAGCGAATTGGCGAAGAGCTGCAAAAAGGAGATGTCAGCCGTATTTTTGTAGAGGGCGAACAGGGTTACTGCATGTTGACCAGCTGCGGGCAGGATGCTGTGCTGCTAGTGATGGCAACGGCAGCGGCAAAACAGGGGTTGCTACAGCTAGCCATCAAACGATCCGTCGCCACACTACAGCCAGAGATTAATTGAAGTCACATTTGAAGCTAGACGCTTCTAGGAATGGCGTTTCTAAATGTAATGAGCGTGCAGTGAGGGTGTCAGTTTTACTGCACGCTCGTGGGAACGACCGGGCCCAGAAGAAAGGCGGCTCAGAAGAAATATGGAAATTATGAGGTTGGTTGTGGCTGGCCCGGTAGGTGCTGGCAAGTCCACATTCATCCGGTCCGTCAGCGAGATTGAGGTGATAGATACTGATCGCAAAGCTAGCGATGAAACCGGTTTGTTGAAAGAGAAAACAACTGTAGGATTTGATTTTGGGCGACTACAGTTTGGGCCAGAGATGGCATTGCACTTATATGGAACGCCGGGTCAAGATCGGTTTGATTTTATGTGGGAGGAGTTGATTGGCAAAGCACATGCCTATATTTTATTGGTGCCAGCTAATAGACCGGCGGCTTTTCGTAAGGCTCACTTGATTTATCAATTTATGACAGAGCGAGTGGCGCTGCCGATGGTTGTCGGCGTCACTCATCTAGACTGTGAGGCAGCCTGGAATGCTGAAAATGTGGCGATCGCCACGGGCTTTACAGATCACGCCCAACGCCCACCTTTCGTCTCTGTGAACGCCACCGAACCCGTTTCTGTGACTCAAGCCCTGCTGGTCTTACTTCAGCAGTATGCTCTAATGAGCGCTGACCAGCCTTCTAGCTCAGCTCAGTTTTAGACAGTGAAGCTGTAGAAGCCTATGCTACTCCAAGGTCGAACTTCAGAGTTCTCTTTGCCCGAGCTATTCAAATTTTTGAACGATAGTCAACAGACGGGCCGATTGTCTTTAAAGGCTTTGTCGGGGAGAGATTTAGAGGGCAGTCCTCACTATTTGTGGTTTGAGGAAGGCAACTTAGTGGCCGCCTCTCAGCGGCTAGATGGGATGGGGTTATTGCAGTTGCTACAGCGGCGATCGCTGCTGCAAAGCTCTCTGCTGCCTCGTTTGCTGCGTCAGTGTCCGCCTAAAGTCGCGCTCGGGCAATTTTTGCTAGAGCGCTCTGTGCTCACCGCCAGGCAGCTGCAATCGCTGTTTGCTTCTCAAACTTTGCAAAATACCTGCACGTTGCTTCAAGCTTCAGATGTCAGGTTCGCATTCTATCCGGCTTATCCCTTTCCCTACTGGGAAATGACTGGCGTCAAAATCCGGGCTACTGACATCGCACTGCCCAGTCTGCGCATGATCAAGATTTGGGACGCTCTCACAGAAAAGCTGCCGCGATTAGACTCTGGCTTAACGCCTGCCAGGGGCCAGGTGCCCCACTATCGGCTCAATTCTAAAGAAAAATGGGTTCTCCGCCTAGCAGCCGCTAATCACTCGTTAACAGAGATCGCAGCGGCGATGAAGCTGCCTGAGCGAGATGTTCAGAAAATTGGGTTTTGTCTGATTTTTGTCGGCGTTGCCAATGAGCTGCCGCTGATTCACCTGGCAAAGGCAGATAAGCAAACGCAGCCGCCAGCGCCCGCTCAGGTAAGCCCGGCTTTTTTGGGCAAGCTCTCTCATTATTTGCAGCAAAAGAGCACTTATCTGCGCTAGGCTTCGTGCGTGAATCGGTCAGGCTTATCTGGCGACTGAAGTAACCCTACTATGCCCAGACCAGAGAGAGCCGCGATCGCACCCCAAGCCACCCCCAAGCCAATCACCTCACTCACGAACAGGTGACTGGTAGCTCGCAAGCCGCCGCCTATGAGCCAGCCCAGGGCGATCGCCACCGCCCAGATGCCGCTGCTCAAAGGAATCCACCGCCACGCCTGCGCCACCTGCTGCCTGATCGCTAGCCACTGACTTGCGCCTAAAGCCAGCCCTGCGTAGCCCCCATACAGTATTCCTAATAGGCCTCTGAGCCACAGATTGGCGGTGCCAGGTACGATCCAGCCAACCGTGCCAATGTGAAATAGGGTGAGCGCTCCCCAGCCGAGCGCGCTGGCTACTATCCAGCGATGTGCGCCCGGCAAATAGGGCCGTAGTACCTGCCACTGGGCTAAGCCAATCAGTCCGCCCCCGAGCAGACTCTCGACTACCCAGATATCGCCCTCTTCTCCAATCTTGACAAACAGTAGGCTGATTAAAAAAGCTAGCCAGGTAAAGACTGTCCACCTGAGCCATAGGATGAAGCCTTCTAACGAGACCACTGGCTTAAGATTGGCAGGAATCAAATTGGCAGGAATCAGCGTGAAAATTTGCATTATCCGGGTTATCTATGAAAAAGCTGGCAGCAAGCGCCGGAAATTTTGTCGGCGCTGTCGGGGTGACTCGGGCGTGAAGTAGCTCCAGAGGGTTTCCCAATAGAAAAAAGAGACGCCAGCAAAGTGGCGATCACGGCTGATCTCTACCTGATCCTGAATCTGCTCAAAGGCAATCGGATGTCGCCAGGTGCCGGTCAAAATGCCGACGCTGACCGGAATGCGATCGCGCACCGCCTGCAATCGGCTTTTACCCAGCTCACTTTCAAACTGGGCAAGCTGGTCGCGGTAGACCTGAATCACCAGTTCATCCACCCAACCCTGCTCCACCCAACGGCCCCAATCTTGCAAGTAAAAGCGGTAGGCAAACTTCGCCGGATTGGGCGACAGAGACAGCGTACAGGTCGGACAGTGAGCCTTAACTTGAGCATGCAAAACATTCACGAATTTACTGAGCTTGTCGGCTCGCCAGCGAATCCAGTCTTCGTCTGCCGGATTAGCAGGCGGCCTTTGACCGGCATGCTCGGCCTGATATAGCGATACGGTGTAGTCGTCGTAGCCAAACTCCACAGGGAGACTAAAGTGGTCATCAAATTGGATGCCATCGACCGCATACTGGCTGACCACCTCTTCTACCAGGCCCAGCAGCAGCCCCTGCACGCTAGGGTGCAGAGGATTGAGCCAGGCCCGCTGATGGGGGGCACCACTGTTGAGCAGACGAAAAATGCCGCTCGGTGGATTTTCTAGAGACGGATCTTCTAGAGATGCCTCTTCGAGGGGTAACTCTTCAACATTTTCATGCAGGGCATCGGCTGTCAGCAGCCGAGAGCCATTTTGCCGGCAGGTGAGCCAGTCGGGATGCTGCCGTGCCAGTTCAGAGTGCAGGGGCACCATAAAGCCATATTCAAACCAGGGAATGACCCGCAAATTTTGCTGGTGACCCACCCGTACCATCTCCTGTAGCGGGTCTTCTAAAGGGTGGGTCAGGGCCAGCAGTGAATCCATCCCCTGCCCCGTGATCTTTTTCAGCGCAGGGCTGTGATAGAAAGTTTTGCCTCGGTTCCAGACGACCGGATAAACAGTGTTGAAGTGCATGTCAGCCAGCTGATGCAGGGCCCGAGGAATGCCCCAGGGAGAAAAAAGAAGGCTGCTAGCGACGTTAGTAATCCAGACGCCGCGCATCTCGCCTGGGGCCATCTGGTCTGAGTCTGCCGCTCTAGCCTTTGGGCTGACAGCGGGCTGGCTCCAGCCGCTGCCCAGGCAGACCAGCAAAATGAGCGCTATGACAACGGAGAGGCGACACCATCGCGTCAGCACTGACTGATTAGTTCGCATGCAGTCCGGGCAAAAGGTTACGGTAGCTGATGCTGCCCTAAATTATAGAGCGCATATCTACTCTGATGCGTTTTGCAGCGCCTTGGCCATGGCCAACCCGGATAGATAGGCGTAGTCAATATTTTGTCGGGCAGTCGTGTTCGCCTTGTCGCCCGCTGCGGTGGTCCCTTCAACGGCCTCTTCTACAGGCGGAATGCACCAGTCGCCGCCGCTGATCAGCGAGTCTTTAATGACTAGCAGGTCGGCCCGATGCGGCACTCTGACTTGAGCGTAACGCCAGCGGTGAATCTGAAACCACTCAGGCTGGGCTATCCATTCGCATAGCTTACGGGCATTGGCGCGGAGCAGCACCGAGGCGGCGGGCTGCAGATCCTGCGCGTCTATATACTGCTGGGCAAGGGGGGCTTTACTGTGAATGACGAGCACGGGGCCACTAACAGCATCGCGCTTACTGCTGTCAAGCCCCACCCAATAGGTGGAGGTGCCAGCAAAGTCTGAAACCATCCAACCATTGGGATCGAGCGGCCCCATGTCAAAGTCGCGATCGCGCTCGTAGCCGGCGATGACGGTCAGGCAGGGCCAGTACTCTACCGCCCTGAGCTGAGCGATCGCTGGCAGCGTCGGCATCGGATCAATCGTCTCAATTTCGTCGTCGTCGTCGTCGGTGAGGCGGGTGCTGAGCAGGGCGGCGGCTTGAGGCGCAGGAATGGCGATCGCACAGCACTTAGCTACTACCGTCTGTCTCCCTTCGCAGTGGATCTCCCAATGGCCGTTGTGATAGTTGAGAGCAACGGCGCGGTAGCTGGTCAAGATTTGGTCAGCGCTCAGGTCGCGGGCCAGGTATTTGCCAATTGCACTCATGCCCTCAGGCGCTGTATAAATGGGGCCTGGGGCGATTGGCACAATCACCTCGCGCTGACGAATCTCATAAGCGCTCACCGGCCACTGCTTGAGAATGCCAGCGCTCAGCAGTTCAGCCGTTAGCGATTGGAGCCCCTCAGTCGCGGGCTGCCAGTAGCGCAAACCGTGATCTACCCGCAGATGGCCGATGCGCCGAGTGGCCATGCGCCCCCCAAGCCCTCTCGACTTATCTAAAACGCAAACCTTCTGACCGGCTGCTGCTAGCTGCTGAGCGCAGGTCAGCCCCGTTAAACCTGCGCCGATAATGGCTACATCCCACATAATCAACCTGGCTACTCTTATACTTAAGTCTATAGATTAAGAGCTGGTTAGAAACGCGGCAGGTAAAGCGAGTGGATGAATTAAGAAGTGGTTTAGAGCTAGCGACCGACGACGAGCTGCAAATCATGACCCAATTGCTCTTTCAGCCTAAGTTTAACCCGCTCGACTACTGGTATACGCCCCAGCCGGTAGACGTGAGTAAGTATGAGCGCCCTCAGCAAATTACGCTGCTAGAGCAACGCTTTCGCTACCTGGCCGCTGATGGCCTCACCGTCTTAAAAAAACGCACGCACCAGGTGAGCTATCGCCAGACCTTGCTGCAGGTGTGCCGCTATCTAAAAATTTGCCAATACGAGGGGCTCTCTACTGCCGAACTCGAAGCTGAAGTTTTCTTAGTTCTGCTGGAGAAAGCCTGGCAACAGCTGCCAAAAGAAGAGCAGCAGCTAGTAGAGCAGAGCCTGCGCAGCGCCATTATTAGCACTGCCGAGTTTGAGCAGCTGCCCAGTGCTTTACAGCAAAAGCCACTGGCACTGCTGGCGAAAGGGGGCAGTGCGCTGGCTTTGAGCGCGGTGATTCGGCCCTGGTTGCTGCGGCAGATTGCTCAGCAGTTTGCGCTGCATATGGCCCGCTATCAGGTGGCTAAGCAAGCGCTGGTAAAGGGCGGGCTGAGTGTCGCCGCTCAAGTCCAGTCGCGGGCAGCCGCTCAGGTGGCAACGCGAGGAATGGCGATGACAACAGCTCGCTATGGGGCGATGCGATCGCTGCTAGCCTGCTTAAGCCCAGCGCTGTGGACCTGGTTTTTAGCCGATTTGGGCTGGCGGGCAGTTGCAACTAACTATGGCCGGGTGATTCCGGTGGTGTTTGCGATCGCTCAAATTCGGCTGACGCGCACTGATACCTGGACCGACTCTGCCTGGGCAGAGGCTTAAGAGGGAGTAGAGACATGACAGATGCAACCTCTGGGCCAGCGTCCGGTGATGGTGCCCCTCAAGGACAGACAGCGAGACAGCCTGCCGCGCCGCTCAACTACTACGATCTGCTAGGTCTGCGGCCCGGCGCTTCACCGCAGGATATTCGGCGGGCCTATCGAGACTTGAGCAAGCTCTACCACCCTGATACGACTCAGCTAGAAACGGCGATCGCCACCGCCAAGTTTCAAGTCCTCAACGAAGCCTACGCCACCCTTAGCAGCCCCGAAAAACGCCTGACCTACGACTACAAGATCGGCTACTCGCGCCTTTCGGTCATTCAGCCTTTAAGCAGTCAGCAAAGCAAGCAGCAGAGCGTTAAAGCTGGCAAATCCAGTGCCTATTTAGATCCGACCGACCGCCCCTTATCTGCCGGAGAACTCTTTGCCCTATTCATCTTGGGCATCACCTTCATAGGCTGTCTGATTTTGGTTGTAACCATCAGCCTCACGCGAGGCGATATCACCCTAACGACACTCGACCCAGCGCCGACAGTCTCCCCTCAACCTGCCCTCGACCAGCCAGCAGCAACCCCCGAATCAGCGAGCATTCATCAGTCAATCGCCCCTAAAATAGAATCTCTTCCTCAATAAGCGATCGCTCCTTTCCCTTTTTCTCTTCTCTTTCAACCCATGCCCCCCGCCAACGCCCCCCTTTACAGCCATCCTCTCTCCGACATCGAAGCCTGGCTCTCTGCTCAAGGCTGTCAGCGCGATCGCCAAAATATCAGTCAGTGGACGCTCTCCCGTGACGACTGGTCAGCAAAGCTATATCTGGACGTGGACTCTATCGTGGTGAGATACAGCACGCCAAGGGGCGAATCAGTGCAGCGCAGCTTCAAATATTCGCTCAGTCGTAGCGATCTAGAAAAGGTAATATTTTTAGGGCCGTAGCCTCGATCTTAATGTATTAAATGACACTGACAACACTGTTTTGAGTCAGTGTTAGTACTGGGCAAAACGGTCTCTGCCGGGTGTCACTGGGCTAGTCTTTCACCTGGCAACTGCCGTCGGTGCAGGCAGGGTAGGTCGGCCAGTAGGTTTCGCGGCGCTGGCCAAACAGATCGTAGCGATTGTCACGAATAAACGTGTAGGCTCTGTCTCCTGTAGGCTTCATTCCGGGCATAGCCCGGTACGCCTGCACAAAGGCCCCGCCCATCGGCAGCAACCGACCAATTTCCTCAGCGGCGTCGCTTCCCTGCCAGCGCCCTTGTGAACTGTTTCCTGAGGCATCTAGCGCAATCAGCAGCATTCCCAACTCGCACTCAGCAGCGGTAACCTCTAGCTGTTTTAGGGCCGATTCGTCTTGCATGGGCACGTAGCTAAACTGCTGGCCTCGGTCTAGTTTTTCTAAAAACTGCACCAGGGTGACACAGAGATTACAGTTGCCGTCGTAAATTACAGCGTACATAGAATGTGATTTTAGATACTTAATTGATGTCGCCTGCTATACATTCAAACATGATAGGCAGGGCTCACGAGTCTCAGAATTCCTTAACCTGGCCTTTACTTATCGGCGCTAGCTTTCAGTCAGAATGCGGATGTATTTACTTTTTTAGTATTTATCGCGCAACTGGTATTAAGGAGTCATAGGTTTCATGCAATTTAAGTCCCGCCCAGCTCGTCTGGCTTACTCTGCCTCTATTCTAGCGCTGGTAGCTAGTCTCTCAGCCTGCGGTGGCGATGACACCACCACAGCCGAGGGCGGCCCTGCTGCTGCTGGTGGTGAAGGCAGCGAAGAAATTACTGGCTCCGTTCAAATCGACGGCTCTAGTACTGTGTTCCCCATTTCTGAAGCAGTTGCCGAAGAGTTTCAGTCCGTTTACCCTGGTACTCAGGTAACAGTAGGCGTCTCTGGTACTGGTGGCGGATTTGAAAAGTTCTGCGCTGGCCAAACAGACATCTCCAATGCGTCCCGCCCCATCAAAGAAGAAGAAGCGGCGGCCTGTGAAGCAGCGGGTATTGAGTATATTGAAGCGTTCATTGCCTATGATGGCATTACTGTAATCGCCAACGAAGAGAATGATTTTGCTACATGTCTCACGATAGAGCAGCTTGCTACGGCTTGGGGCCCTGAGGCAGAGGGCACAGTGACCAACTGGAATCAGATCGATCCTTCCTTCCCCGACAAACCGCTAGCGCTATTTGCGCCTGGTACTGCTTCTGGTACGTTCGATTACTTTAGTGAGGAAGTAGGCGGCGAATCCGGTGCTAGCCGAGGCGACTTTACGGCTAGTGAAGATGACAATGTCATCGTCAATGGCGTGGAATCTTCGGATGGGTCTCTCGGCTACCTGGGCTACGCATACTTCGTGGAGAACGAAGGCGCTCTCAAGGCGTTGGAAATAGAAAATGAGGAAGGCAACTGTGTTGCGCCTACGCCTGAAACAATTGCAGATGGGTCTTACAACCCGCTGTCTCGTCCTATATTTTTCTATGTGAAAAAGGAGTCTTACGACTCCAAGCCTCAAGTGAAGGCGTTTGTTGACTATCATCTCAGTCCCGAGAGCAGCGATCTAGTCAGTGAAGTTGGCTACATTCCTCTGCCAGAAGATGTTTTGACTGAGTCTCGCTCAAAAGTTGAACAAGGCGTGACGGGTAAATCTAGCTAGTTTTTGCCTGGGCAGGGCAGTGCTGATGAGCTACCGCTCTGCCTGGCCTGAATAACATTTCTTTCCTACCGGATTTTCTCAAATGACAGCTGATGCCCCTTTTGATATCGCGACTGGAGATTGGCGGCCGAAGCGCGATCGCGCCAGACTCATTCAGTCAATCATCAGATTTATCTGCGGTGCGTTTGCCGCTGTTTCGGTCCTGACCACGCTGGGCATCATCTCAACGCTGGTCTTTCAGGCGTTCGAGTTCCTCCAGGAAGTGCCGCTCTCTCAGTTTTTGACTGACACCCAGTGGACGCCTTTATTTGCCAGTAAGCAGTTCGGCATCTTCGTGCTGGTTAGCGCCACGGTGATGATTACGCTCATTTCTATTCTGGTAGCGCTGCCATTGGGGTTACTCGCGGCTATTTGCCTGAGCGAATACGCCTCGCCCAACGTTCGCCGCATCCTCAAGCCCATCCTTGAAATCCTGGCTGGAGTGCCGACGGTGGTGTATGGCTACTTTGCGCTGCTGACAGTGACGCCCTTCTTACAGACGTTTGTCCCTGGATTGCAGGGCTTTAACGCGCTCAGCGCTGGTCTGGTGCTAGGTGTGATGATTACGCCCTTCGTAGCTTCTCTCAGTGAAGACGCGCTTTACTCCGTTCCCCGCAGCCTTAAAGATGGTGCCTACGCGCTCGGCGCGACTAAGCGCGAAACGGTGACCTCGGTTATCCTACCAGCGGCCCTATCGGGCATTGTGGCCTCTCTGATTTTGGCGGTGTCGCGGGCCGTGGGTGAAACCATGATCGTCACCCTGGCAGCAGGCGCTAATCCGACGTTGGGATTCAACCCACTGGTTCCTGTGATGACGATGACGGCCTACATTGTGCAGGTGACATCCGGGGACGCGCCCTACGGCACGATTGAGTACAAAACTATCTTCGCGGTAGGGATGACGCTGTTTGTAATGACTTTTGCGCTCAATACGTTCAGCTTTTGGTTTGTTCGCCGCTTCCGACAAAAGTACGACTAGATGACGCTGCCTCTTAGACCGTTCGAGATAGCTATCCGCCACAAAGTTAAACGCAGTACGCAGGTTTGATGATGGACTCAAAAATTTCTTCTAGGCTGACTCCAGACGAAGCCCCAGCAACGTCTTCATTCAGTCCAAATGCGAACGGTCGCCATACGATGGATCGCCTGTTTGCAGCTGCCGCCTGGACAGCAACCGGCATCTCGGTCGCGATTTTGGCTTGGTTGCTGCTGACTATTTTAATTGACGGGCTCAGTACGCTCAACTGGAACTTTATCGACAGCCTTCCCTCCCGGAATCCAGAAAACGCTGGCATTATCGCGGCTTTAGTCGGCACGCTCTGGATAATGGCAATGGTGGCGGCGATATCTTTCCCAGTCGGCGTCGGTGCCGGTATTTTTCTCGAAGAATTTGCGACCGATGACAACTGGTTGACCCGCCTGATCGAAATCAACATTGGCAACCTGGCGGGCGTTCCTTCTATTATCTACGGTCTGCTGGGCCTGGCGTTTTTTGTCCGGGTGATGGAGCCGATTACCGGTGGGCGCAGCGTCCTGTCTGGTGCGCTAACGCTTTCACTGCTGATTTTACCGGTGATTATTGTGGCCACGCGAGAGGCGCTGCGGGCCGTGCCTGGCAGTATGCGGCTAGCCGGTTACGCGCTGGGGGCCAATCGCTGGCAGGTGGTGTGGAGCCACGTATTGCCAGCGGCGATGCCGGGTATTTTGACCGGGGTGATTTTGGCGCTGTCTCGGGCCATTGGCGAAACCGCACCGCTGATTGCTATAGGCGCGGCGGTTTATATTTCGTTTTTGCCCTCGGACTTTCAGAGCCAGTTCACGGCGCTGCCCATTCAAATTTATAACTGGGTCGGTCGCCCCCAGGAAGAATTTCACCGCATTGCGGCTTCTGGCATTATCGTGCTGATGGCGTTGCTGCTACTGATGAATGGAATTGCTATTTACTTGCGCAACCGTTTCCAGAAAGAAGGCCTTTAGATGGCGCGCCCTATTTTTTACTTGAGTTTTTAGCTCGATTAGATCACTGTCATTCACCCCCACGCTTTACCATGGCTAATCCTCTCCCTTCTTCTACGATTGCAGACGTTTCTGCTAAGGTCGAACTCAAGGCCGAAAAGGTCTCTGTCTACTACGGCAACAGCCTGGCAGTCAAAGATGTCTATCTCGATATTCCCAAGCATGAGGTAGTCGCCCTTATCGGGCCTTCTGGCTGCGGTAAGAGCACCATTTTGCGCTGCTTCAACCGGATGAACGACCTCATCCCCAGCGCCCGCGTTGAAGGGAACATCACCTTCGATGGCCAGGATATCAATAGTAAAAAAGTGGATCCTGTAGAGCTGCGCCGTCGGGTCGGGATGGTATTTCAAAAGCCCAACCCTTTTCCTAAGTCTATCTACGACAACATTGCCTTTGGTGCCCGGATCAATGGCTATCAGGGCGATATGGATGAGCTGGTCGAAAAATCGCTGCGCGGCGCGGCCCTTTGGGATGAAGTCAAAGATAAGCTCAAAGACAGCGGTTTGGGCCTATCAGGCGGTCAGCAGCAGCGGCTGTGTATTGCGCGGGCGATCGCCATCGAGCCAGAAGTTATCTTAATGGACGAACCCTGCTCCGCCCTAGACCCAATCTCTACCCTCAAAGTAGAAGAGCTGATGCATGAGCTGAAAAAGCGCTACACCATTGTGATTGTGACTCACAACATGCAGCAGGCTTCCCGCGTCTCTGACCGCACAGCCTTTTTTAACGCGGTCGAGACTGAACAGGGCGGCAAAATGGGCTACATGGTGGAGTATGACTATACCCAGGAGCTATTCAGCAATCCTAAAGAAGAGTACACGCGCGACTATGTATCGGGCCGATTTGGTTAAGGCTAAATGCTAGCGCTGGATCAGAAAAAAGCCTGCCTGCAGACAGCCGATCACAAACCCCAAGATGCCGCCAAGGTTGACAATCGCCTGCAGTTCATTGCGGACAATTGTCTGAATGGCGGTTTCTAGCTCTTGTGGCGAGGTGGCATTAATCCGCTCAACGATCACCTGGTCGATATTGAGAATGGGAATTGCCTGCATGACAATGGCTTCTAGATCGCGCTCCAGGTAGCGCTCTAGCACCAGGGCTAGCTCCTGGCTGACCAGGCCGAGCGAGTTTGTCATCACCGCAGAGGACTGCAGACGACTGAGTAGTTGCAGGGCTAGCTTCTCCCAGTTGATAGACAGACTGAGCGTCTGCAACAAGTCGCTGCCGTTGTCTTTAAGATAGGTTTTGATCGTTTGCCGCAGGGTGCGCCGCAACTGCCGGACGGTTGAGACTGGTAGCTCTTGCAGTGAAAACTGCTGTAGCCATTGTTGTATTCTGACTTTTGCGCCTAGTGCCGCCGTTAGCTCGGCAATCCGGGCGTTACTTTTGGCAGGTTCCTCAATGCAGATGGCGCGCAGGCGAGTGAGGGCATTGCGTACCCCAAAGATGTTAGCAACTACCCAGTAAGTGCCGCTGGTTTTAGACCGCAGCGTTTCATCGATTACCTGAATGTTGTAATCCGTCAAAAAATCAATCAGCAGCTGGCGCACCCGGTCGGGCGGCAGCAGACCGTTGACCATCCAGTCAGAGACCTGAGCAGCTTGCTCAGCGGAAAGCTGAAAGTCGAGCAGTACCTGATCGAAAATCTGGTTGAGCTGCTCTTCTAGAAAGTCTTCTTGTCGTGACCATACTCTCAGCAGTCGGGGCAGCGACTGGCCCATCAGATCTTGTAAAACACTGCCTAAAATATGGGCGGTTTTGGTTTGAGTATTGCCCTGTACCTGCTCTAAAGCGAGGCGCAGCAGCCAGTGAATGGCGCGTTCGGTGCGTTCGGTTTGCAGCAGGCGGCGAGCGAGCTTTTGCATCTCCTCTGGAGTGAGGAGCGATCGCATGATCACCTCAGAAATTTTCTGTGCCAGCCGCTGCTGATTGCTGGGAATCAGCCCCGGTGTGAAGGGAATACGCCGACCCAGCAGGTATCTCGACCGGTAGGGCCGAAACAGCATTTTAATAGCAATATCATTTGTGAAGTAGCCAATCAGGCCACCGAGTATGGGTGGCAGCAAGACTATCCACAGATTGGCCGAACTCATATGCACTCTGTTCTGCCCGCTGTGGGGCCTACCGTCATTGCGCCTACTATCAACCCGGCAACCTCTACAATCAGGCTCGACTTGCGACCACTTTCAATCAGGTTGCTCGACTCGCGACCAGCATACCCATCAGCCCACCCGCAAGTGGATAGTGCACCGCTTGGGCAAACCCGGCGGCTTTAGCGAGGGCTACCTGCTCCGTGCCTGGCGGAAAGCGATCTACGCTGGGACTAATATAAGCATACTCCTCACTCAGGCCGAATCGCTCTGCCGTAGGCACGACAATCTGGCTCAGGTACCACTGCTGAAACTGCTTAACTAGCGGATTAGTCGGTGTGTGAAAGTCGAGAATGGCGGCTTTAGCGCCGGGTTTTAGCACCCGGTACACCTCGCTCAGTCCTTGCGGAATATCGGTGAGATTGCGCAGACCGTAGGCCATGGTAACCGCGTCGAAGCTACCGTCCTCAAAAGGGAGCGCAAGCGCGTCTGCTTCTACCCAGCTCAGGCGATCTTGCAAGTAAGGGCGGCGTTGGGCGGCGATCGCCAGCTGCTGCGCCGCAAAATCCGCCCCGGTGACATGACCCGTCGGGCCGACCTGCCGGGCCAGCAGCAGCGCCAGGTCACCGCTGCCACAGCATACATCCAGACAGTCCATTCCTGCTGCTGTCCCGCTCCAGCGCACCGCCATTTGCTTCCACACCCGATGCAGGCCAAAGCTCAGATCCTGGTTGAGCTGGTCGTACTGCGGCGCAATGCGGTCAAAAAGCTGCCGAATTTGATCAGCGTCGGGTTGGGCACGGGCAGCGAGTGGCTTATCCCCCATAATTTTCGTAGTTTGTGATTGTCTGAATTGGTGACGGTTGGTGCGATCGCTCTGGATTTAACCAGCCCTAGAATCTTAACGGGTTAGCGACCCAAAAAGCTGGCGGTATCGTCATGGTCAAATCTCCGGTATCTAAGCCTGGCTCATAAACAGCCGCACCCGCTCTATCAGCTCATCTACCTCGGCTTCTAGCGTGAGATAGTGGACGCACCCTCGCACGCAGTTAGGCGACAGCAGCGTGCGCAGATAAATCTTCTCTGACTCTAACTGCTGCACCAGAGCGCTGTGCAAATCAGGGCTCGGCTGACCGTCACGCCCTATCAGCTGAAAAGAAACCAAACCGGACGGCGGTGGCGTCTCGCTCAGTAGACAAGCCACTTGAGGCAACTGTCTTAACCCGGCCCACAGCCGTTCACTCAGGGCGCAAATCCGCTCATAGCGCGCTGCACTCGACCCCCAATTCGCCTGCACCGTCAGCGCCTGCTGCAGGGCCGCCCACAGACCATAGTCAGAAGTCGCTACCTCAAACCGCCGTCCGTCAGGTTGCCAGCCGCTTGGATTACCCGACCCATCGACCTCGACACTGCGCCAGCCAATAAAGGTAGGGGCTGTTTCTGCGAGCACGGCCTTTCTCACATAGAGCGCGCCGACACCCGCCGGGCCGCACCACCACTTATGCCCGGTAAACGCATAAAAGTCTACGCCAGTCTCAGGTAGCTGCCAGCCCGGCTGATCGAGTGGCAGCACGCCTACCGACTGGGCCGCATCGACCAGTACTCTTGTCTGCGGCGCGTGGCTGTGGCACAGCGTCACAATTTCTTTCAGCGGCAGCAGTTGCCCCGTATTCCACAGGACATGGCTGATGATGACTAAGCGCGTGTTGGGCCGCAATCCCTGCTCAATCACCGCAACTGGGTCGCCGCCGTTCAGAGTATCTGCCAGTGCGCAGGTGCTGACCTCCAGGCCATGACGACGGCTCAGTTCAGCGACAGCTGCTACGACGCCCGGATGCTCACAGTCGCCTAGCAAAATATGGTCTCCGCTCTGCCAGGGCAGTCCCCACAGCGGAATATTGCAGCCAACGGTGACGTTTTCGCTCAGCGTGATCGTGTCAGGAGTCGTTCCTAGCGCTTGGGCGATCGCCCCCCTGGTCTCATGACCCTGCGCTTGCAGCCACTGATTGACCCCGCTGGCAAATGGCCCCTCAGTCTGAATCTTTTGCTGAGCCTGAGTCAGCGCTGCCAGGGCACTATCGGCCATCGGCCCCTGTCCGCCGTAGTTGAAATAGCGCTTGTCTGCCAGAGATGAAAACTGCTGACGGTGATTCGCCGCTGCCTCTAATTTGCCAGACGCCATTTTGCCAGACGCCATTTTGCTAGACACCATAAATCTCTTCCCCAGCTGTGGTTTCAACCCACTTAATTCTCAACCCACTTATTAAACCGCAAACACAGCCTGACTATAGATACTTACGCAGCTTACAGAGCGGCACTCAGGCACTAAACTCGTCTAGGCTGACCTCGACGCTTTAAGAGAGTTCCTCCTATGATCACCCGCCCTAAGCCTGAAAAAATTGCGCGCATCCTCCTGAGTGGCCTGCTGATAGTCGGGATAGCTAGCTGCGATCGCAAAGTCTCTCAGTGCAATCAGCTAGCCAATGTCATCAACCAATCAAAGAGCTTCAAAGCCGAATTTGAAGGCGAAATTCAGAGCGCCATGGCCCAAGCCTCCAGCGCTCAAAACCTGGAAGACCTGCAGACGTTTGCCGGAGACTACACCGCCGCCGTCGAAAAAGTGGTGGGCGAAATTAACGGCATGTCCGAAACTTTATCAGACCTCACCATTGCCGACGAACAGCTAGACGACTATCGCGACAGCTACGTTACCGTCATCACCGATTCTAAAAACGCCCTGACCGAGGCCAGCGATGCCATGCAGCTCATCGCCACCGTCGAATCCGAAGACGAATTCAGAACAGTCTTTGACACCTTCCAAACCCAGGCTAACAGCGCCTTCAACGATCTCCAGTCACTCTCTGCCACCGAGTCAACCCTGATCACCCAAATCAACGACTATTGCGGTGCCCAACCCGAATAGCTCAACCCCGTTTCCCGTTTCCCCCTTTCCCTCTTTCCCCCCCTCCCCTTTGAAGCTAAAATCAAAACGCCCTTCCTCCCCCCTCGGCAATGACTTTCTTGCAGCTAATCGATCAGGCTCCCCATCAAACCCTGGTCATCGATAGCAGCGAAAGCGGGCCGCTAACCGGCAGCATCACCGTCCCCGGCGACAAGTCCATTTCTCACCGGGCGCTGATGCTCGGCGCGATCGCCCAAGGCACCACTCGCATTCAGGGGCTGCTGCTCGGCGAAGACCCTCGTAGCACCGCCGCCTGCTTTAGCGCCATGGGGGCCAAAGTTTCTGATTTAGCAGGCGAATGGGTGACTGTCGAAGGCACGGGCGGCGAGCTAAAGGAACCTGACAACGTTTTAGACGCGGGCAATTCGGGGACGACGCTGCGGCTGATGCTGGGGCTGTTGGCCGCACAACCTGGCAAATTTTTCGCGGTGACCGGCGACGACTCACTGCGATCGCGCCCGATGAAGCGCGTCATTGCGCCCCTCACCGACATGGGCGCTAAGATTGCCGGCAAAGCCGGTCACACCCTGGCCCCGCTCGGCATTCAGGGCCAGCAGCTCCGGCCCTATCACTACCACTCCCCCATCGCCTCTGCTCAGGTAAAGTCATGTCTGCTGCTGGCTGGCCTTTCGATCCAGGGCGATACGACCGTCACCGAGCCCAGCCTTTCGCGCGACCACAGCGAACGCATGCTCCAAGCCTTTGGCGCTCGCCTTTCTATAGACCCGGCGACAGCTAGCGTCACGCTGCACGGCCCCGCTCATCTCACCGGTCAAACCGTCATCGTTCCGGGCGATATTAGCTCAGCCGCCTTTTGGCTAGTCGCCGCTGCGATCACGCCCGGTTCAAATCTGCTGATCAAAAACGTCGGCGTCAACCCTACCCGCACAGGCGTACTCGATGCCCTCGCTGCGATGGCAGCAGATATCACCCGCGAAAATGAAAGAGAAGTGACCGGTGAACCGGTGGCCGATCTGCGCGTTCGTCACAGCGCTCTAAAAGGCTGTCCGCTAGGCGGCGATCTGATTCCTCGTCTGATTGATGAAGTGCCCATTTTAGCGGTGGCAGCGCTCTTTGCTGAGGGGACGACAACTATTACCGACGCGGCAGAGCTGCGGGTAAAAGAAAGCGATCGCCTGGCAGTCATGGCTAGCGCCCTCACTCAGCTCGGCGCAACCGTGACCGAACAGCCGGATGGCCTAGAAATCACTGGCATGGGCGCAGACGCACCGCTAGTCGGAGCCGATTTGGACAGCTACACCGATCATCGGATTGCGATGAGTTTGGCGATCGCCGCCACCCGAGCCACTGGCAAAACTCGGATTCACCGGGCAGAGGCCGCTGCTGTCTCTTACCCTGACTTTGTAAAAACGCTTTCTACCGCAGGGCGTTGGGTGGGCTAGGTCTGAGCGATCGCAAGTTAGTGAATAGCTTTGATCTGGTTTTGTCTGCTCTAATTTGTCTGCTCTGAGTTGACTATTGTGTTAAGCAGTGCGCTCATTACCAGAGAGAAGGGCATGCTAAACCCAGTGGCTAAACCAAGAAAAATCTTGAGTTGCCGTCTCACCTAATTGCCACCAGTAATCCTGCTGGCAAGGGACATGCCTTAACAGACAATGACACTTGCGGTCGCTCTCAGCTGTCCATAAACGTTTGATAGCTTTATTTGAGTGTGGTCTTCACAACACCGGTTGGCGTGTCCTTGGTGGATCTCTTTATAGCTGAGTCTTTTGACGTTATAAAAGACGTAGGGGCTAAGAAACGTCCATGCAAAAAGTTTTAGTCATTGCCCGGCCCAGTTCCGACCGCACCGATCTAGTCAGGCATCTGGAGTCTGAAGACTTTGCCGTATTAACTGCTGACGATGGTTCGGCGGGTATTTCCAGTAGCCGCGAGCATCGGCCAAGCCTGATTTTGTGTGACTGGGCACTCTCAGCTGCCAGCGGCGAACTCAACGGCTACCAGGTACTCGAAGCAATTCGTCAAGACAGTGACCTGATGCTCACGCCGTTTGTCTTGCTGACTGAGGTGACGGCGCGATCGCATCACCGGCAGGCCATGGCGATAGGTGCAGACGACTGCCTGGTACAGCCCTTCACCTATGCTGAAATTTCTAGCACGATTGCCGCCCGCCTCAACCGACAAACGGCGATTAACGAGCGTTATGCTACCGCTCTACGCAAGTCTGCTGAGCAGATTAACCGCCTGGGCCATTACGACAGCCTCACTGACCTGCCCAACCATCACTTGCTTCACCAGCGGCTGCAATCGGCCATCGCCGCCGCCTACAGCAATCAAACCAGCCTGGCTCTGATGACTATCAGCCTGGACCGACTGCGGTTGGTCAACACCGTGCTCAGCTACTCAAATGGAGACCAGCTGCTCAAAGCCACCGCTCATCGACTGAAAGCCTGTCTGCCCGCCAATGCTATATTAGCCAGGCTAACCGCCAATCAGTTTGCCGTCGTCTTACCCAATTTAGAGGAACCTCAGCAAGCTACAAAAACCGCCGAAAATTTTATCGATGCCCTCGGACGGCCTTTTTCACTGACCAACCAGGAGGTATTTGTCACCACTAGCATCGGCATTGCCTTGCTGCCGCGCCAGGGCCAGGGCCAGGATGTTTTCACCTTGTTACGGCAGGCCGATGCCGCTCTAGAAGCTGCCAAAAAGCAGAAGGGCAACTGCTGCCAGATTTACCGCGCCGATATGCCGGTCGCGCTCAGCAACCAGATCATGGTAGAAACCTGGCTGCGCCATGCCTTGGAGCGCAATGAATTTGAACTATACTATCAGCCGCAGCTCAACCTTAGTACTGGCCAGATTGAAGGCTGCGAGGCGCTGATTCGCTGGCGTCACCCGGAGCAGGGCTACATTTCACCGACCCAGTTTATTCCCCTGGCAGAGGCGACTGGGCTGATTGTCGATATTGGCCGCTGGGTGCTCCAGACGGCCTGCGCTCAGGCCAGGCGCTGGCAGATCCAAAATCTGGGGATGCGTTATGTTTCAGTTAACCTGTCTGGCGTTCAAGTAAATCAGCCTGACTTGATCGAGGCAATCCATAACATTCTGGAGACCAGCGGCCTCTCGCCTGATCAGCTAGAGCTAGAGGTGACCGAAACCGCGCTCATGCAAGATGCTGAGTCAGCGATCACCACGCTGCTAGCGCTCAAAGCCCTCGGCATTCGCATTGCCATTGACGATTTTGGCACCGGCTACTCTTCTTTAAGCTATTTAAAGCAGCTACCGGTCGATATCTTGAAGATTGATCGCTGCTTTGTGCGCGGGGCCCACTACGACCCTAAAAACCAGGCAATCTTAAAATCTACTATCGAAATGGCTCATCGCCTCGATCTCAAAGTGGTGGCCGAAGGGGTCGAAGAGCAGACAGAGCAGACGCTTCTGACTCAGTACCAGTGCGACTATCTGCAGGGCCATCGGATTGGTCGGCCCATGCCTGTTGCCGCCTTCGAAAGCTATCTGGAGACTACCCGGCAGCGATCGCTGCGCTCGAACCCACAGACGTTGGACGCGCGCATCTGATCGACACATCTGAATGGATTGGCACATTTGATCGAGATATTGGCTGCTTAGCCGTCGCCGCTAAATACATGCCATCATTACTACAATAATGCGGCCTTAAGTTCAGTATGCAGAGTGAGAAAAAGCACCGTAATTTCCTCAGGTGAGTGGGCATCTTAAGCACACAATCCTCTGACGGTTTCTGCGGAACCGATGTTTTTATGACAAGCCAGCTGATGATCGGCCAGCTTAATAACTGGTTTAGCAGTGTCAACACCTACGCTGACATGAGCCCTGACCTGAGCATTCGCCGCCAGGTAAACGAGCGGATGAAGGCGCGCACTCGTCGGGCACTCAGCCGGTCCGAATGGTGTCAGCTATTTTCGACCCCAGCGAGCACTCGCCCAGTGCTTTCGTTTATCTATCAGTACTTTGGTCAGTATTCGGGCATTGAGTTTGGTCGGGTGCGTCCGAGCGATCGCCTCAACTGCGATCTCCATTTTCCGCTGGTTTGCTGGTTTGACTGGTCGCTGACCTTTTGCGAAGACTTTTTTCAGCAATTTAATCTGGATTTGAGCGATCGCTTCGACGAGGCCGCCTTTGAAACCATTGGCGAACTGGTTAATTTTTTAGTAGAGCAAATGCCAGCAGAGCAAATGCCAGCAGAGCAAATGGCATCTCAGCGCTAGAGTGCCGCTAACCCTTCCTGCTTGCTGGGCGTCAGACTGCTTAAAGATCTTTTACGTTTAGGCGATCACCACCGCTAGATTTTGATAGTCTTGATAGGCATTGGGTCACTTAGCGCCGCCCCCAGGATATCTATGCCAAGAACGCAGAAGAATGACAACTTTATCGATAAGTCATTTACGGTCATGGCCGACATGATTTTAAAAATGCTGCCAGCCAAGCAGCAGGCGAAGGAAGCCTTTGCCTACTATCGAGACGGCATGTCAGCCCAGGCAGACGGCGAATACGCTGAAGCGCTGGAAAATTACGAAGAAGCCCTGACGCTAGAAGAAGACCCCTACGATAAGGGCTACATCCTCTACAACATGGGGCTGATCCACGCCAGTAACGGTGAGCATGACAGAGCGATCGCCCTCTACGAAGAAGCCTTGGAACTAAACCCTAGAATGATCCAGGCGCTGAACAATACAGCTGTGATCTATCACTACCGGGGCGAGCAGGCCGAGGCAGCGGGCGATAAAAGCGAGGCTGACAAATTCTACGATGAAGCGGCTCGCTACTGGTCAGAAGCCGTACGCATGGCTCCCAACAACTATTTAGAAGCTCAAAACTGGCTGAAGGTGACCGGCCGCATGAATATTGACATGATTTAGATGGCCTGCTCTTAGCCAGTCAAATCGCACTTCTTAAGTCATCGTTTTTTCCAGCCACTACTATATCGTCAACGGCCTCACAATGATTGACCTCGAACAGGTTCGTAAAGTTGCTAAGCTCGCTCGACTGGAGCTTAGCGATGTTGAAGAGCAGCAGTTTACCAGCCAGCTCAGCAGCATTTTAGAATACGTACAGCAGCTTGACGAGCTAGATACTGAATCCGTGCCGCCCACAACTCGGGCAATCGAAGTGAGCAATATTACCCGGCCCGACCAGCTAGAGACCTTTACAGAGCGCGAAGCTATTCTCGATAGTGCCCCCGATCGCGAGGGCGACTTTTTTAAGGTCCCGAAAATATTAGGCGGTGAATAGGTCTAGCGGTCGGTCGGGTCAGGTTGAGGCACTATCGACTAACGACGCAGCTCCCAGATGAGCGCGATCGCCCCACTCAGCAAAATCACCACAGCCATAGCAGGCAACAGCAACCTGGTTACATGGCTCGTTGCCGTGAGCAGCCCTGACGACCCCCCGTAAGGCGTGATTGCCACGGCGATCAAAAGCACCAATACAATACCGACTACCACCAGCAGCAGAAAAATCGGAATCCCACCGAGCGGCTTACTGACCCACTGAGAGTCCGGGCGGCTAGGCACCTGGTAGGTAGTTGAGTACGCTGAATTGGGCACTGCCGTCTGAGCAGCCGGGTCTGCAAGGGATGGGCCTTGAGCACTAGCCGGTTGAGCGTCCAGATAAGCGCTCAGTTTTAGCTCGATCCGCTGCAGCTCAGTGCTATATCGCTGATCTAAGGAGTCAAGCTTGGCCTGGTACGACTGCGCCTGCCGTACCATCTCTTGCTTTACACTCGCCAGATGTTCTGTCTGTTGCTGTAGCCGCTGCCTAAGCCCCGCCAGCGTCGCTTCTATCCGCACACTGTCTTGTAAGGTTGCGCTATTCAAGGCAGCGGACTCAGTTTCAGCTTTACTAATACGAGGTGCCTCGTCGTCACCCGTATCATTCACCGACACCTTGCCGGCATTAGCGGCAGTATCTGGAGCAACGTTAGCCGGCAACGAATCGAGATCCCGGTTGGCGGTATCTAAGTCGGAGTGACGATTAGCGCGATCGCCTTTAAACAGATAACTGGTCGGATCAGATAAATTAGTCATAGCGAATGATGGCTCCTGGCCGACTGAGTCGGACCGGTCGTTAAGCAGATTAATTTGGCTCTGGTACACCTCACTAACATTCTCACCATTGATCAGGCTGGCAATCTGATCAGAAAGCTGCCTCACAACAGAGTCATTCCACAGCGAAAGCAGGAGACCGCTCAAAGGCACAGGGCCGAGCAGCAAATGATTTTTTTCACGTTTAGACAGCTCCTCAAATAGCTCACCGGATGAATTGTCAGATGGGAACTTATCCATATCTTCACCTACGGATTTAAGAGAAACGAGCGTTACTCAAGTGTTACTGGCTCGTCACAAAGGATGATTAACACCTCCCACCTCACTCAGCTCACTTACAAAAATATCTAAACTCACTTATTCTGTCAAGCTCACATAAAGTATGTGTTCTAAACATGAAGAAAAAATGAAGACGAAAGCATGATGTCGGTATTCTCCAATACATTCATGTAATACCAAGCAATACTGAGGGACTCTCACGTTTACATTGAGTTTTTTTGCTGTAGGATACCAAATATTCTCACATGATCAGTCGTGAGATAGACTAGCCGGACGGCGTGCGTCAGACCCCAGATTAAACTTTGTTCGTACCTGCGGCTATCTCACATAGGAGCTACGGTATGTGGGCTTCGTTTTGCTTTTGCGCCCACTTTACGTACCGATCTCTCCCTTTAATCGGCTCATATCTATAGGTGATATTTAGGGGAGAGCGCCGACGCCTCACAATACAGCTTAGTCACGTCATGTGGATGGTAGGAGTCTTATGTCACAGCCCGCAATTCCAGAGGAGCTTTTGATCCCGATCGCTAAGGCTAAGCAGGTCTCCGATAAAGAGTTAGAGGCGCTCAAGCTAGCGCTTAAGAAAAATGGCGGTGATAGCATTGCTCGTCAGCTAGGCATTAGCAAAGCAGCGGCGCGCAAACGGCTGGGCGAGGTGTACAAAAAATTCGACATTAAAGGCAGTGGCCCTGGCAAATTAGCCTCCCTTGAGCACAAGCTGATGGAGCAAATTTCAGCGCAACTTCCACAAACCGCCGCTACTTGGCCTAACGCTGGTCGGAGTACGGGTGAAAGCTCACTTCAGTCTGCCATCGCTGGCAGCCCATCCCCCCCTTACAGTGGCTGGCTAGCCGAGCTGCCCCTGACATCACCGCAGCTCAATACCCGATACCACTGGGACGGTGCGCCCGCGGTTCATGCTTTTTGGGGTCGCACTCAAGAATTAAAGGATCTGAGGCGTTGGATACTGCGTCCTGCTAAGTCTCAGAAGCTAGTCGCGATTTGTGGGCTTGGCGGCGTTGGCAAAACTTATCTGGCCGTTCAGCTAGCTATAGACCTGAACAATAATTTTGAGCAAATAGTCTGGCTGAGCGTGAAGCGATCTAAGACGCCTGAAGACCTGCTGCTGCAGTTGCTGGGTATCTTGCAGGCAAACCGCCAGCCGCTGTCTGATGTGCCAGCCGATAGGTCAGTCATGGCTTCGCAGGCAGAGCCTTCGGTGCGATCGCTTCAGTCAGAGGGTTCTCCTAGTCAGGCGACTCAGCCGCTCAACGTGCTCATTCAATCGTTCATTGATTTTATTTCTCAGCAGCGCTGTCTGATCTTTTTGGACGGCTTTGAGACTGTGTTTAAAGACTACGAAAAGAGCCGTGACTCTTCAGCAGAAGGTTCGCTGAGAACGCCTACTTTTACAGCTAGCCGACAGCAGCAGGCCAGCCTGTACGAGGATAACTGTGAAGGCTATGGACGATTACTGAAGGCGATCAGGCAGCCATCTGATCAAAAACGGCCTACTGCCGGGGCAAGCTGCGTTATCTTAACGAGCCGAGAAAAGCCCAGAGAGCTGTCTTTGCTAGAGGACGACCCGCTCGCCCGGCTCTACACGCTAGACGGACTGGGCACTGTAGAAGCAAAAGAGATGATGAGCAGCTTTCGGCTGAGAGGAACGCCTACCGACTACGAGCGGCTGATTGCCCGCTACGACGGCCATCCGATGGCGCTACGGCTGGCTGCTGACACGATTAAAGATGTCTTTTTTGGGGGCATTAGAGACTTTCTAGAGCAGGAGATCTCTGTCTTTGACAATCTCAGAAGCGTTCTTAAAACGCAGTTTAAGCGCCTGCCGCCCATAGAAAAAGAGGTGATGTATTGGCTGGCCGTTAATCACCGGCCCTGCTCTCTCGAAGACTTAAAAGCAGATCTTGTTGCCTGTGACCACAAGCAGAATTTGGTGTATACCCTACAGTCCTTAGAGCGGCGTTCTCTGGTAGAAATCAAGCAGGCGGACAACGTTCTTTTTTATCTTCATCCGATGGTGGCGCAGTATGTGCTCGATAGATTTATTCGAGATGTTTTTCAAGATCTGATTCGGGGTAATTTAGATACCTTCAATCACCATGCGCTGATGAAGGCAGATGCAGAAGACTACCTGCGCGAATTTCAGGTTAGCCATATTGTTCAACCTATTTTAGAACGGCTAAAAAATTATCTTAAGAGTCTCTATGGCGTTGACGAACATCTGGAGACTCGGCTAGAGCAGTTTCGGCAGCAACATCCTCAGCGATTGGGCTACGCCGGGGGAAACTTTATCAACCTGATGGTGCAGCGCTCTCCAGAAGGGCTCTCGGATAAGAACTTTTCGCAGCTGACTATTTGGCAGGCTTACTTACAGGGCGTCAGGCTGCGAAAAGTCCAGTTCAATCGCTGTCTGGTAGATCGGTCGGTCTTCACAGAAACGCTCAGTGACGTGATGGCGATCGCCCTCAACCCATCGCCCGAATCTTCTCAAAGCCCCTCACTTCAGCTACCGCCACTCTTGGCCGCAGGCGATACCAACGGCACTTTGCATCTGTGGCAAACCTCAGAGACTAAACGAGAACACCAACGAGAGAACAGGCGGCACCGGGGACAAAAATGCGCAGAATGGCTCGCTCACAATAGCTGGGTTAGAGCGATCGCCTTTATTCCCAACCAGCCGCTTCTGGTCACTGCTGGCGATGACAGCCGACTTAAACTATGGCAGCTACCGGTTGTTGATCCGCTCTCAGCTCAGCCTCAGTCGTTTTTCGCGCAGCCAGAACAGATCTGGCAGCAGTCGGCAAAAGACTGGATTCATACCGTCGCTGCTAGCCCTAATGGCAAAGTTATCGCTAGCGGCGGCGACAATAAAATTACGCTGTACCGCACTCAAGACGGTCGTCAGGTTGGCCAATTTCCGCGTCAGTCCTCTGTTCAGCCCGAGCGAGGTGATGCCCATTCACTGGCGGCTACTCAATCGGGGCACAGCCGCATCCGGGCGCTGACATTTAGCCCAGATGGTCAGCAGTTGGCGAGCTGCGGCGATGACTATATCATTCGCCTGTGGTCAGTTGCAGCGCTGTTGAACCCTGCACTTGATCCCCAACCGATTGAGCTGGCGGGCCATACCGACTGGGTGCGAACGGTATGTTTTAGCCCCGATGGTAAACAGCTAGTCAGCGGCAGTGAAGATAAAACTATCGTGGTTTGGGATGCTGACAGCGGCTGCCAGATCAAACGGCTGAACCGCTCGGGCGATCGCGTGCGATCAGTGGCGATCAGTGCCGATGGTCAGTTTCTCGCTAGCGGTGGCGATGACGCTCAAGTAATGCTGTGGGACTTGCACACGTTCAAGCATTTGGAGAATATCTCCACGCAGCAGAGCCGGATTTGGTCGGTGTCCTTTCAGCAGCAGGGAGATAAACTGCTGCTCGCGGCTGGTGGCGATAAGCAAACGCTGCTGCTTTGGCAAGTGGGATCAGCGCTGTCCTCGGCAGCTTTGGCGGACGATCCGCTGCCTACCAACGTCGCTCAGCCGTCAGCTTTGCCTAGCGTTATACCCTTGAGAACTTACCGGGGCTATACCAACGGTATTCGCGCGGTTGCCTTTATTGGGGCTGATCGCGTGGTCGGCGGCGGCGATCGCGGTGAGCTGTCTATCTGGGATATTGCGGGCGATCGCAAAGCCACCCTTCCCCTCCATCAGGGCCGCATCTGGTCACTGGCGACCGACCTGCAAAACGCTCTCATTGCCAGCGCTGGAGACGATCACACCATTCGCCTGTGGGATGCTGAAACAGGACAGTGCCTCACCGCGCTGACCGGGCATACGAGCTGGGTCAAGGCGATCGCCTTTAGCAGTGATGGGCGCTTTTTAGTCAGCAGCGGCGACGATTGTACGATTAGAGTTTGGAATACCGCTTCTGGCTTTTGCCTAAAAACGATGCAGCAGCAGAACCACTGGATTCGGGCGGTAGGCTTTAAACCGGATAGCGATCGCTACTTGATTAGCGGCGGCGACGATCAGCGCGTTCACCTTTGGGATAGAAGAAAAGGCACCTGGGAAGCCCTTACTCAGCATGAACATCGCGTCTGCTCGGTTGCCTACAGCCCCGATGGTAAAACCATCGCCAGCGGCAGTGATGACACCAACGTACTGTTGTGGGATACCGATAAAGGAGAAGTCAGCCACTGCTTTACCCAGTCAGAGCTGGGTATCAAGGCCGTTGCTTTTAGCCCCAATGGAAGCTATTTAGCCGCAGGCGGCGAAGATCAGCTGGTGTACGTTTGGGATTTAACAGCGCCCAATCCTAAAAACTGTTGTATCTTATCGCCCAAAGACGCTACTGGGCTAACGGGGGGCATTCGCTCTATTGCTTTTAGCCCCGACAGTCGGTTTATTATCAGTGGCGGGCTAGACGAGATGATCCGCATCGGCGACTTGAGCCAAATAGAAGATCCTAAAAAGCGCATTCTCAAGCCGCTTAATCGGCGCGATCGCCCCTACGAAAATACAGAAATTAAGGATATCGAAGGGCTCAGCGGCCTGCAAGTAGCTGAGCTTCTAGCTCTAGGAGCGCTCAGCAGAAAAGAGTCTCTGCTATGAACGGCAGTTTGCTATGCCACGGGCCTGTGTCAGGTAATTGCTGAATGAGTTGAGCGGCTGAGCGAAGTTTGTTTTTATCAATCAGCCGATCTATCTCTTGGGCAAGCTCTTGGGCAAGCTGGTTAAAACTTATTGAAAGAGATCATGCATGAGGGCAGATCTTAATCGAGACTGCTATTTAGACCGCGATCTCCATAGCAGTCCCATAGCAGTCCCATAGCAGTCTATGAGTTGCTTGCGTGCAGGCAACGTTTGATTTCTACTGTATAAACCTGTCCATCATACAAATCTGTGCGCTAACCCATCTGGAGCGATCGCTCAATTCTCCATAATCTATAGCTTTCAACTCTAGACTTTTACGGATTTACCCGATGTAATATACGGAGTGTATCAATATTCCTAAATAGGGACTATGAGTTTCACAGCTACGACGATTCAGGCAACTTCAGCTTCACCAGCGGCGGTCAAACAGCGTGCCAGTAGCGTTGTCAAAGAAAAGTACCCCGATTATAAAATCATCGTGCTCAATGACGACTTCAACACCTTTGAGCATGTGGTGAAGACCCTGACGACTTATATTCCGGGTGTTAATAGCGATCAGGCGTGGGACCTGGCCGATAAAATTCATAATGACGGTCAGGCGATTGTATGGGTGGGGCCGCTGGAGCAAGCTGAGCTGTATCACTCTCAGCTCATTCGTGCGGGGCTGACGATGGCTCCGCTAGAAAAAGCTTAGACTGGCAGGGATGACCGTAGGCGTGAACTGAGCTGGTGGGTAAAAAGGGCAAAGGCAAAAAGCGTACAGGAAAGTCAAAGGTTAGCTCTGACAAGCGTGCTAGCCAGCAGAAGCAGAAATCGACCAAAGGTAGAGTGGTAATCACGCACTCTACCTATATCCCAGGGTTGATTGACCTGCTAGAAAAGCTTGCTGCCTGGCCTGAAATTCAGACGATTACCCCGGCTGTCATTTCGCGGGCCAGATCAAACTCACCTCAGCTACGGCTGAAGGTGTCTGTGCCGATCATTGGTGGACACAAGCTGATTGCGCGTAAAAGCAAATCGGCCCAAGAAGTATTTGTCATTACTCAGTGGAGCAAAGCCGAGCTAGAGCAGGCGATCGCCCAAACCCTTACTTAGCGGATCGCGCCCACAATCCTGACATGCCTTCCCCCTCTCTCCCTTCGCCTCCTCAAGAGCAGTGGCAGCAAGAAGGCGCAGCCCATTTCTGCGTAGGTGACGCCTTTTTTCGCAGCAGTAGCCAAACCGGGCGTGACCTGGCAGTTCTGGCGGCGATCGCTTACAAAACCCATCACGGCCAACTGCGCGTACTCGATGCCATGACTGGCTGCGGCGTGCGATCTTTGCGCTACGTACTCGAAGCCGGGGCCGATTATGTCTGGGCAAATGAGGGCAATTGGGAACTGCGATCGCGCCTGCAAGCCAACCTCAGCCACAGCCTGCCGCCTGATTGCTACCGGATTACCCATCAGGATGCTAACGTCGCCTTTTTTGACTGTCACCAGCGCCAGGATTTTTACGACCTGATCGATATTGACAGCTTTGGTAGCCCTGCGCCTTACCTCAGCACCAGCTTATGGGCAGTAAAGCTAGGCGGACTGATTTACCTCACCAGCACAGATGGCCGCGCGACTAGCGGTCATGCCCCAGACAAAAGCCTGCAAACCTACGGTGCCTATGCTCGGGCGCATCCGGCTGCGCATGAGCAGGGGCTGAGGCTGCTAATCGGTGCAGTCGCCCAGCAGGCAGCGACGAGAGGGCTCACGGCGAGTCCTGTATTTTCGTATTACCAGGGTGAAGTCAGTCGGGTTATGGTGCGCATTACCCGGCAATCGGCATGGCAGTCGGCGCACTACGGTTTTTTGGCCTACTGTCATGCTTGTGGCCAGTTTCAAACTTTGCTGTGGAAGAAGCTAGGGCGCGTGAGCTGTCCGTGTCGCGCTGCTGGTCTGCCCGTTGTGAGTGGGCCGATGTGGTTGGGGCCGCTGCACAGTGAGCCCGATTTGGCTGCAATGCATGGGGCTGCGCTCAAGTCGGATCGGTGGACTGACTGCCGGGTGTTAATCGACATGATGCGCGCAGAATCTGCGATGCCGCCCTACTACTATCCGCTGGCAGAAATTGGCAGGCGCGGTAAAACAGACATTCCGCCGCGTCAGGTGCTGATTGAGCAGCTATGTCGGGAGGGCTTTACCGCAACCCGCACCCATCTCAGTGCTGAGGCGATTAAGACGACTGCCCCGGTTGGCATTTGTCTGCAACTGGCTCGGCAAGTGTCACAGCGATCGCCCCTGCCGGAATGAGTCCTTTATAGCGTGAAGGTATCTATACTAACTAAAACGTCAAGAGCCAAAATCATCATGAGAGTGTTTTTAGCAGCTTTAGCGGTTGTCGCCGCCGCTGTCGGGGCCGGGATTGGCTACGCGGGCATGAAAACGACGGCCCTGCCCGACTGGTACAGCAAGGGTGAGGAGCCGCTTGTCGTCTCTAGTACTGAGTCCGCAGCTTTTGCTGATCCGAACGATGTGGTGATTTCAGCGGGCGAACTCAATCGGATGGTGACAGATGCGATCGCCAGTCAACCCGCCGCTGCCCCTATTCTCAACGCTGCTAGAGGCGTTAACACCTCGATTGAAGATGGTCGGATTGAGAGCGGCATGGTGATGAATCTGTCGGAGATTCCGCTAGAAGCGCTGCCGACAGAAGGCAGACAGGCCGTAGAGCAGCTTACCCACACCTTCCCATTCTTAGCGAATCGGGAGGTGTATTTGGGCGTAGAAGGCAGTCCGGCAGTGGTTGATGGGGCGCTCAGCCTGAATGACACCCATATAAAAGTAGGGCAGCTGAGTTTGCCTATTGCCAGCGTTGCCAAGCAGTTGGGGCTTTCACAAGCAGAAATTGAGCAGCAGCTCGACGCGGTGCTAGCGCAGCAGGGGCTTACCCCCGACGATGTCAAAATCGTAGACGGACAGCTCGTCATCAGGGGCGTTGCTCAGTAAACTGTTCCGTAGATTGGCGGGCGCTTACTGTTCTTGAAGCTTATTGTTCTTGAATAAGGCGCATGTAGTTTTGCTTGAGCTGGATGTTGCTCTGGGCCATTTTCTCAGATAGGCCGGCTTCGGCATCGCTCAGGCTTTCATAAAACATAGCTGAGCGCTGGACGGAGATGTATTCTTTCCAGAGCTGATTGAGGAGAGTTGCTGACTCTGGACTTTCTTTCTTTAATTGAGCCAGTAGCGCCTCGAACTGCTCAGTGGCCTGGTCGTAATTTTTGCCGTTTTTTGCCAGGGAAATGGCTCCAGATAGCGTTACTTCTAGCAGGCTTTTTTCTCTAGGCTCAGCAGCTGAGTTACCTGGCGTATCGGTAGATTGGTCGGTTGGAGATTGGTCAGACATAAAATTGGTTTAGATATCCTTCGAAAGCGTCCTGCCGCTGCTCTGAATATCTCCCAGCAAGCTAACTAGACAGTTCGAGAGCTAGCCAGTTCGAGAGGTAAACGCAACGATCAAATACATACTGAACGATTAGCAAGGCGATCTCCTCTACAAAAATGCAGAAAATCCACTGCCAGCAGACAGAAGTTCGCCCAAGCAGTTTGCTATCGGCAGTAGGTTGTACAGCCCCAGTGACGGCTGTGCGGCGACCGAGGACCGCGCCAGCCACGACGACGCAGCTCTCTAGCGATCAGACGATTGATCCCACCGTGGGCCACCAGCACAACCGAGCCCGCCGTTTGCGATCGCCCCTCCAACACATCTGCCGCTGCCTGTGCCCGCTGTACCGCTCGCTTGAATGACTCACACTTTGAACCGTAGCCCAGCCGCCACAGCGTGAGTGCGATCGCCGTCCAGGTCAGCGCCGAAAAGCGAAAGTGCTGGGAAAAATCAACCGGAAACTCAATCTCGCGAAACTGCGGATCGACAATCGGCGGCATCGGTACCGCCAGCAGCTCAGCGGTATGCATCGCTCGGGGGCGGTGGCTGGCAAATACCAACCCGGCTTGAGCCACCGCCTGCATCACCGCCTGAGGCGGATAGGACTGCCGGGCAATTTTGGCTGCATCGTAGCGCTCTACAAACTGCCGGAACTGATGCCCCGGCACCCGTTGCCGCAAGGACACCGCCGGCGGGCCATGACGAATCAGCGTAATTGACTGAGCTAACACAATCATTTCAGCCGCGCCTAAAGAAGCGCCGGGTAATAGCGTAAAATTTGCATCAGTGACAGATGAGAGATTCTATGGTGGATGCGGCTTTTTCCCAACGGTCTAGCTCAGAGCCCTCAAATATAGGGCATTCGGAGATAGCGCCAGCGGACATAGACTGTTCAGAGTTTAGACAGTCATTGTATCCAAATCAGCGCCCGCTTTGCGCCGCCAAACCCGCTCCCAATTGGCAGCAGTTGGCTGAGCGATCGCTAGCAGGTGCTACTCTTACCCGCGAAGATTCTCTAGCTGTTCTCAGTGCCCCTAATGAAGTCATTCTCGATCAGCTAGCAGCGGCTTATCGGGTGCGCCGTCACTACTGGGGCAACCGCGTTCGCCTACATTTTTTGCTGAATGCGCAAAGCGGCCTCTGTCCGGAAGACTGCCACTATTGTTCCCAATCTAAGATTTCAGGTGCGGAAATTGAAAAGTATCCGCTGATGGCAACTGAAAAAATTGTTGCGGCGGCTAGTCGCGCTCATCAGCTTAAGGCCGGCACATTTTGCATGGCGATTTCAGGCCGCAGCCCATCGCCGAGGGCATTTGCGGGCGTTTTAGAAGCGGTGCGCACCGTCAAAGCCCAGTATCCGATGCGGGTATGCACTACGTTAGGACTGCTGGATGAGGATCAGGCCCGTCAGCTAGCTGAGGCTGGCGTTGATCGGATCAACCACAACCTCAATACTGCCGAAGCTCACCATGCCGATATCTGCACCACCCACACTTTTCAAGATCGGCTGAATACGGTTCAGGCCGTTCAAGCGGCTGGGCTGACGACTTGTTCGGGCGGGATTTTTGGCATGGGCGAATCGGACAACGATATTGTTGATCTGGCTTTATCCTTACGCCAGCTGAATGTCACTAGCGTGCCGCTGAACTTTTTGATTCCCATCCCGGGGACGCCTTTTGCCGAGCGCGATGAACTAACGCCGCAGCGTTGCTTGAGAATTTTGTGCTTATTTCGGCTGCTGCTACCTGCTCAAGAAATTCGCATTGCCGGAGGCAGAGAAGTGCATTTGAAGTCGCTTCAGCCGCTTGGCCTCTATGCTGCCAATTCTATTTTCGTCGGTGACTATCTCACGACGCCGGGCCAAGCGGCTCAGCAAGACTTTGATATGATTCGCGATGCCGGATTTGTAATTGAGGGTTAGGTAGACAGAGAAAAAATGCTCGTCGAAACAATAAGTCCTTTCCTCAAGCCAATTTCTTTCCTAGAATGCGAAATTTAACCGCTGAAGATTTGAGGGCGATCGCGGGCTATATTTTGACTCAGCTAGCGATCGCTGGTGAACAGTAGGGCGGCGCTATGGTGGGACGGGTAGATAATTAGGCATAATAGACTACATTACCCGCCCCCCGTAGCTGCATGAGTCGCCGCATATTTATAGGAGATGTCCACGGCCACTATGACGGGCTAATGCAGCTACTGGCCATGATTGCGCTTACTGCAGAAGATACCTTGCACTTCGTCGGTGACCTGATTGATCGCGGACCTAAAAGCGCCCAAGTCGTAGAATTCGTCCGGCAAAACAACTATCCCTGCGTCTTAGGTAACCACGAGCATCTGCTGCTCAATGCCTTTCCCGATGGACGCTCCGACATGGCCGCATTTCAGGGTTGGCTGCACAGCGGCGGTCAAACTACGCTCACAAGCTATCCCGATACTGAAGCCTTGCTAGAGCATGTTGAATGGCTCAAGACCCTACCCCTTTACCTGGATCTGGGAGATGTTTTGTTGGTTCACGCTGGCCTAAACCCGCAAAAGACTCTAGACCAGCAAACCCCAATGGATCTCTGCTGGATTCGAGAAGTCTTTCACAGCCACCCTCAGCCCATCTTTGCAAGCAAGCGGATTATCACGGGGCATACCATTACTTTTACGCTACCAGGCGTCCTGCCGGGCCAAATCGCTCAGGGGCCTGGCTGGCTAGACATTGATACCGGAGCCTATCATCCCAAAAGCGGTTGGCTCACTGCCCTCGATATCGATCACGACCTGGTTTTCCAGATCAATACCCTTACCCGGGCCAAGCGCCTGACCACCTTAGAAAAAGCCGCCGCCCAGGTAAACCCTGCCGATATAAAGGCTAAGCATCAGTTTTCTGCGCGCTAGCTGCTGTGGGATGGGGGAGGAGACAGGAGAGCGATTTCTGGATACTGTTTACTGAATACTGTCTCCCAAAGCCTGTCTCCTCCCCCACAAAATCTGCTTTGAACTGTCATCAGTTCGCTCAAGCCAAGACAGTCTTCCCCGCAAAGTAATCTTCTAGCTGCTGGGCGTGGTCGTGAGCTAACCCGGCGGTAGGTAGCTCGTAAATATGAAAAGCCTTCACTTCTAAGACCTCGGCCTGATCGAATATTTGAAAGCTCCCTTCTACTCGCGCTTCTAGCGCTATGCAAACGGAGTGAAAGCGCGGGTCTCGGCTAGCGCCAGAGTAAACCCCAACTAACCTGCCAACAGCTGTGAGCTGTAGTCCGGTCTCTTCTGCTAGCTCTCTTTTGGCAGCGGTAGCAATGTCTTCATCCCAATCGACAATGCCGCCGGGCAATCCCCACAAACCGCTGTCGCGCCGACGAATCAGCACTATCCGACCGTCGGGCAATAGAGGAATGACGCTGGCACCAACAATTGGTCGGCGCAGCAGCAGCCCTAGCAGAGTACGCACCGGGCGCAGCCTGTGAAGAGGATGAAATTTCTTCAGCATAAATAAGGGCAGTTCGAGAGCAGCAGCGACCAAACGATTATGCTTTATTCGACTGCGATCGCCAACGATCTGGAGGATTTTATTAAGCCCGATTTTATTAAGCCTGAGTAGTTACCCTTCTTTTAAGGTTTACGCCTATGGGTCAAAGCTAATATTGACACAGATCACTTAGACTTTGATTGCCGCTACAAGGCGATGCGAGGCTGCGGCCAGCACAGCGCATACCTGCGGTTTAAGAGGCTACGTACTGACATGGGCATTCAACCCAAAATTTTCCTTTCAGGGCTTATTCAATGCCTCAGCACTGGGGTCATATTTTTTACTGCCGTCACGCTATCAGGCTGTCAATCAAGCCCCGACGCAGTCATAGAACAATCCGATCCCGCTT
Source organism: Leptolyngbya sp. BC1307 (assembly GCF_002286735.1). GTDB lineage: Bacteria > Cyanobacteriota > Cyanobacteriia > Phormidesmidales > Phormidesmidaceae > Phormidesmis. Next base: position 41,436 of record NZ_NRTA01000028.1, read on the forward strand.
CTAGCAACAAAGCAACGGCTTCGGCAGAAGGTCGGGCCAATTTGCCCAGCATGAGCGGCTATATTTTAGAGCAAACCAAGGGCCAGTCAACTAATGAACCAGTCAGTGTGAGCAGCCCTACCGATGCGCAACTGGTTCCGGGTCAGTACTGCTTTCACGAAGAGGCGGATGGCAGCTGGCTGAGCATTCGTTTGAACCTGGGTGAAAATCAGCAGTTCAGTGGTGAAAGTGTGGGTACGCTGATTCATCCGTCTCAGGGAGAGACCACATACCAGCAGACTTTCACAGGTGAGCTTTTGAGCAAGCAGGCAGTTGTTCAAGTGACCACTCATATTGCAGATGTAACCCGCAGCCGTGAAGAAGCCTGGACGATTGAGACTGACCGCTTAGACATGGGCCGAATGGCTGTGAGTGAAGCGCCTTGCTCAGAGATCTCTACAGATTTTTAGTCGTTACAGCAGCAGTCAATTTTGAATATGATAATGATTATCATTCTATGCTATTTTGAGTGAGGTCATTGTTATAGGTTGCTCTGAGCGCCGCTTGAACATATGCGTTTTCCTTTGCCTAAAGGTACTCAATGGTTGGCCTGCTATCGGCCAGTGGGTCTGACGACGGGTTTTGCAGCGGCGATCGCTCTTGCACTCTCAAGCTGTGCGGCGACCTCTGAATCTAGTCGCTTAGAAACGGCCCAGTCAGACGAGCCACTGCAAATCGTGACGACTTTTCTCCCGATTACTGACTTTACTCAAGCGGTTGCTGGCGATCGCGCTCAGGTCACGCAGCTATTGCCTACCACCGTTGGTCCGCATGACTACCAGGCCAAACCTCAAGACGCCCAGCGCCTGGCCGCAGCCGATGTCTTAGTAGAAAACGGCCTGGAGTTAGAAGGCTTTTTAGAAGACCTGATCGCCAATGCCGCCAGCCCTGATTTGACCGTCATTGACTCTAGCGAAGGCATTCCAACGCTTGCTGCTGGCGAGGCGGAGCACGAAGATGGGCACGAAGATGGGCACGAAGGCGAAGACGAAGAGGGCCATGAGCACGGTGAATTTGATCCTCACATCTGGCTAGACCCTAAAAAAGCCATCCAGCAGGTAGAAAATATCCGAGACGGGCTCATTGCCGCCGACCCAGCAGGTAAAGACACCTACACCGCCAACGCCGCCGCCTACATTGCCCAACTGCAAGCGCTCGACCAATCATTCACGACCGCCCTCGCCCCCTACGCCGATCAAACCTTTGTCACCTACCACGACTTCGCTAATCACCTGGCCCAAAGCTACAACCTCAAAGTTGAGCATTTGGTCAGCGTGCCAGAAGATAACGCCGCCCCTGCCGATGTGCAGCGCGTCATCGAAGCAGTCCAGGCGTCAAACTTAAAGACGCTGCTTAGCGAACCTCAAGAGCAGGGTAGCCCTTTTGAGGCGCTCTCAGGAGATCTGGGCGTGCAGGTCAGCATCTTCGATCCGATGGAGACCAGCGGCCCCGAAGGTCTTACCGCTGGCTATTACCTGACAACGATGGGGAAAAATCTGGACAATTTGGAAGCCGCCTTTGGCAAAGCGGCCCCGTAAAACCGGGTAAATTCAGCGCGCATTGACGAGACTCACACAAGCAAAAGAAACGTTGATGAATGAAGTATTAGCCATTGATCAGCTGACAGTGCGCCGGGGACAGCAGGCCGCACTGCAAGATATCTCTTTTAACCTGGAAGCCGGTACTGACGTAGCGATTATCGGCCCCAATGGAGCCGGTAAAAGTACTTTGGTTCAAGCCATTTTAGGTATTTTGCCCCGAGAAACTGGCACGGTAAAGCTGCTGGGCTATGCGCTTGACGCTCGCCAGCAGATGCCGTCGGCGGTTCGCCACCAGGTTGCCTATCTACCGCAAAACTTTTTGATAGATCGGCGGATTCCGCTGACGGTGGGTGAACTGGTCGCCCTCGGCTGGGACAAGCTCGGGCTGCAACTGCCCTGGGCCAAAGCCAAATCGCGCCGGTTAGCCGTCAGTCAGTCTCTAGAACGGGTCAATGCTGGTCATCTCGCCCGTAAATTTATCAGCGATCTTTCAGGCGGCGAAACTAAGCGCGTGCTGCTGGCCTATTGCCTGGTGCGATCGCGCCAACTCCTCATCCTAGACGAAGCCCCCGCTGGCCTCGACGTACGCGGCGAAGCCGACTTCTACCGGCTACTCTACGAACTCAAAGCCGAGCAAGGCTGGACCATTCTCCAAATTTCTCATGACCTGGATATGGTGAGACGGCACTGCGATCGCGTCATCTGCCTTAACCGTCGCCTGCTTTGTCAGGGCGTTCCCGAAACCACCCTCGCCCCCGAAAATCTCTCCGCCACCTACGGCTCAGAATTCGTTCGCTACCGCCATGTTCATTAACGATGAAGTGTGAACGATGAACGATGAGTGAGGCACCCCTATTCATCGTTCATCGCTCATACTTCACACTTTCCTATGCTCTCCGACCTCACCCGCGCCTTTGAACTTTTTCAATTTCCCTTCATGCAGCGCGCGCTGATCGGTGGCCTCTTAACTGGGCTGACGGGCGGACTGCTCGGCAGCTTTACTGTCGTCCGTCAGCTTTCATTTTTTAGCGATGCGCTGGGCCACTCCACGATGCTCGGCATCAGTTTGGGTATTGCCGTTGGCATTAGTCCTTCTATTGTGGTGATTCCCTTCGCGCTGCTGTTTGCCGTCGGCGTTACTTACCTGCTCGAAAAAACCGACCTCTGGACAGATGCCCTGCTCAATTTGATCTATTCTTCCTCGCTGGCGATTTCTGTGATCGTGCTCAGCCTGGAAGGGGTTTACCAGGGCAATCTGAACAATCTGCTGTTTGGCGATATCTTGGCGCTGCAAACGAGCGATCTGGTCGTCAGCGGTTTGCTGCTAGTCGGGTGCGTTCTATTTATTGGCCTGACGTTGCGTACCCAGATGCTGCTGACTTTGCACGAACCGCTGGCGATCGCACGGGGCGTCAATGTCTCAGCTCATCGCACTGCCTTTATGATGCTGCTCTCGCTGGTGGTCGCCACTTCGATCAAAGCGATTGGCGTGCTGCTGGTCGGTGCGTTTGTAGTGATACCGGCCTGTACTGCCAGGTCACTCAGCCGAAATTTCACTGGCTATGTGCTGCTTTCTGCCGGGATTGGGGCCTTTAGCGCCGCTGTTGGCATGTTTCTATCGGCGCTATTTAATCTGCCTTCGGGGCCGAGCATTGTCGTTGCTCAGTTTGTCTTGTTTTTGGGGGCGATCGCCCTGCCTCAAATCAGACAGTTCACCCAGCGAGCCACCTGACTTTTAGGGCAGTATGACCCTCACTAGCGGCTCAAACTTCTCGATCAGATCCGGTCGGGTCACCAGCGTAGGAAACGGGTGACTGCTGTAATCTTTTTCTTTAATCAGCGGGAAGGAATGCTCGCCGTCTAGCGCGACCCACCCGGCCCCCGCTGCTTGCGCGATCGCCCACACCGCCGCAATATCCCAGATCTTTGGCGTTGCCTCTACCGCGCCCAGGCTCACCCCCGATGCGACTGTCAGCAAATTGTACGTCGCTATCCCCAACATGCGAATTTTGCAGGGAAAGGGGCGCTGCAATACCCTGGTGCTGCGAGCGCACAAGCTAAATAAATGCGATCCCGATGGGTCAGCGGTAGACGTATGAATGGCCTCGCCGTTGACAAACGCGCCCGTCGGCATGTCTAACCCCGACTCACCGGGCCAAAATCCATAGAAATGCTGATGAATGGGAGCCATATAGACATGGCCAAAGACGGGCGTGCCCCGATACAGCAGACCCAGCGAAATGCCCCACAGCGGCACGCCTCGCGTGAAGTTGGTCGTGCCATCGATGGGATCGATCACCCAGCACCAGTCGGTCGCCGGAAAGATATGGGCAGCTTCTTCACTCAAAACACCGTGGTTAGGAAAGGCTTTAGCAATGCGATCGCTCAGCTCAGCATCGGCCCACTTGTCGTATTGGGTGACCAGACTGCCATCGGCTTTTGCTTCAGCCGTCGCGCTGCCAAAGCCTTTCAGCAAGTGTGCCCCGACCTCATGAGTCGTGGTTTGGGTAAAGTCAGTGACCTTAGCCCAGAAATCGGTGGTTGTCATCAGTTTTTTACATCAAGGGGTGAGTCTAGGCTTAAACCGGAAGGACTCAATATAGATCAATTCAATACCGCGTGCGGCTAGCCGATAACCATTGAGCAGACCCGTTATCTGTCCGGGTATCTGTCCGGGCTAGTCTAAGTCATTGCCTAGAGCAGCCGTCATCGCCTGCTTAGCATCGAGCTGAAACTCATGAATATCCACCCGGCTGACTAGCGCGATCGCCACCAGCATCCCAACCGCCTGCATGATAAACACCAGCGCATAGGCCGGTAGCAGTTGATCTGCCGTGGGTTCCGCTACTGCCGCTGCCCCGGTCAGGCTTTTACCCACAGTCAGCAAACCGCCGCCCAAGACAGAAGCGGTGCCCCGAGCGATCGCCTGCGCCAGCCCCCAAGCGCCAATAAACGTGCCAGCCGTCTCCGCAATTGTCAAATCCAGCATGAGAATAATCGACCCGGTGGTCAGCACCCCGGCTGCCAACCCAAACAAAGCCACCGCCCCCTGCAGTACGACCGGGTTCGCCGTCGTCCCCGCCGCTGCCAGCAATACTAAACAGACCGCCGCCGCCAGACAGCCGAGCTTCACTGCGCGTTTCTTTCCTAGTAACGGCACCAGCACAAAGCTCGTACAGACAATGCCCGCTAGCGTGCCGATCCCGAAAAAGCCGTTAAGCGCCGTCGTGTCTTTGATCGCCATGCCAAAAATCTGGCTACCGTAGGGCTCTAGTACCGTGTCTTGAGCAAACAGGCTCAGGCTCAGCACCAGTAAAAAGCAGAAAAATAATCCCGTTTGGCGGCTAGCGGTGAGGACTTTGAGCGCCTGCTTCAGAGTGATACTGTCTTCTCTGCCGCTGGCGAGCGATCGCGCCTCTAACCGCGAATAGCGCTTCTCTATGCCTACTGTGCTTACCAGGGCGATCGCACAGACAATTGCCGGGGCAATAATAAACAGCCGGTTAATCGGGCCACGCAGCTCTGCGACCGAAGCGGCAGCTTCCACCGATCCTAGTACCACGCTGATGATGATCACCCCAGCCACGATGCCTACCATCAGCATCGACCAGCCAATGCCGACAATTTTCGACTGAGTCTTCTCATCTGAGACATCGACCAGCAGCGCCGTAAAAGGCGTAGACGTGGCCGACAGCGCCAACCCATACAGGGCAAACATAATCGCCAGCAGCGCCACCCACGGATAGGCACCCACGCCCCAACCCGCCCGATCAATCTGCTCGCCCAGCCGCCACATCACCTGCACTGCGCCAAAGGCCGTTGCCCACATACCGGCAATGCCCAGCCAGATATAGCCACTGCGATGGTGACCCAGCAGCGGTTTGGCGTCGGACATTTGGCCAAACCAGACGCGAGCCGGAGCCATAAACTGATGCACGGCGATCGTCCCAGCCGCTACCAGCGCCGGTACCCGCAGCTCGTCAATCATCAGTCGATTGAGCACGCCCAGCGTCAGCAGCGACATGATTCCCAGGCCCATGTTAAAAATCCCCAGCCGCAGCATCGTCAACAGCCCGATTTGGGGAATCTGCTGAGGTTTATCGGAGGCGCTGATTACCGGGAGATCGCTGCTCGCCATCGTTCTGTTCGCTTCTAGTAAAATCTGTCTCTATCAGCATAAGAGATCCTAGCCACTGCCACCCAGCACCGGTATCAACGCAAAAAAAAACGGGCGATCGCACTCGATCACCCGCCGGTCTGTACCTAGTTGTCTTTCAAGATCTCTGTCTAGAAGTCTTGATTTAGAATGCCCGTCTCCCAGCAGGCAATCTAGATTGATGTAATTCGTGAGAACTACTGAGCAGCAGTCTCTTCAGTAGCTTCCGAAATGGCTGGCTTAGCAGCGGCTACACTGACTTTCACCACTTTGTTGCGCTCATCTTCGGCCTTGGGCAGCGTGAGCACCAAGATGCCAGCTTCATAGTCGGCAGTGACCTGCTTAGGATCGATAGCTACGGGCAAGGAAACGACGCGGCGGAAAGCACCATAGCGGAACTCATTGCGGCGTAGGGTCTCACCTTCGGCTAATTGAGGGGCTGTGCGATCGCCTGAAATTGCAACGACTTCTCGGCTAGCTTGGATATCAATGTCATCGACCTTGACTCCCGGTAGCTGAACGTGCAAAGTCAGGGCATCTTCACTTTCAACTAAAGTGGCAGCAGGCGTCCAGGTCGCCTTGGCTGTCTCAACGCCAGCAAAGTCATCAAATAGCTGGTCGAGCTGTCGCTTTACAGTATTCATCTCTTGAAAAGGTTGCCAGTATCGAACAATCATATAAATGTCTCCGAAATCCTATGTATCTATAGTGCCAGGGGGGTAAGGCGATCGCTGAGTGCCGCAAACCCTACTTACCGGTAGAGGATGCCGATATTCGGTTCGCGTTCGGTCAGGTTCGGTCGGTAGGGCAATTAACCCTGCTCAAAAGGCAGTCAAAAGGTAGACAGGGCAGTGAGAGACCGGTGATTAGGCGAGTCAAAAGAGCGTCAAAAGAGAGAGTTCAGCAAAGCCGCAAGCAAAACATAATAGAGAGTCGATTCAACATAGCCACCATGAGCAAAACAGCATTAATCACAGGCGCATCCAGCGGTATCGGCTTAGAGCTGGCCAAAGTGTTTGCCCGCGAGCAGCACGATCTAATTTTGGTAGCGCGCAGTGAAGATAAGCTGCTAACGCTACGAGATGAGCTGTCTCAAAAGTACGGCGTCAATGCGGTGGTTCTGAGCCATGACCTCACCGAAAAAGACGCTCCGCAGCAGCTCTTTGATCAGGTGCAGCAGCAAAACCTCAGCGTCGATGTACTGGTTAATAATGCAGGCTATGGCGACTATGGCGAATTTGCCAGCAGCGAATGGGACAAGATCCAGGGCATGATTTTGCTCAATATATTGGCGCTAACCCATCTCACCCGGTTATTTTTACCCGCGATGATCGCGCGAGGCAGCGGTCAATTGCTCTATACGTCTTCTACAGCGGCTTTTCAGCCGGGGCCGATGATGGCAGTCTATTTTGCGACTAAGGCGTATGTATTGTCTTTTGGGGAGGCGATCGCTGCCGAAACCGAAGAAGCCGGTATCGGCGTCAGCATCCTTTGCCCCGGCCCCACCCAGTCCGACTTTATTGGCACCGCCAACATGGACAAAATGGCCATGATTAGTAATGTCTCATCAGACAAGTTGCCCACCGCCGCCGAAGTTGCCGAGTTTGGCTATACCGCTCTGCAAAAGGGCCAAACCGTCGCCGTTTACGGCCTCTCCAATCAGCTGCTTACCTTCTCTACCCGGCTCGTCCCCCGAGGACTTTTGCGCAAAGGCGTCAAGCAGTTTATGTCATCCTAGTAGTCACTGGCTGTCTAATCACTGGCTGGCTAATTACTAGCTATCTAAATTGCTGGCTATCTGAAGGGAAATCGCACCTTGAAGGAAATTGACCCTCGCTCCGATTGTGCCTCGTTCAGCGCCGGGTCTGGCTTGGGCTGTCTAGCGGTCGGCTGATCCGCTGAAGCATCGGCTGCGGGGATAGTACTGGATAAGTGGCTAGCGGAATCGTCCTCAGCGCCCTTTAGTTTAGGCAAGTGGGCGGCATTGCTCACTGCCGCTAGCCCTATGCCGCCTAAAATCAGCACCGCGCCCGAAGGCTGTTTGCTGCCTAGCTCAGCCAGCCACTGCCATAGCTCCGCCCCCATAAATAGCAACCCAAAACATACCAGCCAAAACTTCATTGCGGGTAGCCCCCGTAGATCTGCGACCAGCATACCCCCAGCCTACCCAATCTAAAATGGGTCTAGTCACCTTATTGAGGAGTAATAACGCTAGAGTAAGAAGATATTTTGTAACGCACCCAGCTGCCCTGTGAAAGATCGATCCGATGCACCCTTCAAAGGCATTACCCTCCTCTCCAAACGAGAAATTGAGGCGATGCGTCCGGCCTGTCGGCTGTCATCTGAGCTGCTAGACTACCTGACTCCGATGGTTCAGCCAGGTATCAGCACGCTAGAACTCAACGACGCTGCCGAAGAATGGACCCAGCAGCACGGGGCCATCAGTGCGCCGTTGGGTTACCCCGGCCCGAAAGGGGCGATTGACTTTCCCAAATCTATCTGTACCAGTATTAATGAAGTGGTGTGCCACGGCATTCCCAACAAAAAAGACATTTTGCAAAGCGGTGACATCGTCAATATAGATGTAACCCCCTTGCTCAACAGTTATCACGGCGACAGTTCTCGTACCTTTTTAGTGGGTGAGGTCTCTCCGCAGGCGCGCCGGCTGGTCGAAGTGACCCAAAAGGCCATGTGGAAAGGTATTGAAGCGGTCAAAGTGGGCGGGCGCATTGGCGATATTGGCGCGGCTATTCAAGAATATGCCGAAGCAGAAGGCTTCTCAGTCGTGCGTGATTTTGTCGGTCACGGCGTTCACCGAATTTTTCACGCTGAGCCGCAGATTCCTCACTATGGCGTTCGTGGTAAGGGCAAAAAAATTCGCCCTGGTATGGTCTTTACCATCGAACCGATGCTGAATGAGGGCACTTATGACGTAGAGCTACTCGCTGACCAGTGGACGGCGGTGACCAAAGATCGGAAGCTCTCTGCCCAGTTTGAGCACACCCTGGCGGTGACCAAAGCGGGTGTAGAAGTGCTGACTTATTTACCTACAGCCGTCGTCGCCTGATCCGTCGCTTGACCTGTCATCTGAGGAGCGGCCCGATACTCTGGCGCTAGCATCGACATGATCAGCATATCTTCGTAGCCTGAAGCGGTTTTCCAACTGTCTCGCAGAATGCCTTCGACGACGAAGCCCTCGCGTTTGTACAGAGACTGGGCCCGCTGGTTGCTGCTGATTACGTCAAGCCAGAGGCGGTGATAGCCCAGCGTATCAAACGCAAACGCTTTCACCCATTGCAAGATCTGCCTGCCGTAGCCGTTCCCTTTTTTGACAACGACAATCCGCTGCAGATTTATCGTCAGGTGAGGGTTCTCCAATCCGGTCAAAATCACGTAGCCGACCGGCTCATGGTTTTGCTCTGCGACGAAGTGGGCTTCGTCTGTAGCGGCGATCGCCCCTTCATGCTGTGCCCGTGACCACTGGCCGACATAGGGCGCATTCTCAAAATACTGTTCAGCAGCGAGCACCCAGGTCAGATCTGTCGGGCGAGTGGGCCGCAGCTCGATACGGTGAGTAGACATAGACAGATGAAGTAGGTGTGAATGAACTTGGTGGTATATTCTCACTTAAAAGAAAAACCACAACCAGCGCTAATGAAGTGGCTATGCGTCTAGAACAAAAAGTAGCCCTGGTTACTAGTAGCAGCCCAGGCATTTGTGCAAGTACGGCTCAGCAGCTCGCTAGAGAAGGGGCCAAAGTGATGATCTGCGGTCGCAATGCCACTCAGGGCCGCGCTACGGTCGTTCAGATTCAAAATGAGGGGGGGCGGGCTAGTTTTGTCTTGGCCGATACGGCCATTGTCAGCGATGTGCAGGCGGCTATCAATGAGACGATCGCCACCTATGGCCGTTTAGATATTTTGTTTAACCATGCTAGCAGTCGCCATGTCGCCGATGGCCCCTTATTAGAAGTCTCAGAAACTGCTTGGGAGCGGATCGTTGAAACGACGCTCAAGAGCACTTTTTTTTGCTGTCAGTACGCGCTGCCGTTTTTGCAGCAGTCAGGGCAAGGCACGATTATCAATTTGGTTGGGCCGTCGCCTGAGGCGGGTTCGGTTGCGGCGATCTGTCAGGGGGGTGTACTGGCGATGACAGGGGCGATCGCTCAGCAGGTTTCTGCCAATACCGTCACGGCTAATCTGATCTGGGCCAGCCGGGCGGCGCCAGTGAGTCCTGCTAGCTCAGCGCCAGTCGCCCTGGGTCTGCTGGTAGAGCCCGTTCTCTATGGCCCAGGTGGTTCGTCAGTGGCTCCTTTTGCAGACATCGCCGAGGCGGTCATTTACTTGATCTGTCACAGCGATATGCTTCATGGCTCAGCGCTGATCGTCCAGCCGGCAGCAGACGATACCGGCGCTGGCAGCGGTGGCTAATGCTCGATATCTTCCTCTAGCAGGTCATACTCGCCCGTCCATACGGTCATTAGCAGCGTCAGGCCCGGTTGCGTGAGCATAGCTTCGCCATCTTGGATCTCAACGTCAGCAGAACTGCCGCCGGCTGCCTCTACCAGATCGATCATCCACAGGTAGCAGGGATCGCCGGGCTGCCGGAGTAGCGTCTCTAGCCGGGCCTGCTTCGTGAGCGATAGCCGCCGCTGCAAAAGTACGTACAGTGAGACCTGCGTGCGCTGCTCAACGCCGCCCAGCACCTGCTGTAAATACCAGGCAGCCTGCCCGTCGGCTAAGTGATCTAAGCGCTGCTCAAGGCGAGTGAGCATCTGCTCGACAAAGTGAGTGCCCAAATAGGCATCGAGATATTCAGCCGGTACAGCGGGGTCTAGCTCTATTTGCTGACAGATGCTGGCCCAGTCAACTTCAGGAAAAGCCGCTTTGAGTTTTTCAAAGGCGCGATCGCTAATCTGCGCCGAAGCCGTCCCCAAATCGTAGGAAAAGTCTTTACCCGGCGTGGCCCCAGCCTCTATTAGCATGCGAAAGAGCCGCACTGCGTCGTCAGCCATGTTCTGTAGACCTCCTGCTGTTAGGGCCCGGCTTATCCTCGCGTTGCCGACTTGGGCAGGTCGCGATAAGCCGCATACACTGCGTTGACGTTATACCAGTTTAAGAACACTCGCGAGAGTTCTTGTGAGAGCTGCGGGTAGCCCCGGTCAATCAGCCAGCGGAGCGTTGGCCCCAGCGATCGCTCATTGAGCAGCCCGCCCAGCGACAGTGAACCCCACAGCAGCCGGTGCAGCCAGGTCATCTGGATCATCAGCCGCACGTCCAGCGTCGGATGCTTCTGGTAGAAGACAACGCCCATCCGCGCCCGCTGAATTTCTTTATCAATGAGCTCGGGCAGTTCTTCGACTGAGAAGGCCGGATGCCAGTGATAGCCTACCGCTTCAGGGCTCTTGATCAGCGAGAGCCCATTGTTTTTTAGCCGCACGCCTAGCTCCAGATCTTCCCAACCATACTGAGTAAACTGCGGATCAAATAAACCCGCCTCCAGTAGCCAACGCTTGGCGATCGCCACATTCCCCGTCGCAAAAAAGGCCCGCGAATAGTCCGTCACCTTAAATGGCTCAGAAGTCGGCGCGTCAAAATTACAGGTATTCACCACCCGCCCATAGGTAAACACGCGCTCATTGCCCTGCTCATAGGCTTGGGTCAGCGCATCGGCATGGTGCTGCAAAAAGCCGTCTAAAACGACCAGATCGCTATCAATGAAGATAATCGTATCGCCCTCAGCCTGCTTGACGCCGAAATTGCGAGCGATCGCCGCCCCCTCATGGTCTTGCTCATATAGCTTCACATGCGGCAGCTCAGCCGCCTGCTCCTGCAGCCAGGCCACCGTACCATCGGTCGAGCCATCGTCCACCAGCACAATCTCATAGCCTTCTACTTGCCCATTGGGGCGCAGCACCTGATTTTCCATCGCCCGCAGGCACTTTTCCAAAATCGGCTGACGATTGTAAGTAGGGATGACAACGCTAAAGAACATAGAGCTAAAAACCATGGGCCTCGATGTTTTCATTTCCTCACATTCTATTTCATCCCTCAGCTATCAGCGAAGCAGCTCAATTTCATATCAGGCCAGTAGCTCACCCCTTTCTCCCTTCCCCCTTTCCCCTTCCTCTCCTCTCCCTAATCCTTCTCCCGACTCCCCCACCCTGCAATAATATGAAGCGGATCACCTCAAACATGGATAAAAACAGCTATGGGCCCTGCAGATAAAGTCGTTTTGGCATATTCGGGCGGTGTCGATACCACCGTCTGCATTCCTTATCTCAAAGAAAAATACGGCGTTAAGGAAGTCATTACTCTAGCTGCCGACTTGGGCCAAGGTGACGAACTAGAGCCCATTCGCCAAAAAGCGCTCAAGTGCGGTGCATCCGAATCCGTCGTGACCGATGTGACTGAACCCTTCATCACCGACTACGCTTTTCCGGCCATTCAAGCCAATGCCCTCTACGAAAACCGCTATCCGCTCTCTACTGCGCTAGCTCGCCCTCTCATCGCCAAGCTACTGGTTGACACGGCTGAAGAATACGGCGCAGATGCTGTAGCTCATGGCTGTACTGGCAAGGGTAATGATCAGGTGCGGTTCGATGTGGCGATCGCTGCTCTCAACCCCGACTTGAAAGTACTTGCCCCCGCCCGTGAATGGGGCATGAGCCGCGAAGAAGCGATGGCCTACGGCGAAAAATTTGGCCTGACTTTTCCGGTCAAAAAGTCTTCGCCCTACAGCATTGACCGCAACCTGCTAGGCCGCTCCGTTGAAGCGGGGCCATTAGAAGATCCCTGGATAGAGCCTCAGGAAGAAGTGTTTATCATGACTCAAGGGCTAGCGCTCGCCCCAGACGAACCCGAATACGTCGAAATTGGCTTTGAGCAAGGCCGACCCGTCAGTCTCAATGGCGACGCCCTCTCCCCGGTGGCGCTGGTCACCCAGCTCAACGAGATCGCCGGTCGTCACGGCGTAGGCCGCATTGACATGATCGAAAACCGCTTAGTCGGCATTAAGTCACGCGAGATTTATGAAGCGCCTGCCCTGCTGGTATTGATCGCCGCGCACCGCGATTTAGAAAGCCTCACCCTCACAGGCGATGTCACCCAGTACAAGCGCAACATTGAGCAAACCTACGCCCAGATGATCTACAACGGCCTCTGGTACAGCCCGCTCAAGTCGGCTCTTGACGCCTTCATCAGCCAAACGCAGACCCGCGTCTCGGGCACCGTGCGCATCAAGCTGTTTAAGGGCAACGCCATCATCGCCGGTCGCAAATCAGAAAACGCTCTCTATACAGACGAACTCTCCACCTACAGCGCCGACGACAAATTTGACCACAAAGCTGCCGAAGGATTCATTTACGTTTGGGGACTACCCACCCGCGTCTGGTCGCAGCAAACTCGCTAAAGCCATCGGTTATGGCGGGTCCCGGATGCATTCGGGTCCCGCGAGTCACTTTTCCCGTTGCAACACAAGCCTTTCAGCCGGTGTGATGATCCTCAGCAAAGTGACCAACGCTATAGCTTTGGACTGTTCTGCCGATGGCGCTGCCAAAAGTCTGTCAATACCTTTGCTAAAAATAGCGCCATTGGCATTTCTATCCCTAATTCAGACCGAGAGCTGCCGCGAGCATAATATTCTCTAGAGAATGCAAAAAACAGAACGCAAAAAACGACTTTCATCTCATATCTAAATGTCAGCAGCCGGTGGCTGAGGCAACCAGCATTCAACGCTTTGAACCAGCAACGCCGCTTAAAAATAAGGTTAACCTAGTGGAGCGTCAGAGCTTAATTTGAGGATAAATGGAAATCAGTTTACACCGAGCATCCTCAACTTTCATTTGCCAGTCAACCCCTCGTTGAGTGTTGTTGATATCCGTTGACCAAGCCGCAATTTCGCTGCGGATGGTTTCGATATCCTCGAATCGTTTACCGTCAACACATTGACGGGTCATCGCGCTCAGCTCGTTCTCTGCGACATTCAGCCAACTGCCATGCTTCGGGGTGTAGCAAAACTCAATGCGCCG
>NZ_NRTA01000029.1 GCF_002286735.1 Leptolyngbya sp. BC1307
TGATTGCGGCCCTCTACAATCATGAACGCACGATAGCCGCTTGGTAGTCTCAGCGAGGCGCGTTAGTCTATCACATAATCATTTCTGCAAGAGGTCTATTGAACCGTAAAACAAGAATAATTGATAATAGGGAGATCTATCTTGCGGGAGAGCGATCGCCTTTTTCCTGTGGTTAGTATCGTCGGCAAGTGGGCAAGTTAATACAAGGTCTGCAAGAAGGTCTGCAAGGCAAAGCGCGGTGGACTGTTTCTCTAGCTGAGACCCGCCGAAGAATCTGCGTACTTAAGCCGATTTCCCCTAATGCTCAGGTCTACCTGTGTAGAAACTCATAGCAGGGTTCCATCAAACTTAAAAGTTAAAACATTGTTTTGGAGACAGAACTAGCATGGCTATCAATAACCACCCGTCTGATGAAGATTTGAGCGGCGTGCGCGGCAGAGAAGCTACGCCAGAAGAAATTGCTCAGCGTGACGGCTACGTCAAAGGTCGGACTGATGAGAACTATGTGCAGCAAAACTTGAGAGGGCAGGAAGGGGCGATCGCTCAGTCCCGAGCCGATGACAATGCTGCTAGCGGTCTGTTGATAGGACTCTTCATTGCTTTACTAGCCGCTGGCGTGGGCGCTGCCCTGTACTTTTTGAGTGGCGATCGCACCGCCCCTGTGGCAGTGCCTCAAATTCAAAAGGAAACCACAACTGAAAGAGAAACCACCGTCATCGAGAGAGACAATCCTCAGCCAGCTCTACAGCTGCCCGATGTTCAAGTTGACGTGCCTGCTGTTAGCGTACCCGATGTCAACATTACCAACGAAGCTCCTGCTCAACCTCAGGCCGCACCGGCTGAGCCCGCAGCCGAAGCCCCACCGGTTGAACAGCCAGCTGAACCTGTTAACTAAGCTTTAGACTAAGCTTTTCAGAACGCGGTTTCTACAGTCTGCGTGATCGTAAATCGCTGCGTATTATAGCTAGCGAATGTACGCAGCTAAGTGGCCAAAGCTACAGCTCCCCCCCTCCGACTAAAGCTGCTTGGGCTTGGTTGGGGGGTTTTTACTAGGGCAGGCGAGGCAAGTAACCAAATCACTAGCGACTCAGCCAGGCGATCGCCTCTCGAATCCAGGCTTCAGTATCGTCGTTTTTACTTAAAGCAGTACTGCTGCCGACCGCAGCCAGTGCCTTGCCAATCTCACTGTTGGTATAGCCCAGGGCCATCAGCATCATCTCCACGTCTTCCTGCACAGCCGAAACTGGGCCGCCAGTAGGGGCGACAATACCCGAGTGCTGCCGCCACTCACTGAGCTTGGTTTTGAGTTCTAAAATAATTCTCTCGGCGGTTTTATTGCCGACGCCTGGCGTCCGAGAGAGCACCCGCGTATTGCCACTCACTACCGACTGGATCAGCTCATTCAGCCCTAGAGTATCGAGCAGTGCCATCCCCATTTGCGGGCCGATTCCACTAACAGAAGTCAGCAGCCGAAACACGTCGCGCTCCGCTCTGCTGCTAAAGCCAAACAGCACCTGCAAATCTTCGCGGCTCTGCAAATGGGTAAAAACTTGCACTCGCTCGCCAGTCGCCGGTAGCTCGCTCAGCGCGCGCGGGTTGATCTGCATGTCGTAGCCAACGCCGCTGGCCTCTACCGTCACGATTACTCGGCCATTAGGCAGCTTTTGGCTCTCGGCCAAGGTACCTCTGACATAGCCAATCACGAACGAGAACGAGGATTACGCAAAGGTAGGCGCTGCTCAGCGATAGGCGGACGGGGCGGAGCCTCCCGACGGCTGGGCCGAATGTTGCCCGTGGTCGGGTTGATTTGTGGGGTTTGGGCGGCGCTCTCAATATCTAGAGACTGACCGCCCTGAATCTTTTGGCGACCGTTACGCAAGACATGAAGCATTTCCATAAACTGTCGCTCCATATTTTCTAGTACCTGGTCGGCATAGGTATCGGCGTCTTCTTGAATGGTTTTGGCTTCGGTAACGGTGCGCGTGCGGGTTTCTTCCCACTCTTGACGCGCCTGATTTTGGAGCTGCTCAATTTCGCTGATGGTCTGCGATCGCAGCGCTTCGCAGTCTTGTTCGGTCTGCGATCGCAGCTGCGCCGCATTCGCCTCCGCCTGCCGAATAATTGACATCTCACTGAGAATAGCCGCTGCCTGCTTTTCTGCTGAGGTGATAATTTCCTGAGCGTACTGCTCAGCTTCCATCAAAATTTCTTCTCGCTGCTGAACGATCTGTACCGACTCTTGGACCGCCGCTGGCAGATTGACCCGCACCACGTCTAACTGGTCGAGCAACTCGTCTTCTGAAACCATGGTCTTGCCCGAAAGCGGTACCCTGGGGCTTTCTAGCACGATTTCTTCAATCCGATCCAGCTCTTGCTGAAGACTGAAGCGCTCGGGGGCCGAATCTTTGTAATAATCGCCGTTTGCAGGAGTATTCACAAATTTTTTTGATGAGAGATTTCCAGAAGGCTGACTGTTTAGCTAAGCGTTCAACAGAGGCGTTCAACAGAGGCGTTAAGTGCACCGTTAAAGCAGCCATTGATAGTTGGCTTGGCTACTGACTGACCTCAGGCAGCTATATCATATATTATTCAACGAAGAGTATTGCCATAACATTTCTCGACGTCAAGCGCAATATGCTCAGGCACCAGATGATTGATCGGGCCCCCAAATCTAGCAATTTCTTTAACGAGGCTGCTGCTCAAAAAGCCATACTCGGTAGAAGTTGCTAAAAAGACAGTCTCAATGTCACTGGCTAAAGTTTTATTAGTATGCGCCATCTGCAGCTCTTTCTCAAAGTCTGAGAGGACTCGCAAACCCCGCAGTAAAACCTTGGCCTGACGGTCTCGGGCATAAGTAATCGTCAGCCCCTCAAAACTATCTACCTCAACATTATCTAAATGTTGAGTCGTTTTCCGAATTTGCGCAATCCTTTCTTCGACAGTAAACAGCGGATTTTTATTGGGGTTGCGAGAAATTACCACAATCACCCGCCGATAAAGCTGACTGCTGCGGGTAATGATGTCGAGATGCCCCAGGGTAATGGGATCAAAGCTGCCAGGATAGATTGCAATCATCTCAGGTCAGGAAACGGGCATAAGGGGGCGCTATTGATAGCCACACTATACAGGCCATTTGCAACTCTGCAGATTCAGCATCGGGTTGCACTGGTTTTCAAGGCGATTGAGGGCAGGCCGCTTTAGCATCCCTGACTCCTTTATGATGGAAAAGTTCTCCAGACAACGATGGTCTATGCCCCGAGCTGTTCTCAAGTTCTCATCTGAAGATTGCGGTATTTGTCACAAAATGGCTTTTTATGACGAAAAGGTAGCCAAAGAGCTAAATTTAGACTTCGTCAATATAAAAATGCAGGACACAGCTACCTACCGTAAGTACCGGCAGATATTGCTGAGCCGGTATCCTGACAAGGCTGAGATGGGCTGGCCTACCTACTTGATCTGCGATGAGCCCGAGGGCGATTTTGCGGTTATTGGCGAAGTTAGAGGGGGGCATCCCAAGGGAGAATTCCGCCGCCGGTTGCAGGCAGTGATCGATAGCTAGGCTGGGAAAACCAAGCCGAAAAGCCTGAAGCTGCCTGCAAAGTCTGTAGATCTTCAGCGATCGCCAAAGATCTACAGACTCAGCTCTAACAGATTCAGGCAGATTCAGGCAGTTTCAGGCTAGGAGCACAGCTAAAATTGAATGTGCTGAAAACCCAGAAGGACTTACAAAACGCCCAGGTTAGCCAGGCCCAAAATTGCGCCAGCACCGAGCAAATGTCCCAGGCTGGTCGTCGCTATCAGTGCAGGCAACCCCAGACCGAGAAAGACACCTGAGGCCGGGCCAGCATCTGGGACTTGAATGACCTGCTTGCCAATGAAAAATGCCAGCACGTTACAGACGATCATGACAATGGCAACACTAGGGCCCCAACTGGCAGTGTGGGGAACCGGTCCAAAAGCAGCTAGTACAGGCAACATATATGCTCTCTCCAAGAAAAATATGATCGGTAGGTTCCCTCAGGCAGGGCTCCTTCAGGGAAGGCTCCTTCAGGGAAGGCTCCTTCGGACAAAGCCAAGGCACTGCAAAGGCAACTACTGGCCTTTATCTTTCATGAATATGGAGAAGCCTATCGCGAAAGGCTGAGAATTCGTTGTAAGAGTTAACATTGAACAGGGTTTGATCGGTGAAGCTTATGGTCCGTGGTTTGCTGTGGTTACCGCTACTGTTTTTGTTTATTGGGTTGACCTGGGCTGGCTGGAACGAGTACCGCAAAGTCGAGTTTTACAAAGGGTGGGCACAGCAGTTTGAGCGAGCAAAATACGATATTTACGCGGCCCTTGGTCAGCAAGGCGATGTGCTGACTTGGGGAGTGCCGACTCGCAAGGGCGTGATCGACGCGGCTACGCTAGATCTCACTGAGGTAAAGCGGGTTGACATCGAGGTTAACGACAGGCCGGTTGACCCCGATCAGCTACCGAATAAGGGGCGATTTGCGTTGGGCTTCACGCTTAGAAACGGACAGCATCTGAGCGTTCCCTTTACAGAAGGGGCGATCGCCCGGCAGTGGTTTGACTTTTTACGCCAGAAATGGAGCCTGCCGCTGTAGCGACACAGAGTATGCAACCCCCTAAAAGGGTGCCGTCAGTCAGTAAAAATACATAGTTGCAATCAAATGCGTAAGTGGTTAAATACGTAAACGACGAATCTATCGTGCTGGCTAACGACATGGCTTCTCCTCCCAAATCGCCTTCGACGCAGGATCTGGCCCGACGCAGACAGCATCTGCGGGCACAGCGGCGATTTAAGTTTTATAAGACGGTCTGGCGATCGCTGGCGATGGTTGCCCTAGCGACTGGCACCGTCTGGCTAGCAACGTCCCCCGTGTGGCTCATTCGCAGTAGCGAGCAGCTAGAGATCAGCGGCAACCAGCTGCTGTCTGACAAAAACATTCAAGACCTGCTGCCGCTGCCCTACCCTCAGTCGCTGCTGAAGGTAAAGCCTGAATTTTTAGCAGAAAGCGTGACAGCTCACGAACCGATTGAAAAAGCCGCCGTCAGCCGTCGCCTGATTCCGCCGGGTCTGCATATCCGCATCCAAGAGCGGGTGCCCGTAGCGGTGGCCATTCCAGATACGGCTCGTCCGGTTAAGGCCATTCCTACTCAGCCGGTGCCCTTTCGGGAGCCCGGCCTGATCGATGCCGCTGGGGGCTGGATGCCTTACAACAGCTTTCGTAAGCTAGGCGCAACGGCTAGCCCACCCGCGCTGATTGTCAAAGGGATGCGCGCTGAGTACAGATTAGACTGGCAGCAGATCTATCAGAGCGTTAGCCGCAGCCCGGTCACCATCACCGCTATCGATTGGACTCGCCCTAGCAATCTGATCTTGCAGACGGAGCTGGGCGCGGTGTATTTAGGCCCTTACGGCCAAAACTTTGAGGCTCAGCTCGCAGCGCTCGATCAAATGCGATCGCTGGGCAGCGCCATCAACCCCGAAAAGGTCGCCTTTATCGATCTGCACGACCCTGATCATCCCGTTGTCGAAATTTTGCAGGCCAACAACAACCCGGCAGGTTCACCCTAACGGACAGCCCTCACCAGAGCGGTACGGAATACTGGTCAAAATACTGAGCAAAAAGGGTAACCCTCTACGACCGCAGAGTTTGGCTTTTTTAGCAAGTTCCCCTATAGTTGACTCAATCCGCATCAGGCGCAGTTGAAGTAGGCTACAGCGCTATTTAAACTGCACCAGTTTCAAGATTTTTTATATTGTCTATTGTCAAGTTAAGTATATTTCTGCTTTAGACTCTATAATTCTTTACTGAATGAAGACCCGGGTGTTTTCAACCAGGGCTTGGTAGGCTGAAGCTTTCCCTACCCTGGGCTCTTTGCAAATATTTCATCCCTATTGCCCGCATTCATACCTCCCCTATTCATATAGTCAGCTCGCACTATGAACAAAGCATTCCCTCACAAAAATTCTTATGCGAACGATGGGTCAGGTGTAAAATCATCTACTTCAGGTAATAATGGCAATGCACTGTCAGCAGAAGGGCCGATGAGCGCAGAGATTATACCGAGCAGCGTCGCCAGGATTAAGGTTATTGGGGTTGGAGGTGGCGGCTGCAACGCGGTCAACCGCATGATCGACAGTGGGCTGGCTGGCATTGAGTTTTGGACGGTGAATACCGACGCTCAGGCGTTAACCTATTCGGCCACCACCAACGCTATGCAGCTCGGTCAAAAGCTGACCCGGGGCTTAGGCGCAGGGGGTAACCCGTCAATTGGGCAAAAAGCTGCCGAAGAATCACGAGACGAAATTTTTCAGGCATTAGAAGGAGCCGATCTGGTCTTTATCACTGCCGGTATGGGCGGTGGTACGGGTACTGGCGCAGCGCCAGTGGTGGCTGAAGCAGCGAAAGAAGCAGGCGCGCTTACCGTCGGAGTGGTCACCCGGCCCTTTACCTTTGAAGGTCGCCGCCGGACAGCTCAAGCAGAAAGCGGTATCGCGGCTTTGCAGGCCAGTGTAGACACGCTAATTATCATTCCCAACGACAAGCTGCTCTCAGTGATCTCTGAGCAAACCCCTGTGCAAGAAGCCTTCCGCGTGGCTGACGATATTCTCCGTCAGGGTGTGCAGGGTATCTCGGACATCATCACAATTTCGGGCCTGGTCAACGTAGACTTTGCCGATGTTAGGGCGGTGATGGCTGACGCGGGCTCAGCGCTGATGGGTATTGGTGTGGGCTCTGGTAAATCGCGAGCAAGAGAAGCGGCGATCGCGGCTACCTCTTCCCCCCTACTCGAAACCTCTATCGATGGAGCCGGTGGGGTCGTCTTTAATATCACAGGCGGCAGCGATCTGACGCTGCATGAAGTCAACCAGGCCGCTGAAATCATCTACGAAGCGGTTGATCCCAATGCCAACATTATCTTTGGCGCAGTCATTGACGATCGCTTGCAGGGCGAGATTCGCATTACTGTTATTGCCACCGGCTTTAGCGCTGACACCCGCAGCATTCCTTCAATGAACAGCAGCCGCGTGACCCCGATGACGCGCACGCCTAGCAGCCTGTTTGATTCACCCGGCGCAGCTCCCAGCGAAGGGGGAAGCGACCCTTCCAATCAGCCAGTGATTTCACCTAACCTGGATATCCCTGAATTTCTACAGCGTCGGCGTAACCGTTAGGATTCACTATGCCTGAGGTTAGATCGGCGGCTGTGCCAGTGGCGCTCACCATTGCTGGCTCTGACAGCGGGGGGGGAGCGGGTATTCAGGCAGATCTGCGCACCTTTGCCTTTCATCAGGTGCACGGTACCTGCGCACTCACCTGCGTCACCGCTCAAAATACACTGGGCGTCACTCGGGTAGATCCGCTGCCCCCGGCGGCAGTGATCGCTCAAATTGAGGCGGTTACTAGCGATATCGGCGTGCAGGCGGCGAAGACGGGGATGCTGCTCAACCAACCGATTATTGAAGCCGTTGCCAGTTATCTAAAGGCGCAGCCGATTACCGGGCTAGTGGTAGATCCGGTGATGGTGTCTCGCACGGGCGACAAGCTAATTGATGATGGCGCGATTTTGGCGCTGCGTGATCGCCTGCTGCCCCTAGCCACCATACTCACGCCTAACCGCCACGAGGCTGAGATCTTGGCCGAGATGAAAATTACTTCGCTAGCCGATATGCAGACAGCGGCCAAAGCAATCTGGGCGCTCGGCCCGGCGGCAGTAGTGGTTAAAGGCGGTGGATTTCGCGGCGAACTGCGCGGCGTCGATGTTTGGTTTGATGGCGAACAGATCGCGGTGCTGACCACTGAGCAGGTAGATACGCCCAATACGCATGGGACGGGCTGCACGCTGTCGAGTGCGATCGCCGCAAACCTAGCCAAAGAGATCAGCCCCCTAGCCGCCGTGAAAGCAGCTAAAAACTACGTGACGCAGGCACTCCACCACTCTCTCTCTATTGGCCAAGGACAAGGACCGGTAGGCCATTTTTACTCATTGCTTAAAAGCTAAGCTTGAAAGCTAACTGTTAGCCAGCTAAGAGACAGCCCAGCTAGTCAAGCCTCGTCTGAGTCAGTCGGCCATACCGACTCCCAGTCGGGGCAGGTCTCATCGTCAGGGCCGTAGGGGTGCATACCACATACCAGCATCTCCTCCCCATACTCAGCGCCGTGGTAGTTACGGCAGCCTACGCAGGTCGGGTGGTTTTGCAACCAGGGGGTAACGGTTTGCGTCAGCGGCGCTGCGGTCTCTTCTACCCAGGATGCGACATGCTCATCAAAGAAGAGTAAGCCGCTGTCTAGCGCGCTGTCTATTTGATCGCCGAGTCTGGCCAGGTTAGGGGCGATCGCCTGATCAATTTCTTGGGCTACTTCTAAAGAGCTATCTACCCATTCCTCAATTGCCTGGTCGGCCTTTTGAGAAACTTCGACTAACCACTCGCTAGAGTTTTGAGCGGCTAAATCGAGCGTTGTTTGCAGCTGCTTCAACCATTCATCCATGGCTGTCATTCCTATGAACTGTACGTATGTGAAAAGGGCTGTCAGAGAAACCCTGAGCGGTTATTGAAGCTTCTTCAGTTCCCCGCGCAGCGCCTCTACTTCCTGTCGCATGGCTTCGGCCTGGCGTTCCTCTGCAGTTAGCGGCTCACTGTCATCTAAAATCTGAATTTGACGCGGGCCTTCCGGCTGAGGAGACGATGAAGCGGTCGTCTGAGAGGCTGTATTCATTTCGGCTTCAGCAGTTGCCTGGGCCCGCTCTACCATGTCATTCATCATCTTTTGGGCTTCTTCGGCGGTAATTTCGCCCCGCTCTACCAGTTCGTCAACTAGCTTTTGAGCCTGACCGCGCAGGTCACCTAGCACGCCGCCTGCTTTCTCACCCGCGTAAGAAGCAATACCCACTCCCAAATAGAACGCCTTTTGGACTAAGTTACCGAAGCCTGCCATGGGTACCTTCCCTCTGCATAATCAATGTCTATAGGATAGGTAGAACCCAGCTAAAACGACCACTCACAATAACCGCCCTAAAAAGTGGACAAACCCCTAAAGGTCCTCCCCTAAAGGTTCTTAGAAGACAAGATCCTTAAAAGACCCGACAAAACTGCGAAAGATCTTAAAAAGGCCCGGATTTCACGCCTATTACAAGCATCCCGTATTGCTGCTACCTTCCGGTCCTGACAAGATTTGGGCGTTGTAACTGCATGAGTCCGAGCCATTTATACCATAGCACTACTGCGAGCCAGAATGGTACAGATCAGCACCGAGCCTGCGCAGTTTCTTTCTCGCGGATGATGCTCTCATGCCCTCTACTGGCCACAGTAAATATGGACAGTAGTGTTTGGAATACTCTCGCTTATGACTATTACCGATGTCATCGATGCGTCACAGCTCAATGTGATTGCCAACAAGCTAGCTGACATGTACAAGCTGCAAACCTTGATGATCTCAAACGAAGAGAAGCTCATGCAGGCATCTGTCGGCGACACGGAGGTGACCAGTCGCCTGAACACTATGCTCAGCGACGACCGAGCTAATTTGCAGACTTTGCAATCAGCAATGAACAAGCTAGGCGTGCCTGGTGAAGCCAGTGACAAAGTGCAAGCAGTCAGCAGCACAATAGAAGAAATAATGGCTGGCAGCGACCTGTTGCTATATGAGAAGTTCATGCAGCAAGAGGCGCTGAAGCATCAGCTGGTGATGCTGGGAATTTTGATTCACAAGTCTGCGCAGGCGGCAGGCGACGACCTGGAAAAGGTGATCGATCCGATCAATAAGGCTAACTTTTTGAATCGGAAGCACCAGGAGATGCTCAAGAGTATCTTAATCAAGACAGGCACCCGCGAGCTGGTTGGCAAAGAGCCTAAAGAAGATATCTGGGCCCAGGCCGAAGATGGGATGGCCGCGCTCAAGGGTGTGTTTAGTGGCCTGATGGAATAACACCTGAAGCCAGCTAGCTATGGAGCGATCGCCTCTAACCCCGTAGCGGCAAAGACCTGCCTGGAGAGAAAAGGAATCAGATCTTCGTTTTGCTGCTGCGCTGCGCCTTCGGTGAAGACTACCAGCAGATACGGCAGGTGTCCTGCTGCTTCTACATAGGCAGCGTCATGGCTAACCTGGCTGGATACGCCCGCCTTTGACCAGAGTCTGACCGTCTGCGGTAGCCCTGCGCCAATAAAACCCGCTATCTGATCGGCTCGGGTAGGGACTGCTGTCGGATCGAGCGATCGCCGCATCAAATCCATCATGCCAACCGATCTAACGCTGCTGACCGAGACCCCGCCCACAATGCTATGAAGCAGTCTGGCAGTAGCTTCAGTCGTGAGCTGATTGCGGTTTTCAAAAGCGTCACCTAAAAAATCTCGTTCCCGTCCATAGGGGCCATTGTGCCAGGTCTTTTGGTTCAGGTTTACTGACCTTAGCTCTGGCCAGCCTAGCTGCTGAAAATAGCGATTGACGATATTGCGCTGCGATCGCCAGGTTTCCAACGGGCCTGGCGGTAGCGATGGGCCGCTAGTCGTGCCGCTGAGCACATCTACAAGGTAGCTCGCCGCATCATCGCTGCTATCCTTCACCATGTCTGTCAGCGCCCGCGATATTTCTGGAGACGGCTGTACCATCCCCTGCTCTAGCCAAACCTGTATAGCCACCAAGTAAAACAGCTGCACTAAAGCCGCTGGCTCTATGGGCTCTATGCCCCTGTAGCTGGCCCCTTGCGGTCGGTACTGCCAAAAGGCTTCAGCGCTGAGTGCGCCGCCGGTATTCACCTGATAGGGCGGCTCATAGACTATCCAGGTGAGGGCTATCTGATTTTGGGCGAGCTGCGGAAAAGTAGCCCAGGTGGCTTCCAAAATCCGCTCCAGGCTAGCGCGCAGGTCAGCGTTCGTTAGAAAGAATTTGGCAGTCATAGACGCAGCGACTTTCTACAATGGCTTTCTACAATGGCTTTTTGCAATGGCTTTTTTTGCAATGGCTTTTTAAGATAGCTTTTGAATAGGGCGTTCAAAGTAAGACTAAACAAACCCCAGATTTTTGCCTTTCCCCGCGTGAACCAGCGCGAGCTGCTCATATTTTTTGGCATGTTCAATCAGGTCTTCGGCCTCTTGCTCTGATAGGGGGCGAAAGATTTTGCCCGGTACGCCAACGACTAGCGATCGCGGCGGCACATCTTTATTCACGACAGCGCCAGCGCCGACCATGCTGCCGGCCCCCACGCGCACACCGTTGAGAATAATCGCCCCAATTCCAATCAGACAGCCCGACTCAATATGGGCGCTGTGGATCACAGCCCGATGGCCGATAGTCACATAGTCTTCTAAAACAGTAGGCAAATGCGGATCGCCATGCAGCACCGCGCCATCTTGCACATTGCTACCGGTGCCAATGCGAACCACATCAACATCGCCCCGCACTACCGCCCCGTACCAAATGCTGGCCCCTGGCCCTACCTCCACCTGGCCGATAACGGTCGCATTCGGCGCAATGAAAGCGGCCTGTGAAAGATCGGGGGCGGGCCAAAACTGACCGGGCGCGACGACTAACGGACCGGGCATAGAAGCTGAGGCAGGGTTAGCTAAACTCATCGGGACACCTCGCAAGCGCTAATAACGTAAACCTGAGCGACTATTAAATCTAACCGATGAGGCGTAGAGGCTCGAAAGTTATAATAGTTTTGTTAAAAAGCAATCGTTGGTTCAGCGGGCGTGTTCGTGGGTTGCTTTCAGCAGGTGACTGGTGAGAACACTGCGGAAACATTGTGAAAACATTGTGAAAACACTAGGTAATAGATACTCTTAATGCTTGGCTCTGCCTCTCAATATCCCATATACGGCCCCGAAGTACAGTGCCCGCACTGTCGGCAAACGATCCCGGCGCTTTTGCTAACCGATAGCTATTTGTGCTCGCGTCACGGTGCCTTTGAAGCCAACCCCGAGACTCAGGAACTGGTGCATGTGCAGTCGGGCCGCCACTGGCGACGGTGGCAAGACCAATGGTACCGTCAGCATACTCACCCAGACGGCATTCGGTTTGAAATTCATGAAGAACTTGACCGGCTCTACACAAAAGGCTTTCGGGCGACTCGGGTAATTATTGCGAGCCGCTACGAGCCGTTGATGACGCCTTATCTAGAGCATGGTGCCCCCTGGCAAAGTCGAGGCGACGAAAAGGTGCCGAAGCTCTATGGTCTACCGGTGGCGTTTAGCGAGAGCGCAGCGGTTGATCCCCGCTGGGAAATTATCAACTTTGATCTTGAAAAAGAACCGGGTGTGCCGACCCAATACCGGTATCTCAAAATTTTTGAGTGAAGTACGATCACAGACTTGTGCAAGCTGGTGAGAACATCAGACGGTTGCCAAAATTCGGTATAAAGTTTTACACGAGCTTGAAGTTTTTGCTTAGGGTGAGTCAGTCAGACCTGAGTGATCGCTCAGTCGTCTTTAAATTGATTATCGTCACGATTTGCTATGCACCACGCCTCGATTAAGACTGCGGATATTCACCGGGCGATCGCCTTTTATGAGCAGCTTGGGTTTGTTATGCAAACGCGCTTTACAGCGGGCATTACCCTGGCCTGCTGGATGGAGGGCTTAGGCGGACGCATTGAGCTGATGCAGGTACCCGAGCCGAGGCCGACTGCCGATGCCTTTGCCGATGAGCACTATACCGGCTACTATCACCTGTCGTTTGACCTGAGTGAGCAAGCGGAGAGTTTGCCTGCCTGGCTCGCCGATTTGCGGCAGCGCGTGGATCAATCGGGCGGGAGTCTCAGCGTTTTACTGGAGCCACAGCAGCAGCAAATTGGCGATGATGTATATGAAGTGGCTTTTTTAGCCGATACCGACGGTCTACCTTTGGAATTCATTCGGCGGATGGAGCATGGGCGCTGACTTAATGCCGTTTGCAGACAATTGGGCCTACCTGAAAACTGAGCTGAGCTGGCTAGACCGGCTGCTGATGTTGGCGATCGCCCGTCAGCGAAAAGAAACCAAAGCGATTAATAAAATTGCCCAAACCAGCGCCGATAGAGTGAGCAGCCACTGGTGGAAAGGGGTGATTTCGGTCAGCAAGCCCGCCTATGACGACTGCCGGGTGCCGGCTCAGACGAAGCGATCGCCCGCAAGCTACCAGCAGCAGCTAGAGAGCCGGATCGCCGTCAGCGCGAAAGGTGAGGTTGTCTTAGCTTTGCCGTCGCTGCGCCACTACCTGAACCTGACGCTGTTTGAGAAAAATCTGATTTTGTTAGCGCTTGCGCCCGAAGTAAACCGGCGCTACGGACGGCTCTATCACTATCTGCAAACTGGCGAAGACAAGGCCACTGTTTCAGATCTGCCGACGGTCGATCTGGCCTTGCGACTGCTGTGCCGTAATGACCTAGAGCGGCGACGAGCGCGGGCGAGTTTGGCCACCTCAGAGTCTTTAGTCGAGCGGCGGATTTTACGCTATGTGAGTCCGCGCCCCAGCACCCGGCTGAGCAGCTACTTACAGCTGACTGATGACTGGGTGAACTATCTGCTGGCTGAGCAGCCCGATCAGCGGGTGCTGTTTGAACGGCTGGCAACGGTTTCACCAGAGCCTGTGCTGGCCTTACCTGCGCCGACTGCTGCTACTCGTGCCGTAAAGATCTGTCAGCCTGAGGTGTCTTGGGATCAGCTCATTTTGCCAGCGCCGCTGCTCACTCAGCTGCAAACTTTGGGCCAGCGAGCCTCGGTAGGGCTGACCCGTTCTGCTGCTGTGACGGCACCACCGCCGTCAAAAAGCCAGGTCGCGCTGCTGATTGGGGCGGCGGGCACAGGTAAAACGATGGCGGCGGGGGCGATCGCCACTTCTCTGCGTCAACCGCTTGGCGTGGTCGATCTCAAACAGGTTCACCCTGACGACTGGCCAGCGGTGTTAGCAGCGCTAGATTCGGAGCGCTACCCGGTGCTGCTCATCAAGTCGGCGTTTGTTTGGTTTGGTCGCAATAGTCCGTTCTCTAGTGATTTTTCTGAAGCTCATTTGACTCAGTGGCTACAGCAGCGACAGGCGAATCCAGGGCTGACGCTGCTCAGCGCCCACTACCTACATACGGTTAAGGCGCGCTGGCGGCAGCAGATGGACGCTGTGCTGACGCTGCCAATGCCTAATCGGGCTGAGCGCAAAATCTTATGGCGACAGGCGTTTGCCGGTATTATTTGCAGTCCTGAAATTGATTGGATTGGACTAGCGAAACAACTTAAGATTTCGGGCGGGGAGATTCGAGTATTGGCTCAGGCGGCGGTGGCGATCGCTCAGTCGAAAAATGCTGAAACTGTGACGCTGGGACATATTCAACAGGTCATAGAGCAGCGCAGCAAGTAGCCCTTTGACCAAGTCTGCATACGGTGACTTTGGGTTTTAGTCAAAAAAAAGCCCACGGGAAATTCCTCATGGGCTCCAGACAATGATTAGAGTAATCAAGCGGTGAGCTAGTGTGCGGGCTCAGGCACTCCGACGACGAGGACGCTTGTACTCAGACTTCTTTTTGTAGCCAACTGATTGAGCTTCGTCGCTGTTGGAACCAAATTGCCCGCGCACAGACTCTTTCATCGCCAATACCGCACTGTGAAACTCTACTTCGGCCTGGCGAGCGGCATCGGTAGCCGCTTTGAGCAGGGCGGCGATTTCTGTTTCTTTTTTCTGTTTGGTTAGCATGGCTTCGTAAACAGCTTGCAAGGCTGTTGGCGTGGCTTCATCGCGAGTGGGGATGTAGTTAGCGATGGTGGTAAGGCCATGATAGGCAACAATATCTGCGCTGATGGTTTTTGAAGAGACGCGGCGGGAAAAGTCAACGGTATTCATGGTAGATGGCCTCTTATTGGGCGTGAAATTCGGGTGTGAGCTTGAAACTGAGTGAGGTGAAAGGGCTATTATCTTTTTGTCTCACCTGAAGAGAGATTGCCCCGTGGGAAAAGCGGAGTGATCGGCAAATTTGAAAGATTGTGAGTAGAAAGGAGAGTTTTGTATGAAGAAAGGATGAATCGAAGGAGGGGCAAAAAAGGGTAGTGCGATCGCACCTTTCGTGCGCGGTCTGCATCCTTTAGGTTTATCAATGATAGGGTTGCTGTGCATTGAGCGAAGAAGCTATTAGCTTGTAAAACCAGTCCTTTGCTCTATGACACAAAAGGTTTGCATTGATGAATAAAAGGGATTTGTTTGCAAACTAAAGGTTTTAAGGCGCGAAGGCTTTGATCGCGCCATCGAACCAAAAGTTTCAGCGTGCGAACAAAGCCTTTTATCACTCAGATGAAAGGTTACGGTGGCAGGAGGAAGCGATCGCGCCCCCAAACAAAAGCTCCAGCGGCGCAATCACAGCCAACAGACTTCTGATCTAAAGGTGCGGGTATGGAAACAATCCTAAGCCGCCCGCACCCGCTTGGTGAGTATTGCCATCACTTCATTGGGCCGACCCGTCGGCAAGAGCTGGCTCCAATCATTGGGCTCAGCGTAGCCCAGCCTGTGTAATTGCTGAATGGTCACCTGCACCACGCCAGGACTGCCAAACAGCATGTGCCGTACAGGTTCAGCCGGTGAGCCAGCCGCAGCAGAAGCAGTGGACGCCATAGCGCCCGCAGTAGAAGGAACAAACATGAGATCTGGTCTCCGCAAGTAGGGTTAGCGAGAAAACCAGAACTCAAGATCCTTAGCCACCCCGCAAAAGCTAGTGCAAACCAGGGCAGCTAAGGTACAGTGTCCTCAGCTCTCCAGACTGCGTGTTCAGTTTGGCGAGTTAGCCGTCGGTTAGGTGGTGGTACACCTGCCGATGGCGCTAAGTCAATTGAGTTCTGATGAGAGAGATTGCGATAGGCATCACAACCAATAGCTACAGAGCATAGGCTGATTTTTAGCTTTCGTCAAGCCATATGAGCATTGAGCTTCTTAGAAAGCATCATCCAGCAGACTACAAACCTCCTGCTCTCCCCGATTGAGCACATGGGTATAGATTAGGGTCGTTTTGACATCTGACAGACCAAAGTGCTTGAGCCTGACTGCTTCTCGAACCCGATTTAGCAGACGAGGTAAATGAGACAACGGCATACTGACTGCTATATAAGCTGGAAATTTGGGTACTTATGCAGCAGTTACGCCTGATAAGCACCTCGTACCCATACTTAGTATTGCAAAAGTGCTAGATAACACCCTGCTTCTACGGACTTATACCGCAGAAATATCAGATAACTTCTGTAAACGGGGGCGTTACCCCGCAAAAGTGTCAGGTAAGCTAAAAATTTAGGGTGTTATTCAGTAGATCTGACGTTGAATATATAGTTAGCCCCCATAGACCTATGTGCCGTAAGCGCCGCTGAACACAACCTTTAGCCTGTGAGTATCTCACCGTGACAAGCCTAGACGACATGCGCGATCGGATCCGTATCGCAGTGGCTAAGGCGCTTCGGCCTAGCCCGGATGTGCTCGCTGGATGGGAGGGGGGTAGCGCCGCCTTTGGAGTTGTCGACGCCTATTCGGACATCGACCTCTCCTTTCTCGTCATCGATGCCGCTTCGTTAGACGCCTTGTACGCGATCTCGGAAGAAGCGCTGCGCGAAATATCTCCGATATTGGCTAGCCATAACGCCCCGCCTGGACGCTACTACAAGCTCAGAGATGCTGGGGATTTTCTCCTGCTAGACCTTTGTTTTTTTCGGGTAAGTGACTCCGACTACCAGCTTGATGTCGACCGCCATGGTCAAGCGGTACCTCTGTTCGACAAGGCTGACTGGTTACACGCATCGGATACGAGCGACCCCGCTAAGGCGACTGCGCGACAGCACCGGTATACTGAGTTGCAGGGATGGTTCCTGGTAAGCCAAGACTTTGTTCGAAAGG
This sequence comes from Leptolyngbya sp. BC1307, assembly GCF_002286735.1. GTDB lineage: Bacteria > Cyanobacteriota > Cyanobacteriia > Phormidesmidales > Phormidesmidaceae > Phormidesmis. The sequence goes on from NZ_NRTA01000029.1 coordinate 16,842, forward strand.
AGTTGTTGCGGGGCCGCTCTGCTGACGCCATGGCGGCTTTCTGGGGCTATACACTCCGACCTCTTGCTGAATTGTTGCGCATGCGCTATTGCCCGGCCCGTTGGGACTTTGGAATGAGGTACCTCGACCGCGACCTGCCTCCATCGGTGCATGCGCAGTTCTGCGAATTGCTCTTCGTTCGAGACCTTAAGGACTTGGAGTACCGATTCGCCGCAGCCCAGGCCTGGGGCACCGAGCTGCTCAACGAATTGGCTGAGCGAGTGGGCTCCGAAAGCAGTGAGCCGAAGAATGGCGGCTAACACTGCGCTGTAACGGACGGAATAAAGTTCTCGGTTATGATACAAAAGTTGTCTGCCGCCGTTGAGCTTCACCGTTAGCTAGCTTCGTTTAGTCGGTTGGGGCGCATTTGAAAGTTATCGGTCGTCCGAAGAAGTGGCAGAGGCTTTCAAAGCAAAGTATCCGCAACTTGCTAGTAGAGATAGGCTAGAGAAGTTTTAGACCGCAGGTTAAAATTAAAAGAGTATGGGTTCGACGACTTCAATTTACGGTTACTCCTATGAAATTCACTCTTAATCTTGATGAAGCACTTCTCAACGAAGCTCTTCAACTGACAAAGTTGACCACTCAAGAAGAGCTATTGAATCTAGCATTGCACGAACTTATCAAATCGCGCCGCAAGAAAAACCTTCTCGACCTCGCGGGAAAAATTCAATTTATCTCAGATTTCGACTACAAAGCCCTACGCGAAACTCGCCATGCTGCTGATTGATACATCAGTTTGGATTAGTGTGTTTCGCGATCGCAATGGTCAAGTACGCCAGCAACTTGAAGTATTCATTGCTGAGCGTGATGTATTACTCACTCGCTTCACCGAGCTTGAATTGCTTCAAGGCAGTCTAAACGAACGAGAATGGACGCTTCTTTCCACTTATCTTGAGGCACAAGATTATGTTGAACTCAAGCCCTCTTCCTGGCAAGCAGCCGCACGGATTTACTATGACTTACGCCGCCGGGGATTAACTGTTCGTAGCCCAATCGACTGCTGTATTGCTCAAGCTGCATTGGAGAATGATTTACTTTTGGTCCATAATGATCGAGATTTCGAAACTATAGCCCAAATCCGCTCTCTCCGAAATCTTCGCTTTCAGCCAGAAATCTCTGAGCGCACTTGAACGTTACCAAGAGGATAATCGGTTTGGCAGATGGGCAGCTTAGTTTCAATTTGCATGAGAATTCGGACATCCCTTTTTCACCACAGATTGCTGCTGCAGTCAAAGACCTATCTGAAGCCGCTGGAACTGAATCACGCGGGGCCGTTTTTACCCGCTCAGAAGTCGTTGACTTTATCCTCGACTTAGCGGGCTATACCGAAGATCAACCCCTTTACGAAAAGCGGCTTTTGGAGCCCTCGTTTGGCGCTGGTAATTTCTTACTGCCTATCGTGAGCCGACTGATGTCTGCATGGCGAAACGCGAAAGGAAAACTCGAAGATCTGGGCAATGCCGTCTACGCTGTCGAACTACACCACAAGACGTATCACAAAACATATACGGCGGTGGTCTCTTTGCTTCAGCAAGAAGGTCTTACCAGTCAAACAGCTATAGAACTAGCGGGTCGTTGGCTGTTTCAAGGAGACTTTTTGTTAGCGCCCTTAAACAGAAAATTCGACTTTGTGATCGGCAACCCTCCCTACGTCCGACAGGAGATGATACCGGCTCCACTGCTTGCCGAGTATCGGCGTCGCTACCAGACAATCTATGACCGGGCCGACCTCTATATCCCATTCATCGAACGGTCATTGTCTCATTTAGCGCCAGGCGGCAGCTTAGGCTTTATATGCGCCGATCGCTGGATGAAGAACCGCTATGGAGGCCCCCTACGTAGCCTTATAGCCAAGCAGTTCCATCTCAAGACCTATGTTGATATGGCCGGTACCTCAGCGTTTTATTCTGAAGTAAGCGCTTATCCGGCGATTACTATCATCAGCCGAGAGCCACCGGCAGCTACCCGCATTGCTCACTGCAGCGACATCAGCCGAACCACCCTCGCCGCATTAGCCAAAGCGATGCAGAAGCAAACACTGCCTCAAGAACCCGGAACTGTGCGAGAACTCGTTCAAGTTACAAACGGCGCAGCGCCCTGGCTATTAGAATCATCGGCTCAAATAGCTTTGATTCGCCGTCTTGAGCAGCAATTTCCAAAACTGGAAGAGATCGGCTGCAAAGTCGGCATCGGAGTCGCAACAGGCGCGGACAAAGTATTTATCGATGATTACGAAACCCTAGACGTAGAGCCCGATCGCAAGCTTCCATTAGTGACCGTAAAAGATATCAGATCAGGTGAGGTAAAATGGCACGGAAAGGGGGTCATCAACCCGTTTTCGGAAGGTAATGGCCTCGTAAATTTGCACGACTATCCGCGTCTAAGCCGCTACCTGAATATCCACCGAGAAGTCATTGCCAGTCGTCACTGTGCAAAAAAGAATCCCGTTAACTGGTATCGCACCATTGACCGTATTACGCCTGCCCTGGCCTCCAAGCCAAAGCTTTTAATCCCCGATATTAAAGGCGAGGCGCACATCGTTTTTGAAGAGGGGAAACTATACCCCCACCACAATCTTTACTACCTGACATCTGAACAGTGGCACCTAAGGGCACTGCAAGCTGTAATGCTCTCCTCCCTCACCCGTCTTTTCATAGCGACCTACTCAACAAAACTTCGGGGTGGATTTCTCCGGTTTCAGGCGCAATACCTGCGCCGTATCCGCATTCCACACTGGGCAGACGTGCCCGAAACGCTACAGCTAGAGCTAGTAGATGCGGGCACCAAAAGAGACTTACACCTGTGCAACCTTGCCGCTTTTAAGCTTTACAGGCTAACTGATGAAGAAAGATCTGCCTTGGGAGGAAATAAACAGTAAATGGCGCTTGATCTTGTCGATTATGAACAGAAAGCACGCGAGGCTGTGAAGGCTTTTTGGGGCAACCGCGAGGCCGCGAGGCAAAAGCAAATCGAGACGGGTAAGGCTGACCAGGGCGATCGCGCTGGCGTCACAGCAGGCAAAAATATGGATGGATTCTTGGCCTTGATCATCGGCCTTGTTCAAGCCAATGGGCTAGCTGACGCCGAGATTCATCAGAACCGGGCAATGTTGGCTTTACCAGGCTACTTCCGGCCAACCAAGCTGTGGGATCTGCTGGTTATCTATAAAAGTGAGCTGATTGCGGCCATTGAGCTAAAGAGCCAGGTTGGGTCTTTTGGAAATAATTTTAACAACCGTACTGAAGAAGCGATTGGCACTGCCCATGATTTTTGGACTGCTTACCGCGAAGGGGCCTTAGGCAAACAGCCGCGCCCCTTCGTGGGCTGGCTGATGATGGTTGAGGATGCCCCTGAATCCAGAAGAGAAATCAGAAATGCATCACCGCACTTTCCTGTTTTTGAGGAGTTTCAGGCAGCATCGTATCTCAGACGATATGACTTGCTTTGTCAGAAATTAGTACAGGAGCAGCTTTACACTACCGCCGCCCTGATTACGTCATCGCGCAGCGCTGTAGAGAATGGCGAGTTTACAGAAATGTCAACAATGACGGGGCTAAGGACATTTGTCACTACCCTGGCGGGTCACGTTGCCGCAGAGTCCGCCAGGCTTGAGTAAAGCGGAGCGCCCAAACCAACGCCCAAATTAATGACAGTGGTCATTAAAGTTACGCCTGATAGCTAGCCAACCAGAGTATAGCGGGTCCTAATGGTACGGGCTGGCAGCAGACGGTCAACAGCGACTATTGGGTTGCCATGTCTATCTACCGTTGCCCGGTTGACTGTTAGCCGATCAGCCCGAAGTATATCGCGAGCGGTAGACCGATGAAGCCGATGGCGATCGCTCCCCCCAACACCGCACTCGCCGCATACACAGCAGGCCGAGTCTCTACACCAACTGACTGCAACGCGCTCCAGATGCCGTGCCGCAAATGCAGCCCGAGAATGCTCAAGACCAGTACATAGCCAGCGGTGTAGCCCGGCTTGTGAAAGGTTTCAAAGACCAGGCGGGCCAGGTCGCGCTCAGAGGAACCGGGCAGTCGGTAGTAGGTACCGAATTTGAAGGTTGCCAAATGCACCACCAGGAATGCGCCGAGCACCAGACCCGAGATAAGCATGGTGCGAGAGCTGAGCGTTTGGCGGCTAGGTTCACCGGCTGAGGCGTACTCTGCGTAGTCAACCGGGCGGGCCTGACGTTTGCCTATGTAGATCTTGATGCCGATAGCGGCATGGATGAGGGCGATCGCACTCAGCCCAAACTCCACCGTATAGGTCAGTGGCCCCAGCGCTTCAATGGTGTGGGCCAGCTGGTTGTAAGCAGACGCACTAACAAGCAGCGTCAGATTACCCAGCAAATGCCCCACCACGAAAGTCACTAGCGCCAGGCCCGTCACCCCTGTCAGCAGCTTCCTGCCAACCGACGACTGATAGAGGCCGACGATTCCAGTTGACTGGTTGGCTAGGACTTGAGTGGCGGGGGCTTGAATGGCTGAGGCTTGAGTAGATTGAGATTGAGAAGCCATCAGTCTTCAATCTTGACTGACACAATCTCATCTCCTTTCTCAATCTTATTGACCACATCCATGTCTTCGGTCTTACCAAAAACGGTGTGAATGCCGTCTAAGTGAGACTGAGGCTCGTGGCAGATGAAAAACTGACTGCCGCCAGTGTCTTTACCTGCGTGGGCCATAGAAAGGGTACCAGCTTCGTGCTTGTTGGGGTTGATTTCGCATTTGATCTGATAGCCAGGGCCGCCGGTACCGACGCCGTCTGGGCAGCCTCCCTGAACCATAAAGTTAGGAATTACCCGGTGAAAATTCAGCCCGTCGTAAAAGCCATCTTTAGAGAGCTTCACGAAATTGGCTACGGTATTCGGCGCGTCTTGGTCAAACAAGTTCAGGTTGATCGTTCCTTTACTGGTCTCCATAATTGCACGGGTCATAAAACGATCCTTATTTTTTCAAACGATGGGCAGCAGTCTGTCACTAGGCGAGTCTCTAGGCCAGCCGCACGTTCAGGTTCACATTCAGGTTCACAGCTAAACGGGGAGGATGGCTTGAGCGATCGCCATCCGTCATTCTATCGCGTCAGACTCAGCCTTTGCCTTTAAGAAGTCTGTATAGGGGTGTCTAATTCGCGGTTGTAGGCAGCTTCGATCACTTCAAGGCGGGTTTCAAAATCTAGCTTCATCAGCTCGGTATGCCGCATGTGATTGTCTTGGTAGTGCTCTATGTTTTTGGTCAAATGCTGCTCATGGTCGGCCTGCATCCGGGCAGTTGCCGCCTGTAGCTGATTTTCATAATCGCCAGCGAGCTGCTGGAGATGTAGCTGGTTATTTTTGAGTGCGCTGAGCAATCGTTTCACTCGCTGCATCAATAGCCAATAGACGAGGGCCGCTACCACTACGCCAACACTCAGTCCGATGAAGAGCCCGATTAGCACCGATCCACGGCTCCATTTGCGAGGGTTATCTAGTGAGGATTATGCCTTACAGTTGGGCCGGGCGACTAACCCGACTGTGAGGAAATATTACAACCGCAACCGATTGTATCAATGCCTATCACGAAACGTAGCGATAAAAGATAGGGTTTTCAGTAAGATAGAAGGTATTGATCCTAGATCGCACAATGATAATAGATTACAAACATCGTGAAGAGGAAATGAGCTTTTGAGTGATCCCTATAGAGTAATGGCTGAAAAGATGGTTGGTATTTCTCCGGAGACGGCAGCACCCGATTTGCTAGCGCCTGATGGCCAGCTAGAGATGCGGCCCAGAGCAGATGACCACCCCAGGGCCCCTATAGATGAAGCAGCAAAAGCCTTGGCTATGACCATCGCTGAAGCGGCTGACGACCGTAAAGCAGGCGATATCACCATCCTGCAAACAGGTGATGTTTCCTACCTGGCTGATTACTTTGTCATTGCCACGGGCTTTTCTAGGGTTCAGGTGCGGGCGATCGCCAACAGCATCAGTACGATGGTCGCCGATCAGCTTGGCCGTCAGCCGCTGCGCACAGAGGGCATGAGCGAGGGGCGCTGGGTGCTGCAAGACTATGGCGAAGTGATTGCCCATGTCTTTATGCCCGACGACCGCGAGTTTTACGATTTAGAAGCCTTTTGGGGTCATGCAGAGCGCGTTGAGTTTGTGCCTGCGCCGCCGGTTTCGTTGGCCAATCCAAGCAGCTCTCATCCAGACAGCTCCGATCCAGACAGCCCCCATCTAAATAGCTACTAACTAGCCCTAAAAAATGTGATGAACGGCGATGTAAAAAGCTCTCTCAGTGCCCCCTGCCCGGTACCGGCAGAGCAAATTCCGATCAAAGAATACGAGGGCATGAGCGCGTCCTGGTTTTATAGCTGGGGGGCGCGGCCTCTACAGGGATATCTGGTACCCATTATCAGCCTGTGGCTGCTGAGCTGGCTGGTGGTTGGCCCGATGGCGGCGGTCAGCTTTGAACCAGCCCGGTTTTTTCTTCAGTTTTCGCTGAGTGCGGCTCTAGGGGCTTTGCTGCTGCCCGCTTTGGCCCTTACCCAGCTCTATGTGGGCTGGCGACATGTGAGCGATCGCCTCCTACAGCGGTCGGTCTTTTACGAAGAGTCGGGCTGGTACGACGGCCAGGTGTGGGAAAAGCCTGAAGATGTGTTTAATCGCGATCGCCTGATTGCCGACTATCAGGTTCAACCAATTTTGCAACGTCTGCAAAAAACCTTTGCCATTCTTTTCGGATTAGTTGCTTTGAGTCTTGTCAGTTGGCAGTTTGTGTAAGAAGCTGAATCTTTGGAAAGCTAAATCTTTGGAAAGCTAAATCTTTGGAAGGCTAAGTCTTTGGGCATGGGGTCTTGAAGAGTAGGCATTTCTGAGCCCTTTACCTATCACTACGGAATCTATGTATGAATAGAGCGAGCCGTCATTCTTCGTCACTGCTTGAGGTTCAGCTACTCAGAGAAGGCATCGTTGAATCGACTCACAAGGTTCACGCGGTCGCCTGTGATAATCGGGGGCGCGTATTGGCCAGCGCGGGCGATGCTGAGTTTGGTAGCTTTATCCGCTCTGCGCTTAAGCCTTTTCAAGCACTGTCAGTCACCACGACTGGCACCATAGAAGCGTTCAACCTGACCGATAAAGATCTCGCCATCATCTGTAGCTCGCATCAGGGCAATTTAGAGCAGGTGCGGCAGGCGTTTAATATTCTCTGGCGCTGCGACGTAGAGCCCTTGGCTTTGCAGTGCCCGACGCCTAGCCATAAAAGCACGCCGCTGGCGCACAATTGCTCAGGCAAACACGCGGGTATGCTGGCGGTCTGCAAGCAGCGCGGCTGGTCGTTGGATGGGTATTTGCAGCGATCGCATCCGGTGCAAAAGCTGATCATCGACAAAGTGGCCGAGCTGTTGGGCATGCCGCCGGATGAATTCATCTGCGCTCACGACAACTGCGGCGCACCGACTTACTTTATGCAAATCAACCAGATGGCGACCCTGTTCGCTAAGCTTGCCTCGGGGGAAAGCCTTGACATGGAGCGCATTGCCAGGGCGATGACCAGCTACCCGATGATGATTTCTGGCCCTGAGGGGTTTGACAGTCAGCTGATGTCGCTCAGCGAAGGTGCGCTGGTGAGCAAGTCTGGCGCAGAAGGCATTCAGTGTATTGGTCGGGTGGGCGAAGGCATGGGAATTGCTATCAAAGTGGTGGATGGCTCTAAGCGGGCCAAATATGCCACTGCCGTCTATCTACTCAAGCAGCTTGGGTGGATTACGCCTGATGTCTCAGAAGAGCTGGCTGAGCAGTTTATGATGCCAGGCAAATACACCCGCCTGGATGTAGTGGGTGAGCTACCGCTGATTTAGCAGGCTGCTCAAAAAAGTTTGCCGACATTCCCCACAAACGAGCTTTAACCGGCTATACTTGTTAAGCGTTAAATAAAAAATAAACGCACGCATCGCGGGGTAGAGCAGTCTGGTAGCTCGTCGGGCTCATAACCCGAAGGTCCATGGTTCAAATCCATGCCCCGCCACCAAATAACATCAAAATCCCGGTTACTCAGTCAATGAGTGCCGGGATTTTGTCTTTGTTCCCCTGTTTTTATTCCCCTGAGTGCCATCACGCCCCATCAAGAACGCCTCCCGTTCTAACGTTCTAAAGAGGCACAGACTAAAGAGGCACAGAAAACGGATCCTACAGGATTCGAACCTGTGACCGACCGCTTAGAAGGCGGTTGCTCTATCCAACTGAGCTAAGGATCCTTGAGGCGGCGATCGCCTAAGACTGATAGCGAATATACCGCATTGGCCAACCCGCCGTTAAGGGCAGCGACAGAAAACGTCCTATTTTTAGCAGCTCCATAATTTTATATCTAATTGAGTTTATGCCACTTCGCTGAAGTGGCTGTTTTGGGTACGCTAACTTCGCAACCACGATCCAGGTGCTCGCTGGTCTCTGGCAAAACGCTGGCTACGCGACCGGTTGATAAGGTCAAACCTTTGCAGGCGTAGGGTTGCGCTGAGTCAGCTGGCATTATCAAATAGCTCAGCCAGTTCAAGCCCCAGCCAATAATCAGGCTTGTCCGCCTGGTTTTGATCTCTGCCCAAGATAGCTAGTACCACCATGTTTCTGCTGACGCCTGAAGATGTCGAAATCACCAGCATTCAGCATCCCAGACGAGACCAGAAAGTACCTATCCTGTCCTACCAGAACAAGACCTTTCGGCTTTTGAGCGTATTTGGCGCACACCAGCAGGCCGAAGCCCATACCTCATGGCAAACCTTCGGCGAAAACCAGAGCAAGGTATGCGTCTTGCTAGAAGAGCCCCATCGCTACAGCGTTTGGCGGCTAGTCCAGATAGATAAGGGGTTGCTAGAGTCAGCCGCGCCCGCCAGCTACATCAAAGCCTGTCTCTTAATGACCCAGTCGCTCTATAGCGACATTGAGCAGCTTTTGGGCAGCGACCAGGCCAAGCAGTTTGGAGTGGCCCTAGCAACCAGTACGACCCGGCAAATGAGCGCTGTTGGCGGATTTGAAGCAATGCTACGCATAGCCCCTTTAACAGAAGCGTTACCTCAGTGGGACGATGCCGATATCAGCACGCTGCTGCTCGCCCTCCATCGGTTAGGCACTCAGTTTTTTGGTCGCTCCCGGTTCACTAAACAGACGCTGTCTGCCCTGAAGGCGTTACCCAGCAAAGACAATGCGGCGTTTACAGACTGGCTACAGCGTTCTTTAATTAGCAATCTTTGGCTATCTCGGCGGGTTTGATTGGCAGATGGATCAGTGAATTCTCCATCGGGAACCCCAAAAACTGCCATACTGGAAGCGGCAACTGTGACGGAATACTGGCAGCATGGCTCCGCGAAAACTGTCTGACTCGGATAAAAGCGACATCATTGAGCTGTACAGGCAGCCCGGCCAAACGACCTCGACGTTGGCTGAGCAATATGGTGTCAGTAATAGCACAATTAGCCGAATTTTAAAGACGACGTTGCCCCCCGATGAGTACAGCGCACTGATTTCGCAGAAGCGCATGGCCGGGACGGATAAAAAGATAGAGACGCCCGCCGCGACTAAAGTAGAAGCTGCTCAGAGCCAGGACAGCCAGCCAGCGGCGGATGACACCGCAGAGCCGTCACGAGTTGAGCCGCCCAAGCTCAAAACCACTGCTGAAAAAGAGGACAAAGAAAAGGAAGTCAAAGAAAAAGAAATCAAAGAAAAAGGGGTCAAAGAAAAGTCAACCGCTTCTCGGCGACGACGCCAGACCAGCAAACAGGCAGATGACGACGAACAGCTGCACCTGCTATCTCCCGATGCTACCGATGACGCTGATGACACTGATAGCCCTGTCGATAGCCGCCCTCAGTCGCCGCCTGCGCCCATCCTCGTCAGTGCTACTGCCGACAGCGACGAGGATGATGATGACGATGACCTGCTGGGGTTAGATGAAACTCTGGGAGACGACTTTGGCGATGATGACATAGATGATGAAGACGACGACGAAGACGAAGATAGCGATGACGCCACCCCTCAGCCTAAGTTTCACTCAGGAATCGCGGTAGAAATTATGCCGCTAGGGACGGCGGTGCTGCCCAAGCCCTGTTATCTGGTCGTAGATATGCGATCTGAGCTGATCACCCGGCCCCTGAGCGAATTTGCCGACTTGGGCCAGATTCCGACTTCAGAAGAAAAGGCCCAAACGCTGCCAGTCTTTGACAATCACCGGGTGGCAAGGCGGTTTTCTCGCAATAAGCAGCGGGTGATAAAAGTGCCCGATGGCAATATCATTACGCGCACCAGTCCGTATCTGCAGGCGAAGGGAATTACCCGGCTGCTGGTGGATGGGCAGGTGTACGATCTGGCTGGGAAGGATTAGAAAAGGGCTGGGCAGGAGACAGAAGACAGTAAGCAGGAGACAGTAAACGGGAGACGGGAGGGTTAGCGATCGCGCTTGTCGTGCATTTGCTCGGCATCGGGGCAGTCGTTAGTCAGCGGCAGCTCGATGTGGCCTTTCGGAACGCTGGCTAGCTTTTGGCTGACTGCGCCAATGCTCTCAATGCGAACCATCTCTTCCCAGGCACAGATCTCGTCTTCGTCTTCAGTTTCGTAGCGCAGAGTCACCAGATCGCCCTCTATACCCGAGATGGTGGCCGACTCAATCCAGCGCTGCTGGTCGCGCAAAAAGATTTGCACTTCGCGGCCCTCGCAGGAGAGTTGATAGATCTTACGTTGCAGCATGGTTTTGCAGGTCTGGATATGGCTGACAAACGCCTTAAATAAGGTGCTTGCAGTAACTTCTATTTTAGCAGAGCACCCAGAAGTGATAAAAAAGCCGGTAGCCACTCAATGAAGCGACCATACGCTACTTTTAAAGCGCTCTGTCAAACCGCCAAAACAGATCAGACCAGACTGAGCATAAAATTGTCTCTCCTGCCTCCTGCCTCCTGTCTCCCCTAGAAAAACCCCATGCAGCTACACCTATCCACCTGGCCAGAAGTAGAAGACTACCTAACGCGATCGCGCGGCATCATTTTCCCTATCGGCTCTACCGAACAGCACGGCCCGACGGGTCTGATCGGCACGGATGCTATCTGCGCCGAAGTGGTCGCCAAAGGCGTCGGCGAAGCGACTGGAGCACTGGTTGGCCCGACGATCAATGTGGGCATGGCGCTGCACCATCTGGCCTTTCCTGGCAGCGTCAGTTTGCGGCCCAGCACGCTGATTGCTCTGATTCAAGACTATGTGAAGCCGCTAGCACGAAACGGCTTTGAGCGCTTTTACTTTATCAACGGGCACGGCGGCAATGTGGCCTCTATGAAGGCGGCTTTTTCGGAGACCTATGCAGCGATCGCCGATGCCAACCTCGCCAATGCCGGTCAGGTGCGCTGTAAGCTCGCGAACTGGTACCAGAGTAATGCTGTCGGTGAGCTGGCCCAACAGCTCTATGGCGATCAAGAAGGGTCTCATGCAACCCCGAGCGAGGTCGCGCTGACACAATTTATCTATCCTGAGACGATTAAGCGATCGCCGCTCTCTCCAGCGATCGCCCCCACTGGTCGCTCTATCTACAGCGCCACTGATTTTCGTCAGTTCTATGCTGACGGGCGCATGGGCTCCAATCCAGCTCTGGCCACGCCGGAGCACGGTCAGCAGTTTTATGAGCTAGCGGTCAAAGAGCTGAGCAATCGTTATTTGGCCTTCTTGCAGGAGGCGTAGTCATGCTGGTACCGCCCGAATTTGTTGTACCCGCAGGCTTAGTCACTGACGAATTTCGGCTGCGGATGCTCACGATTAACGATGTCGTCAAAGACTACGAGGCGGTCATGACCAGCCGCGACCATCTGCGCGGCGTCTTTGGGCCACAAAGCCCCTGGCCCGCCGCCGATCTCAGCCTTGAGCAAGACTTAATTGATCTAGGCTGGCACCAAAAAGAATTTCAAAACCGCACTTCTTTTGCATACACCGTAGCCAGTTTGGGTGAAACGCGCACTCTGGGCTGTGTGTACATCTACCCAGCAGTGCCAGCAAACTATGACGCTCAGGTGATCTTATGGGTTCGGCAGAGTGAGCTAGCTAGTGGCTTAGAAGATCGGCTGCTAGCAGCCGTGAAGACATGGATCGCTGAGGACTGGCCATTTAAGCAGGTAGGTTTTCCAGGCAAAGAGATTTCGTGGGCTGAGTGGCAGACAATGCAATAGCCCTCAACCATCTGTCAGCTCGCCGCTAGCGTCAGTAATTACCTTGGTCACCTCATCACACCAGGTCAGCCAGGATGTTTCATAGGCAATTCCCCGTTTTAGGGTGAGGTACATAAACTGCATTTCAGCGTCGTTTTTGCCGCTAGAGAAATGGGCTGACTCTATCTCTCGGTAGCGAGCGAGTTTATCGCTGTGTATCTGCTGTCTATGATGCAACTCTTGAGCCAGAAGCTGCCGGGGCATTTTGTGGCCAATCAATACCTTTACCAGCAGATCTTCGCGAATTGGCGTGGGTTCTGTTGGCTCTGCATACCAGCGGGTCAGTTCTTTCCAGCCCAGATCAGTAATGTGATACAGCTTTTTGTCAGGTTTGCCTGCCTGAGGCACCGTTTCATAGCTAGCCCACCCTTGCTTCTCTAGCTTGCCCAGCTCCCGGTATACCTGCTGCTGAGTCGCCTTCCAGTAGCAGCTTAGCTCTTCGTCAAAGTGCTTGCTGATCTCGTATCCGCTGTCTGGATGCTTGGCGAGCAGGGCCAAGATGGTGTGCGCTAGAGCCATTAAAATTCTAAATTGACATATCCAACATGTTGAGTATACTTTGAAAGAGCAGTAGGCAACATGTTGAATATCAACTAATTGAGTATGGCCACAACGTCATCCCAGTCGGATTTGTCAGAGTCAGCTTCGCGGTATAGAGGTCGGTTTAATTTCACTGTCGGTTGGCGTAAGTGGATGCTGTTGCTGCCGCTGGCTTTGCTACCAGTGATTTGGGTAGTCAGAAACGGCGGCGAAACGGCTGAGGTGGCGGAGGCACAGCAAGCGCTGCCGGTGGAGACAATGCGCTTGCAGTCCGAAGATAGCTACGTAGTAGAGCGGGTTTACACCGGGGAGATTGTGGCGCGGCGCAGCAGTGAGCTGGGGTTTGAGCGGGCGGGGACGGTGATGGCGCTGCTGGCAGATGAAGGCGATGTTGTGGCGGCAGGCGGGCTCTTAGCAAGGCTAGATATGCGCGATTTGGAGGCGCAACGGCAGCAGTTAGAGGCGCAAAAGAGGCAGGTTTTAGCGCAGCTACAGGAGTTGGAAACGGGGCCGCGTCGGGAAGATATTTCGGCGGCGCAAGCAGCGGTGAGCGACCTGGACAATCAGCTAGAGCTGGCGCAGTTGCAGGCAAATCGGCGGGCTGAGCTGTACGCGCAGGGGGCAATTTCTAAAGAAGAACTGGATGAAAAGCAGTTTGGGGCAAATGCGATCGCCGAGCGACTTCAACAGGCCCAAAGCCAGCTAGACAAACTGCGCAACGGCACCCGGCAGGAACAGGTTTCCGCGCAGGTGGCCGAGGTTGACCAAATCGACGCCCGCATTCGCGCCCTTGATATTTCACTCGATAAAAGCGTTTTAACCGCGCCCTTTAGCGGCAAAGTGTCATCGCGAGCAGTGGATGAGGGCACGGTGGTCGGCAGTGGTCAGCAGGTAGTGACGCTGGTGGAAAATGGCACGGTGGAAGCGCGGGTGGGAGTGCCCGCAGCGGTGTCGCAGAGATTGGCCACCGGCAGTCGGCAGAGCGTGCAGGTCGGCGGACGAACATATTTGGCAGTGGTGACAGCGCGATTGCCTATAGTCGATGAAGCCAGTCAAACGGTGACGGTCGTTTTAGAGCTGGCAGACGATGCGGAGGTGACGATTGGGGCTACGGCTCGGCTGCTGACCGATGAACAGCAGACTGCTGCGGGCTACTGGCTACCGAGTACGGCGCTGGTTGCGGGCGATCGCGGTCTCTGGTCAGTCTATGTACTGTCTCCTGATGACTCCGATACGTATCGGGTAGCGCGGCGAGATGTAGCGGTGCTGCACACCGAGGGCGATCGCTCGTTTGTCAGAGGGCTGGTGGAGGGGGGCGATCGCATTATCACCAGCGGGACTCATCGCGTTGTTGCCGATCAGCTAGTCACCCCTCGCGAGGAATAACCATGAATCTGTTCTATCGCAATCGTCAGCTTCTCTTTTTAACCCTGACACTGATTGTTGTCTGGGGTGCTTCATCTTTTTTTACGCTGCCTCGCTTGGAAGATCCTGAAATTGTTCAGCGAAACTCAACCATCACCACGATATTTCCGGGAGCGAGTGCCGAGCGGGTCGAATCTTTGATCACCGATAAAATCGAAGATGAGTTTTCAGATGTTAAAGAAATAGACAATATTGAATCGAAATCTGGCCCCAATATTTCGGTGGTGACTATAGCGCTGAAAGATACGGTGGCAGATGTAGCCCCCGTATGGGCCAAGATTCGCAGCAAGCTAGAAGATGTGACGCCAGAACTCCCGCCTAGTGCGCTGGAGCCCGCGTACGAAGATGCCGATGTGAAAGCCAATGCGCTGATCGCGGGATTGACTTGGGATCTCGACTCGCCGGTAAATTCTGCAATTTTGCAGCGGGTGGCTGAAGACTTAAAAGACGATCTGGAGGCGATTCCAGGCACTGAAAAAGTCGAGCTATTTGGTCTGGCAGAGGAAGAGATTCAGGTCAATATCGATCAGTTTGCGGCGGCTAAATTGGGGCTGACCGCGCAAATGGTGGCGCAGCAGGTGCAGGCGAGCGATGCCAAAGTCTCAGCAGGTAAACTGCAGGGGACAACCAATGAGCTGTTGTTGGAGGTGAACAGTGCGCTGGAATCTTTAGAGAGAGTGCGACAGATTCCGATTCAGATAGGAGAGTCGGGACAGGTTAGCTTGCTGGGTGATATTGCCAGCGTCGATAAAGCCGTGAGAGAACCGGCGGATGAGCTGGCGCTGATTGGCGGTAAGCCCGCTGTCGTGCTGTCGGCGCAGGTAGAATCTAGCTTTCGGGTGGATGACTGGGCTGAGAATGCCAAGCAGGTGCTGGCAAACTTTGAGGGCAATCTTTCCGATGGCCTGAGTTTGACGGTGGTACTCGATCAGAGTGAGTACGTGCAGCAGCGGCTGAATGGCGTCATTGGCAACCTGTTGATGAGTTCGGTGCTGGTGATAGTGGTGTCACTGTTTTTGCTGGGCTGGCGGTCGGCGCTGACGGTGGGACTGGCCCTACCGCTGACGACGCTGATGGTGTTTGGCTGTATGAAGTCGCTAGGGATTCCGCTGCACCAAATGTCGGTAACCGGGCTGATTATTGCGCTGGGCCTGCTGATCGACAACGCCATTGTGGTCGTCGATGAGGTGCAGATTCGGCTGGGAGAGGGCATGCACCCGTCAACAGCAGTCGGCGACACCGTAAAGCATTTGACTGTACCGCTGCTGGCTTCTACGCTGACAACGGTGCTGGCCTTTGTACCGATTGCCACCTCACCTGGTGGCACAGGCGAGTTTATCGGCACGATTGGCACTACCGTCATTCTGGCTTTGCTCAGTTCTCTGGCGCTCTCTCTCACAGTGGTTGCCGCGATTATCGGCCTGATTTACCGACGCTGGCCCGCTCGTTCGGCGGCGTCGAGCTGGTGGGAAGGCGGATTTGCCAATCGGTCGCTGAGCAGTTTTTACACTCGTAGCCTGGGCGTGATGTTTCGCCGTCCGGTGCTGGGGATCGGACTGGCAATGATTTTACCGGTGGTGGGGTTTGTCCAGTTTGCGAGCTTACCGCAGCAGTTTTTTCCGCCGACCAATCGCGACCAGTTTCAAATTGAGTTTGAGCTACCGGCGCAAAGTGCAATGGCCTTGACCCGGTCGCAAGTCCTCTCCGCCCGCAATCTCATTCAACAACACCCCGCCGTCTCAGACGTGCACTGGTTCCTGGGCAAAAGCGCGCCTTCTTTTTTCTATAACGTGGTCGCAAACAAAGAGAACGCCCCCGACTATGCGCAAGGGCTTGTACAGCTCAACAACACCGAGAATTTGCGAGAGACAATCACCACCTTACAGCAGCAGCTAGACGAGGCGTTTCCGGAAGCGCAGATACTGGTCAGGCAGCTAGAACAAGGCCCGCCTTTCGACGCGCCGATTGAGCTACGGCTATATGGTTCTGAGCTGTCGGGACTGAGATCGCTGGGCAATCAGCTTCGCGGCGAACTATCACAAATTCCGGACGTCATCCACACGCGAGCCGGACTCACCGAAGCGCAGCCCAAGCTGGCCCTGAGTGTAGATGAAGTAGCGGCGCGGCGAACGGGGTTGGATAATGGCGCGATCGCTTCTCAACTCAACAGCACGCTAGAAGGCACCGTCGGCGGCTCCTTGCGAGAAGACACCGAAGATATTCCGGTGCGCGTGCGGGTAGGAGACGATGTGCGAGGTGATTTGGGCGCGATCGCCTCCACCGATCTCCTTTCTCCTCAAGCTGGCTCCACCACTGTCCCCCTATCAGCCGTCGCCGACATCAGCCTGGTACCCGACATCGCTACCATCGCCCACTACGACGGTCAGCGAGTGAACACCGTGCAGGCTTTTCTCAAAGCGGGAGCCTTACCTGACGCGGCCCTCACAAGCTTTCGTCAGCAGCTAGAAGAGAGCAACTTTGAGCTGCCAACGGGCTATCGTATTGAGTATGGCGGCGAGGCCGATGCGAGAGGTAGCGCGGTCGGTAACCTGCTGGCTTCGGTTGGCGTCCTGATGATTTTGATGACGGCGACGCTGGTGCTGTCGTTTAATTCATTTGCGATCGCTGGTCTCCTGGCAGTGGTCGCCATCTGCGCAGTGGGCTTAGCCGCTATGGCCCTGTGGCTATTCGACTCTATCTTTGGCTTCACTGCAATTTTAGGCACACTGGGTCTGATTGGTCTGGCAATTAACGATTCGATTGTGGTGCTAGCGGCGCTGCGAGAAGATCCGCAGGCTCGAATAGGCGATGTCAAGGCGACTGTCCATGTGGTGCGCAAAGCGACCCGGCACGTGATCGCGACCACGGTGACGACAATTGTTGGCTTTGTACCGCTGATGCTAGATACAACCGGGTTTTGGCCACCGCTGGCAATTGCGATCGCAGGCGGTCTCGGCGGCGCAACTCTGCTAGCCCTTTACTTCATCCCAGCTGCTTACATCTTAAGCTTCAGGCAAAACCCCAAAGCAGCCCCAACCCTGAAAGTCCAGACATAATCTCCCCCTCCCCTGGAAGGTCTCCCATGCTGAAACTCTACTATCACCCCCTGTCTCCTATCGCTCGCCGGGTCTGGTGGGCGCTATTGGAAAAAGAGATTCCCTTCAATCCTGTCATTGTCGATTTGCGGGGCAAGCAATTTGAACCCAACTTTCTAGCCATCAGTCCG
This sequence comes from Leptolyngbya sp. BC1307, assembly GCF_002286735.1. Classification (GTDB taxonomy): domain Bacteria; phylum Cyanobacteriota; class Cyanobacteriia; order Phormidesmidales; family Phormidesmidaceae; genus Phormidesmis. Next base: position 34,291 of record NZ_NRTA01000029.1, read on the forward strand.
TTTCATCACGTGCCGGTTTTAGTCCACGACGACGTTCACCTGATTGAATCGCTGGCTATCCTCGACTATCTCGACCACCAGTTTCCGCAAAATTCTCTTTCGCCTATTGCGCCTGCTGGCCTGGCAAAAATGCGTATGGTGCAAATGGTGGTGACCAACGAGGTGATTACTCAGCTAGTGGCTATTGTGAACGCTGAGAACCAGTCTTTATCGACAGAAAAGAAAGATCATCTGGAGACCTGCTTTCGATTTTTAGACGAGCAGTTGGGAGAAGGTGATTATTTTGGGGGCGATCGCCTGAACTTAGCCGACATTATCACCGGCTCGACTGTCCCTCTCTTCAGCCGATTAGGCATATCCTTACAAACTTATGAGTCGCTCTCCCGCTGGCAGGCTCGCATTATGGAGCGCCCTAGCTGGCAGCAAACTAATCCTAACGATGACGACTTTCAGCAGTGGAAACGATGGATACAGCTTCAGGTGAAGCGACGACAGCGGCAGCGTACTCGTGCCTGACTACCATAAGGGGAGTAAAATTCAGTACAGATCACTTAGTAGATTTGATAATGGCTCCTGCAAAGAAAGCGCCTACTCAAACGGTTTATCAGCTCAAAATTACTCTGAGTGGCGCGCGCCCACCGATTTGGCGACGGGTACAGGTCGCCAGCAACATCACGCTGGGCAAGCTGCACAAAATTATCCAGGTGGCGATGGGCTGGTATAGCTGCCATATGCACGAGTTTGAGATTTTGGGCGAAGCTTACGGGGAGCCCATGCCAGAGTACGATCTCGATATTCGCAGTGAGCGCAACGTGCGCCTGAATACGTTTGTCACCGGAGAAAAGTTTAAATTTGCCTACGTTTACGACATGGGCGATAGTTGGGATCATCAGATCCTGGTCGAAAAGGTGTTACCCGCTGACCCTGAGGTGCGCTACCCCATTTGCATCAAGGGCAAACGCGCCTGCCCGCCCGAAGATTGTGGCGGCGTTTGGGGATATGCCGAGCTTTTAGAAACCCTTAGCGATCCTGAAAATCCAGAGCACGAGGAGATGCTGGAATGGGTGGGCGGCGACTTTGACGCCGAGGCGTTTGATCTGGCGAGCACCAATCAGCAATTGAAACAGATCAGGTAGGGAGCGATCGCGCCTAATCGCGCCCATTAGGTAGAATTCATAAGATCGTTTTTCGGCTTCTGACTTGCATATAGCGGTTCCCAGATGCATTCAGGAACCGCGAGTCACTTTACCCGTTGCAACATAAGGCTTTTAGCCGGGGTGATATACCTCAGCAAAGTGACCAACACTATATTAGGCCCCAGCCATCGCCAGGATCTTCGCCGTCTTCTGCATCTCCGCCAAAATCGCCGACACATTCGCCTTGGCATCGCCAAAGAGCATTTGCGAATTGTCTTTGTAAAACAGCGGATTGTCTACACCCGCATAGCCCACAGAAAGACTGCGCTTCATCACGATCACATTCGCCGCCTTCCACACTTCCAGCACGGGCATTCCCGCAATCGGGCTAGCCGGATCGTCCAATGCGCTCGGATTCACCGTATCGTTAGCGCCAATTACTAGCACCACGTCGGTATCGGCAAAGTCTTCATTGATTTCGTCCATTTCGAGCACGATATCGTAAGGGACGTTGGCTTCTGCAAGGAGGACGTTCATATGACCCGGTAACCGACCGGCAACCGGATGAATACCGAAGCGAACGGTTGTGCCGCGATCGCGCAAAATTTTCGTAATATCAGCCACTGCGTGCTGCGCCTGCGCCACCGCCATGCCATAGCCCGGCGTAATGATCACGCTGCTCGCATCGTTCAGCAGCTCAACGGTTTCTTCCACCGTAATAGAAGTCGCACTGCCCCCCGGCGCTGTACTGCCACCGCTCGACTTTGCGCCCTGGCCAAAGCCGCCCAAAATCACACTGATAAAAGAGCGATTCATTGCCTGACACATAATGATGCTCAAAATCGCCCCGCTGCTGCCGACCAGCGCCCCGGTCACAATCAGCAGATCGTTCGAGAGCATAAAGCCCGCCGCCGCTGCTGCCCAGCCCGAGTAGCTATTCAGCATAGAAATCACGACGGGCATATCGGCCCCACCGATGGCAGCGACCAGGTGCATCCCGAGTAAACCTGCCAAGCCGCACATCCCGAGCAAGGCAGGAAGCCCAGCGTTGCCTTCTGCGCCCATAAAGACGAAGCCCAGGGCTACCGTCCCAATCAGTAGACCCATATTCAGCAGATGCCGTCCCGGCAGCGTCAGGGGCTTGCTGCTGATAATCGCCTTCAGCTTGCCGAAGGCAACGACCGAGCCAGTAAAGGTCACTGCCCCAATAAACACACCCACATAAATTTCAATCATGTGAATGGTTTCTTCTGCGCCGACCAGACCAGACTCAGGCTGCAAATAGTTGCCAATGCCGACTAGCACCGCCGCGAGACCGACGAAGCTGTGCAGCACCGCCACCAGCTCGGGCATTTCGGTCATCTCTACCCGCGAAGCCAAAAATGCGCCGATTACTACACCGGGCACAATCACTGCGATCAGCGCCGTGTAGTTGCTCACCCCGGCGCTAAAGGCCGTTGCACCAATCGCTAGCGCCATGCCGATAATGCCGTAGAGATTACCGCGCTTAGCCGTCTCCTGGTTGGACAGTCCGCCCAAGCTCAAAATGAACAGGACGATGGCCGCGATGTAAGCGACCGTCACTAAATTATTGGACATGAGGTTGATTCCTTGAATTTCTGTAGCGGTCAGATTTTCGATAGACAGGGGATGAATTACTTACGGAACATCTTCAGCATTCGCTGAGTAACTAGAAATCCGCCTGAGATATTGATAGTGCCAACCAGGATGGCGATCGCTCCCAATACAGTCGTCGTCGTCCATTCGCCCGAAAGCTGTAAAAGCCCGCCAATAACAATGATCCCACTAATCGCATTGGTCACACTCATCAGTGGCGTGTGCAGCGACGGGCTGACATTCCAAATCACCTGCCAGCCCACAAAGCAGGCCAAAATAAACACCGTAAAGTGCGATAGGAAAGAAGGTGGCGCGATCAGGCCAATCGCGATAATGCCGCTGGCCAGCGCAGTTAGCCCAACCCATTTGACCAGGGGTGAAGCCTTCTTCTCAGCGACAAGCGGCTGCACGACTGCTGCCGGTTTTGCTATGGGGGCAGGCGGTTTCTCCGGTTTGGGTGCTGGCCAGGTAACTTCGCCCTCGTAAGTGATCAGCGCGCCGCGAACGGCCTCATCTTCCAGGTCAATTTTGTAATCGTCTGAACCGCCCATGTCGCTGAGCAGGTGATACAAGTTGGTGCCGTATAGCTGGCTCGACTGGCTGGCCATGCGGCTAGGAAAATCGGTAATGCCCACAATCGTCACATCTTGATAGCTGTAAATTTCACCTGGCTGGGTCACCGCGCAGTTACCGCCCTGCTCAGCGGCCATATCGACTATGACCGAGCCTGGCTTCATACTCTCAACCATTTCCTGAGTCACCAGTAGCGGCGCACGCTTACCCGGGATCAGCGCTGTGGTGATGATAATGTCAACCTCTTTGGCCTGCTCTGCAAACAGCGCCATCTCCGCCGCGATAAATTCTGGGCTCATCGTCTTGGCGTAGCCGCCCTCGCCCGAGCCGTCTTCTGCGAAGCTCAGCTCCAAAAATTCTGCCCCAAGGCTCTCTACCTGCTCTTTCGCCACCAGCCGCGTATCAAAGGCGCGTACAATTGCGCCCAGGCTTTTCGCCGCGCCAATGGCCGCGAGCCCGGCCACACCTGCGCCAATCACCATGACCTTGCAGGGCGGCACCTTGCCTGCCGCCGTAATCTGCCCGGTAAAAAAGCGGCCAAACTGATTAGCAGCCTCAATCACGGCCCGGTAGCCCGCAATGTTGGCCATTGAGCTGAGCGCGTCCATCTTTTGGGCGCGGCTGATCCGGGGAATGGCGTCCATCGCCAGCACTATGGCCTGACGGCTAGAGAGATGGTTGACCAAATCTTGATTTTGAGCGGGCCAGATAAAGCTAATCAGCGATTGATCGGCGCTGAGCAGATCCGCTTCATGCTGGCCGTTGGGGTGATCTTGAGGGGGCTGCACCTTTAAGATGATGTCGGCTCGCTCCCACAGTTCGGTAGCCGTATTGATGATCTCGCAACCTGCCGCTTGGTAGGCCCTGTCGCTAAACTTTGCAGTCTCTCCAGCGGTGCGCTCTACTAATACTTCAAAACCGAGCTTTTGCAGCTTTTTCACCGTGTCGGGAGTAGCCGCCACCCGCCGCTCACCAGCGGCAATTTCTTTAGGGATACCAATCCTTTTGGCAGTTCTTTCTGTCGCTTCTGGGATCTGCTTAGGATCGGGAATGTTCTCCCGAGCAGCGTCCTTTTCAATTGAAAGGGTCATGGCATTTCCACTATGGCTGTGCAATCAGCATTTGAGTTAAATACTGGCAGAATAGAAATGCGATGCGAAAGGGGCAATTACAAAGGTTGATGTCTGTTTGCAAAAGTTTTTGAAGGGCCTAATCCCGCTTCTGTCTGGAATTCATCTAAGCTTTATCTGGAATTCGTTCGAGGTTTATTCAAGGTTAACTGGTCTCACTAGCCAATTCACTTGAGAAACCGTCCACCTGGATAAGCGCGTGTTCTTCAGGCAGTGTTAAACGTAATATAAGGAGAGCGCTGCACCTGTCTAGTCAAGTTGAACGGCTGCGCTTAACTTCATTAAGTCAACTCACCCCCTGTTTTGAGGAGTTCTCGCGAATGTCTGCTAAGCGTTCTATGTATCGTTTTTTATCAGGAGTGGCCCTGTCCGGCGCAGCGATCGCCACTACCCTGACGGCTCTACCAGTTCAGCCTGGAGTCGCTCAAACCAACCAGGGGATCACGCTGTTTGGCGGCGTAGATTCAGAGTTTCGCCTGCCTTATACCCTGCGTAACAACCAGCCTCGCAGCACCCGAGCAGCTTATTACCTGCGCGTGCCAGGTACTCGCATCGAGAGCGCAGCTTCCCAGCTGCGCATCAGCTATCCTGAAGCCTTTACCAACCGCAGCGGCGCTTTTGACATTGACCAGATCACGGTACGCCGGGGGCGAGGCTCAGGCGGGCGTGAAATTCCGGTCGATGAAGTAGTTTGGACGCCCGAATCGAGTCAGTTAGACATTTATCTCACTGAAGACATTCCTGCTGACACCAGCTTTGTGATTGCGATGGAAGGCATTCGCAACCCCAACCGCTTTGGCATGCACCGCTTTAACCTGCAGGCTGAATCGCGCGGTGATGTGCTCCCTCGCTACTTAGGCACCTGGGAACTGCTGGTTGCAGAAGATATGGGCAACCGGTAGAATAGTGGGTCTGTGCTTGCCCCACCCTACCGATTTCTCTAGGGCGGCAAGCACCCGATAGCTTTAAGTGCAAAGCCTGAAAAAGGTCGTATGTAAAGCTGTAGCAGTAGGATCTCACACTCAGGAATATTGAATCATGACAAAGCGTACTCTCGGGGGAACCTCCCGCAAGCGCAAGAGAGTTTCTGGCTTCAGAGCTAGAATGCGCACTAAAAATGGCCGCAATGTAATCAAGGCTCGTCGCAGCAAAGGCCGGGCTAGGCTCGCTGCTTAGATCAAGCTCAAATCGGCAATAAGACTGTATTCTCAGGCTTGCTTCCGTAGGATTTTACTGTGGCGCTACCCCAACAAAATCGGCTGAAATCGTCTCGTGATTTTGGTCGGGTGCATCGACGGGGGGCGCGGGCGGCGACCCATCACTTAGCTGCCCGCGCGCTAAAGCCTAAAATGTTGCCAACTGAGCGAGCAAGCGATAATCGCATCAGCGCAGATGGCCAGCCGTCTGCGCTGGTCTCGTCTTTTGGCATTTCTATCAGCCGCAAGGTAAGCAAACGAGCGGTCGTGCGCAACCGTATCAAGCGGCAGATCAGGGCAGTTCTCCAGCGATTTTTACCCGATGTTGCACCCGGCTGGCAGGTGGTTATCGTTGTGCGTTCGGCGGCAGTGGAGTGCGAATTTGACGACTTTTTGCGAGAATTAGAATATCTGCTGAAAAAGCTAGGAATATTTACGCAATCACGAGAGGGACGGCATGGCAATTAGCGAAGACGTATATTATGAGGGGGGTCCTCATGTGGGTGACCTGATTTTTAATATTGCGTTGGCCTTTACTATTATTTGCATTCCCTTGACGGTGGGCGCAGTGGTCAGAGCGCTCTGGTTGCGCTACCGGATCACCAGTCGGCGCATCTCGATTACTGGGGGGTGGATGGGGCGCGATCGCACTGACCTGATCTACTCAGAAGTTGCCAAAGTCGTCACCGTGCCAAGAGGGCTTGGGCTGTGGGGTGACATGGTGATTACGCTCAAAGACGGTAGCCGGTTTGAGCTGCGCGCTGTGCCCAAGTTCAGAGATATCTTTGACTACATCACCGATAAGATTTCTCCTCAGGCAAAAGTTGCTAGCGGCGCAATCGGCGTTTAGAGACTTGTATCTTCGATTACGATGGTCATGCTCATGGCTGGTCTCAGGGTTCGGTTAACCGAAAAATAGGCCAGTCGGCCACTGCGCAGAACGCATTACTTGCTAGATTGATCCCGCATTCGGTCGTCAATACCCCTAATATTCAGATAAATTAAAGTCAACAGCTTTCACATAAGAGCGCACGCATGGACTTCGGTATCGGCTTCCTTTCGAACAATATAATGCTGCCAATCCTGGATTTTTTCTACGGGGTTGTGCCTAGCTATGGGTTGGCAATTGTTGCCCTCACCTTAGTCATTCGCTTTGCGCTCTATCCGCTGAATGCGGGCTCTATTCGCAATATGCGAAAGATGAAGGTGGCCAACCCGATCATGCAAAAGCGCATGGCGGAAATTAAAGAGCGCTACAAAGACGATCCGGTCAAGCAGCAAGAAGAAATCAAAGGAATCTACGGTGAGTTTGGCAATCCGCTGGCGGGCTGCTTCCCGGTCATTCTGCAGATGCCGATTTTGTTTGCGCTGTTTGCGACGCTGCGAGGGTCACCGTTTGCGAATACCAACCTGCCGGTCAATCTGAAAATTGTGCCTCAAGAGGCGATAGAGCAAGTAGAGCAATCCCCTTTGGTTGCCAAGCCCAGCAACATCTTTGTAGCCGATGGTGAGCACTTTCGCGTGGGGGCGGTAGTGCCGACTGGCAGCGTCTTAGGCGTGGGTGACGCCACTAAAATTGAGCTGCGCTCCATAGACAACAAGTCTTTAGACGAGCTGAGAGCTGAGTATAGAGAAGAAGGTGTCGATATAGCGCCTGAATGGAAAATCACAAAAGGCGACGACATCGCAACGATCCAGCAGGACGGTACGCTCAAGGCGTTGGCTCCCGGTGATGTTACCGTTCAAGCTGAGGTGCCGGGTCTGGCGGCTGACAAGGGCTTTTTATTCATTGAGAAGCTGGGCCGCATTGGGGTCACTGGCGACAATGGAGAAATCCACTGGGACATTCTCGGGATGATCATTTTCTTTGGATTGAGCCTGTACGCCAGCCAGCAGATTACGGGGGCTCAAAGCGGTGGCGGCGACCAAAACGATCAGCAGCAGGCGATCGCTAAATTCACGCCGATTCTTTTCTCAGGCATGTTTCTCTTTTTCCCCCTACCGGCTGGGGTGCTGATGTACATGGTGATTGCCAACGTCTTTCAGACGGCACAGTCATTTATTCTCTCCAGAGAGCCCCTACCTGAAAATCTGCAAAAGCTGGTAGATGCCCAAGAAGCTAAACCGGCTGTTGCCTCAGGAGACGGGCGCGAGCAGCTCGCTTTTGAACCCGGCGCGGCTAAGCGGGCAGCAGCTAAAAGTGCCGACAGCAAGGATAAAGGCAGCAAATCGGGTAAATCTGGCTCTAAGAAGGTCTCTAAGAAGAAAACTTAGACTAGCGGGCACTGCCAAAAACTATTCAAAAACCCCATCCCAGCAAAATATTTTGAGCTGATGGCTCATCTGTCTCTAGGCGGGTGAGCCATTGCGCTTAAGAGTGCTAAGGGAGCGCTAGGGGAGCAGCGCAGGTAAAGCGGTTTCCCAGTCACAAATTCAGTTAAGGGGCATGTAGATTGATAGGATAGACCTTACGCATCAGCGCGGGAGCAATACAGACCTGTCAGGCAGGCAGGCAAAGGGAGGCTATACGGGAAAATGAGCACATCAACTGAAAAGAGCATTAGCTGGCTAGAGGAACTACTGAAGCTGCAGGGTCTTGAAACTCAGGTGAGCAGCAGCCAGACGACAGGAGAGTTGGGCGACGATAGCCATTGGCTCACAATTGATACTACGCCCCTAACTGAGGCCCAAATAGACGGGCTCATTGGCGATCGCGGCCAGGTTCTTGACGCTATCCAGTATTTGGCCAATACCGTCTTGAATATGGGCCGCGAACCGGATGAGCAGCGGGCCTATACGGTTGAAATTAATGGCTACCGGCAGCAGCGTCAGACTGAGCTGAAGGCCATTGGCGAAGCCGCCGCCGAAAAAGTCATTGCCGACGGCGAAGAATATGAAATCAAAGGACTCTCTGCGGCTGAGCGCCGTCAGATTCACGGCTTGCTGGGTGACTATGAGCAGCTAGAGACTTTCAGTCGAGGGCATGAGCCTAACCGCCATCTGGTCGTTAAGCTAGCAGGAGAGACTGACGATGACGAAGATGCGGGCACCGAGGAAGAATAAGCCCAGCTGACAGCCTCCAACCGCGCAGATATCATAGACAGACCCCAGAGACAGATCCCAGAGACGATGAGAGCCATTCATATTCCGCAGATTTTAACGGCCCCGAACCGCACTATCTCGCTCGATGTCGCAGAGCATTTGCCTGAGTTAGAAACGCTGACGCCGGTTATAGGGGAGATGAGCGTCACGCACGAGGGCACATATCTGAACGTGAGAGCCCAGGCCAATGCGATTATGACTTTGGAGTGCGATCGCTGCCTGAACAGCTACAACGCGCGTATCCAGGTAAACGCTTCAGAGCTGGTCTGGCTCGAAGAGGCTGCTCCCGAAGCTGGCAGCGTAGAAACCGAAGTTGAGCTAGAAGACCTGGTCGAGTCGCTGTCGCCGCAGGGATACTTTCATCCGGGGGAGTGGCTGTATGAGCAGATGTGTCTGGCCATTCCGCAAAAGCAGATTTGCCGCCCGGGCTGTCAGGGCATTGAAGTGAAAAATAATCCACCGCAGATAGAGATTGACCACCGCTGGGCGGCCCTGTCTTCGCTTAAGCAGCAGCTATCTGAGTAGGCACAGCAAAGAGCCTGATGCGAGAATTAGCTAGAGAGCTACCGCTGGAATCTTCTAAATCCGGACAGTTTTAACTGGAATCTGATTATCTTTTTGATTGGGTTCTATCGATATACATTTGAGTTGGCAATGTTTGCCATATCTCGATTGATCCGGATAGTAAGAAGCTACGAAATCAGGCAGTATGCTCTCATCTCAAGCTTGAGAAATTAATGGGTAAAATCCGTATTCTTTCGGTAGCTAGCTCCAGAGGGATCGTTCAATACCCTTTTGAGCCAGGGCATTCACAGATAAAAACGATTGCTTGGCGCAGTTTTTATCTATTCACAAACTTATAAAGTTGACATAACGCCTCAATGAGGTTTGAATGGGATGGGTTAATTCAAAGACATTGCTATGTCCGCTCGATCATCGTCACTGATTGAGTGCATCTGCCGAAGTTGTAATACTGAAGTTGTAATACTGAAGTTGTTTAAGCAAAGGACATTCTTTTCTATTCATTCTTGTCTCTATTTGCCCCAATAGATAGCTTCTTACTCTCTTTAACGACTGTCGGCAACCTTTATCTTTTAACAGCCTGAAAGCTTTCGTCGCAAACTTCAATAGGTTTGCGATCGCTCATCTTGCAGTTCTATCGCGCTTGACTTCTCGTTAGCAGCGTTTGGCGTGCGGTTCACTGTGCGGGTAGAGCAGGCTGTCATTTTTTTGAGGCTGCGTAACGGGTGCTTTTACCGATCACCGTTACCCAACTTTTTAAGGACAGGAATCATGGAAAATGCATCGATGGCATCCACTGGGATGGCACATAACGCTGGGCACAATCCTCATTCAATGGCAGATGATCCTAAAAGACATCAGGATCACGAGGCTTTTGCCAAGCTGATGGCGGCAGCGACGCCTACCCACACAGCAATCAAAAGCGGGGCTTGGTCTGATCCTCAAACCTGGCAAAATGGCCGGGTTCCGGACGCTAACGCCACAGCGCTGATCAAGCAGGGGACGACGGTTACCTACGATCAGGTCAGTGACGCTCGGCTCCGAACGATCATCAACCAGGGAAATCTCAAGTTTGCAGCTAACAAAGACACTCAGCTCCTGGTTGAGACGATACTCAACGGGCCAGAAGGGAAGCTGGATATCGGCGCTGAAAATCAGGCGGTCGCGGCTGACAAAAAAGCCAGAATTATCTTTACCAGCGATCGCACCATCAACACCCAGTGGGACCCGACTCAGCTCAGTAAAGGGCTAGTCAGCCACGGTGAAGTCAATATCTACGGCGCAGACAAGCTCGATAAAGTGGCCCTCGCCGGAGATGCGACCGCCAGCAGCAGCGTGTTGACCTTTAAGCAAGCGCCCACGGGCTGGCAGATTGGCGACAAAATTGTCTTAGGCGGTACCGGCTACGGCTGGAACGGCACCGACGCCGACAACTCCCGCCTGCAGGATGAGGTGCTCACGGTAACGGCTATCAACGGCAACCAAGTGAGCTTTGTCAATGACGATATTGAGTCGGGCGATCGCAACGTTCTCAGATTTGACCACACGCGCAGCGACATTACCGCCACCAATCAGCTCAGCCTCTACGCGGCTAACCTCACCCGCAACGTCAGCTTTGAAACTGAGAACGGTAAAAATGTGCCGATTGACCGTCGCGCCCATGTGATGCTGATGCACAGCCCCAAAGTCAACGTGCTCAACGCGGGCTTTTATGACTTGGGCCGCTCAGACAAGTCTAAGGTAGTTGACGATATCGGCAAAAATGTAGACGGCTCTAACGGCAACGGCTCTAATATTCGGGGCCGCTACTCGCTGCATCTTCACCGCACAGGCGCAGACAGTCTGGATGGTCAAGCGGCCCTGCTGCGCGGCAACGCGGTCGTCGGTAGCCCAGGCTGGGGAATTGTGCAGCACGACAGTCATGCCGGGCTCGAAGACAACATAGTCTTTGATGTGGTTGGCTCTGGTATTGTTGCCGAATCAGGCAACGAGATTGGCTGGTGGACTGACAATATGGTGATTAAAACAACTGGCGCGCAGGGGAAGGGTGACAGCCAGCGAGAGACCCGCGACAATCGCTTTGACTTTGGCTTTGAGGGCGACGGCTACTGGATTCAGGGAGCCGCTCAGGTCAAAAACAAAGACAACAAAGCAGTCAGCTCTAATCGCACCGGGATGACTCTCTTTGGTAGCGTTCTTGCGCCTAAAGGCCGCTTCCGCGATCAAGAGACTATCTTAGTCAAAAATCTACCGGCAGAGCTGCAAAAACTCTTTCCCAAAGACCAGACTGAGGTGGACGTTCGCGATGTGCCCATGGCCCGCATTAGTGGCTTTGAGAGCTACAACGCACATACGGGCTTCCAGGTTTGGGGGCACCAGACCAACTTCGACGGCGAGGGGGATTTTAGTAGCCAAGATGTTAAAACGGCTCATCAGGGGCGATCGCTCATCGACAACTTCAAACTCTGGGGCAATCGCTGGACAGGCGCGGTCGTTCAGTACAGCACCCATATCGATCTCAAAGATGGCTTAATCTTAGGTAGAGGCGCTGACAAAATCAGCGGCGGCCAGGGCTTATCCAACAACCACGCTAGCTTTGGGACTACCTATGACAACCTGACAATCGCTGGGTTTTCAGAAGGCGTACAGTTTGAATACCCCAACAACGACAAAGACTTTATCAGCCCCGAGCTAAAAAACAGCAAGCTGTTTAACAACACTTACCACCTCGCTAAAGTCGGTCATCGAGGCCCAATAGACGGACGGCCCTCTGACTTTGGTTCGTTTGTAAAGCTCAGCAATAACCAGTTTGCAGAGCAGCAGAACAATCGCGCGCCAGTCGCGAAGTTTAGCAATAAGGGCATTGGCGGGCTCGCTGTCCAGCTAGATGGCAGCGCTTCCTCTGATCTCGATCCGCTGCGTTCGGCTGATGGTTCGCCGCGATCGCTCGCCAGCAAAGGCATTGCTGCCTATGGCTGGGATCTTAACAACGACGGCAAAATTGACCGCTTTGGCCGCACTATCAGCCATGTTTTCGACCAGGCAGGTAGCCGCGATGTCAGCCTGACCGTGCTCGATAGCCAGGGAAAAGCCTCCACACTTACTCAAAAGATCGATGTAAAACCAACGGCCTACGCCAATGCCCTTAAAGACGGCGCTTTTAACAGCGGGACTAAACTGAGCGAAGGGTGGAAAAGCGGCAGCGGATCGTCCGACCAGGGCTGGTATGCCGACAAAGGCGTCAGCCTTGCCGATGGCGCTGCCAAGCTCTCAGCAGCCGGTGACTGGGGCAATTTCTTAGGCCAGGTGATCCGAGATCAGCAGGTTCGACGCGGGCAGCAAAAGCTCAGCTTTAAGCTCAAAAATCTGGAAGGTTCGACCGGAAAGCCCTGGGAAAGAAACGAAATTAAGGTCACGCTCTGGGGCGTGAACGGCCAGTTTAACAACAACCCCTGGGAGGGAACCGGCCCCACTCAGCCGGGGACTTTGCCCATGCAGCGCACCCAGCTAGTCAGCAAAGCGTTCGGCGGTGAAGCGGGTGAGTTCTTCGATTGGAAGAACTTCAATATGGATGTCAATTTGGGTAAAGGCTACGACTATCTCCTATTTCAGGTGAGTACGACTCGTACTAACAACCCTCAAGACTATGTCGCCATTGACAATATCTCTTTGACCGGGGCGGCAGATACCCTATCGAAGCCCAGCGGCGAGACGGCGGTACTGTCTAGTAACATCACCAGGCCCAGCAGCTCGCAGCCCCTGGTTTCAGCAGATGTGCAGAGCTTTACCAACGAAGTGCTGAGGCTCACTAATGAGTTCAGAGCAGAGAACGGATTAGCCCCACTGAAGGCTAACGCTGAACTAGCTCAGGCAGCGCAGGATTACTCAGAAACCATGGCTATTGGTGATTTCTTTAGTCACACGGGCAAAGATGGATCTAACCTGGGAGACCGGGCTGAGCGAGCCGGTTATGAAGCGTTGAGACTGGGTGAAAATATTGCGGCAGGGCAGCGATCGCCCGAATCAGTCGTCAATGGCTGGATCAACAGCCCTGGTCACCGGGCCAACTTACTCAACCCCAACTATACCGAGCTGGGCGCGGGCTACTTCAAGCTAGATAACGACACCGGCTCGGTAAATTACAACACCTACTGGACGCAGCTCTTTGGCAGCGGCGATCTCAAGCCCGATACAGCACCTGCACCTGCGCCTACCAAGCAACCGATCGCCAAACTGATGACGCCCCCCACGGTCAATCTAGACCCGGTCGCCAAACTCAGCTTTGATGAAGGCACTGGCAAGCTAGCAGTAGACACTGCTCCGGGCGTTAAAAACAACGGTCGGCTGCGCGGCGATGCGAGATGGACGCCGGGGAAAGCGGGTCAAGCTGTCGCCTTCGACGGCACAGGAGATGTCGTTACTTTGAACGACGCCAAAGAGATCAACCTGGGCACCCACGCCCAGCGCAGCGTTTCTCTGTGGTTTCGAGTAGACGAGGCAGCAGCTGGTCGCCAGCAGGTGATCTACGAAGAGGGCGGTACTACGCGCGGTCTCAACGCCTATGTGCAAGACGACCTGCTGTATGTGGGCGGCTGGAATACACCCGAGAGCAAATGGTCTGGCTCGTGGCTGAAAACGGGCAATGTCTCATCTGGCCAGTGGCACCATGCCGCCCTTGTCCTAGACGGTAAAGAAACGGTGCAAGCAGGCGCACTCACCGCTTATCTCGATGGCCAAAAGATCGGGCAGATGGACGGCTCTCAGCTATGGGCGCACGGCGATGGCATCGGCATTGGTAATGTCAACGGCAACACCAGGTTTGAAGATGGCAACAGTTCAGGCTCAGCCTACGGTCTAGCTGGGGCGGTAGACGAGGTGCAGATTTTCAATAGCGCCCTCAACAGCACTCAGGTGAAGCAGCTAGCAACGGCTTTTGGCTGAGGTTTGACCAGATAGCTGGTCAAAGGTGCTGCTGTCCCCCTGCTTGAATGCTTGGGTGAAATGGTTCCCAGTCTGACGGTCCAGGCGTTGTTGTGTTTGACAGACATCTGCCTGGACCGTTTCTTTTTATCGGTTTCGTCTTATCAAATCTTTGCTATTTCTATAAAGGCTTATGATCTACAAAGAGTAGTGATAGGCGGCTGAGATGAGTTTTCGCGAAGAGCTGAGTTTGTTGGTGCGATCGCGCTACCCCCTGATCTACATTCCCACTCGTGAAGAGGAGCGGGCGGAGGCGGCGATCGCGCAGTGCGCCAAAAGTATGGGCGGCGATCGCGCCGTCTACACCTGGGACTACGTCGATGGCTACCAGGGCAACCCCACTGACAATGGCTTTGGTCGGCGCAATCCGCTGCAAGCGCTAGAGCTGATTGAAAAAGTTCCGGCCTCAGCAGCGGCGATCTTTGTGCTCAGAGACTATCACCGCTTTTTAGAAGACATTGCCATTTCGCGGAAGCTGCGCAACCTGCTGCGCCTGCTGAAGGCCCAGCCTAAAAACATTGTGATTTTGTCTGCTCAGCTCAGCGTTCCGGACGAACTGAGCAGCAGTATTACCGTGCTGGAGTTTCCGCTACCCGATGTCACCGAAATTCGCACCGAGGTGGATCGGATACTGGGGGCAGCCGGTAGCCAACTCTCGGCTCGCGATACTGATGAGCTGGTGCGCTCCTGTCAGGGGCTGGCCTTAGAGCGCATTCGCCGGGTGCTCTCTCGCGGCATCGCAGCCCACGGCACCTTTGAGCCGGGCGATATCGATCTGATTTTAGAAGAAAAGCGGCAGACCATTCGCCAGACCCAAATTCTGGAGTTTTATCCGGCCAGCCAGAAAATTTCCGACATCGGTGGGCTCGATAGCCTCAAAGACTGGCTGCTAACGCGAGGCGGCGCTTTTTCTGAAAAAGCCCGTCAGTATGGCCTGCCCCATCCGCGCGGGCTGATGCTGGTGGGCATTCAGGGCACAGGTAAATCTTTGACGGCTAAGGCGATCGCCCATCACTGGCACCTGCCCCTACTGCGGCTAGATGTAGGCAGGCTATTCGGCGGTCTCGTGGGCGAATCCGAATCACGCACCCGGCAGATGATCCAGCTAGCTGAAGCCCTAGCTCCCTGCATTCTGTGGATTGACGAAATTGACAAAGCCTTTGCCGGATTTGACGGTCGCGGCGACTCCGGCACGACTAGCCGCGTGTTTGGCACTTTTATCACCTGGCTCGCCGAAAAATCCTCTCCTGTGTTTGTCGTCGCGACCGCCAATAATATTCAATCACTGCCGCCTGAAATGCTGCGCCGGGGCCGCTTCGATGAAATCTTCTTTGTCGGTTTGCCCAGTCAGGAAGAACGAGAGGCGATTTTTGCGGTGCATCTAGCTCGCTTGCGACCCCACAACCTCTCTATCTACGACCTCAAACGGCTGGCCTACGAGACCCCCGATTTTTCTGGCGCTGAAATTGAGCAGGCAATTATCGAAGCAATGCATATTGGCTTTAGTCAAAACCGCGACTTTACCCATGACGACCTGCTCACTGCCGTTAGCCAGATCATTCCGCTAGCGCGTACCGCCCAGCAGCAGATAGAGGCGCTGCAAAGCTGGGCCGCTGCCGGTAGAGCCCGCATGGCCTCACGCCAGAGCTCTCTGACAGAGCGGATTGAGCAGCAGCGCAAAAGTGATAGCACCAGTCCTGATTAAGAGGGCTACAGCTGCTTTACCAATCGCGCGCTTCACGCTATAACCATAAGACTCTTGCACGCATTTCTTCGTCATGGTGATGAAAAACTTTTTACTGGGCCTGAGTAAATTTGTCTTGGGCATTATTTTAGCCATGCTGGTGGTATCACTGGCGGGCCTGTCCATGGCCCGGTATTTTATGACGCGCCTGGCCGAGCCGCCTGAGCGCCCCACCTACGACAACGATCTGCCAGAGACACCGCCTGACGCAGCCGAGCCGCCTGCCGATAGTCCTGCTGCTACCGAAACACCTGAAACTGAGGCCGACGAAACTTTGGCAGAAGGCGCCTATCGAGCGGTCGTCACCCAGCCGGTGGGCCTGATTGTGCGCGCCGGACCGGGGCCAGACTATGAGCAAATCGGCGGCTTAGAGTACCAGGCCAGTGTAGTCATCCTCTCAGAAGACAGCGGCTGGCTAGAAGTACAGCTGAGCGGTGGCCAAGAGGGCTGGATTAAAGAGGGGAACGTAGCCGAAGAGTAGCCTATGCTTGTGCGATCAAAAGGATAAATGAGCCGATTGTTAAGAAAGCTGTCTCATTTCAACGGTTGATTACAGAACGGTGGCAATTGCCACCTCTGTCTAAAGGGGGATGGTAGCTTGGGAACACCCACAAGTCACAGACAACGGTTATGTATAACAACTCACAGAAAGATTGGCTGGGTTCGGTCGTCGTCGCCGCTTTAGGTGCAAGCGTGATCACCTCTTTTGCCATCAGCCAGGGACAAAATCCGCTGGTTGGCTTGGGCATTACCGCAACCGCCGCGCTAGCCGCTGTGACGTTAGACTTTTTGCTGTAGCGGCTGACTAAAGCTGCCGTCAAAGCTACAGCTAGATGCAGACATCTACAGGCGCAAGCAATACTGAGAAGCATTACAGCTTAGATCAGCTCTCCTGAAAACGGCAGGCAGCTAATGTAATCTCTCAAGCAGCCTGCTAAAACTAGCGGGCGATCGCTTCAAGAGAGTGAAACAAATATCTATGCTGTTTATCACCAACCGAGTATTAGAGCAGGGTCTGACGCCGCTGCCCGAATCAGGTTCAGACTTTCGCCTATCGCGCTCAATCAACTTCGTCTTAGACAATAACCAGGCCGAGCAGTCATTTTACTGCTGCCAGCGCATCGGCCCTGGCAACTATATAGAGATTGGCAGCGCTAACCTGTTCGACCGGCTAAAAGTGCTCGAAGCTGACCAACTGCTATTTTTCATTCACGGCTTTTCTACCCTGCCCGAACAGGCTCTTGAGCAAACAGAAAGACTGCAGCGGCTGATTGATGCACTGCGTCAGATTGGGCTGAGAGACTCCGTCAAAAATCCTAAAGTAGTCGTGGTGCCGCTGATCTGGCCCTGCGATAACAGCTTTGGCAAGGTAAAAGACTATTTTGACGATCAAAAATCTGCCGATGCTAGCGGTACGGCCTATATGCGGCTCCTGCAAAAGTTTCTCGCCTGGCGCGAGGAAAACAGCACGCTAGAAAATCCCTGCCTTAAACGGGTAAATATCCTGTCGTATTCTATGGGCAACCGGGTGCTGCGCAGCGCCCTCAATCTCTCAGTTAAATACTACCCGCAAAATAGTGTTGCACTGCTGTTTAGAAATGTCTTTATGGCCGCTGCTGATGTGGCCAATGAAAGCTTGGAGCCTGGGAATGAAGGGAGTATGATTCCGCCGATGAGCCGCAATGTGGTGGTGTATCATGCAGCAGATGATCTGGCACTGCGGGCCAGTAAGGTGGCCAATGTTAATGTCAGCAGTGCGGCAGGCTCGCGGCGACTGGGGCATACCGGCCCAGGGAAAATGGACAAAGTCCCACGAAATGTCTACGCCATTGACTGCGACGACTTTAACAATCAATACGACTCGCCCTTGGGCCATACTTACTTTCTCGAAGACCCACAGACGGGCGATGCGGGTCTATTGCTCCGCCATGCCTGGGCCTGTATGCGCACGGGCCGCGTCCCCGTTACCCCGAGCGCCTTTCCCACCAGCCGCATCGAAATTTTGAATGACCAGCAGCAGATCTAGAGGTCTGCGCCGATCATTCCATCTAGAAGTCCGACCATAGTGGGATGACCGGCTAGGTATTCGTGCCTACTCTTTTTGGGATGTTCGAGTGGGCTAGATGAAACGGTTAGCAAGAGTTGGGCGACTGAGGCTATTCAGGCAGGCGCTGCTATTTGCTATGGCCTGGCTGCTCGCCCTCGGCCTGTCTCATCCGCCTGCTGTCGCTCAGATTTCTATTGGGGGGGGTGGCGGCAGCCCTCAATCCGCCATCAGCTGGGTGCGTTTGGACGGCTACAAAGTTTTTCAGCTGGCGGCTCCTCAGGCGGCAATTGGCAGTCGCATTCGGCGGGTGGAGACGAACTTAGAGCAGATTCGCGATCGCTATGTGCAAGCAGACAGCGACGAACTGCGGTTTACGACCGAGCGCATCGGGCCAGACGAGCTACCGGCTATTTTTATCAATGGCCGCTATCTGCTGACGCTGACAAAGACTGACGCCAATATGCAAGGAACACTGCCCTGGTCGCTAGCTAAGGACCTACAGCAGACACTACCAGCCACGCTCAGACAGGCACGGCGTCAGCGTCAGCCAGAGTATTTGCGACAGCAGGGAATTGCGGCCGCTTTAATCGCGCTGGCGGCGGCTGTGGCTATTGGCGTGATTGAGTATAGGCAGCGGCGACTGCCAGACCGCTACGGACTCGCCGGCTGGCTGCTGCGAATTGACCCTTCTGGGCTAGAACCGCAGCAGCGAGAGCATTTGCAGGAGGCTCAGCGCCGCAGCCTACAGCTCGTACAGATGGTCATTACAGTCGGCACCACGCTGCTGATCTTATGGCTGTTTCCAATGACCCGGCCCTTTTGCCTGAGAGCGATCAACTGGCTGAAGATTCCCTTTGTAATTTTGGTGCTGCTGATTATCGCCTATGTCGGGGCACGCCTGAGCTTTGCGCTGATCGAGAGCCTCTCATCGGGATTGGTGAACGAGAGCCTGTCAGCGATAGAAAATTCCCGGCGTACTGAGCTGCGAGTTTCTACTATTACCAGCGTACTCAGAAATATCGCAACGTTTGCCTGGATCGTGATTGGTCTATTGGTGGCGCTGGCGCTAGCGGGCATTAATCTGGGCCTGCTGATTGCCAGTTTTAGCGTGGCTGGCCTGGCCCTGTCGCTAATCTTTCGCAATCTGGTTACAGGGGCGGTGAACAGCTTCTTTATTATTTTGGAAGATCAGTATGCCATCGGGGATGTGATTGTTTTGGAAGACGTTGCTGGCGGTCTAGGCGGCCTAGTCGAGAACCTTAACCTGCGGATTACCCAGCTGCGAGACACGGGCGGACGGCTGATTACCGTGCCGATGAGTCAGGTCTCTGCTGTGGCTAATTTCTCTCATCAGTGGGCCCGGGCAGACATGAAAATTCCTATTCCTTACCAGGCCGATGTCAATCAGGCGCTTGGCATTATTCGCACTACTGCTGAAGAGATGCACCATGACGACGACTGGCGATCGCTGATTTTAGAGCCCGTCGAGGTACTGGGCGTTGAGAACTTTGGCGATCGCGGCCCAGTCGTGCGCGTGTGGATAAAAACCCAGCCAATCAAGCAGTGGGATGTCTCTAGAGAATTTCACCGCCGCCTCAAGCTAGCGTTTGACGACGCTGAGATTACCATCCCCGCGCAGCAGCAAGAAGTCTGGTTTCAGACGGCTAACGATATGCGGCTACAGCTAGACGGACTAACAGACAACGGCACTTCAGATCACCGCTCGGGGAAGGGCACAGCCACTATCGGGGCGACCCCTGAGGCAGCCAATCAGAACGGTGACGGCGATGGCGATGGTGACGGCGACAGTGGTGAAGCGAGTGACGGAGAATGAGCGATCGCTGACGCACGGCGTGCGATCGCGCCAAGCTTCGCTACCATCTAGAGACCCATCATCCGCACCTTCCTAGCTCATGGAAAACTCCTCGCCGTCCGAATCGCTCATCAAAACTCAGTCTGAAGATGGCACTGTGCATCCAGGCAGAGACATTGGCGGCGGACTGCCCGTTATTGAGTACTGGGCAAAGCATACGCTGGCACCCGAGGGACCGCAGGTTTGGCAGACTTTGTTGCATAAGAGCGCTTGCCTCTCTTGCGCTTGGGGCACAGGCGGGCAAAAAGGGGGCTTCACGAACGAAGAAGGCGAGAAGTTGCAGCGCTGCGCGAAAAGCGTGGAATCTATCGTGGCTGAATTGCAGCCGCCGGTTGAGCCGCACTTTTTTGAAAAACATTCGATTGAAGGCTTGCAGCAGCTTAGCTCAATGGAGGCAGATAGACTGGGCCGTTTGAGCTTTCCAGCAATCTTGCGAGCGGGGTCGTCGCACTATGAGCGCCTTAGTTGGGATGAGGTCTATGACTTAGTAGAAGAAGCCTTTCGTCAGTCGCCTGAGCGGGTGGCTTCTTACAGTTCTGGGCGGTCTTCTAATGAGGCGGCTTATCTGCTGCAACTGATGATGCGATCGCTCGGCTCAAACAATCTAGCTGACTGCTCTGACCCTGATTGACTGACAAAAGATGCGATTACATGAGCGAATCGCTTATCAGCAGGCAATTGTAGGCATTGAAAAGTAGTCAAAGGGAGCCAGCGTTCTAA
>NZ_NRTA01000030.1 GCF_002286735.1 Leptolyngbya sp. BC1307
CGAGGCTTTGATGCCATCTTTGCACAGACCTTCGAGGACAATGCGCCCTTAAACGCGGTGCTCAAGCAGTTTACCAACCACAAGGCAGAACTCCTGCGCGTCCTGGAGATGCCAGCGCTGCCTTTGCATACCAATGCCGCTGAATCTGATATTCGCGAGATGGTCACTCGTCGTAAGATTAGTGGCACCACTCGCCATGACTTGGGCAGGCAGGCGCGTGACACCTTTGTCGGCCTCAAAAAAACCTGTCGCAAGCTGGGCTTTTCGTTCTGGCAATATTTGACCTCCAGGCTCAAACACGATGACACTGTTCCCTTGTTGCCTGATGTCATTAGACAAAGAGCGGCTCAGGCAACGGCTCAGGCCCTGCCTGCTGAGTCGGCTTGTTTTGTTGCAAGCTAAAACAAGCTTGCCTTCTACCAGCGGTTATTGAGCTATTGCGATTCGTGTACGTATTAGTCTAAAGAGTATCTAACTGGTACAGCTATGGCTTTTGTAAAAGATATAAGAATCGCAGATAATGCAACTCCGGCTGCAGCTACATCTCATATTGTTGCCAAACGCCTTGGCAAATCATTTAGAGAGAGATTCCAAGCCTTCATACACAAACGCGAATGTAAGTCCAGTCAGGTTGATTATGAGATCAAAATGGCTAGTAGAGCTATAGCTGCATTTTCAATATATAACTTGGCTGTAGTAGATGATGCTACGGCTGGACAAAGTGTATGTGATAGTTCTGAAGATGGTGGCATTGATGCTTTATGCGTCAATCACAGTGAAAAAAGAGTTGTAGTAGTTCAGTCAAAATTCAACCAAAAAGGTAGTAGTACCTGGACAAAAGACGATTTTCTTGCATTCAAGGATGCATGCGAAAAACTTCAGCGAGAAGAATATTCTCGATTTGATCAAATTTTGCGACAAATGGCTAGTGATATAGAAATCGGCCTTGAATCTCAAAATTATAAATTTTTATTTGTAATGGCGCACACAGGGAAGCGTGGTGCTGCCGAGGCAATTCTAGGTGATATGCAAAGGTGGCAAGATGAACTAAATTCAGCAGCTCTTGCCCCCGAAAATACCCCGCAGGATGATCTTCCGTTTCAAGTACATCTTGTCTCTGCCGAAGATTTGACAGAGTGGCTACAAACTGGAACACACGTAAATATCGATCTTGATGACGTTGAAATAGAAAACTATGGGGAAAAAACCGAGCCACACCTAGCATTCTATGGACAAATCAGCGGCGACCAAATATCAGAGTGGTGGGAAGCTCATGGAACTCGTCTATTTGCGAAAAACATAAGAAACCTACTGGGCAGTACAGACGTTAACGAGTCAATTAGAAATACTGCCACCAATAATCCAGAGATGTTCTGGTATTACAACAACGGAATTACGTTGTTAGTTTCAGACATATCGCCGCATCGCCGCAATGCCAATAGAGACACCACAAAAGGGACGTTTAAATTTTCGAATGTGAGTGTCATCAATGGTGCTCAAACCGTCAGCACCATTGGCCATATATTTAAAAACATTTCTGAAGAGAACAATACTCTCGCTCAGATAAAAATTCCCGCAAGGTTCATCAAGGTCGCTGACATTGAAAATGCAGAAGTTGCTACGGCTATCACTAAAGCAAATAATCATCAAAATAGAGTTCTAGGAAGAGACTTCGCCTCACAACATACTGAGCAGTTAAGAATTTCAAAAGAACTTGCTGTTGAGAATTATCAATACCAACTGCTAAGAACAGCTGGTCAAAGCATTCATATTGATGCAAATACTATCGATTTAGACGAGGCACTTGATGGGTTAGCATGCTTGACCATGTCGGCATCTGTTATTGCCGCATTGAAAGATAAAAGAGGACGATTCTTCGAGAACTTAGATGGCTCTTTCTATAAAAGTGTTTTTAACCCTACAACTTCAGGCATCAAGGTGATCAATTCTGTTATTCACACTCGTATGATTGAGCGACTTGTAAATGCTAAGATGAGCGCAACAGACAAAAATACGCATAGAAAACGCCGCCTTATTATTACTCATGCTAATAGAGTAATGACAGCTCTTCTTTTGAATAGAGTGAGTAACATAGCAACTGCTACAGAGTTAATTTTGCCGAATGAAGAGCTTCTATCAGAGAAACTCGATCTAATTGTTAACGAAGTTGAGCAATATATTGAAACAAACTATACAAATGCTTATCCGGCAAGATTCTTTGTAAATGTTGCAAAGGTCGACGAGATACTCAATGCATTGAACGATAAGCTGCAGAGCTAACAAGATCAAGCACATAGCTCACCTCGGCCACATAGCCCTCATGCTGAATATGTTTAACAGTTGCCATTCTTGGTGCTCTCCCCAGGCTCTAAATCACAATCTTTTAAAAATTTGCGTATCTGTTTGATATAAGGCGTCTTCAGCCCTCACATATGCCATATGAGAACACACCAGCAATTTTAGCTCTCAGCACCGTTAAAATTGAGGAGCTATTACAGGTTGAATTAGACCTATGGTTATGCAGCGCGTAGAAATTGAGCTACCCGAATCTGTGTATCGGCAACTCGCCCGGATTGCCGAGGAAACGGCGCAGCCAATTGCGACGCTTGCCGCTCAAAGCGTGATTAGCAACCTTCCGCCCTCTGTGGAAGATACCCTGCCCGAACTGAGAGCAGAGCTGCTTAAGTTGCAAACGCTAGCAACCGAAGACCTGCTAAGGGTGGCTCAATCTGAAGTAGGCCCAGCCGACCATGTGCGACAAGTAGAACTGTTAGAAAAACATGAAGACGGTCAATTGACGGAGCCAGAGCGCCAGGAACTATCAACGCTCAGACAATCGGCTGATCGGCTGATGCTACGTAAGGCATATGCTTGGTCAATCCTACGATGGCGAGGCCAAAGCTTGCCTTCGCTGCAAGAGTTGCCAATTCCGCAATGAGCATTCCTAGCAACTTTATCCTTTCACGACTTCGTTGAGAGCCGCTTGAATCACGTCATCACCGACACCGCGACGTTTCAAACTGTCAATCAAGGACGAGAGGGTGTCGTTCTCCAGGCGTTCCATATCGGTACGTAGCCCTTGACCGATATATGTCCGCGCAAGCGGCTGATAGCCAGAAAACCCCAAGATAGGGGCTATACGCTTTAAGTCTTCAATCACATCCTCAGGCATCCGAATCGTGACTGTAGTCATCGGGCGATCGCGCTTAAGTCGCTTTTTGAGAGCATCAGGCTTCATAGTATTCACGCTCCTTTCGGGTAGCTTCGCGGGCAGAGACAATACGGATGTAGTCATCTTCGCGTTCAACAAACACAACAAACAAGAGGTTCCACCTTTTGTCTAGAGCAACGACAGCATCCCTGGCTTCATCGTTGCGACTGGCATCAATGACGACCAATAGCGGATCGAAGAAGGCTTCTGCGGCTTGAGGAAAGGTGATGCCGTCATGTTTGAGCGGATTGGCTCTTGCCTTCTCCTCATTCCAAACGAAAGCAATGCCGTTGAGTGGAAAGTACACATCCATAAGGTGCATTATAGGTAAACGTATTTATATTGTAAATACGTTTGTATCGCAGTTCATCAAGCTGTCAAACTTACTGATGCCCCTCATCAACGAGTCAAAGCAATACCTGTGAACTAGCGAAAAACGGGGTTTTCGAGACGATTAACAGCCTAGGTCTTTAGCCGGCTTTTATTCAGCTTTGGCACAGCCATATTTCAACCTCCTCTTGAACTGATCAACCTCACAGTGCCCTATGAGAACACGCCAGCCATTTTGGTTCTTAGCGTTGCGCTCTACATTCCTTAACACCGTGAAACAAGCCGGAAGGACACGCTAGGATAAAAAATACTGCTTAGCGTCAGCCTATTCAGGCAGCGACTCAGATACAGACCATTTGCTAGACAAAACTTGTCACAGCGTGAGCAGACTTAGCCCTGCCAGCGACTAACCCCCTTTTTTTAACCGCAAGGAGCGCGTTTTGGTTACCACCACGACCCTAAAAACGACCAAATCTAACGAAATCTTTTCCGCCGCCCAGTCGCTGATGCCCGGTGGCGTCAGTTCACCCGTGCGGGCGTTTCGCTCAGTAGGCGGTCAGCCCATCGTCTTCGACCACGTCAAAGGCGCTTACGTTTGGGATGTTGACGACAACAAATATATTGACTACGTCGGCACCTGGGGGCCAGCCATCTGCGGCCATGCCCACCCAGAAGTAATCGCCGCGCTCAAAGCCGCAATCGATAAAGGCACCAGCTTTGGCGCGCCCTGCTATTTAGAAAACGTGCTAGCCGAAGCCGTGATCGACGCCGTGCCCAGCGTTGAAATGGTGCGCTTCGTCAACTCCGGCACAGAAGCTTGCATGGCCGTTCTCCGCCTGATGCGGGCCTTCACCGGTCGCAATAAACTTGTCAAATTTGAAGGCTGCTACCACGGCCACGCCGACATGTTTTTGGTCAAAGCCGGTTCTGGTGTAGCCACACTGGGCCTGCCCGACTCCCCCGGCGTCCCCAAAGCCGCCACTGCCGACACGCTAAATGCGCCCTACAACAACTTAGAAGCAGTCAAAAAGCTCTTTGCCGAAAATCCCGGAGAAATTGCTGGCGTTATTCTAGAGCCCGTAGTTGGCAACTCTGGCTTTATCACGCCCGATGCCGGTTTCTTAGAGGGCCTAAGAGAAATCACCCGCGAAAACGACGCGCTGCTGGTATTTGATGAAGTGATGACCGGCTTCCGCATTGCCTACGGCGGTGCCCAGCAGAAGTTTGGCGTCACCCCTGACCTGACCACGATGGGCAAAGTAATTGGCGGCGGCTTGCCCGTTGGAGCCTACGGCGGTCGGCGAGAAATCATGGAGATGATTGCCCCAGCAGGCCCGGTCTATCAGGCTGGAACGCTCTCTGGCAATCCGCTGGCGATGACAGCGGGCATCAAAACGCTGGAGATTTTGCGTCGTCCTGGCGCTTATGAGCAGCTAGAGCAGATTACCCACAAGCTCAGCCAGGGACTTTTGACGGCAGCGCGTGAAGCGGGTCACGAAGTCACAGGCGGCAACATCAGCGCCATGTTTGGCATGTTCTTTACCAGCGAGCCCGTTCACAACTACGACGAGGCGAAGAAGTCTGATCTCGAAAAGTTCAGCCGCTTCCACCGAGGTATGTTAGAAAACGGCGTATACCTGGCCCCCTCTCAGTTTGAAGCCGGATTTACTTCCCTGGCTCACACCGATGAGGACATCGAGAATACGCTGGCCGCCGCTCGTCGCGTACTATCTGAGATTTAGAATGTAATAAGGTGGGGGCAGATGGCTGCCCCTACAGAGGACTAAAGGGTTTTGTGAGGCAGCAGGCGACCAGTGGACATGCCAGCGAATATGTATGATGACGAGCTAGCAGTATTAGATGCTGAGGTCGGTCGGGAGAGCCCGTTTGATCCGTTGGATGCGATCGCCCCCCTCGGCGAAGACGAAGCACCCAAGCCTAATGCCGACAACATGCTGCTGCTGCTCCACCACCCCGACCAGCAGCAGCGGATGCTCGGTGCCCGCGCCTTTTGCGAAATTGAAGACCCGCGCTCTATTCCCTTTTTGATCGGCATGTTAGCCGACCCTTGCCCGCTAGTCAGGGTGAGCACAGCCTACGCGCTAGGCCGTAACACTAGCCCAATGGCCATTGACCCACTGATTGCTCAGTTTCACCGCGACTGGAATGGCTATGCCCGCAAAGGCATTGTCTGGGCGCTGGGCAATACTCGCGACGCCCGTGCCGTTAGCACCCTGTGTAACGCCTTAAAAACTGACATTTCCGCCGTCCGCCTGTGGGCCGCTAGCGCCCTGGGACAAACACCCAAAATCGACTACGCATCCATGATCAAAGCCGTGCCACCGCTGATTGGCGGTCTGCGCCGAGACGACGTGTCGGCGGTGCGCAGCAACTGCGCCTGGGCGATTGGGCAAATTTGTACTGAGCTGCCTTCAAACGTTGTCTATGCCACTGCGGTTGACGCGCTGATTGAAGCTTTCGCCGAAGATGAAGAGCTGGGCGTCAAAGAAGATGCTCGCGCGGCTATTTTGAGCATTGGCGATTCGCGCGGTTTGCAGGTGATTGAGGAAATTGAGCAGGATGGTTACTTTTAGGCTGTGAGCCCAAACCGTAGCAGCCGGTCAGGTTATTTGCAGTACCTGACCGGCTGTCAGGTCAAGCTGCGGGAAAGTAGCCGACTCGATCCGCTGCTGCCCTGTGAAAACAGCCTCCTCATATAGCCCGTCTACCAGCACCAGGATGATTATATGAGCCTGCTTCGGATCGACTACCCAGTATTCAAGAATGCCTCGCGCTGCGTACTCTGATCGCTTGTAGCGATAATCGCGATCTTGATTTTTCTTGCCTGGAGAAACAATCTCTACGACTATCTGGGGGGAAGGCATATCAGCGCGGACGAGACCACGCGACGCGCCTTTCATAGCCTCATCAAGCTCTTCAGTTAGCAGCATGATGTCGGGAATGCGAACCGTAGCCCCAGAACCGCTGGTTTCGATTTCGGTGGCCCACCGGAGCAAAGATCGAGGCACAAACTCACCGAAAGCAAACAGTAAGAAAACGGCGATCGCCTGATTCAAATGACTTTCCGACGGCATCCTAATAATCTCTCCGTTTTCTAGCTCATAACGATGAGAATCCGAGCCGTCATCGTAGGTGAGATATTCTGCCAGCGTCCATCTTTTAGTAGCAACTGTCATGACGGCTATCCGTGATGCCCATTTGGGAAAAGGTATGTCTAGCCACTATAGCTTTGACTGCCCGGATCAATACAATGACGACTTTGCACATTTGTCTGCGTTGAAGAGCCGTGACAGAAATTTCTGTCTGGTGCGGTGGCGTGGCATGATCACAGCGACCTCTTTACGCAAGCTGCGCCTATGCAACCGATTGACTGGATAATTGTCATTGGCTATCTCATTCTGACGATGGTGCTGGGGGTGTATCTCTCTCGCAAAGCCTCGGGTAGCCTGGTGGACTTTTTCGTGTCGGGGCGATCGCTTCCCTGGTGGCTAGCGGGCACCAGCATGGCCGCGACTACGTTTTCGATTGATACGCCGCTCTACATTGCTGGGGTTGTGGGCAATCGCGGCATTGCAGGCAACTGGGAATGGTGGAGCTTTGGCATGGCCCATGTGGTGATGATCTACGTCTTTGCGCGGATGTGGCGGCGCTCTGAAATCGTCACCGATGCGGAGCTAACGGAGATGCGCTATGGCGGCAACACGGCGGCGGTGCTGCGAGGGGTCAAGGCTTTCTTATTTGCGGTACCCATTAACTGTATTGGCATTGGCTACGCGATGCTGGCGATGACTAAAGTGGTCGACGCGCTACAGCTATGGCAGAGTTTGGGCGTTGATCCGGGCGAAAATACCAATCTCAAGCTGTGGAGCGTGATCGGCATTAGCGTACTGGTGCTGTTCTACGCAGGGTTTTCTGGCCTGTGGGGCGTGGTGGCGACTGACTTTTTTCAGTTTTTTCTAGCGCTGTTTGGGGCGGTGGTGGTGGCGATCGCTGCAGTCAATTCACCGGAGATTGGAGGGATGCGATCGCTCGTCGATCAGTTCACAGCCGCAACCAATCCAGACATGCTCAGCTTTTTTCCGGTCAGCTTTAACGGCGGCATTCAGTGGAGCGCTCTGGCCGGGATTCCCTCCAGCACCTTCTTAGCCTACGTGCTGCTGCAGTGGTGGTCGTTTCGACGCAGCGACGGCGGCGGTGAATTTGTCCAGCGGCTGGCTGCTTCTAAAACAGAGGCCGAAGCTGAGAAAGCCGCCTGGTTTTTCAATATTTTGCACTACGTGGTTCGCACCTGGCCGTGGATTATCGTCGCTCTAGCAGCGGTCGTCCTGTACCCAGATTTAGCCGATCGGGAGCTGGGCTATCCCATTCTTATGCTCGACTATTTGCCGCCGATTATGCTGGGGCTGGTGGTGGCTTCACTGATTGCCGCATTCATGAGCACGGTGTCTACCTTGATTAACTGGGGCGCGTCGTATCTGACCAATGACCTCTACGGTCGGTTCATCAGCCCGGCAGCGACTCAGGCAGAGCTGGTGTTTGCCGGACGGGTGGCTTCGATTTTGGTGACGGTGTTGGGGGCGATGGCCGCTTTTATCGCAACCGATGTCGCCACCGTCTTCCGGCTGGTGATCGCCATTGGCACGGGTCCAGGGTTGGTGCTGATATTGCGCTGGTTCTGGTGGCGCATCAACGCGGCGGCTGAACTAGCGGCGATGGTGGGTGGCTTTATTGTGGGCCTGCTCACTAGCATTGTCCCGATTATCACTATCGAAGATTTTGGCCTGCGGCTGCTGGTCACCTCGGCGATTACCACCGTCTTTTGGGTCGCGGCCATGCTCCTGACCCCGCCCGAAAGCCCCGAAACGCTCGACCGCTTCTATACCAAGGTGCGGCCTGCTGGCCCTGGCTGGCAGCAGCAAAGGCAGCGAACGGGTCTACCGCCTCAGCAAAATCTAGGGCTCGACATTCAGCGGGTGCTAGCGGCGCTGCTGCTGCTTTTTGGCCTGATGTTCACCGTCGGTGGCTTTTTGCTCTTTCAGTCGCTCACAGGCTGGATATCGCTGATATCGGCGGTCATCGGCGGCTATTGGCTGCGGCAGCTCAACAAACGACCGGCCTTTCCGATGGGGCGACCTGGCACAGAAGATGGCTAGTCAACAGGTCGGAACTGGGCCTGTAGAATAGAGCTAACACCAATTTATACAACTTCGTTGACAGCTATGGGTTTCCTTCGTCAGTACATCGCTCCTCTATTCATCTTTCTGATTTTTGCAGTGGCTTTACTCGCTGTCAGCGCCCGCATTTTCTTGCCTAGCGATATGATGGCCCCGGCTCCCATTGAGCAACCCGTCTCTGTTTTGCCAGCCAATTCACCCGCCGCCGCTTCTCTACTCTCCTAGTGACCGACTGTCCTATCCCCGCCAACTATCGATTAGAGGCGGGTTCTTCACTAGATAGAGCCCGCCTCGTTAAGTTTATGCAGCGGGCCTACCGCGAACTAGGCGCAACTGATGCCAGCGCTCACCTGGCTGATACGGTAGAGCGCCATTTTTCGGCCAGCGCTCAGCTGTGGTGGCTGGTTGAGGCGCGGACAGCTGCCTTGCCTGCTGGTCTGCCAGGGACAAATCGACCTGAGCCCTCAGGCTGCTTATGGCTAGGAGAGGCTATCGACCAGCGCAGCGGACTCAAACAGGCCTACGTATTTTTGCTGTATGTAAATCCTGACCATCGCCAGCAAGGGCTCGGCACCGCCCTGATGCATCATGCTCATCAGTGGGCCGCTCAGCAGGGTTACCGTCAAATTGGTCTGCAAGTATTTGAAGATAATGCGTCTGCTCTAAAGCTGTACCGCAAGCTAGGCTACCGCTCTCAAGCCAGATGGATGTCTTTAGATATCTAACTGAATTCATTGCCAAAAGTGTAGAGCGCTCTAGCGATAGTTGTCAAATTGCAAAGCCATGGGCCAGTCTTCGGCTTTGATCAGGGCGATCGCCTCTTGCAAATCGTCTTTATCTTTAGCCGAGATGCGCACCGAGTCGCCCTGAATAGACGCCTGTACTTTCTTCAGGTTGTCTTTAATCAGCTTAGAAATTTTCTTAGCGTCTTCCTTTTCAATGCCTTTTTTTAGCTTGATCTCCTGCCGCACCCGGCTACCGCTAGCCGCATCTATATCGCCGAAGTCAAAAATTTTCATCGACAGGTTGCGCTTTGCGGCCTTGGTTTGCATGACCACATGCACCGCTCTCAGGGTCATGTCGCTGTCGGTTTCTACGTCGATGCTGTCTTCTTTGAGATCGAGCGTGGTCTTAGTATCTTTGAGGTCGTAGCGGCTTTTGACTTCGCGGCGGGTTTGGTCCAGGGCATTGACCAGTTCCTGGCGGTCGAAATCGCTGACAACATCAAAAGAATAAGTAGAAGCCATAGGGGGGCGGGTGATCGCGAACGTCAACTATTATACAAAAGCTGCCTGAATGCTGTTGAAATATAAAGAAAAAATGCTGCCCATGCTGATGGCCCAGGAGAGTGATCGCAAAATCGGCACATCAAAAATATAGAACGCAGCGTAGGCAATCCGGGCCGCTATGTAGATTAAGACAGTGCCCGCCACCTGCTCTGCGGGCAACCCTACCGTAAACGCCATCAGCGCGGCAGGCGCATAGAGAATAAACGACTCAAAAGAATTTTGGTGCGCCCAGGTCGCTCGCTTGGCATAGTCGGGCAGCTTATCGAGCATGGCCCGGGGCGCACCCATATCGTAGCCAGACTGCACCCGACCTACCCCCACTAGCAAAAAGGGCAAATAGATCAGGAGGGCGGCGATCGCAATACTACAAAGCAGCAAATTCGCCGGAGAAACAAACGGCAGAGAATACAAGATATCCACAAAATTCACAAAGGTTAGAACTGCTTGCCTGCATTGAGTCTAGTCAAAATAGAAGAGCGTCACAATCTTGCGCTGATCTTCTGCATCGTGACAGGTTTTGAGCAGCGTCGCACTGTCATGAAAAGCAAAGCAAATCAGCTGCTGGCAGCGAGAAATGATTTCCCGGTTGCACATAGCACTAGCATCGGCCAGCGGCAGCGTGTCATTCGCCTCATTTTCGACCAGATTGGTCACTAGCTCTAGCTGATCACGCGACTCACGCGGCTGCTTTCTTAAGCTCTGAGGCAAAATTACCGTCAATAGGTTGGGGTCGGCTCTCATCGCTCCCCGAATTGCCGCTGAGTTAGTGCCCGTTGCGCCAGAGGTGATCAGCCGATTGCCGCCCAGCACGAGGGCATAGCTCATCAGCTCAATGAGGTTTTGATGGGTGATCGGGACATGACGCGACCCCAAGATGGCAATGCGCTTTGAGCCAGACTGCTGAATCGTCGCCAGCTCTTGCAAAAAGTCATCTACCTTAACGGAATCAAGCGGATTTTCGACTGACTGACTCAATGGCTATCTCAGGGTAAAGGGCACACAAAAATAAACTATGCAATTCTACCAAACCCTTGAAAATTCTCATAAAGCCCTGTGGATTCAGTTCCCGATTCAAGGCGTTTAGTCTGACGATTAGTTTTGTCTGGGTTGTGTAGGCAACTGTCACACAGACAGCCATCAGGCAGTAACCGCCGGGCTCAGGCCCAAAGCATCCATCAGCCGCTGCGTGTCAAAGTGCTGCTCCATCAGGTAGCCAATGCACTCTACTTTAATCGGCTCATGCAGCCGTACCTGATCAAAAGCTTGGTCGATAATTTCGACAGTGGTTAGCGTATCTAAGTCTACCGAGAGAATCGGCACTTCCAGATCGCGCGCCCGGTCTAGTACGTCTTTGCGGGGAGACAGGCGACCGGTGAGGACTAAGCACTGAGTGGAGCTTTCGAGCGCGGCCATTTGGATATCGAAGCGATCGCCCCCCGTCACCACCACCATATTATGCGCCTGGTTAAAATAGCGCAGCGCCGAATTTGCATTCATAGCCCCAATCGAAATCTCTTCGACCATCATCTGATCGATCCGGCCAGGGCTATTAAGAATCTCAGCTTGCAGATGATGCACCAGCGCCTCTACACTCACACTGCGCATAATCGCCGTTCTCGGCAAAATGCCAAACACCCGAATATCGTGTCGTTCCAGGCATGCTTTTACCGGATTTAGCGCCGTTTCCATCAGCGCTGCAGGCACGTCGTTAATCACCACACCCAAAAGCTGATCCCCTAGCTTTTGCTTGGCTGCCAGCAGCTGATCGACAATCAGAGCCGATTGATAGCGCGCCACCAGCACCACCGACGCCTGGCTCATTTCAGCCATATCCAGCAGCGACAGGCCAAACAAAGTCCCTTCTGCTAAGTTGCCCGGCCCTTCGATTAGCAGAATGTCTTCGCCCTGGCTTGCCAAAACGCTTTCCACCTCCTGACGGTAGACCAGCTTTTCTTTAGAGAGCTGCTGCTGAATAGTCGCTTCATCCAGCGAAAATAGGGTGGGCCGCACTCGCTCAGCGCTCAATCCTAACGTGTGGCTAATAAAGCGGACATCTTCATCGAGCTGGTCAACCCCCTCGCTCGGGCAAGTGCCAATTGGCTTAGCATAGGCAATATCTAGCCCTTGAGCACGCATCTGCAGGGCCAGTCCCAATACGGTCGCTGACTTACCGCTGTATGCCTCAATTGACCCAATAAGCAAATGCTTAGCTGAGCGATCTGATATCCGGCTCGATGATTGGGGCACGCCTAACTCCTTAAACGATAGCTTTGGCCATACAGATGAGAGATCACTTGCATAAGCGTGACGCTCAGATGGCGGGTACGAATGACTTCAGAGAATAACCCAGCAAACAGCGCAGCGGTGATCCAAGCAGCGCGAAAACGCCATACATCCAAACATGGCAGACATAGCGCATCAGGCGATTCAGATACGCCTTTGCTATGCCGCGATATCTTTGACGCGATATCTTTGACGCGATATCTTTGAATATAGGGTAGCTGGTAGTTAAACCCAGATCATTCAATCATTCTGCCATGTTCACTACGGAGATGGGCGAGAAAATTAAAAGAGCCAACCAACCTGCGCTCATCGGGGTTAGCTAGCTCTCGAAGTGGGTCTTCATAATATTTGAGGTCATTTTGCCCTAATTCTATCGGGGCTCAGGCGGTGGCTCAGGACTGGTCAGTGGCTTCAGTGACGATAAATACCTGTGGCTATCTATGCGTCCATGCGCAGCAGCTTGCGGTAGAAGCTTTTATCAAAGTCAGGAACTTTTTCCTGGTTCATCAGGACGACGATACTGATTAAGAAGTCGACAAACTCGAAGGTTGCCAGGGTAATTTCGTAGGTAAGGTCAGCGTCACCGTCGAACTGCATGCGGCAGCGGGTAAGGTCAGCAGGCAGCATAGATACATTCCAGGTAGCTAAGAAAGGGATGCTGTCGGTGCCCTCAATTTCGCGCTCGCCCTCGATGTTACCTTGTTTGTAAAGGCCGATAGCGTAGGGCAAAGCGTTGCGTCTTTTGCCCTGATAGTACGGTAGATAAACGCTAGCTTCTGGCTTGGTAGCAGGCTGAATAGATTGAAGAGACATAGCTGCTGTGAACTTCCCTGATGGGTGCATGTGCAAATATATAGCATTGGTCACTTGGCTTCATGCCGCATTACTGGCTGTAAGCCATATACAGCAATAGGCAAAGTGCTCCACAAAGCGCGAATGCATCCGCGCTTTGCTGTAAATCTTGCCTCAGAATTCCCGCCTGTTCTAAGAATTGACCATCAGCGTTGCCTTT
Source organism: Leptolyngbya sp. BC1307 (assembly GCF_002286735.1). Classification (GTDB taxonomy): domain Bacteria; phylum Cyanobacteriota; class Cyanobacteriia; order Phormidesmidales; family Phormidesmidaceae; genus Phormidesmis. The sequence continues at coordinate 13,321 of NZ_NRTA01000030.1, forward strand.
AACCTTGAGAAGGGCAGTCTGTAGTCCGGCGCTGAGGTAGCGATTCTGACGCTGAAATCGCTAGAAGATTGGGCGGATTTAGACGGTTGATTAACGGCAGGTCAGCACAGACGGCGAAGGGGGTATGGTTAAATTAAGATTATTTGTTAAGGGATCTAAACAAAACTAAGTATGTCAGATTTCGCCGAGCCCGATGTCTCTGAATTGGACCTGGAGTCTGATTTGGCCTTCGAGGTTGAACTGTTTAAGGGATATGCCGGACGACGGCTGAAGGCCGCGATCGCGCTGGTGACTCTCTGGGTGATTACCGCTTTGCTGCATAGCGTAGCCTGGGGTCACGGACTGGGGCTGCTTTTTGCCGGTCTGCTGAGCATTCAAGCGCTGCGAGTGATGTTCGCTAAGCCGTTAGCCGTACCGCAGCAACTGCCCTCTAGCCAAACCGATGACTCAGTTCAGCTAACGGCTCAAGAGCTGTCTGAGTGGCCCTATGTCTCTCTGCTGGTGGCCGCTAAAAATGAGGAGCGCGTCATCGGCAAACTGATCGAGTCTCTGCTGCACATTGACTATCCGGCGGCTCGCTACGACCTGTGGATTATCGATGACTACAGCACTGACCAAACGCCTCAGATACTCGACGATCTCGCCCGGCGCTATCCGCGGTTGCAGGTGGTGCATCGAGGCCCGGAGGCAGTGGGCGGCAAATCTGGCGCGCTTAACCTGGTGTGGCCTAAAACTCAGGCTGATATCCTGGCCGTATTTGATGCGGATGCTCATGTGCCGGGTGATCTGTTGCGTCATGTGGTGCCTTTGTTTGACCCAGCGCTGGGCTATGCGAAGGTTGGGGCGGTGCAGGTACGTAAGGCGATCGCCAATGTCAGAACCAATTTTTGGACGCGCGGCCAAAAGGCAGAGATGGCCCTCGATAGCTACATGCAGGAGCGGCGGATTGCAGTCGGCGGCATCGGTGAGCTGCGCGGTAATGGTCAGTTTGTGCGGCGGAGCGCTCTAGCCCAGTGCGGCGGTTGGAATGAAGAGACGATTACCGACGACCTGGATTTGACCATTCAGCTCCATCTGCAGCAGTGGGATATTGGGCTATTGTTCACGCCAGCGGTGGAAGAAGAAGGCGTGACCAGTGCCCTATCGCTCTGGCATCAGCGCAACCGCTGGGCAGAAGGCGGCTTTCAGCGCTACTTAGACTACTGGCGGCAGCTTGCTCAAAATCGCCTGGGCTGGAGAAAATCAATTGATATGGCCAGTTTTTGGGTGATTCAGTACATGATGCCGGCGGTGGCGCTGCCCGATGTGGCGATCGCCCTGGCTCGTCATCGTCTACCGATATTTGGCCCCGTCACGGCTCTCACCGTAGCGATGTCTGGCATCGGCATGTTTACGACCCTACGCCGGGCTGAACAAACCTCTATCTTTAGCGCGGCTATTCAAACTGTGCGGGGGACGCTGTACATGCTGCACTGGGTGCTGGTGATTGCCACGATGGCTATGCGGATCTCAGTGCGCCCCAAGCGATTGAAATGGGTGAAGACCATACACGGCGACAGCTAAGTCGGTTCTGAGGTGCGTCGCCCTGCCGTCATAATTCGCACGATCACAACGCTCAGGCCGACGGACAAGGCGACCCCGAGACCGGCCAGCAGCAGATTGCCGGACTGACGCACGGCGATCGCGCTCAAGGCCCAAACGGTCACAGCAGGGTAGAACGCATCTCCATACTTCAAGGCTACTATCGCCGCCAGTCCGGCGCTGACTGCCATCATTACCGCCGTCAGCCCGACTGAGCCTGCAAATACGGTTGACCAGACAGCGGGTAGGCTAATGATCAGCGCCGATGAGATATTGACGACGGCTGCCACGGTAATCCAGCCGAAGTAGACGCTGATAGGCGCTCTCAGCAGCCAGCGCACGGCGCGATTAGGCCGCACTGAGCGGGTTTGCACATAGGCCGCTATCAGACAGGCCAGAATGCCCAGCATCAGCACCACCGATAGCCAAAAGCGAGCGGTCAAAAAGGCATACACCCACAGAATTTGCAGCAGACAAGCGCCGATCACCGCCCAGGAAACTTGAGAAATCGCCGGTTGCTGTCGCTGAGCGGGCAAAGCCTGATAGAGGCTGAAGGCAATCAGCCCGACGTAGATTAGCCCCCAAATTGCAAAGGCGTAGCCAGCGGGCGTAATCAGCACATCGGCAAAAGTCGTGTTTGAGACTTCACCAATGTTTTTTCCAGCGGGCGGATAAAAGTTTGAGAGGGCGTTGATGGCGATCGCCAGGAGCACTGCCGCCACAGTCAGCCACTGCCGCCCCCTTGATCCAATTATTTTTTGCATTGACATCTCCCGATACAGCCTGACGAATCTCAAACGAGCAAAACCCTAAAGCTGATCCATGATTTTCTCCAGACGGCAGCTCTCAGATTGAGCCGCGCTCAGCAAGTCATCCCAATCATTAGGCGGATTGCCGCGCTCAATCATCTTTTTGAAAAGTCGATAGGCGTCTGTTTTGCTATCGTACGCCCACTTGGTCTCAGGATCATTCACCCAGCCAAAGACAATGACCTTGCTCTCCAGGTGATATCGAAAAAATAGACGATACTGCTGACTACTCGTCCTCGCCTGGAAGTGGCGCGTTGAGTTCTCCAGTCTCGATGTTAGCTAGTAAAGACTTCAATCGATCTACCCATTCAGCGCTGATAGGCTTCAGGTTTTGAGGGTTTTGTTCAATGTCTTTAGCCAGGAAAGCTAAAAACTTTTCCAGGACGGGGTCTTCTTCTTCAGCGCGCGCTATGTAGACTTTGCCATCTGCGCCGATGTGGTAGGCAATTTTGTCTTGCTTGCTGAGCCCGAGCGCCTTACGAACGGAGCTAGGGACAGTCGTTTGATATCGGTCGGTCAGTGTTGATTCGGCGACAGCGAATAGGGTCTCAGTCATGGTGGCACTGCGGTTATAGGCTTTACTACTTAGTCAATAGTAATGCATTTGCATTGCCGAAGCTAAGGTTTCGAGTAAGTATTCCTTTGAAAGAGGGGCTTCACCATCACGCCGCATCACAACCTCAGCAGCAGGCGTCGAGCCTCAACTTCAAGCAGTGCTGCCGAGTTCTTAAAAAGCATTAAGCGATGCAAAATTATTTTTAGCCAGTTAGTTTTTTAGCAAGAAATGTTCACGGGAGAGGCAGGTTACTTTCGCTAAGGTGAAAGTAGCTATTAAACCTTGGGAAATCGTAATGATGACCACTTCTAAACTCTCTTTGAGACAGTTTAATTGGGATGCTTTAGTCCTTTTGATTGTGACTTTTTGGCTGAGCAGCAGCGCCCTTTTAGACTTTTTGCTAATGCCGGTGATGTACGAATCTGGCATGATGAAAGGCCCCGAGTTTGCCACTGCCGGGTACAGCATTTTTGGGATCTTTAACCGGGTAGAGCTGCTCTGCGCCGCTGCGATTTTGGCGGGTTTGCTGGCACTGCGTCAGCGTCGCGGGCAGTTTGATGTGGTTGCTAGCGGTTCTCAGAGCCGATGGGCTTTGATGATCAGCGGCGCGTTGCTGGCGATCGCTTTCATCTACACCTATGTTCTTACGCCTCATATGGGCGCACTCGGTCTCGACTTGAGCGGCTCTTTCGGCGGCCAAGCTCAGCCCATGCCTCGGGCAATGAGCTACCTACATGCTTTTTACTGGGGGCTAGAAGCCGTCAAACTGATTGCGGCTGGCTGGCTGGTGAAGCTTTGCTACCGCGACGTAGCAGCTACGTTCGAGTAACCTACGGTGCGAATCCGACGCTAGATATTTTCAACCTGATCGCTAGTCTTCGCTGGGCGTTTCACTCTCAGGCCACAGTAGTCGGACTGCCAGTAGACCAAAGCCAATCGCCGCTACGCCTTTAACGATTTTGTCTGGCAGCAGCAAGGCGGTGCTTTCTCCCAGCAACACACCGATCAAGGTGGCGAGCAGCAGGGCACTAGCGGTGCCAAAGAAGACGGCTTTCGGCGAAGACGACGATCCGCCAAGGGCGATCACCGCTAGCTGACTCTTATCGCCCAGCTCTGAAATGAAGACCGCTGTAAAGCTGATTAGCAGAAGCTGAAAATCCATACTCTCTCAATGCATAGGAACGTAATCTTCAGATGTAGGACATACTCACTGCCCGACAATATCGCCGATTAGCCCAATCGTAATCAGCAGCAGCAAAATTCCAGCACAAGTGTCCAGCGTATCTGAAGACACGCGCTTAGCTAGCCACCGCCCGAGCAGCACACCTACCAAGCTTGTAGCAATCAGCGCTAGACCTGCCCCTACAAATACCGTCAGCGGCGACTGCGATCCTGCACTCATCAATAGAATAGTGACCTGGGTCTTGTCGCCTAGCTCCGCCAAAAAAATGGTGACGAATGTGGATAGAAACACGCTCCAAAACACGCTAGGCGGCTGAATCGCCGATTCAGTTAGCTCATCAGGTTCATCAGCAGCTAACGGGTCTTCAGAAGTTCTGGAGGAAGCTGAGTCGGAAGAAGAGACCATACGAGCAATTTCATATTTGTTTCATTATCTGCAAAGCTGTCCGCGATCGCAATCTCAATGAGCAAGTTAGCCGCCTATGCGGATCAATCTTCAGCCGTTAGCTCAATCACCCTACTGTCTACGCCTACCGCCTGATAAAACCGGGTCATCTCCTCGCTGTGGCTACCGTAAATGCCGGTGATCTGCTGCTCGCAGCATTCTATGGCAAAGTCATTTAGCTCTGCAGGGGCTACATCATAGAGGTGCTCAAAGGTCTTGGGCTCCACCCGGCAAAAGTTGGGCCGCTGGTCGTAAATGCGGCATTCGCGCTGCGCCACATCGTAGTGAATGCACCAGCCGTCTTTGCCAACCATGCTCATATAGAGCGCTAGCTCAGCAGGGGTGAGATAGTCGTCGAGGTCGGGGCGGTCTGCTGGGTCAAGCTGGCAGCAGGCACCGCAATTTTTAACACACTGCCAGGTAGCCATAAGGTCTCAATAGATAACATTGCATAGAAAGGAAGCTTGCTATAAGGTATCGTACCCCGCTCCGCGATGCGCTTTCTCAGCGCAGCAACGAGGGCTAAAACGCATGAGAAAGGGGGCTCCTAGAACTTAGAATTTTGTAAACAAAGTTTAATTTCACCTGCCCTCAGCAGGTACAATGCTTGCAGTGAAATTGTCTCAATCTGGTTCGGCTAGAACTGTTCGGAGGATAAATGGCCTTTCTAAGTAATATTGATTTTGTCTTGATTGCCCAGCTCACCATGCTGGCTATGGTGGTTATTTCTGGCCCGGCGGTTGTATTTTTGCTGGCCCTGCGTGGCGGCGACCTCTAAAGGCTTACTAAATAAGCTTTTTGCAGAGAGCTTCACAACTTACAAACCGGGTTGGAACCGCTGCTAGAGACAATTATGGTTGCTCCCCTATCACAGTTGTGAGGTGGGGGAGCTTTTCAGTGCTGGCGGTAAGATATTCCAGGAGGTGAGTAGCAAAGGCGGCACAGTGGCTAAGCTTTAGCACGCTGCTGAAGAATGGACTGGGCGATCGCCAGATCTACAGGCGTCGTCACCTTCAAGTTCGTCTCCTCCCCTTCAACGATGCTGACGGGCACCCCGCATTTTTCTAGTAGAGCGGCATCGTCAGTCACCTGCCAGTTTTGCTGCTGCCCTCGACGGTGACATCGCTTCAGCCACTCTACCTCAAATCCCTGAGGAGTCTGCGCTGCCCAGAGCTGAGCGCGGTCGGGAGTATGGGTGATAATTTTCTGAGCGTTGACCTGCTTGATCGTATCTTTGACCGGAACTGCCGCGATGAGTCCGGCGACTTGACGAACCGCTACCGCACAGCGATTAAACAGATCGGGAGTGGCCAGACAGCGCGCGCCATCGTGAATCAGAATGTGAGTAGCCGCTGCTGGGAGTGCCTGCAGTCCGTTATATACCGAGGCTTGCCGGGTATCGCCACCGGGAATAAATTCCACGGGCGTGGGCCGCTGGTGCTGACTGAGCACCTGATCAACAATTTGCTCAAAGTCAGACCGGTCTACCGGCTGGCAAATGATGCCAATCCAGTCGATGCTACTGGCGGCAATGGCAGCGTCTAATGTCCAGGCGAGGATAGGGCGGTCTATGAGCGGCAGCAGCAGCTTGTTGCGATCGCTGCCCATGCGACGACCTACACCAGCCGCCGGAAGAAGTAAATGCATATCCAAATCCACCCGAGAAATTGGTCAGGCCCAGATCATATGTACACCCTAACTGGTAGTTAAAAACACCGTTTTACAGCAATTTGGTTTTATTTCTGGCGGTAATCGTGTTTCATCCCCGGTGTCCCTTAGAATGGTGAGCGGATCAAAGTATTGAATTTTAACCGCATGCGTATACTGGCCCTAGTCCCCGGCAGCATCAGTCATCAGCTTTTGTTTTTTCCGGCCTTAGACGATATTAAAAGGGCCTATCCAAACGCCGAAATTGCCGTTGTAGTTGAACCTAAGTCAGCTCCTGCCTACCGAGTTTCGAAGATTGTCGATACCGTTATTCCGTTTCCGTTTGCCGGTGCAAAAAGTCCCTCTGACTGGGCTAATTTATTGGGCACTATTCGCGATCGCGAATACGAAGTAGCGATCACAACCGATACACGCTGGAGCACGGGTCTGCTGCTGTGGCTGAGCGGCGTGCCCACTCGCATCACCTACAGCAGCACTGGCACGCCCTGGTTTTTTACGGCGACTGTCCCTGAGAAGGCTGAGTACCGGGCCGAGCGCTATCACGATTTGCTGAGCGCCATTAAAATCAACGGGGCCACTCCCGAACCGGCGATCAACGTGCCCGAAGGCGATATTGCCTGGGCCAATGCGCTACGCGATCGCCTCAAGCTAAAAGATGGCTACGTGCTCATGTATCCGGGGCCAGAAGCCGGCGACAGCAGCCAATCTGCCGACTATCCGGTGGCTAGCTGGCAAAAGCTGATTCAAGACTTTCGCGATAAACAGCCGCAGCTACCCGTTGTTTTGCTGCAGACTAACCACAGCACAGAGCAGGCCAACGCGCTAAAAAATCTCGACTCTCAGCTGATTGTGGCGATGGCAGAAAATCTTGGCCAGACAGCAGCGATCATTGCTGGGGCCGATCTGGTGCTGACGCCCAATAGCTATATCATGCAGCTATCGGTCGCCCTGAAAGTATTTACACTGGCGCTCTTTGGCGCACACAAGCCCCAAGAAATGCTGCCGCCTGTTGAAGGTGAGGAAGCTCGGTTTTTAGGCATTGCCTCTGACACCAGCCGGGTAGCTGATATCCAACCAGAGGCAGTTTTACAAAAAGTCTGGGGTGGCTAGGCTGACCCTGATAGGTCTAGCGAGATCACTGATCGTAGCTTTGCTGAAGCGCTCTTGGGGCGATCGCCATAAAGGGCCATCACAAAAGGCCACCACAAAGGGCATTGGCTGAGCAAAGTAGGGGCATCTGCTGTTCGTCTATCTTCTCATCACCAATCCTGTTGACACTTCATCTCTTTTAGAACTATGGATCGTATTCAGACGCAAGCCTCCAAGATTTGGGATCTTTTGTTCGCTAACGAAACCGCTGCGACCTATCAAAAGGCGCTCAATCTCACGGGTACTTTTCTCACAGAATTAGCACAGCTAGTTTGGCTGATAGTTTGCTCGGTGTTTGTCTTTGGCGCTTGGGTTGGCGACGCTTCAATGAAGGCAGGTCAGAGCATTCGCGAATGGGTAGACCGGCAGAGTAGCGGTGCGGTTAAGCCAGCCAGCCAGAAGTCAGTCACGGCAGCGGGCAAAAGCCTGCTGGGTACAGGGCGCGATGGTGCGGCTTACTTGCTGGCTCAGGCCCGCGAACAGCTTGGCTTAGAATCAGCTCCCCCGGCTAGTCAGACGAAGACAGCATCCGTCAGCATACCGCCACAGCCTGCGCCGCCTGAACCCACTCAGTCGCCTGTCGCAGCGGTGCCTGAACAGCCCAGAGGATATGGCTCTGCAGAACCGCCTAGCAGCCTAGCCGAAGAGGATCTCGTTGACGAGGCTGACGAAGCAGCAGATGACGATTGGCCGCCTAAAGACGACATCTAGGCGATCATCGCTACCCGGTTCTATCTATTAGCGGCTCAATTGCTGCCGCTGCCTAAGACAAAGAGCCCTAGCATGGTGACACTGTTCCAGGCGCTGTGAAGCAAAATAGAGGACATCAGATTGCGCGATCGCACATACGCAAACCCCAAAATTGCCCCCAGTACGGTGAGCGGCAGCACTTCTGAAAAGCTCAGGTGAGCCACCGAAAAGATCAGGCTGCTCAGGCCGATGGCTCCCCAGACGGGCAGATAACGGGTCAGCGAAGGCAGCAAAAAGCCACGAAACAGGATTTCTTCAAAGACCGGGGCCGCGATCGCCGCTGTAAATAAAAACATCCCCAGTGCCAGCGGATCGCGCTCTTCTAGCACTAGCTGCAAGATTGGATTATTACCCCCCTGCCCCTGCCAGATCTGTTGATTGAGCAAAGAAACCACCACCATCAAAGGCAAGGCCACAAAGTAGCTGCCCAGCCCCCACAGCGGCCATTTGCCCGATAGCTTGAGCCGAAACCAGTCTTTAGGCAACGGCAAATAGCTCTTAATCGACCAGTACAGGACGCCCAGCGTACTGGCTGCCATCAATCCATAAAACACTAGCGAATAGAAGGCTTTGCCCCGGCTAGTCAGACCGATCACCAGGCTGTCTGAAGTCCAATCAGGGCTCCAATGTGCTAGAGACCCTGCGATCGCCAGTCCAGCATCTGCCCCTCCATCTGGCAGTAAGAAAGACTGTCCGGCGGCTAAGCCAACCTGGAGCCCCAGCGGCAAGACAATTTGCCCCACAAACAAAAAGCCGCCGACAATCACCTGCCAAATTACTTCCCAATCCCAGGGCACCTGCCACTGACCTTCGGGAATGGCCAAAATAGCCGTCTCTTTACCTTTGAGCAGCCGCTGCCCGATCAGCGCTATCAGCCCGGCTGTGCCCAGCAATCCGCCGAGAGAAGGCAGTATCCCTACCAGACTCAGCTTGATCAAGGTGCGTTCAGCGATGACGCTTTCTGACGCTTCGAGCTGTGTTAGCTGTTCGCTCTGATCATTGACGCTGTAAAGGCGTTTGAGTGCGCTATAGCGAAACCAGCCGCTGAGCCGTGCCTGGATAACGGCTGCTGTCTCTGGCTGGGTAACCGGAGGAGTTTGCCAGAGGTTGGCCAATGTATCGGCGGCGATCGCCTCATCACTGGCGCTGTCAGCTAACTGTCGCCAGGTTTGGATTGCCTTGGTCACCTGGTCTCGCTGGGCTTGCACCATGCCTAGCCGCAAATCGATCTGATTGATCTGCTGCTGCTGCGCTAGGGCCGTGGCAGATAGCTGTAAATTGCTGCCATCACTGGCCTCCGAAGTCTCTTCAATCTGCTGTAGCCGGGCCAGTCCGGTAGCCGATGCTTCACGCACTTCCAGATATTGCTCAGTAGCGGTTTCTAGAGCGTCTTTACCAAAGACAGCGCTGCGAAACTGCTGCACTTCGGCTTCAGGTAGGCCGCTGCCCCGCCACTCACTGGCCTGCACCAGCAAATCGGTTTGATAGAGCTGTAGCTGGCTGCCCACCTGCGGTTCGCTCAGGCTGCTAATGAGCGATGCGCCCATCTCCAATGCCACGATAAACGTCAAAAAAGAGAGGACTATACGCTTGAAGGTCATGCTAGGTGAAAATCTCTTAAACAAAAACGGTGGCCAGATGGCCAAGATATCGGTATTCACGCCGCCAGCCGTCATAGCGGCACCGGCACAGCCTGTATTATCGCACTTTGCTCAAGGCGGCTGAGCGTTTTGCGACTGAGAATTTCCTAAACCCGGCAGTTTTCTACTTTTGAGCGCACTTTCTAGCCACCACCAGCCGCTAAAATTAGGCCACTTCTCTTAACAATTGCCATCCCGCCCTCACCATGAACAGCCCCACTGCCGCCAACTCCGATCAAAGCGTACTCGACCAAACCGCTACTCAGCTCGATGAAGAAGCGACTCAGCAAGGGCTGAGTGAGACGCAGTACAAGCGCAAAATGCAGCGCCGTAAGGAGGTGCAGACGCAGCGATTGGAAAGCCGCAGCGTCGAAAAAGGGCTGATCATTGTGAATACTGGCAACGGTAAGGGCAAGACAACGGCAGCGCTGGGCATTGTGCTGCGATCGCTCGGTCACGGCTTCAAAGTTGCCATTGTGCAATTCATTAAAGGCGGCTGGGAACCGGCAGAAAAGGCCGCGCTCAGCCACTGGCCCGATCAGCTACAGTTTCATGCAATGGGCGAAGGCTTTACCTGGGAGACGCAGGATCGCGATCGCGACATCCAAACTGCTCAAGCCGCTTGGGAAAAAGCCCTCACCTACATTCGCGATGCCAACTACCGTACCGTTCTGCTCGACGAAGTCAATATCGCGCTGAAGCTGGGCTATCTCTCAGTTGAGCAAGTGCTAGCAGGCTTAGATGAAAAGCCCGAGATGAGTCACGTCATTCTCACTGGGCGGGGTGCGCCTCAAGCGCTGATAGACCGGGCCGACTTAGTGACTGAAATGACCCTAATCAAGCATCCCTTCAAAGAGCAGGGTATCAAGGCGCAAGCTGGCGTAGAGTTTTAGGCTTGAAGAAGTTTTAGGCTTGAAAACTATGCCCTGCATTTCAAAACTGTCATAGCGCACAAAAAACGAGATCGAACATACGGGATGATTGTCAGCGGCAGTCTGCTGGGTACGCTCGCGGCTGCTTTCAACTGCTGGCACTGTTCTTCATGCTAGAAATCACCCGCCTCTCAAAACGGTTTGGCCAGCGGCAGGCGCTGAGCGAGCTATCGCTAGCCCTACAGCCGGGTGAAATCTACGGTTTGCTCGGCCCCAACGGCGCAGGAAAAACGACTGCACTCAATTTGCTATGCGGCCTGCTAAAGCCCGACAGTGGCGAAATTTTGGTTCAAGGAAAACCGGTCTCTCAGGCAACTAAGCTATTAGTAGGCGTCATGCCTCAGCAAAATTTGCTCTATCAGAGCCTTACCTGTGAAGAGAACCTGTCATTTTTAGCCCGCATTTATGGACTCGGCAAAAAAGATATTTCCCAGCAGGTGCGGAACTGTCTGGCAGCGGTCAATCTGGCAGACCGGGCCGGTAGCGTCGTCGGTGATCTCAGCGGCGGGATGCAACGGCGGCTGAGCCTGGCAGCGGCGATTATTCACCGGCCCAAGCTGGTCGTGCTTGATGAACCTTCGACCGGGCTCGATATTGAAGCTCGCTATGAAGTTTGGGAGCTAATTCGCTCGCTCAAGCAGCAGGGGGTAACCGTACTGCTGACGACTCATCTGCTCGATGAAGTAGAGCGGCTGTGCGATCGCATCGGCATTATCAAACAGGGCCAACTTCTTGCAGAAGGCACTCTAGAAACCTTACGCCAGCGCATTCCCGTAGAGGAAGTCGTCGTGATTCAAACCGAGGACGAACCAGCAGCGATCGCCCGCGCCCAGTCTCACGGCTTTACCCCTCGTCGCTACGGCAGAGATCTGGCCTTCTGGGTACCTGAGCTGCTAGAGCTGCCCGAACTGCTCAACCGCTTTTCTGGCCTGACGATGGAATCTATTTCGCGCCATCCGATTGGCCTGGAGCATATTTATCTAGAAGTCACTCAAAACCAATCAGACAGGTAGCGCTTATGCTAATGATGTAGTTCAGTTGTGAGCGTCCTAAGGCATGGTGAAGCTTGTAGTGGTGATTATTCCGGCGGTGCTGGTAGTGGCGATCGCCATCCTCTCAGTGCAAAACGCTACTCTCATTCCGCTCACCTTTTTGAACGCAACGACCATTGCCTTACCGGTCGGCATCTGGCTCGCCTTTGGCTTAGGCGCTGGCATGATCGGCACGGCCCTGCTGCTCAGCTTGTTTGGGTTCGGAAAAGCTAAGAGCAGCCGTCTGTAGGCATTACAGATATTTTATAGATTCGGATCAAACGGTATTTGGGCGATCGCCGCTAAAAGCTGCGGCACTATCGCGGATGGCCATTCGCCTTCGCCCCGTCGTCCGCTCAGCAAAATGAACCGCAGGCCGTAAGCCGCCGGAAAGCCCTCCGTCTCTAGCCAGATGGTCTCGGTTTCTTGCTCACAGGCCAAACGCTCCTCGGCCATGAGCTGGTCAGCCATCGCGGTCATGGTATCGCCTAGCTGCTGGGCCAAACGGCAGAAGTCTTTAAACTCAGCGGCGGTCAGCTCTATTGCCCAGCGATCGCCCGCGACCAACCCGCAAAATTCGTCAGCGATTGGGTTCCAGCCTAGCCGCCAGCCTTCTCCTGAGCGCAGATAGCGGCTCATGAATTAGCGATAGTAAAGACTTCGTAGAGGGCGTTTACCAGGCGGTCGCGCTGTTCGCGGCTGAGGGCTTGGATGACAGTGCGATCGCCCACCAGCGGATTTTCACGCAGCCCATAGTCAGGGTAGAGATCGGCAGAAATTCGTTCAAACGCGCCCAGGTAATCGGCCAGGGTCAGCTTCCAATCGAGGCGAAAGTTAGTTGGTCGCTCTTTTATATAAATGTGATAGCGAATAATTCTAGATACCAGCGTATTTTCAGTTGCGCTCTCGCCGGTGTCGCTACTGATGTACTGATTTTCCAGCGGCAAGTCGGGCAGTTGCTCGTAGACCTGCGCGGCAGTCATCGCCGGGTTAACGCGGCGCAGTGGGGCAGGCTGGGCCTGAGCAGGCAAGTTGCCCATCAGACCTGAACCTTGCAAGCCCGGGTTGAACGCTCCGAGCAGCATCAGCGCAGCAGCCATGGCCAAAGCCACACTGATAAAACGAAATCGCTTCAAGGGTGGCGGCATGACTCACTCTAAAATCAATGAAGGCTGATGGCTTCCGGATCAAAGAAGGCGCTATTCGCCGATAATCTCAGGCTGAGTCAGCTCGTCAGACATTTCTATAATGGCGCGCAGCACTGGCTTCATCTTCGACTCATCCAGGCTATCAAATTCTTCAAAGCGGCGACGCTGAGCGCGGTTGGCTACCTGCACCGTGATCCGATAGCGGTTAGAGGCGGCGCTGATCAGGTCTTCAGTGCGACGCATGACTTGCTGGGTGTCAAAGGAAAGGCGCTTCATAGGGTTTGTCAATAAGACGAATATTTAGTGTAGCAAACCTGGGAACCCGTTTAGCTTTCCTGACGAATGCCCTGCGATGTGAACTGAACAAGGTGAAGCTGCAGATCGGGGTCGCTGATTTGCTGGCGCACGGACTGTAATACCGATTGAGCCTGGTCGGGCGTTTCGGTCAGGGTAAAGACTGTGGGGCCAGAGCCGGACATCAGAGTACCCAGCCCGCCCTGCGCAGCCATCGTTTCCTTGAGCTGGCGAACTTTGGCATGAGCAGGTAAAACGACCTTTTCTAAATCATTACGCAGATGGCGGCCAATCGCTGTAGCGTCGTGAGTGCCAAGCGCACCGACCATTTTGCCGGAGTGTACTCGCGCCTGTCGTTCTTCTAAGCTGGCTGTGTCCTTTAAAGGTAGATAGGTGTGCTCAAACTGCTGCCGATAGGTTTTGTAAGCCCAGGGCGTAGAGACCGCAAGGCTGGTGTATTTGGCTAGCACTGCGCTGAGCTTGGGCGTGTTGTGCAGCGAATCTATTTCCTCACCGCGGCCGGTGGCGATCGCACATCCCCCCGCCAAACAAAACGGCACGTCCGATCCCAACTCTGCACCCAGCTCTTGCAGCTCTATTCGGGTTAGCCCTAGCTGCCACAGCACGTTTAACCCAAACAGAGTCGCTGCTGCATTGGATGAACCGCCAGCGAGCCCTGCGCCCACCGGAATTTTTTTGTCGATGGTGATTTCCACGCCGCCATAGCGATTGGTGCGGTGGGGAAAGCGTTTTTGCAGCAGCATGACCGCTTTATAGGCCAGATTGGTATGGTCAGTGGGCACCAGCGGATGGTCACAAAGCAGCCGGGTATTGGGCGTATTCAGCGGGTTTAGCGTGATCCGGTCGGCGAGGTCAACGCTTTGCATTATCATCACCAGTTCGTGAAAGCCGTCAGCCCGATTGCCGATAATTTCGAGATAGAGGTTGATTTTGGCGTGAGCCAGAAGAGTCATCATAGAAGTACAGAGCTATTGGCAGGCGCTATCGTATCTACCGCGTCACTGAGGGCTACCCACTCGGCTACGCCCAGCCCTTCTGCCCGCACCTGGGGATTGATCGATAGGCGATTAAGCACAGCAGTTAGGGTTTCGCGATCAACGACGCTTTGCAGGTTATTGCGCAGCATTTTGCGCTTTTGAGAAAAGCCCAGTTTGACGAGCTGACTAAGCCGGGCGGGATTTTTGGCAGGCGTACCAAAAGGCCGAGGCCGCAGCCGAATTACTGCAGACTCCACCTTCGGCGGCGGCTTAAAGGCGCTGGCTGGCACCGGGCAGATTTCCTCACAGTCGGCCAAATACTGAGCGCGAATGGTCAGGGCACCGTTGGCGCGGGTACCCGGTTCGGCGCAGAGGCGATCGCTAATTTCCTTTTGCACCAGCAGCACAATATCGCTAAACGGGCGAAGATTGGGCTGGCGAATCGTGCCCAGCAGCTTTTCTAAAATTGGCGCGGTGATGTAGTAAGGGATATTAGCCACCACTTTATTGGGCCGCTCCAGCTCAAAGTCAATCAGCGCTTGGTCAAAATCGAGCTTTAAAAAGTCAGCCTCAACCAACCGAAACTGACCGGTCGCCATGGCTGGAATAAACAGATCGCGCAGTTGCAGGCACAGATCACGGTCAATCTCGACGGCTAGCACCTGAGCTGCCGTAGCGAGCAGCCGCTGGGTGAGCACGCCCTGACCCGGGCCAATTTCTAAAACGCGATCGCCTTCCTTCAGCTGGGCCGCTGCCACAATCTGGTTAAGTATCGGGTCGCTGCGCAGCCAATGCTGGCCAAATCTTTTACGTGCTCTTGGGGCCACAGGCTAGGTCATCCTTAAATTTGTGAAGCAGCATGAACAGTAGAACATTGCACA
Organism: Leptolyngbya sp. BC1307; assembly: GCF_002286735.1. Classification (GTDB taxonomy): domain Bacteria; phylum Cyanobacteriota; class Cyanobacteriia; order Phormidesmidales; family Phormidesmidaceae; genus Phormidesmis. Next base: position 28,385 of record NZ_NRTA01000030.1, read on the forward strand.
GATAAATTGCACAGATAAAACGTCATCTAAAACGTCATCATAGGAGCACGGCACCTTATTTTAGAAGGCAGGCCGAGGCGCGTAAACTCACTGCCGCACCTCGTATTAAGTATTTACCTTTTGTCGCCCCTTGCTTTAGCCCTATGGAAAAACCCACTCTCCCCGATCTAGCTGCTGACAGCGAAGCCAAACCCAAAGCCCGCCTGACCGCTACGCCCCTGCGCTGCTTTACCGGAGCCCTCACCGCTGGCACCTTTTCTCTACTGGCCTATCGGCTGACGCTCTCAGTTGCGACTACTTTTGCCAACAAGCCCGTCACCTCTGACAACCCGGCAGTCGTCAATATCTCCGCCGCCGTTCGCACATTGGTCACCGGCATCGTCGCCTTAGGCGCAGGCGTTTTTGGCATCGCCGCTCTGGGCCTTGCCGCCCTAGGCATTCAGCTATTGTTCAAGTCAGTCCGTTCCGCCGCTACCGAAACAGACACCGCAAAGAACCCAGAGCCGTAGCCCTTTTTCCCCTTTTTCCCTTTCCCCCCTTTCCCTCATCCCCCTTATCCCTGCTCCTAAATAAGGTATTCTGGCGAGAATAAGCGATCCATCACCACTATCAGGTCAATCAACAGCAACATAGGACAGGAGCAACCAGCATCCAATGGCACAGATTTTCATCTCGGCGGGTCATGGCGGCATCGAAAACGGCGTTCGCGATCCGGGCGCGCAGATAGCAGGCACGACCGAAGCCCAGGAGATGATTGCCCTGAGAGATCTAATTGTGCCAGAACTGCGATCGCGCGGCTATGACGTATTTTCGGTACCTGACGACCTTAGCCTGGCTCAGGGCATCGGCTGGATTAACGCCCGCGCCCAGCCCACTGCAGTCGCCCTAGAAATCCACGCCGAGAAATTTAGCAACACGGCCACTCGCGGCGCTACGGTCTACTACATCTATAACAACGAGCAGCGCCGTATCCAGGCCGAACGAGTGCTGCTCGCCCTGCTCAAAGAAGTCCCAGAACTGCCCAGCCGAGGCGTACGCCCCGATACTGCCGCCGGCACAGGCAGACTGGCCTTTCTCCGACAGACGGTACCGCCCTCACTCCTGGCCGAAATTGCCTATCTCACCAACCCTCAAGACTTCGCCCTGCTGACTCAGAGACGGCGCAACTTTGCCATAGGGTTAGCCAACGGTCTAGCCGCTTGGAGCCGAGGTATTATCGGCAGCAGCCCGATTCCACCGGGCGAGACTGTGCCAGTCGAGTACCCCACTATCAACATCGAAATCAACGGTGGCGTCTATGGGGAAAAAGGTATCATCATCACCGGCAATGCCTATATCCCGATTGACTTAGCTGATCGGCTCGGCGTTGATTTAACTCAGAGCACCGAGACTCGTCGGGTGCGCTATCGCGGCGCGGTCTATGTCAAAGCCATTGATCTCAGGCCCTTTAGCGTGGGCATTGGCTGGGATGCTGCGACCCGCACGCTGCAGCTTCGCTCAGCTTCCGCCCTCAAGATTTGCCCAGGCAGCATTGACCTGATTATGAGTCGCGGCAGCGCTACAGAACTGAACCTGATTACTTTCCTGCGGTCAGAAAACGCCAAAGCCCTCGATCTCTTTCCTGATCTAGCTGAGATCTATCGGCAAGAAGCCACGATTGAAGGCGTAGACTATGACATTGCCTTTTGCCAGATGTGCGTAGAGACCGACTTTTTGCGCTTCCCTGGTCTGGTGCAGCCGACTCAAAATAACTTCGCAGGTCTGGCAGATGGCTCTGGCAACCTGGCGACCTTTAGCAGTGCCCGCCTTGGCGTTCGCGCTCAAATTCAGCATCTCAAAGCCTATGCCAGTACGGAGCCTTTGGCCCGTGAGAAAGTTGATCCTCGCTTCGATTTTGTCAAACGCGGGGTCGCACCTTTGGTCGGGCAGCTTAGCAATCTGTGGGCGGCAGACCCGCTCTATGGCAAAAAGATACTGGCCCGTCTAGAAGATCTCTACAGAGCGTCCGGACTGCTGTGATGACATGACGAATGAGGTACCGGTCACTGTAGCGGCGGTCAGACTGCCGTTTGGCTACAAAATTATCGCTATGACAGCTGGCAGCGGTGTCTATACGTGAGTGCATCTAGCGGGTGACCAGTTGGGGGATCAGATCACGGGCAGCGATCGCCAGTGCGAGTAATATGGGCAAGTTTGCTAAAGATCAGCTGCGCTCAATACTGAAGCTAATGAAGAGGCCCGGCCCTCAGGAATAGAACCAACCGACAAACTGCCACTCCGCTTATTTAGAAATGTTCAGATTTTAGAGACTGTAGGGGAACGCTGGAAGACAGCTTCAAGTCAACTTGATTGATCCCATTGGCCCGCCTCAATTCGCTGCCGTTTCATATAAATTAGCTAAATTAGCTTTGCCACCATGACTACGCAGACCACCCCCTTCGCTAAAAATTGGCTGCTTTGCCTGACCGCTACTCGTCCTACAGGCGCTGCTTGCGAAGGACGCCCGCCCGCCAAATCGGCGCTGCGCTGGAGTCTTCGCTGGTGGGGCGGTCTGCTGCTGTGGCTGGTGTTGGTGCTACCCGCTCAGGCGGCGGTAGAATTGCGAGTAGCGATCGCCCAGGGCACCCAAACTATCAATATCGGCAGCTCCACCACAGGCGTCATTCGCAATGGCAGTGGTCAAGATCTCTATCAATTGCCCGAGCTGCAAGGCATTACCTTAAAGGCCGATGCCAATGAGGTAGACCTCACCAATGGTGGCGCGCCTCTAGCAGAATCTAATGCCTTTTGGCTGGAGCCCTCAGAAAACGGCTTTGTCTGGATTGGAGACAAGTGGTATCGCGGCCGGGTGATGGTGACCGTTGAAGGCGGCAAGCTGGTAGCGGTGAACTACGTCGATTTAGAAGATTATCTATATAGCGTAGTCGGTAGCGAAATGCCGACTAGCTGGCCCCAGGCAGCGCTGCAGTCTCAGGCAGTGGCCGCTCGCTCTTACGCGCTGTATAAGCGATCGCGCACGCGCAACCCCCTGTACGATCTCGATGCCACCACCGCATCTCAGGTCTATAAAGGTATCGCCCAAGAGGCTCCGAGTACGGTTACCGCCGTCGATACCACTGCGAATCAGGTGGTTACCTACAACGGCCAGGTGATCGAAGCTATTTTCCACTCTTCTTCGGGCGGCCATACCGAAAACGCCAGCGAAGTCTGGAGCAGTGATGTGCCCTATCTACGCGGCGTCGCAGACTACGACCAAAGCGCCCCCGTCTACCAATGGCAAGAGACGTTTAGCCTGGCTGACTTTAGCAGCAGACTTGGCAATGTCGGCACCGTTCGCACTATTGGCACCCCTCATCTCACCAGTCAGGGACGAGTGGCGACTATCAGCATCACCGGCGATCGCGGCACCCAAACCCTAAAAGGGCAGGATATTCGCTCAGCGCTGCGTCTGCGAAGCACCCGCTTTACCATCAGCCTCGACCAAAGTGCCGGACGGGTCACCGTGTCTGGTTTTGGCTTTGGCCACGGTGTAGGGATGAGTCAGTGGGGCGCGCGCAGCCTGGCCGAGCAGGGTTGGAGCTTTGACCAGATCTTGCAGCACTACTATCAGAGTACGGCGATCGCCCAGCTAGAAGGGTAGCTTAGTAATAAGCGCGACCCGCCTTTTGGCAAGTCGCGCTAAAAAAACGAATTTCAATACCTTTCTAGAGGCCTTCAAGCCGCCGCCGCCATTCAGCATCTATTTGGTCGGCGCGATCGCTCTCTTGCTCGATCAAATCTGTCTCTGTGCTGTACACAGAATCTTCTTCTCGCAGCACTTTTTGCTCAGCAAACTGATGGGCAAAAGCCAGCTTTTCTTGAAAGGCAGGGCCAAGACGGTTGAGCGTTTCGGCCCGCTCTGCCCGCTGCTGGTTGCGCTGCTCGATTTTGGCATTTTGACGCTGCACCCAGTAGTAGCGCACGAGCGGCACAGTTAAAAACGCCACCCCGTAAGCTAGCAGCAGCCAAAAGATAGACTGGGCAAAGGCTGCCGCTACCGGCAAGGCCACACCCTGCGCTGCAAAGTTTTGCAGCATATTCCGCAGCACCAGAGCCCCGACGATGTTCAGCGAGCCCAGCCCGATGGAAATCATCACCTGATTGGCAGACGCCTCTGTAAACTTGCGTTTCACTTCCTTCAGGTAGGCGCTCACCGTCGCTTTTCCTCGCTGCACAGCCGAGACTTGAAGCTCCGGAAAGTAGTACACCATCTCGCCATTAGGGCTAACTTCTGGCTGACCGTTAAAACGGCTCAGCACCAGCAGCATATAGTCTTCGTATTCCTTATCCCAGCCTTCGCCCAAATCATCCAGGTAGGGCGCGACTTGCTCAGCGGCGATCGCTCCGCCATTGTTGCTGATGACGTTACCAATCGTGCGCCAGCGACGCTCTTCCAAATCGATATTGGGGTTGCCATCGCCAAAGAGAAAGGAAAAAATAGCCTCAAAAAAGTTCAGCTTTTCGCCCGGTCGGCGGGCTGGGGCCGTTCTGGCACCGTAGGCGGCTTGTCTGCGCCTGCCATATCTGGGGCTAAATAGCCAGAAGATATCACTCGGGAAGAAAAAGAAGCCGCCGCCAAAACCGCCGAAGCCGCCGCGTCGATTATCGCGATCGCCCCCGCCCTGGCTACTCGCTGCGATCATCAGCGCAAAAATAGCAATAAAAATAATTGCAATCGATACCAGCAGCATCACGCCAAAAGACAGGCGAATGATGTAAAATACCACCTGCCAAATCTTAGAGAGCGTTTCCCGAAAGCGCAGTTGCCAATACTTATTGCGCAGCATGCCTTGAAAATCACGCGGAAATTCATAGGCAATTTCCCCCGTATCTGACACCTGCATGTGCCCTTGCGTCTCTGAGGCTAGCGCCAATAGCCCCTGCTGGGCGATCGCTACATTCAAACCTGCCCGAGCGGCTACGTCGCCTACCGTCACCCGATAGTCGAGCGCTTCCACCGCCTGCATCACATCTTTGTTTAGTTCCACAGCCTTTGCCTCGCATGTCTGCCGGTCATCTCACTTAGACACTTGCAGACTTTAGTATTCAATCGCTTTTTCTCCAGTATACGAGGCAGATTATCAGCTTGCAGGCCGGGTTGAGGTTCGGCTTTCTGCTAGCGACAGAACTCGAAGACACAGACGAGCATGGGCAGGCAATGGCCCGAAAACAACCTGAAAACAGCAAAAACGCCGACCGCTCCAAACCGGAACTGTCGGCGTTCAATCATCTAGCTGACGGGCATGACCCTACTTTAAGGTTCACTACCGCCAGTACACTAACGCCAGTAAAGCACTAGATCTGAGAAGTGCGGCCCAAAACTTGATCCTTCAGAGCTTCCATTTCGGTCGCTAGCTCACGGCGGTTAGAAGCCTTAAGCAAATAGCGATAGATGAACCAGCCACTGTAGATCAGGCCGATCAGCTCAAACAAGGGTGCCAAAACCGGCACATCGTTGATGGCGTCTAGAATTGCCAGGGTCAGCTTAACGGCAATGAATGCGCCAAAAATCAGGCCCAAAGCTGTGAGCGGGCGCTTGTATTCTTGGAAAAATTCGCCAAAATACTTAGGCAGTTCGCCCAGCTTATCAACGACTTGTCCAGTCATCCGCTTTACGGTCTCAACGGTTTCAGCTGTCGGGGTGTCTCCGGTCAGCGGCTCAGTCCCAGGAGAATTAAAGTCGGCTGCCGTATTACTTTCAGCATAAACAGCGTCATCGGTTTCAAGATTAGTAGCCATAGGGGTTTATAGGGATTAACGACAGGGGTGTTTCTCTGCCCTTAAGCTCCAGCATTTTCATAGCAATGACTCACGTATCAATCGCCGCTTCATAATTTACGCTGGCGATTTTTGACCATTGCCCAGGCTAGCGACATAAGAGGCAGAGTATAAATTAAGGCATCATGATAGCGCCTTCACCATAGGGTAGCTAGCGCATATAGATAGAGCGTTGACAATCGTCAATCTACACCCTGAGAGGTGATTTATCTATAGCAAAGCTCTAAAATAGCTCAAAGCCTTAGAGATACCTATCCCGTGAAAAGGGCTAATAATAACTACCTGGCTGCATTGTACTATTATTTGTACTATATAGCGTTTCATCACAAATTTGTTACAGTCGCCGCACCAGAGTGAACCGCTAACCTACCTTTGAGCTGAATTATTGGGAAAAATTGTGACGCTTGGGAGCGATCGCCTAGCCACGCTCGTCTCACTCCTTAGAATAGAAGCAGCAAATAGAAGCAGCCGCATGCTTCAAGGAGTAACCCCATAGAGAAAATTTACGGTGATCTAAAAGGGCTAAAAACCAGCCAGGTCAAAGCGCTTCAAAGAATCTACCATCAGCGTTTGCCGATTGACCGCGTCACGACCCCAGAGTTTGCGCAGCGTCTGGCGGCTGTGAGTACAGACATCAATCAGGCGGTGTGTGCTTATGTAGATCGGCGCGGCCATGTCATCCGGGTGGGTGTTGGCAGCCCGCACCAAACGCAGATTCCGGTGCTAGAGCTGCCGCGCTACGGGGCGGAGCGACTGTGCGGCATTCGCTGCATTGCCACTCAGCTAAAAATTGAGCCGCCGAGCCACAGTGTGCTCACGGCGATGGCGGTGCAAAGGCTGGATGCGATCGCCCTACTCACCCTCACGGGCACCGGCTTCACACGCAAAGGCGGCGGTGCCACTGGCTACATCCGAGAGGGCTATTTGGCTCATCTGGTTCCCCATCCTGAGGTGCAGTGGGCCGTCTCGGAGCCACTCAGCTTAGATGAACTCGATCAGCAAGACTTTTTAGACCTGGCCGAAGGACTAGAAGAAGAGTTTCGCCGGGTATTTGTCGCTCAGCAGGTAGACACTGACCATGAGCGCGTGGTAATCGCCGGGCTGATGACGGATCAGATGGATGAGGCCACGTTTAAAAACGGGTTACAAGAAGTGGCGCGGCTGGTGGAGACGGCGGGCGGTGACGTTTTGCAAACGCTGACTCAGAAGCGATCGCGCCCCCACCCACAAACCGTTCTCGGCGCAGGCAAAGTCAGCGATATTGCCTTGGCCGTCCAAACCCTCGGAGCCAATCTGATCGTGTTTAACCGCGATCTTTCTCCCGCTCAAATCCGCAATTTAGAAAAGCGGATAGGCGTGCGGGTGGTAGATCGCACTGAGCTAATTTTGGATATCTTTGCTCAGCGGGCTAAGTCTGGGGCCGGTAAGCTTCAGGTAGAGCTGGCCCAGCTAGCGTATCAACTGCCTCGGCTGACCGGACGCGGACAAGCCATGTCCCGGCTAGGGGGCGGTATCGGCACCCGAGGCCCTGGTGAAACTAAGCTGGAAACCGAGCGCCGCGCCATTCAAAAGCGCCTCAGCCGTCTTCAGCAGGAAGTTGATCAGCTGCAGGCCCACCGGGCACGACTTCGCCAGCGGCGGCAGCATCACTCAGTGCCCTCTGTGGCAATTATCGGCTACACCAACGCCGGTAAATCTACCTTGCTCAACCGCCTGACTGACGCAAAAGTCTACGCAGCTGACCAGCTTTTTGCCACGCTCGACCCAACTACCCGCCGCATTACCATTGCCGATGAACAGGCCGATCACTCAGATGGGCCGCGATCGCTCGTCCTTACCGACACTGTGGGCTTCATTCAAGACCTGCCGCCTGCCCTAATGGATGCCTTTCGCGCCACGCTAGAAGAAGTGACCGAAGCCGACGCGCTGATTCACGTAGTCGATGCGGCCCATCCCGCCTGGCAGGCGCATATCCGCTCAGTGATGGGGCTGCTGGCGCAAATGCCGGTCGCCCCTGGGCCAATTTTACTGGTCTTTAACAAGCTCGATCAGGCGAGTACAGACGCTTTAGAACTGGCGAAAGACGAATACCCGCAGGCGGTCTTTATCTCAGCCGTGAATAATCTAGGTTTGGATACGCTCAGGCAAAAAGTGCTTCAGCTTGTAGATTACGCGGTCGCTAGCTGATCGGCTGTAAGCATACCCATCAAAATTTCCATGACATCCTGCAGATCTTCTGGGATAGGGTAAAGCGAGGTGTCCTGCGTAATTCTTTGCTGCTCCACATCCAGATAACCGAAGATCCAGGCGTTACCGATGGTAACTGCCCCATACAGCATTTTTTGGGTCGTTTCTACGCGCGAAAGTGCAATCAGCTCAACTGCTAACTGAGTAAATCCCCGGGTAAGGTCGTCATTTTTGGCCTCTACTACCAGTAAGCTACGTTCTCCTCTAATCAGGTAGTCCAGTTTTCCTTTTAATTGCTCATCGACCGTGAGTAAGTATTCGATTCGCAGCTGACTGCCGGATAATAGAGCCACTTTAGTGAGTACTGGGGCAACCAGTATTTCTCTGCGGGCGGTTTCGCTAGAGAGGAGCACGATTTGCAAATTGCTTTCCAAATCTGCCTTGAGTGGATTCACAATGCTCGAAGGCACTGCCGATCTGGGCAAAGACAGCTTCTGCGCACTAAAGCCCACGCCAAACTCTGCCAGAATCTCATCTATTTCATAGGGCATCTCAAAATATGAGCGAAAGGTGTAAGACTTACCTTCTCCTAAAAGATTCAAGCGAGACATAACACGTTCCCTACCGCCGTGAATTCTTTAGTCTATGCGCTATTACTCAGGGACGCTATAGCCGCCTGAGGTGGCGGGCTCTTCGTCTCTGACGGCGGGCTGCTCAAAGCCGGAGAGCCGGGCGAGTTTGCCTAGCGTCTGTGTGCCTAAGTAGCGATCGCCCCCAATCACCCAGGTCGGATAAGCCTCTATCCCTTCAGCTTGACACAGCTCAGGCTGGGCATCGAAGCCTTCGGGATCGCATTCTACATAAGGAACATGGTTTGCCGCTCCGCCAAAGCTGTCTTTTTGCACCATGCAGTGAGGACACCAGTAAGCGCCATACATTTTTGCGCCCGTTGCACTCAGATGGTCAGCTAACCGCACTTCATACGAGTTAGGCAAGGTGCTACAGCTAGAGAGCAGGGCTAAGGCCGCCCATCCCATTCGAGAGACTCGCAGATAGCTAGATAGCCCACTTGAGCAACCAACGGACGGATTTTTCACAGTCAACGCTTTTTTTGGCAAATTATCTCCACCAATAGCATAAGCGCCGCTGCGATTGAGCAACCAAAAACCTTTGCGGTATGTGAGCTAACAGCTTGCGACCTCAAACTTAGCCATACTAGTTTAAGCACCGAATACCGATCAGCCGTCATCCGTACAGACCCGCCCCGTACATCCACACCCCACAGACCTTAAGGAAGCTGGCAAAATAGGGGGCAAAACCTTTGCTCAAAATGGGTGTCTGCGCAGCACAGCACCTTAGATTTTCGTAAGCGAGAGATCTGATGAATTTTCTTCAAAGCCTGCCGCCTTTTGGCCTCTTTATGCGATGGTTTGCGTCTGCAGCGATCGCCCTTCTACTCACCAACGGCTTGTGGATGCTGCCGGCAAGAGCCCAGTCAGCGGTACCCGTACAGACCACGGCTCCGTCTACGGTGACCAGCGCGCTTTCAGCGGAGAGCTTTGTCGCGGCAGCAGTTCGCACCGTCGGCAGCGCTGTCGTTCGGATTGATACAGAGCGCACCGTGACGCGCAACGTACCCGATATGTTTTACGAAGATCCTTTCTTTCGCGGGCGCTTTGGCGGCGGGCCGAACCTGTTTCAAAACATCCCCCAAGAAGAGCGGCTGCGCGGGCAGGGCTCCGGGTTCATCATCAGCGGCGGCGGCGATATTTTGACTAACGCTCATGTGGTCGATGGCACTGATCGGGTCACGGTCACGCTCAAAGACGGTCGCTCTTTTGAAGGCGTGGTCGAAGGTATTGATGACATTACCGACCTGGCCGTTATTCATATTGACGCGGGCAGTGAGGCGCTGCCAATCTCTAGGCTGGGTGATTCTGACCGGGTAGAAGTGGGTGACTGGGCGATCGCCGTCGGCAATCCACTCGGGCTCGATAATACAGTGACCCTGGGCATTGTCAGCACGCTAAAGCGCTCTAGCGCGGCAGTTGGCATTCCTGGTAAGCGCATTGACTTTATCCAGACCGACGCGGCGATTAACCCGGGTAACTCAGGGGGGCCGCTGCTGAACGCTCAGGGCGAGGTGATTGGGATCAACACGGCTATTCGCGCCGATGCGAATGGGATCGGCTTTGCCATTCCTATCAACAAGGCCAAAGCGGTTCAGGCTCGTTTGGCCAGAGGCGAACGGATTGCCCATCCTTACTTGGGCGTGCAGATTGCTACCCTCACCCCCGATATGGCCCGGCTGAATAATGAGGACCCTAACAGCGCGATCAAACTGCCCGAGACCGATGGGGTGCTGGTGGTGCGAGTGTTGCCCAATACGCCCGCAGCCAAGGCCGGACTGCGTCGGGGTGATGTGATTGTCGCAGTCGCGGGTAAGCCGGTCAGACGGGCCGATCAGATGCAGACCCGGGTCGATCAGGTAAAGGTGGGCGAGGCGCTAGAAGTGACTTTGCAAAGGGGCGATCGCACTCAGCAGTTCTCAGTTGAAACCGCCGATCTCTCTACCCAAGAAAACGCCTGAGCCGCTAGGGTCACCTATTTGGCTTTCGGGCGCTGAGGGTTGGCAATGCTACCCATTCTCACCTGGCTCACTACTGTGGCTATCAGGATGCAGACCGCCCCAATTGCGCCATTGAGATTCAAACCTTCGCCCAGAAGTAAGATCGAAAAGACTGTAGCGAAAACAGGCTCCAAGGTGTAAAGCAAAGCCGCTTCATGGGCAGGCACCCACCGTTGACCTAGGGCTTGCCCCCAGAGCGGGCCAATGGTGACGACAAGCCCTAGATACAGCAGGGCCGGAACGTGATTGCCAATCTCGATTCCTCGATGAAGGACTTCTGGCAATGCCCAGATTCCACCGAGCACAACGACAACCCAAACTTGCATAGCGGCTAGTGATAGAGGTGCATGACGAGGCGCAATTGCCTCCAGCAGGACGATATAGGCCGCAATACCAACGGCTGACGCCATTGTCAATCCATCGCCCGAGCTTAATCCGCCCCCATCCCATGACATCACACTCATGCCCAGTACTGCTAAGCCCGCAGCCAAGAGGATTCGTCTCGATAACGGTCGGCCCATCAGGGCACCTAAAAACGGCACCCCGATAACGCTGAGACCGACGATGAACGCGGATCGGCTAGCAGAAATCGTTTCCAAGCCAGTCAGCGCACACATCGTTTCTAGAAATAAGATAGACCCCAACAGGGCACCATCCCGCAGGAGTGAGCGGCTCGCGTTTCGCAGCCAGGGCAAGAGAGCGATCGCCGCAATGCTGTATCGAACGGCGATCAGCACAGCCGGGTGAACGCTGCTGAGCGTGTCTTTCAGTACGGGGAACGAGGTCCCCCAGATGACAGTCACGAGCAGGAGCAAAAGTGTCCCTTTTTGGTGGGTCGTTACAGAAATAGCCGTCATCGCAGTCAACCGTTACGTCATGATGGCTCACTGTACGGGACGAGGCGCTGATTGACAAAGCAGTGAGCCGAACGTTTCTATCGGTCAATTCGATAGAAAGATCGCCTCCTTTGCCTACCAAGTTTGCGACAATCCAAACAGTCTGACCAGGCCCGCTCAAAAGCGTGATCGAGGGTGAACCTATGGGGCTGAGTTTCCCGAACTATCCAAAGCTATCGCATCTGCACGCACTAATTGCGATCGCCGATTCTGGCAGTTTTAGTGAAGCGGCCCTGCGGCTTCAGCTCTCTCAATCTTCTGTGAGCTATGCGGATTGCCTCCCTCGAAAAGGAGATCTGTGTGATGGGCTGGTCTATGAGCATTGCGCCCAGCATGGCATCACACTACCGCCCAAATACCATGTGCACTCTGATGCCACCATTGTCAGCATGGTGGCAATGGGATTGGGTGCAACGATCATCCCCGGCTAGCCATAGAGCCTACGCCAGAGGGCGTTCATGTCTATGCCTTACCCGTGCCCTTGGTTCGCAATATTCGCGTAGCGATTCTAAAAGAGTCGCTGCTGACACCCGCAGGATTCACATTCTTAGATTTGCTCAGAGAAATGTGTCTCCTCCATCGTCAGTTGAGCCTGGACTGTGAGGGCAGACACGCTGATGCTCAGTGCCATTGTGGACATCATCAATAGACCAAAAGCATTCACCGGCCTAAACCACAACTCAAAAGCCCTGCCGTTTTTACAACAGCAGGGCTTCTTTGTAGACGAGCTACGGATCAACTATTGAACAAGCGATCGCTTGCTACAGCGTCTCGCTTTTATCATCAATCAGACCATCGCTTCCAACCAGCGGAGAAGACCCATTATTGTCACTCTCTGCCGCTTTTTGCTCATTGCCGCCGACCATGCCGTCGCCCGCAATCAGGTCTAGACCGCCTTCGCGGTCATAAGCTCGGGCCGTGCGGTCGTCTAGCACCATGTCCTGAAGCGCTAAGTCATTATCTAGAAATGTACCGTCAAAGGACGTGTCTATTTCCGGCGAAGAAGGCTCTTCGTAGGCATTAAAGCCAGTACCCGCCGGAATCAGGCGACCGATAATCACGTTTTCCTTGAGGCCCCTTAGCCAGTCAGACTTACCCTGAATTGCCGCCTCAGTGAGCACCCGAGTGGTCTCCTGGAAGCTAGCCGCTGAGATAAAGCTGTCGGTATTGAGCGAAGCTTTAGTGATCCCCAAGAGCACAGGCGTGTAGTCAGCTGGAGCCATGCCGGTAATCGACATCGCTTCATTCACCTGCTCTAGCTGGCGAATCTCGATCAGCTCACCTGGCAGCATGGTCGTATCGCCGCCGTCTTCCAATCGGGCCTTAGAGGTCATCTGCCGCACAATGACTTCAATGTGCTTGTCAGAAATATCGATCCCCTGGGATTGGTAAACCGACTGCACCTCGTTCACCAAGAACGTCTGGACTCTTTCTAGACTGAGCATAGAGGCTTCGTGAGTGCCTTTGTGCTCGCGGTAGTACTTGAAGAATACCTCCAGAATCTGGTGAGGATTAGAAGGGCCATCGGTCAGAGGCTCACCGATATCCACCTTCTGACCATCGCCGACGACCAGGTTCTGCCCTGGCGTTACTGGGTAGTCAGTCACGACCCCGTCGCTTTCAATCACCTTAATTTCAACCGTTTCATCGTCAGCGTACACAACCTGAGCAGTGCCTGGCCGCTCCGCTAAGATGCACGCTTCTTTCGGCTTGCGGGCCTCTAGCAGCTCCTCAATTCGCGGCAGACCCTGAATGATGTCGCCCGTTTTAGCTCGCTCAAAGACCAGCAGCACCAGGCCATCACCCCGCTGTACCAGGTCGCTATTTTCGATATGCAGAACCGCGCCGGTTGAGACCCGGTAAGGACGGGCGATGCGCATGACGATCTGGCGATCACCCACATCCACCACCTGACCCGACTCTGAGGCCCGCACACCCTCAGCGATCTCAGTATTATCCACCAGCAGGTCGCCTTCAGAGACCTTAGGCGAGTTGCCTTGAGTATCAATGATCACGCGATCCGCGTCACGCACCACCAGCACCCGGCGGACGGCCTCCAAACCTTCTCGCACACCGCGAACTTGTCCCGCCTCTTTACACTGAATCTCTGTACGCGCAATCACCGCGCCCGGCTCAATTTCATCGCCGTCGTTTACCAACAGACGAGTGCGAGTACTGCCCTGAGTCTGATCAGCTTCAATATCGCGGCGGACGACCAGCGTTTCTAAGATCACCAGCTGCAGGCGCTTAGCGGCGTCTTCGTCATCGCTATCCGCTTTTAGCTCAATGTCGGCTGTGAGCTGCGAGCCGCCCTCCTCGATCTCAAGCACCAGCTGAGTGCGCAAGATCTCCAAGCCCTCTACTGACTTCACCCGCTCGCCGTCTTTATAGAGCAAGCGCTGAATGGCTCTTAAGCGAATGGTCTTGTCATCGCTGTCGCTGACTGAGTCCTGACTGGGCACTTTCGCCGTATCGGGCACCTCAAATTCCTGCACTGGCCGCAGCAGCAAAGCCGCGCCTTCTGGCGTTTCGACATACTCTACATAGCGCAGCGCAGCGGCGACTACACCTGGCATCACTTCTTCGCCAGCATTGACGATACTGCCGTTTTTGCTGTCGGCGTCGTCAGGACTATCGACCATGTGAATATCGCCAGGGCGAATCACAATCTCACGCAAGATGTCGTTTTTCTGAGTGACTTCGACAACGCCGCTGGTCTGACAGAAGATGTCTTTGACGACCTCTGTGCCCGCCTCGACAAGCTGGCCGTCTTCTACCATCAGCAGGGAGATGTCTTTATTCACCTCGTGGGCCTCTTCAGGGATCCACAGCAGAGTGCCGCCTTTCGTGATTTCGTAGCCGGTTTTGGCCTTACCGCGCTTGGAAACTTCGACACCAGCAAACTTAATAATGCCGCCGGTTTGCGTGCGGAAGGTATCGTCTACTAGTTCAGCCACGACCTGACCGCTGGTGACCTTAGTGCCGGGTGTCGCATTGAGCGAAAAGCGCTGGCCACTGGCAGTGTTAAGGAAGTAGTGCTCACGCCCTTGGCCACTTTCAACGATCACTTCTGACTTGTCTAGCAGCACAGAAGCAGTGATGATTTCTACTTCGCGGCCACCTTTACCGTCGGTAGAGTTACTGGTTAGCCGGACAATACCGCCGCGCTCAGTGATCAGCTTGGTTTCTGCAAGTACACCTTCTGCTTCTACAAGGTCGCCATTTTTAACAATCGGTTCCGCCCCTGGCGGCAAGTTATACACCTCACCCGAGAGCACCCACAGCAGTCCGCCCCGCTGAGCCAAGCGTGTCATGTTGCCCTGCCGGTCGGTTTTTTCTTCCTGCACCAGCCCTTCAAAGATCACCTCGCCCGAGAGATCAGAAGTCACGTCCTTACTGGCTTTCTCAGTGACTTTACGTACCCGGCTGGTGCTAGGCATCTCGGCAATCATGTCGCCTTTTTTCAGCTCATCGCCTGCCTTGGCAAATAAAATCGCGCCCTGCGGCAGAGAAACCGCATATTCCTTGCCATTAGACTCGATGGAAATCTGGTTGTTCGCTTCCATCACCAGCGCATCTTCGCCGTGGCGAGTGCGGAATGGTCGGCTGCGAATATTGTCTGGGATGCGAATAGTTCCAGTACGCTTAGCCCGCACCTGAGGCGCTAGCTCACCGGTAAAGGTACCGCCCGTGTGGAAGGTGCGCATTGTTAGCTGAGTGCCCGGTTCGCCAATGGACTGAGCAGCAATGATGCCCACCGCTTCACCCAAGTCGACCATGTGAGAGTGCGCCAAACTCCAGCCATAGCAGTGCTGGCATACAGAGCGGGCGGCTTCACAAGTCAGCGCCGAGCGCGCCTTGACTTCTTTGACTTTAGCGGCCCCAATAGCTTTGGTCAGATCGTCGGTAATCGCCTGATTGCGAGCGACGATTACTTCGCCTGTCTTGGGATGCAGCACATCTTCTGCCGGTACTCGGCCCAGCAAACGGTCCTTCAGCGGAATTAGCGTCCGCTCACCGTCAGTCATCGGTCGCACTGGAATATACCGCTCCGTGCCACAGTCGATCTCGCGGACAATCACATCCTGCGAGACATCAACCAGGCGACGAGTGAGGTAGCCAGAGTCAGCGGTTCGCAGGGCCGTATCTACCAGTCCCTTACGCGCGCCATAGGAGGAAATAATGTACTCAGTGACCGTTAGCCCTTCTCGGAAGTTAGTTTTAATCGGAAGGTCAATGATCTCCCCTTGCGGGTTTGCCATCAGACCCCGCATGCCTACTAGCTGGCGCACCTGAGAGATATTCCCCCGCGCCCCTGAGTTAGACATCATGTAGACCGAGTTCAGAGGGTTGTGGTCACGAAAGTTTTCCACCACTTTATCTTTGAGGTGTTCGCTGGTTTCGTTCCAGGTGTCGATCACCTTTTGAAACCGCTCAACTTCGGTGATTTCCCCTCGGGTGTAGCGCTCTTCAGTATCGCGAATTTCTTCTTCGGCTGTCTCTAGCATCGCCTTTTTACTGGGCGGTACCTGCAGGTCATCCACACTGATAGAAACGCCCGCTCGGGTCGCGTACTTGAAGCCTAAGCTTTTGATTTCATCGGCCATCTGAGCGGTGCGGGCCGTACCGTAATGCTCAAAAGACCATGAGACCAAATTTTTGAGCTGCTTTTTGTCAATAACCCGGTTTCTAAAGACAACTGGTTTAGCTGCGCCTTTCTCTGTCATGCTCTGTTTTGCCCCTTATAACGCTTTGCTGCTGTGCTGATGCGTGGAATTTCTGAATTCGATGTCCTGGGAGTAGGGAGCGCTGTGGGAGAAGGTCACAGCGCCACTGCTTGGCCTATTCAGCCAATGCACCCAACACCACGTGGTTGTAGATAATGCGACCGGGAGTGGTTTCTACGTACTGAGAAATCACGTTGCCTGATTCGTCTTCTCGCACCCGGCGAAACTTGTAGACTTTAGTAGTCGCGCCGCTGTCATCGGTGGTGACTTCTATCGGTTCGCTGTCGTCTTCGTCGGTCTCTACCTGGCCTTGAAAGCGCAGCCAAACCTTGGCATGAATGGCGACGTTGCCTTGTTCGTAAGCGGCGATCGCATCCTCCATGTTGGCAAAGTAGCGACCTGCCCCCTCCTGCTTGTGCGGATTATCTGCCGTCAGGTAATAGCAGCCCAGCACCATGTCCTGACTTGGGGTGATAATCGGTCGCCCAGTTGCTGGCGAAAGCACATTGTTAGATGCCAGCATCAGCAGCCGCGCCTCCGCCTGCGCCTCCAGAGAAAGCGGTACATGCACCGCCATCTGGTCACCGTCAAAGTCGGCGTTAAACGCCGGACAGACCAGCGGGTGCAGCTGAATGGCCCGGCCCTCTACCATAATTGGTTCAAACGCCTGAATGCCCAGTCGGTGCAGGGTCGGGGCCCGGTTGAGCATCACCGGATGGTTTTCGATTACCTCTTCAAGCACTTCCCAAACGCTGGGATCATTGCGCTGAATCAGTTTTTTAGCTGCCTTGATATTGTTGACTAGCCCCTGCCGAATCAACCGATGAATCACAAACGGCTGAAACAGCTCGATCGCCATCTCTCTAGGCAGGCCGCACTGATGAATCTTCAGATTAGGGCCAACCACAATGACTGAACGGCCAGAGTAGTCCACCCGCTTACCCAGTAGGTTCTGGCGGAAGCGGCCCTGCTTACCCTCAATAATGTCAGAAAGAGACTTCAGCGGTCGGTTATTCGCACCTACAACCGTGCGTCCCCGGCGACCATTGTCAATCAGCGCGTCTACGGCCTCTTGCAGCATCCGCTTTTCGTTACGGACAATAATCTCAGGAGCCAAAATCTCCTGCAACCTAGCCAGACGATTATTCCGGTTGATCACCCGGCGATACAGATCGTTCAGGTCAGAGGTGGCAAATCGCCCGCCGTCTAGCTGCACCATGGGCCGCAGATCTGGCGGAATCACTGGAATCACATCCAGCACCATCCAGTCGGGCTTAGATCCGGTGGCAACAAAGTTGTCAATCACGCGCAGCCGCTTGATCAGCTTGGCCCGCTTTTGCCCCTTAGAAGTCGAAATGGTATCTCGCAGTTGCTCAGCCGTCTCTTCTAGCTGCAGATCTTCTAGCAGTCGCTTCAGCGCTTCAGCGCCGATGCCAACTTCGATACCCGCCAGCTGCGAGTCTTCGTCATACAGCTGATCTTCAATCTCCATCCACTGATCTTCACTCAGCAGCTGTTTGTAAGAGAGGTTATCGGCATTGCCCGCATCCAACACCACATAGGCGTTGAAGTAGACAATCTGCTCTACATCTCGCAGCGGCATATCCAGCAAGATGGCGATATAGCTAGGGATGCCTTTGAGATACCAAACGTGGGCGACCGGTGCGGCTAGCTTGATATAGCCCATGCGATGACGGCGCACCCGAGACTCGGTCACCTCTACGCCGCAGCGCTCGCAAACAATGCCCCGGTGGCGCACTCGCTTGTATTTACCACAGTGACACTCCCAGTCTTTGGCTGGGCCAAAAATTCGCTCACAAAACAGCCCATCCATCTCTGGCTTGAGCGTTCTGTAGTTAATGGTTTCTGGCTTGGTCACTTCACCGACCACGGTGCCATTGGGCAGGGTCCGCTCCCCCCACTGACGGATTCGCTCCGGCGAGGCCAGGCCGATCTTGACGTAGTCAAACCGCTGTTCTACTTTCGGCATCCTTTCATTCCCTTACAACTTGACTGAATCTCAATATCTTTGTGGCGGGGCAGGGCTGAGGTAGGATGGGCGATCGCGCTCCAATCACCCCAATCACCCACTCTCTTTGACGCCTTCCCCGACTTCAGCTAGTCCTCGGTCACAACCTATAGCAACGGCTGTTCCTCAAGCTTTTCAGCAGCAGGCTCTTCTCGGGCTGCCGACTCATAAGTTGGCCTTGAAGGCGTTCTGCGGTTACCTACATCGGCCATCAGATCTACCTCACTATCCCGGCTAGTACCATCTTCCTGAGTCTCTAGCTTATGCACTGCGATATCTAGGCAGAGCGACTGTAGCTCTCTCATCAATACCTTGAACGACTCTGGTGTTCCCGGACGAGGAATGGCCTTTCCCTTGACAATCGCATTCAGCGCCTCATTCCGGCCCTGCATATCGTCAGACTTCACCGTCAGCAATTCTTGCAGCGTATACGCCGCGCCAAAGGCTTCTAGCGCCCATACTTCCATCTCACCAAAGCGCTGTCCCCCCTGCTGAGCTTTACCGCCCAGAGGCTGCTGAGTCACCAGCGAATAAGGCCCGGTCGAGCGCGCGTGGATCTTATCGTCTACCAAATGCACCAGCTTCAGCATGTAAGCCTGACCCACCGTTACCGGCTGGTCAAACGGCTCTCCAGAGCGACCGTCGTACAGCTGAATCTTGCCAGGGTTATCCGGGTTAAAGATCCAATCTTTGCCGGTAACCTCCCTCGCCTCCTGCAGCTTGCCGTGAGTGGTATTTTTAGACGCTTCCTCGCCGTACATCTCGTCAAACGGCGTCACTTTAAATCGGGCATCAAGATTTTGTCCGGCCCAGCCCAGCAGACACTCAAACACCTGACCTACATTCATCCGTGAGGGCACACCCAAGGGATTTAGCACAATGTCAATCGGCGTGCCGTCAGGCAGATAAGGCATGTCTTCTACTGGCAAAATCCGGGAGATAATTCCCTTATTGCCATGACGACCCGCCATCTTGTCGCCTACCTGGATCTTGCGCTTCTGCGCGACGTACACCCGCACCACCATGTTGGCACCAGGAGGCAGTTCGTCACCCTGTTCTCGGGTAAACACCCGCACATCGACCACGCGGCCCTTCTCACCGTTAGGCACCCGCAGCGAATTATCACGGACATCTCGCGCTTTTTCACCAAAGATCGCCCGCAGCAGCTTCTCCTCCGGCGGCTGGTCGGACTCACCTTTAGGCGTCACCTTACCGACCAAGATATCACCCGAACTTACCCAAGCGCCGATGCGGATAATGCCGGTTTCATCCAGCTGCCGCAGCGCGTCTTCCCCTACGTTAGGGATTTCGCGAGTAATCTCTTCCGGGCCTAGCTTGGTCTGACGGGCCTCAATCTCATACTTCTCAATATGAATTGAGGTGTAGACATCTTCGTAAACTAGCCGCTCGCTCAGCAAGATAGCGTCTTCGTAGTTGTAACCCTCCCAGGGCATATACGTAATCAGCACGTTTTGACCCAGGGCAATTTCTCCCCCTTCAGTCGCGGAGCCATCGCCCATCACCTGGCCGGTCAGCACTTCGTCGCCTTCAAACACCAGCGGTCGCTGGTTGAGGCAGGTATCCTGGTTAGAGCGCTGGTATTTTTGCAGCTCGTAAGCATGTTCCTTGCCTTCTGGGTCGCGCACCTTGATCCAGTTGGCGTCCACATAGCTAACCGTGCCATCTGTCCGGCTAATAATCACCATGCCAGAGTCGCGAGCCGCCTGAGCTTCTAGCCCGGTACCTACCAGCGGCCGCTCAGGTCGCAGCAGAGGCACTGCCTGACGCTGCATGTTCGAGCCCATCAGGGCGCGGTTAGCATCGTCATGCTCTAGGAAGGGAATGAGCGAGGTCGCGACCGAAATGATTTGTACGGGCGAAACCGCCACGTAGTCCACTTCGGTGGGCGATGTCACTGTGAAGTCTTGGCGATAGCGCACCGGCACTGACTCACCCAGAATGTTGTTATCAGCATCAATCGGTACATCGCCAGGAGCAACCCGCAAATCGTCTTCTTCGTCAGCAGTCATGTACACCGCTGGCTTATCTTTGATGATTTGACCATTGACCACTGGGAAAAACGGCGTCTCAATGAAGCCAAAGTCATTTACTCGGGCGTGAGTCGCCAGTGAGCCAATCAAGCCAGCGTTAGGGCCTTCGGGTGTCTCAATCGGACAGATGCGGCCATGATGAGAAGGGTGAATATCTCGCACGGCAAAGCCAGCGCGCTCGCGCGTCAGTCCGCCTGGGCCCAGGGCACTGATCCGTCGCTTGTGGGTCAGCTCCGCCAGCGGATTGGTCTGATCCATAAACTGAGATAGCTGACTGGAGCCAAAGAATTCTTTGATAGCTGCAACCAGGGGCTTAGGGTTCACCAAAGAGGCAGGCGTTAGCGAATCGGCGTCAGAAACGGTCATCCGCTCGCGGATAATCCGCTCTAGGCGGTTGAGGCCAACTCGCACCTGGTTTTGCAGCAGCTCACCGACCGATCGCACCCGGCGATTACCCAAGTGGTCAATATCATCGGGGCTACCAATATCGA
The DNA here is from genome assembly GCF_002286735.1 of Leptolyngbya sp. BC1307. Classification (GTDB taxonomy): domain Bacteria; phylum Cyanobacteriota; class Cyanobacteriia; order Phormidesmidales; family Phormidesmidaceae; genus Phormidesmis. The sequence continues at coordinate 49,212 of NZ_NRTA01000030.1, forward strand.
ATTCCAAATTGATCAGATAGTCGATCGCCGAAACAATATCTTGAGGCGTCAGGACCCTAGTAGTCTCAGGAATATTGAGGCGCAGCTTCCGGTTGAGTTTGTGGCGACCCACCTTACCCAGGTCATAACGCTTAGGATCGAAAAAGCGAGAGTCGAGCAGCTGCTGACCACCATTGACTGTGGGCGGCTCGCCAGGACGCAGCTTCCGGTACAGCTCTAGTAGCGCTTCTTCCTCGCTAAACTGGCCCTCTTTCTCGATCGTCTTTTGAAAATACTCTGGATGGCGCAGCGAGTCGAAGATCTCGCCATCGCTGAGCCCGAGCGCTTTTAGCAGCACCTGTGCTGAGAGCTTACGAGTTTTGTCAATCCGCACCCAGACGAGGTCGTTCTTATCGGTTTCAAACTTCAACCAGGCTCCCCGGTTAGGAATCAGGTTAGCGGTATAGGTACGGCGGCCATGCTTATCAGTCTCGGCCTTGTAGTACACGCCGGGGCTACGCACAATCTGGTTGACGATCACTCGCTCAGCGCCGTTAATGATAAAGGTGCCTCGATCTGTCATCAGCGGTAAGTCACCGATGAAGACCTCTTGCTCCTTGATCTCCCCAGTTTCTTTATTGATTAGCCGGGTCGGTACATACATTTGCACAGAGTAGGTGCTGTCACGCCGCTTGGCCTCGTCTACCATGTACTTCGGCGCTTTTAGCCGGTACTCTCTGCCTAAAAAGTGCAGCTCTAGTTTGCCGGTGTAGTCGGTAATTGGAGAGAAGCTTTCCAGCTCTTCGACAAGTCCTTCTGACAAAAACCAGCGAAAGCTTGCCCGCTGAATTTCAACAAGGTCAGGCAGTAGGTGAGCTGGCGCCTGGTTGACGGCAGGATAGATATTAGGATCGACAGTTGCAAGCGTAGTAGAGTCAGTCATGCGTTTCCTCAAAGTTGCGCCGAGCAGGGCAAACGTTTAGACAGCAGGGGGGTGCTAGAGAGGCATAAGCCTATAGCTAGGAGCGCGCAGGGCTCCATGGACGAAAAGAAATTTTAGAGCAATAAATAGAGCGTCCGAATTTTCAGCGGCGTATCGCTAGGCAGTACTTATTCGCGGCGATGCTCGCCTCGATAGGCTACGTCGTCTTAGCGTCGACCATAGCTTTTGGGCAACACAGGCAGACAGCGGCCTGGCAGCTCGCCTCAGAGCTGAAAGCGAAAAGTTTAAAGATGTAAAAAGTTCTAAATTCACTCGCGATTGAGAGGGAAAATTAGGAAAATTCAAGAGCAGACGCAGTAGAGGATAGACGAGTAGAAGGGAATTAATCTGCCCGGAAGAGCGGCTGTTCGCAAGACTACAACCCCCTGTTATAGAGGTGGTATGGTCTGCTCAGGCAGGGCAGCCAAGTCGAAATCTGGATTGGGCAATAGTAAAGATATTTTTGTGGTGTATATATCATAGGCTAAATTTGGATCTTAAAAATATCAGATTGTCAAGATGCTTGAGTGCCTGCATCTATATTTATGACTCTGAACGATGACAAGAGCTTACCGGCATGACCTTCGAGTGATGGCTCTATATCTCCGCACCGTTAGCCTCCGATGAAACTAGCTCGCCTGGCAACCGAAACAGCCTCTGGGCATTACAAGTCGTTTGCCAGGCGAGCGTCTCTAAAGAGACTTCTCTCAGCTCTGCTACGTACTCTGCAACATAGCGAACAAAGGCTGGCTGATTGCGCTTCTCCTTGCGCTTTGGGACTGGCGACAGAAAGGGGCAGTCGGTCTCCACCAGGATGCGATCGCTTGGTACCATCCGCGCTGAGGCTTTGACTTGAGTCGCGTTTTTGAAGGTGACAATGCCGCTAAAGCTGATGAAAAACCCCAGGTCTAAAAACTGCTGGGTTTCTGCTGGGCTACCTGTCCAGCAGTGCATCACGCCGGAGATGTGACCTCGATTTTGGCTAAACGACCTGAGCAATTCGGCTGTCTCGGCTGCGGCCTCTCGGCAGTGAATAATCACCGGCAGATCTAAGGCGTGTGCAACCTCTAGCTGAGCTACAAAAGCCTTCATTTGCAGCGCTTTGTCATCTGCCTTAAAAAAATCCAGGCCCATTTCACCAATAGCCACCACTTTGCGTTCTGAGGCAGCTATATGAGCAATTTGCGCCGCTGTAGTCTCTGTCCACTTATCCATATCCAGTGGGTGTAGCCCCACTGCCATAGAGACTTCCGGATAGCGCTGAGCGATCGCCTGAATTTTTGGAAACTCTGCAGGTTCAACGCAAGAATGCACCAGGTGAGCCACGCCCGCTTCTCGCCAAGCCCGAGCAACCTCATCCCTATCGATATCAAAAGAATCGAAATTGATGTGGACGTGAGTATCAATTAGGCGCATCGACCTGCAAGCAATAGATAAAGATTAAGTAGTTCAGCAAGCCAGCTATGCCGAATTAATTCGGCAAGTAGCCCTTCCAGCGCATTGGTCAGGCACTAGCGGCCGATTCACGTGCTTTCAGCGCATTGGCCAATCGAGATTTACGTCTTGCGCCCGCATTACGATGCAGGACTCCTCGCTTGACGGCTTTATCAATCTTGCTAAAAGCAGCAGACATGCTTTCTTGTACAAGCTTGCTGCTTTCTTCAGAGGGACTAGCCTCATAGGTTGTGAGTGCTTCGTGATATCGCTTGGTCAGCGTTTTGACCGCTGACTTGTACGCTTTATTACGCAAACGATTCCGCTCTGCAACTCGAATACGTTTGATCGCAGACTTAGTATTTGCCACGGCTCGCCCTTAAATTCACTTAAAATAAAACTGTCAGAATAAGCAATCGTAGCATAAAAATTTCGCGTTTAGCAGAGGCTGAGGATAAAAATCTCTTCGGCTTCACCTGCTTCGCCTGAATTAGCGTCAACCGCAATTAGATGTAATCGGTGTATTCAACGGCGCTGACCGGTTCTAGCCAATACTGAAATTCTCCGTCAGAACAGATCTCCATGAGAATTCCACGCTAAGCTGGTGAATATCTCGAAACGGGCAGCCCATTTAACCCATCAAGTCTAGATTAGATTAGGCCATTTCTCCTAATGCACCCCTCTTTGGCTGTCAAGGTCTGCTCTGAATTAAATAGTCCGGTTAGAAATAATCTGATTAGAACGGGGCGATCGCCCGATGCTGTCACCACAATTCTCCCCACATGCTGCGAATTACCAATCAGCTGAGTGATGCTAGAGTAGAGCTACGGCGTATTTGCGATCGCACCCATGACATTCAGGTCGCCGAAAAAGAAGCCACCGTCCGCCAAATTGTTGAGGCGGTCAGGGAGAAAGGCGACGAAGCGCTACTGTACTACACCGAAAAATTTGACCATCAGCGGTTCACCCCCGAAACTCTGAAGATAGACGGCGCTCAGCTCGATGCAGCCTACCAGCAAATTTCTCAAGATCTGCTGAAAGCGATCCAAAAAGCCTGCAAAAATATCGAGCGATTCCATCGTCAGCGCCTGCCTAAAAGCTGGGTCACCTTCGAAGAGAACGGCGTCATTTTGGGAAAACGCTATACGCCCGTCGCCAGAGCCGGTATCTATGTACCGGGTGGACGGGCTAGCTACCCGAGTACGGTGATGATGAATGCTATCCCGGCTCGCGTGGCGGGAGTGTCTCGCATCGTCATGGTGACCCCCAATAGTAGCGAAAATGGTACCGGCAGCAGCCTCAGCCCGGCAGTTTTGGTGGCGGCTCAAGAAGCCGGTATTGAAGAAATTTATCAGGTCGGAGGGGCTCAGGCGATCGCTGCTCTTGCCTACGGCACCGCCACCATTCCCAATGTCGATGTGATCACTGGACCAGGGAATGTCTACGTCACTTTGGCCAAAAAGCAGGTGTATGGCACCGTCGGCATCGATTCTTTAGCGGGCCCTTCAGAAGTACTCATTATTGCCGATCATACGGCCAACCCGGTGCATGTAGCAGCTGACTTGCTGGCTCAAGCTGAACACGACCCGATGGCCGCTGCAATTTTGATCACCACTGACGCAGCACTTGCTCAAGCGGTTGCCCAAGAAGTCAGCCGTCAGCTCGACCAGCATCCGCGTCAGACTTCGACTGAAAAAGCGATCGCCCACTACGGGCTGGCCATTGTCGTTGATGACCTAGCGACCGCTGCTCAGCTTTCAGATATCTTTGCACCTGAGCACTTAGAGCTAGAAGTCGCCGATCCCTGGGAGCTGCTGCCCAGCATTCATCAGGCCGGTGCTATCTTCTTAGGACACGACACCCCAGAAGCCGTCGGCGACTACATCGCTGGGCCTAACCACACGCTGCCGACTTCTGGTGCTGCTCGCTACGCCTCACCGCTCAGCACAGAGACCTTTATGAAGCACACCAGCCTGGTACAGTACACCCGGCCAGCTTTGAAAGCGATCGCCACTGATATCGATGTCCTCACCCAAGCAGAAGGGCTTCCCTCACATGGCGACTCGGTCAGATTCCGGGTAGAAGATCAAAGCTGAAGCTTATTGTACCGGCTGTGCCTGAGCAAGCTAGATAAATTAGACCTCTTGCAGAAATGATTATGTGATAGACTAACGCGCCTCGCTGAGACTACCAAGCGGCTATCGTGCGTTCATGATTGTAGAGGGCCGCAATCA
>NZ_NRTA01000031.1 GCF_002286735.1 Leptolyngbya sp. BC1307
TTGACCTGGCAGCAGGTGAAGCTGCACCGGTTGCAATGACTGCACCTGCCATCAACGCGTAGTCGTCACCTGATAACTACTCCTTGATTGGATAGCGCAAACGAAAGCCCCCCGCACGCTGCTTCTGGCAGGCCGTGCGGGGGGCTTTTTAGTGGTTATTTTAGGGCTGATCTTTAGGCACTGCTTCAGGCAGGACAATCATGGCATCGCCGAAGGAGTAAAAGCGGTATTGCCGGGCGATCGCCTCTTCATAAAGCTGCATCAGCCGCTCTCTGCCAATGAGCGCACTCACCATCATCAGCAGACTAGAGCCCGGCAGATGAAAATTAGTAATCAGCCCGTCAATCACCTGCCATCGGTAGCCCGGATAGATAAACAGATCGGTTTTACCGCTGTAAGGCTGTAGCTGACCGCAGGCGGCTACGGTTCCTTCTAGGGCTCGCGTGGAGGTGGTGCCTACCGCAATGACTCTACCGCCGCTAGCCTTAGTCTGCTGAATTTTCTCAACCGTAGCGGCACCTACCTCGATGCGTTCCTGGTGCATCGTGTGGGTTTCAATATCGGTCACTTCTACCGGTCGAAAAGTTCCGATGCCCACGTGCAAGGTCACTTCAGCGGTTTGGATACCTTTGTCAGCAAGCCCTGCTAACAACTGCTCTGTGAAGTGCAGGCCAGCAGTCGGGGCGGCGATTGCCCCGCGCCGCTGCGCAAAAACCGTCTGGTACTGCTCGGGTAAAGATTCAGTTTGGGTAATGTAAGGAGGCAGTGGCACCTGCCCGAGCTGCTCAATAAGCTCGTCAACTGGCTGGCCATTATGAGTGGTTAGCTTGAGGATGCGTCCATTAGTTGCCGGGTCGTGCGCTTCTACGAGCGCCGTCATGACCGTGCCTGCCCCGTTCCCAAACTCAATCTTGCTCCCCGGCTGAAGCCGTCGCCCTGGCTTGACCAGTGCCAGCCAGCGATCAGTAGCCACCGGCTCTATCAATAAAACCTCAGCTGCTCCGCCGCTATGTTTGGTACCGCACAGCCTGGCAGGAATAACTCGCGTATTGTTAAGAATTAATAGGTCACCTGGCAGCAGTAGATCAGAGAGATCTCTGAAATGTCGGTGCTGGCAGGTCTCCTGGCTCTCTACAACTAGCAGCTTGGCACTATCGCGAGGGGTCACCGGGTTTTGAGCAATCAATGCCTCCGGCAAATCATAGCTATAAGCAGCGAGTTGGCGATCGCGGGTAGACAGTTGACTATTAGGGCTCAAACGCTGAAAATTTTGATGGTTTAGCTGATTCATTGGACACTGAAGGCACGGCTTCGGGGAAACACTGCGCCATAATAGAACTACGTATTTTATAAACTAAGCCATTGACCTAGGGCTGTAAGCAGCAGCTCTGGTCGGCCCCTTTCTATCTATCGATCATTTTTTCGCTGGCTGCTCAGCAGTCTCGTTCACTTCAGAAAAACATTAAGACTGTAGCACCCACACCACCTAGACGATGGAATACATTTACTATCTGTCAAATGCGAGCCTAACGTTACGTGTGGTTGAACGTCTGCTGTGCGTCACGCAGCTTCCCCTAGAATTTATAACGGTCATCCACCAAATCAACGGCTGGATAGTCAAGGTGAAGCTGCACGACAGTGTTACGCCGCAGGCCCAACAGAATTTTTCCGCCTTTCTCAATGAAATCGGCACTCCCTACGAACCGGGCATTCAGGTGCGGATGGCGCTATGGGGCTTAGAGATGGGGCAATCGGCGGTAGATGTGATGCGCCGCTATCAGGTTGCGGTCGTTTCTCACGGTAAGCCAGATCGCCGGGAGATTGAAGAGTTCCGTCAGCAGTTTGTAATGGGACTGGGCTACTGCCCGGAGACGCTGGCCTAGCAGCTATCAGAGCGCATTGGCTTCAGAAAGCATTGGGTAAGTAGGTCTGCAGGGTTAAATACTTTTGCAACCCAGGAATCTGCAGATGCAGTCCTTGCGCAGGCGGGGCTGACTGACAGCGCACGAGCGCAATGTCAAAACGGCAGGGTAGTTCAGACAGGTGAGGATGCCGCAATAAAAAGTAGCGAGCGGTCGTTTGCAGTTTGCGCTGTTTGCTACGGGTGAGGGCCAGCAGTCCGTCAGCGTCCCAGTTGCCCTGGCTGCGAGTTTTGACCTCGATAAAAGCAATCATCTCGCTGCTGAGCGCGCCCTGTCCGCTATGGCCTTTAGCGATTAAGTCAATTTCACCAAAGCGGCTGTGCCACTGCTGCTGAATGACCTGCCATCGGCGCTGAGTCAGCCACTGATAGACGAGCTGCTCACCATACTGACCGAGATCTTGAGCATCGGATGTGGCCATTGGCAAAGGTATCGCAGAGACCGAGGGTTCGTACTATTGATATAGATTTCCCTGCTGATGGCGATAACCTACGAATGCTGTACCCAGGGAATGCTGGCAAGATCGGCAAAGTCTACGCTGCGTTCTGCTTCGAGTTCGGCGATGCGGCGCTTTTCGGTCACAATTTGCTTTTGATACTGGCTGTGTTTTTCGGGGGAGGCGGAGAAGTCACTGTCAGCCCACAGATTGAGCAATAGGCGGTAGCGTTTCTCGCACATGTTTTTTTCCAGGCAGGCGATCGCCGCTCGAATTACCAGCGGCGCTCTGAGCACGTCCAGCCGAGTTTTTTCTTCGAGGTAGAGCAAATGATGGACCTGAGAGAGCGAACCGGTAGATTCAGCCGAGAAATTGCGCAGGGTTTCGAGCAGGCTGGGCGTTGAGGGGTCGGCGACGGCTAGCTCCGTGACCATACGCCAAAGGGCCCGGTGATGAGAAAAGCTAAACTGCAAATCGCGCATTTCCAGGCCATCGACAATCGTTTGGCGGTGCTCGGCGCTATGGATGTAGATGCGCAGCAGGGCCGCTTCGGCCTCTTCTAAAAAGCTGCGGCTGAGTATCTGTACGTCATGCGCGGCTTTCGTCCCGTCTGGGGTACGGCGCTTGCGGCGTACCTGGGCCAAAAAGTTTTCTGCCAGCAGCGGCACGATTCGGCTATCGCCCTGGCTAAAAATCTCGGCGCAGTGACGAATGTAGTGGGTACGGGTGTCGGCATTGGCAATATCGCTCAGTAAGCCGACGACGGCCTGAGCCGCCTGCTGAAACTGGTCAGCCTGTTTGAGATCTAAGTTGCACAGCAGATTGCTGATCTGCCAGTCTAGCCAGAGCGGGGCACTGTCAGCTAGCGCGGTGTATTCTGCTGAGGTGTGCGCCCGCAAGTAGTCGTCTGGATCTTTACCGTCAGGAATATTGAGAATGCGCAGCTGCACATCGCCCCGGTAGGCCATTTCTGCTACTTCGCCGATGGCTCGCTCAGCGGCTTTAATCCCTGCCGCATCCGCATCAAAGTTGAAGATAATCTGCTTGGATTCGGTATAGCGCAGAAGCTGTTTTACCTGGCCCACATTCAGCGCCGTGCCCAAGGAAGCGACCGCATAGGTGATCCCGGCGGCATGAAGGGCAATCACATCAAAGTAGCCCTCGACGACAATAGCGCGATCTTGCTGGGCGATCGCCGCCTTAGCCTTATCCAGGCCAAACAGAGTTTTTCCTTTATCAAACAGTTCGGTCTCAGGCGAGTTGAGATATTTAGGCTTAGCCTCAGCCGTCAGTCCCCGGCCACCAAAGCCAATCAGCCGGTTTTGAGCGTCGTGAATCGGCACCATCAGGCGATCGCGAAACCGGTCGTAATAGCCGCTTCCCCCCTGACGCGGCACAATCAGCCCGGCCTGCTCCACTAGCTTGACCGGATAGCGCTTTTGCTCAACTAAGTAGCCGTAGAGCGTTTGCCAGCCTTCAGGCGCATAGCCAAGCTGAAAGTGCTTGATCGTCTGCTCGCTGAGCTGCCGTTCCTGCCGCAAGTAGGTGACCGCCTGCTGCCCACCCGGCTGAAATAGGGCGTGCTCATAAAACTTTGCGGCCACCGCTACAATCTCGTAGAGCTGTTCGCGCAGGGTGAGCTTACGCTGCAACTCCTGCTGCTGAGCAGGCTCCATAGTCGTGACAGGCACCTGATAGCGACGGGCCAGATCAAGAACCACATCGGCAAATGAGCGCTTGCCTAGCTCCATTAAAAATTTAAAGGCATTGCCCCCGGCCCCACAGCTAAAGCAGTAATAAAACTGCTTAGCCGGGCTGACGCTAAAGCTAGGCGACTTATCATCGTGAAAGGGACAGAGACCAACAAAGTCTTTGCCCTGCTTTTTGAGCACCACCTGCTCAGAGATGATATCGACGATATCTGCCCGCTGCCGGACGGCGTCAATCGTATCAGGGTGAAGCCGGGGGCTGCTCATCAGGATGTCTCTACCGCTCGTCGGGATTGCTTGTTGGGATTACTCGTCGGGATCGTCATCTGTATCCATGCGACCAGGCAGATTACCCAGTGACGTTTCTACAGCGCGGGCAGCGGCTAAAATATCTTGCTCAGCGCCCCCGAGGTAGAGCCTGCCGAAGCTACCGATCGCAGAAATTTGCAAAATGTTGATGAAGGCGGCTTTTTCGGCTTCGTTAGCTGCGAAGGAAGCATAGGCAGCAGGCTGACACTCCATGACATAGAGCGTTTCGCCGGCTAAAATCATCTGGCCTCGACGGGTGCGGTTAATCAGCTGCACATGATGCGGATCTAGATTGCGAATCACCTGATTGGACATCAGTTCAGGCTTAAGAGAGTCGCCTATGCTCAGACCAAGGTAGGCCAAAATCGCTCGCCCAGCCGCCTTGACTTCGCCCTGACTGCCGTGAATCTCTAAGACGCCATACAGACGCTCTACGACCTGTACTCCCGGACGCACCACGGCTGATTTGAGCGCTACGTCGGTAATCCGGTTGATTTCAATGCCGGGTGATACCTCAATCCACAGAGAGGCATCGCCCGGGAGTGGCAAAAAGCCAATCGATACGGTGCCAATATAGGCCGCGTGCTGCGGCTGAAGATTGTCGAGATAAACGTAGCTGCGAAGTTCTACACCCAAGGGTTCTGCCGAAAAAAGTTAATATGCTGGACACTGACGAGACTTAATATGCGCTTTTAGAGATCTCTGTATGCAATTACCGCAAGTAACGGGGCGCATCTCAGAAAAACCACGCAAAGACTATTACCCCATATAAAGCCACTATCAACCTGCTGCCCAAATTCGCCAGAGGTTCAAGAGGAACGGGTAAAGCAGCTTTTTTTCGATGCTCAGGAAGTGCTTGTAAAATGGCTATGCATGTTGATGGGTATAGGATGCAGTCGGCGATAACCTTTTCTTTCTCGGCATCAGCTGACACCTGAAAAGTTGACTACTTATACGCTCGCCAGGCCAGACCCGATTTGGGACAATGAAACAACGCCACTGAGTTTCTATCTACATCATCGTTAATCACCATGCATTCATCCAAGTTCTCTGAGTCACCTGAGCTATCAACCCACGCCTCAGACGAGAACCCAACCCCTTCTGCTCCATCAGATCAGACGGATTGCTCTGACAAAGACGTGATGTGTTTGGTGTATCCAGACGGCAAGCTCACCACTGTTGAATTTGAGCCAGAACCAGACTAGAAGATATTGCCACTTTATCGGCGACTTCTCAAATGTTCTTTTAGGAAAGCACCTTGACTCATTGTAAAGCTAATTGGGTGAGCCGTTTCGGTGCCGAGCAGTCAGGTCGGGTGGGGCTGAGAAACCTGCTAGGCGTATTTTTGGCTCAGGGCTGCCCGGTGTGCGATCGCCCCACATCCCAGACCCTTTGCACCGACTGTCAGCGGCAGATCCAGGCAGGCCCGTCTGTACCGCTGCCTTTACCTCTAAGGGTGGCCGCCGCCCAAACAGAATTTCATGCTGAATTTCAGCTGCCGGTTGGGGCTCTCGGCACCTACAGCGGCACCCTCAAGCGGGCAATTTTAGCGCTGAAGTATGGCGATCGCCCTGACGTAGCCACCCCCTTAGGTGCAGCGCTAGGTCAGCAGTGGGTAAGCCAGCGCCAATCGGGCATCGCTACAGTGAGTGCCGCGACCCGGCTCTATGCGCTGCCTATTCCGCTCCATGCTGAGCGCCAAAAGTCACGCGGCTACAATCAGGCTCAGCTGATCGCACAAGCGTTTTGTCAGGTGAGCGGGCTACCGCTGCTGGCAGATGGCCTGATCCGTACCCAGGCAACCTTGCCGCAGCATCAGCTCAGCCTAACCGCCCGGCAGCAAAACCTGACTCAGGTTTTTCAGGTGGGGCGATCGCTGCGTCAGATCTTGCGTCAGCGCTCAGCCGCCGCTGTGCTGATTGATGACATCTACACCACAGGCACGACCGCGCAGAGTGCGGCTGTTACCCTGGCGCAGGCGGGCGTAACCGTCGTCGCGATGATGAGCGTCGCGAGAGCTACTCTGTCGTCGCCTGCGTCGGCATCGTCGCTGGGTGATGCAGGGCGGCAAAAGCCAGCTGTGGATCTAGCCCGGTGATCTGCTCAAACTGAGCGGGCGTGAGGAGAGCGGGCAGCGGCTCTAGCTGCCACTGCTTGATCCAGTCATGAGCTGCCGCTAGGAAGGGCACGCCCTTTTCCATCGGGATGGTCAGCCAGTTTTTAACCAGGGTTTCGACTAAAGCTAGCTCAATTAGGCCGTGAGGATACTGATCTAAAAGCTCACTGAGATAGGCGTCAAATGCATCAGCCTCGTCACCGGCCAGGGCATAGCTGTCAATAATGTGCTTGACGCGCTGCCGACTAAGCTGCTGCTGGGTGATCTGCTGCTGTATGTCCATAGATTTATTGGCCTGACACACCTGATGGCGTGATGATCTGCCTACATAAAAATGATCTTATACTTTTGAGGCGTATTCGCTAGGTTTGCTTTATGTAGCGCAAACTCAAGCACATAGCGCCAGGACGTTTGAAAACTTAAGAATAAGCCGGGATAAAGTTAACGATTCGTTAACCCCAGAGATTTAGGCCCCTAGATTACCTAAGCCTGCGCCCCTTCGTTTATGAATGCTTCTTTGCTGTTACGGCGCTGTCAACTGATTGCTCAGGAAGCGTCAGGCCAGACGGTGGATATAGCGATCGCCGCCGGTCAAATTATGGCGATCGCCCCGACCCTAGAAATATCTGCTCCTATCGAACTGGATATCGGCGGGCAGCTGGTGAGCGCCCCTTTTGTCGAGTCGCATATTCACCTCGATTCAGCGCTAACAGCAGGGCAGCCCCGGTGGAATCTGAGCGGCACGCTGTTTGAAGGGATTGAGATTTGGCGCGATCGCAAAGCCGACCTGACGATTGAAGATGTCAAAACGCGGGCGATCCAGGCGCTGAAGCAGCAAGCTAGTCTGGGCGTGCTGTTTGTCCGCAGTCATGCCGATGTCAGCGAACCCAGCCTGAGCGCACTCAAAGGGCTGTTGGCTGTCCGTGAAGCCGTCAAAGACTGGATGACCCTACAGGTCGTTGCCTTCCCGCAAGACGGGCTCTATGGCAGTGAAACGAACGCAGCGCTGATGGAAGAATCGCTAAAGCTTGGCGCTGACGCAGTCGGTGGCATTCCCCACTACGAACTCACCCGCGAAGACGGTGTGCGGTCGGTGCACAAAATTTTTGAGCTGGCTCAAAAGTATGATCGGCTGATTGACATTCACTGCGATGAGATTGACGATCCGCAGTCGCGCTTTTTAGAAGTGGTCGCAGCCTGCGCTATTCGCAGCGGGCTCGGGCCAAGAGTCACCGCTAGCCACACCACAGCTTTTGGCTCTTATAACGACGCCTACGCGCTAAAGCTGATGGGGATTTTGCAGCGAGCCCAGCTAAACTTTATTGCCAATCCGCTGATTAATATCACCTTGCAAGGGCGTACCGACACCTATCCGAAACGGCGAGGCGTGACCCGGGTAAAAGAGCTGTGGCAGAGCGGCCTGAATGTGAGCTTGGGCCATGACTGCATTCAAGATCCGTGGTATAGCCTGGGTACGGGAAATCTACTGGCGGTGGCGGAGATGGCGGTTCACGTCTGCCAGATGACCGGCCAGGATGAAATCGACGCCTGCTTCGATATGGTCACCAGCCACGGCGCACGCACGCTCAATCTGCAGGCAGACTATGGCATTGCCGAGGGCCAACCAGCGAACCTGATAGTGTTAGATGCGCGGAGCCGCTACGAGGCAATTTTGAACCGGGCGACAGTGAAGTACGTGATTTCGCGCGGACAAGTGTTAGTCGAGACAGCGCCACCAGCCGTTACCTGGCATGGCGAATGAGCCTGCTAATAGTCACAGCAGAGTCAGCAGCAGGCGCTACCAGCAGCAGCAACACCCAGATAAACAGAGACTCAGCGTAGTGGTCTATCATGAAAAAATGTTTTGACATGCCCCATGCCTTCACCCAAAAAGAAATCCAGCCAGGACAAGACCACCCCAGACTCTGCTGCTAAGGCTAGCAAAACCAAAACAGCGAAAGCTAAATCCGCTCAACCGAAAGCGGCTCAGACTAAGGCTGCACAGACCAAGGCTGCACAGACCAAGGCCACCCGGACCAAAGCTGCTGCTGCTAAAACAACGAGCAGAAAGTCGGCAAAGGCCAGACCTGCGGCTCATCTTAACGGTGACCAGCCTGATGCTATTGATCTTTCAGACACTCAAGATCTGATTCGCATCAGCGGGGCCCGGCAGCACAATCTTAAAAATATCAGCCTCGATCTGCCTCGCAATAAGCTGATTGTGTTCACCGGGGTCTCGGGCTCGGGTAAGTCTTCGCTGGCGTTTGACACGATTTTTGCGGAGGGTCAGCGGCGCTATGTAGAGTCGCTTAGCGCCTATGCTCGTCAGTTTTTGGGTCAGGTAGATAAGCCCGATGTAGATGCTATCGAAGGGCTCAGTCCGGCGATTTCTATCGATCAAAAGTCTACCTCTCATAACCCGCGCTCTACCGTGGGGACGGTGACGGAGATCTACGACTATCTGCGTTTGCTCTATGGCCGGGCCGGACAGCCGCATTGCCCGCAGTGCGATCGCTCTATCGCGCCTCAAAGCATTGATCAAATGGTCGATCAGGTGATGGAATTACCTGATCGCACCCGATTTCAGATTTTAGCGCCAGTCGTGCGGGGCAAAAAGGGCACTCATCAAAAGCTGATTTCGGCTTTGGCAGCAGAGGGATTTGTCCGAGTACGGGTGAATGGAGAAGCCCGTGAACTGAGCGACAACATTGAGCTGGATAAAAACAAAATCCACGACATTGAAGTGGTCGTGGATCGGCTGGTGAAGAAGGACGACTTGCAAGAGCGGCTGGTTGATTCATTGACGACGGCCCTGAAGCGCTCCGAAGGCATTGCGATTATTGACGTCCTGCCCGAGCGGCAGGCTGAAAAAACGACGCCTGAGCGGCAGTCTAAAGAGTCTAAGCAGGCAGATGGCGAACAGGGTGAGGATCAGCCCGCCCCGCCTGAGGACATTATCTTTTCGGAGAACTTTGCCTGCCCAGAACATGGGGCGGTGATGGACGAGCTGTCGCCTCGCTTGTTTTCGTTTAACTCGCCCTATGGGGCCTGTCCTAACTGTCACGGCTTGGGCAGTTTGCAGCGGTTCTCGGCTGACCTAGTGGTGCCAGATCCGAGTTCGCCTGTGTATGCGGCGATCGCCCCCTGGTCAGAAAAAGATAACACCTACTACTTTTCACTGCTCTACAGCGTCGGGCAGGCTTTTGGCTTTGAGCTACAGTCCAGCTGGGCCAGCCTCACCAGCGAACAGCAGCATACGATTCTGCACGGCTCTAAAGAGAAGATCTATATTGAGACCGACTCTCGCTACGGTACTAATAAGGGCTACCATCGCCGCTATGAAGGCGTGCTGCCGATGCTCCAGCGGCAGTATCAGGAGGCGACTTCTGACGCTTACAAACAAAAGCTAGAAAAGTACTTGATTGACCAGCCCTGTGAGATTTGTCAGGGGGCCAGGCTGAAGCCTGAATCTTTGGCCGTGCGGATTGGCCCTTACAACATTAAAGACTTTACCAGCGTATCGATTCGAGAATGCCGCGATCGCGTCTATGAGCTAGTCGGCGAAAACGGCGAAGCCCCTCAGCTCACTAACCGCCAGATTGCCATTGGCGAACTCGTCCTCAAAGAAATCAAAGCCCGTCTTACCTTCTTACTTGATGTTGGCCTTGACTATCTGACTCTAGACCGTACGGCCCGCACCCTCTCCGGCGGTGAAGCGCAGCGCATTCGTTTGGCCACCCAGATTGGCGCGGGACTGAGCGGCGTGCTGTACGTGCTTGATGAACCCAGTATCGGTCTGCATCAGCGAGACAATGACCGGCTGCTGAAAACTCTAGACCGGCTGCGCGACCTGGGCAATACGCTGGTCGTGGTCGAGCACGATGAAGACACCATGCGAGCGGCAGACTACATTGTTGACATTGGCCCTGGCGCAGGGATTCATGGTGGTCAGATCGTCGCCCAAGGCCAGCTAGAAGATATTCTTAATGCCGAAGACTCGCTGACAGGCGCATACCTATCAGGGCGCAAAAAGATCGAGACGCCTGCCGAGCGCAGACCGGGTAACAATCGCAGCATTCAAATTCGCAATGCCTACCGCAACAACTTACAAAATATTGACGTAGATATTCCGCTGGGCAAATTTGTCTGTATTACTGGCGTGTCCGGCTCCGGTAAATCTACCTTAATCAACGATTTACTGTACCCAGCCATTCGCCACTTCTTTGGCAGCAAGATTCCTGAGCCTAAGGCAATGGACCCGATCAAAGGGCTTAAAGCGCTAGATAAAGCGATTGTGATTGACCAGTCACCGATAGGCCGCACGCCTCGTTCTAACCCGGCCACCTATACCGGCATCTTCGATGTTGTCCGCGATCTTTATACCGAAACTATCGAGGCAAAGGCCCGGGGCTATAAACGCGGTCAGTTTTCCTTCAATGTCAAGGGCGGACGCTGCGAGGCCTGCGGCGGGCAGGGGGTGAACGTGATTGAGATGAACTTTTTGCCAGATGTCTATGTGGAATGTGAGGTGTGCAAAGGCGCACGCTACAACCGCGAGACTTTGCAGGTGAAGTATAAGGGAAAGAACATTTCCGATGTGCTCCATACGACTGCTGAAGAGGGCTTAGAGTTTTTTGAAAACATTCCCAAAGCTGCGAGCCGTCTGCAAACGATGGTGGATGTAGGATTGGGCTATGTGCGCTTAGGGCAAACTGCGCCGACCCTCTCTGGTGGCGAAGCGCAGCGGATGAAGCTGGCCAGTGAACTGGCTCGCCGATCTACGGGTAAAACGCTTTACCTGATTGACGAACCGACGACCGGCCTCTCTTTTTACGATGTGCACAAGCTGTTGGATGTTGTGCAGCGTCTGGTAGATAAGGGCAATTCGGTGATTATGATTGAGCATAATCTGGATATGATTCGCTGTTCTGACTGGGTGATTGACTTGGGGCCGGAGGGCGGCGATCGCGGCGGCCAAGTTATCGCTCAGGGCACCCCTGAAGCTGTTGCCGCAGTCGAAGGTTCTTATACGGGTCAATATCTCAAGGATGTACTCGCCCAACATCCGCCAATGCCCAGTAAGTAGACCCGTCAGACAGAGAAGAAAGATGAGATGATCTGTCCATTCACCGGTTTGCGCCTATGAGACGAGTTATTCGGCTGTTTCCGCAGCGCCGCCAGGCCATTAACAGTGAGCAACTTCCTGAAAGCTATGCGCGATCGCCCGAAGGCCAAGCTATTATCCGTCTGCGCCTGAGTTCGCCCGCTGCTCTACTGATGCCCTTTGAGAGCTTCCCGATTAACTTCGGCAAAGAAGACCCTGAAAAGGACGCTCCGGTGCTCAATCTCAACCAAGACTTCGTTGACTATCTCTTTGCCCGCATTGCTGAACTCGGTGATGAATCCTTACTGCTGCGCATTACCCTACCTGCCGAAACCACCGATGAGACCGCCGATGAACCCGCCTCAAAATTTTCCGCTCAGGCCCTACATGCCGCTGTTCAGCGCTACTTTGCCTATTTAGAGAGCGTCTGCCGCCAGAGCTTAAAGAAGCTTGCTTGGGACGCGGCGCTGTTAGGTCTATTAGGATCAGCCGCTCTGGGGCTGTCGGCTTTTCTAGAAGTTCGTAACGCTGCTGTTGAGACAGGTATTGGACTGCTGCTGCTGAGCCAGGGGGTGACGGTCTTTGGCTGGCTCACCTTTTGGGAAGCGCTCGCCAATGCCCTTTGGAACTGGCGACCGCTTTACCGGCAGCTACGGATGTGCCAACGCTTGCAGCTCGCGCAGTTGGAACTGGCGGCTGACGTATCCTAAAGCTGGTCTAACATTTGCGATGCTTTGAAATATTTTCAGAGTGGCCGCAACCCCTCATCTTTAAACTAGAAGCTCTAAACTAAGAGAGTTTTCCATCTGCTGCTACGCTTGCCTCATCTTTATGATTTCTCTCGACAATACGGCTTCTCAAAATTCTGACTCGCAAACGCTAATTCCTGCTGTTGGCATCAACTGGTCTAATAAAGCAGCGATCGCTGCCCGCGCCCGCATCGTCGGCGAGCGGATCGTCCTCAAAGGGCTCGAAAAGGTTGAACCGCTGGCAACTAATCCTTTAATTATTCGAGCCGGTATGACAGGGTGCGCTGTCCTGCTGCGCTACGGCATTATCGTCACCTTCGATCTGAGCGCTGAGGAAGAAAGCGAACTGGTTGAAATGCTGCGGCCCCATATTCGCGAACCGTTACCGTCGAACGTTTCAGAAGAACTGGCGATCGCCTTTCGCTCCCAAGCCGAAGAACGTCCCAAAGAACGCTTAGAAGGCAATACCCTCTGGCTCCAAGAATGCAGCGCCGAACGCCTGCAAATTGTCGCCGAAGCCCTGGGTAAAAGCGTTGCTCTAGACTATTACGAAACCGAAGTGTCAAGCCTCTTTGAGCGGATCAAGCCCTTCACGACTGCCATTCAAGGCAAGAACCTGCGTCCGCCCAAAGAGAAAGAATTGCTCAGCTACATTGGCGGTATGCTGCTGATTCAGCAAAAAATGTTGGGCATCGTTGAAGTTGGCGAAAAACCTGACCCTGTTTGGGATTATCCCGAACTAGACCGTCTCTATCTGCGTCTGGAAAACGAATATGAACTCCGAGAGCGGCTAGTCGCCCTGGAGCAAAAGCTAGCGCTAGTGTCCAGAACGGTCGAAACCTCTTTGGGGGTTTTGCAGCGTGACAGCAGTCATCGGGTGGAATGGTACATCGTCATTTTGATTGTGGTCGAAATCGTCTTGTCAATTTACGATATGTGGTTCCGGCAGTGATCGGGTGATGTCTTCATCTGCCTGAAAACTACTGCACAGGCACAAAGTCGTAGCCGCTGCCGGAGCGGTTGCCGGGTACGACTTCTACGAGCTGAGAGGTTTGATTGCGATCGCCCGACGGAAAAAAGCTCACTGTGTCAGTCGCGCCCTCAGCGCTAAAGCCGGAACTCGCTAGCGCTGCCGCGACACCCGCCCGAGTGGGGTCTGATTGAATCCCTGCTGCCAGCGTCTTGGTCGCATCGTAAGCCATCACCGTGCGCCAGTTGACATCGCCGCCCCAAAGCTGCCGCGACTCGCTAACAAACGGACTCTGCGAATGGCTGAGAATGTGCCAGGGCACCGCTATGGTGAGCCCCAAGGCATCTTCACGCCCGACATCAAGCACTTTCGGATCGTACAGGTCGTCACTGCCAACAACAGGCAGTTCTCGCTGATTGACAGACATGATTTGGATAGAGGTAGCAGCAGTGTCTGCGGTGAGGGCAAGCATGATCACGTCGGCCCCGGACTCTTTTGCCATTTGTACCGCTTTGCCTGCGCTAAAGCCTGCCTCGCTGATGTCAAAGTTAGCGACTACTTCACCGCCGTTACTGAGCAGCTCAGTGGTAAATTCTGACTCGATCGATTGGCTGTAGGTGCTGTCACTGGTATAGAAAACAGCGGCTTGCTTTTTGTTTAAGGTATTGAGCACGTAGCGGGCTAGGGTGGCAGCGGCTAAGCGATCGCTCGGCACCGTGCGAAAAATATAGTCGCCCGCATCGGCAATCTTGACAGCAGTGCTAGTAGGAGAAATCATGGCCAGCTGACCTGTCTCGTAGACCTTTGCCGCCGCTAGGGTAGTGTCGCTTGAGTAGTGACCGATGACCCCGAGCACATCTTTGTTTTTGACCAGCTGATCAGCTACTGCCGCCGCTGTGTCAGGCTGGCCGCTATCGTTGGCTAATATCACTTTTAGCGGTGTGCCGTTAATTCCGCCCGCCTGGTTAATGTCTGCTTGGGCCTGGGCTACCCCGCGCAAAATTTCTAGCGCCGGATTGACTAGTTTGCTCGCAGGCACCGGCACCGCAATCGTATAGGCTGAGCCGTTGCCAATTTTGGCATTGTTGAGATAGATCAGCGCTTCTGGATCGTTGCGCTGGGCTTGCAGGGCGGCTGTCAGTTCGGTTTGGGCCGTGGCATAGTCACCCGCCGCCAAAGTCTCAAGACCTTTTTGCTTAGATGCAGAAACTGCCCCTGGTAAGATGGACTGGTTCGGCTGATTACCTGCCTCAGACGTGTTCTGACTGGATGCGGCTGAGCCAGTCGAAGGCGAACCTTCTGAACTAAAAAAATTATTCTTGAGCCACCAAGCGCCGCCGCCTAAGAGCGCTACAGTAATCAGCAAAGATGCGACAAGGGCTGGCAGCTCGTTTCGTTTGCCCATATGACTCTATCAAACCCCATTATTATAAGGATGCTCAAAAAAAGCCTATCTTAAGTCACATGATACGGGAAACCAAGCGGAAAATAAGTCTGAAGATAACGGCGATCGCCACCCCTAACCCGCCTGCCATCACCGTCACTACCAAAATCATGCTCAAGCCGCCCACCAACAAATTATGAAGGGGCGGAAAAAAGATAACCGCCGCCAACGTTAGTCCGGCAATAATCACCAGATCCGTTCCTTCTATCACCCGGCGTGCTTGGAGCAGCACCAGACCAGCCAGCATCGCTAGCCAAACGCCGCCGCCCCAAAAAGTTGTGCCCAGAAGACTAATAGCGGCGATCGCCAGCAGTCCCCCTTCTGCCCCTGCAAAGGCCGCATTGCCTAAAAAACGAGGCAGCGACAGCGGTTGAATGGGTTGAGGGGCCGGCTGCACAGGTGGTCGCGCAGGCGGCGCAGAGGAAGCAACCGGGGTGGGTGGCGTTACGAGCGGTGACGGGACTGACGGGGGCTGGCTGCTACCTGCAGACAGGGCGGCTAAAACGGCTTTGGCGGAAGGATAGCGATCGCTCGGCTTGGCCCGCAACATTCGATCAAGTACCTGGGCAAACCCTGGCGAAACTCGGGCCTCAGATCGCCAGTTCCAGCTATTAGAAGAGCTATCGCGCAGCTCGCTAGAGTCTTTGTCAGTCAGCAGCACCACACAGGTCGCTGCCAGCGCATAGAGATCAGAAGTGGCATCGACCGTGCCATTCATAATTTGCTCCGGTGGCGCGTAGTCCGGTGAGCAGATGGTCGTCGGGCCACGCTGTACCCCAGTGGGTGTCGTCACCTCTTTGACAGCGCCAAAATCGAGCAGCGACAGCCGACCGTTTTGGCTGTGAATAATATTAGATGGCTTTACATCTCGGTGAATAGCGCCGTTGCTGTGGACAAAGTCCAGCACATCGAGCATGGCCCGCAGCACCTTATCGACCTCAGCCTCTGTGAGCTTGCCCTGGCGATGGCGAACCTTTTCGAGATCTTCACCGTCTACATACTCTTGCACCAGGTAGAACAGCTCTTCTAGCTGGTTGGTGAGCGGATTGGTAATCGGCAGCGGGAAATAGGCGTAAAGGTTAGGGATCTGCGGGTGCTGTAAGCCCAGCCGCTCTAGCACTTCGGCCTCTCTGGCAAACAGTCGCTGCGCGGTGGCCATCTGCTGAGGCGTTAGCGTCACCGGCGGCTGAAACAGCTTAACCACGCAGCGGCGCTGCGTCGGCGAGTCGAAATCGCGAGCCAAAAAAGCCGTCCCAAACCCGCCCTGCCCAAGCACGCTCACCGGCAGGTAGCGCCCACCCAAAATCAGCTCCATTCGACAAGCGCTGCAGAACTTTTGTTTCAGCGGTCGAGAGATTTTGGGATTGTCAAGATCGCTGAAGTGATTGCTCGGGGAGGGACAGTTGGGTCGGGTGCAGTGCAGTTGCATGAGTGATTTTACAATAGGCCAGCCGCTCAGGACTGGGGTTCTGCATCAACTGCTGCTTCGGCCTAGTCAGGCATAGCAGAGGCAAGATGAGTGGCGATATGCTTCAGACAATGGCGATCGCGCCTACGCTTAAAGATGGCTTTTGTAAACTTTAACCCGCAGATCGTTAACTCGTGAAAAATCCTCCTAGCGCTAGCAGCGAGCCCCACTTACACTCTTTGTCTGCACCGAAAGCGAAAGCACAAAGGCGCTCCGCCTCAGCGGCTATTCTCAGTAGCCATATTCAGTAGCCCATACTCAGTGGCTATCGGCATCAACCACCGCATTAACCTTTGCCGGTACTTTAGCAGAAGCATTTTTACTAGCCGCCGCCCGACCATCGGCATTCGCTTTAGTAAAGGCCAGCTCGCGGTTGGTGAACTGAGGCAAAATCTCCTTGGTAAATGCTTCTGCGGCCTTAGAGCGATAGCGATTGGGGTTAAAGATCACCGACAGCGTTCGCTTTACTTCAACTGACTCAATGCGAGCCCGGTGAATGACGCCCATCTGCAGCTCTTTCTCTATCGAAGAGGTTGAGGCAAAGGCGACGCCCAGGCCCGACTGCACCGCATTTTTGATCGCTTCAATCGAATTTAGCTCCATCTCTACTCGCAGTCGCCGGGTTTCAATGCCGCCCCGGGTCAGCACCTGATCGATCACCTTGCGAATGGTGGACTGAGAGTCGAGCGTAATAAACTTCAGCTTGTAGAGGTCGCTGCGGGCGATCATTTCACTTGAGGCCAGCGGGTGAAAGACTGGCATGATCAGCGCTAGCTCGTCTTCGGCGTAGGGGGCGACTTCTAGAGAATCTTGCAGCTCTGGGGGAATCTCGCCGCCGATAATGGCCAGGTCTATTTGACCGTTGGCGACGCTCCAAGCCGTCCGCCGAGTGGAGTGTACGTGCAACTGCACAGCGACTTCGGGGTAGCGCTGGCGAAACTGACCGATCATTCGCGGCAGCATGTAAGTGCCCGTGGTTTGGCTGGCCCCAATAATGAGAGTACCGCCCTGCAGGTTTTGCAGATCTTCAATCGCCCGACAGGTCTCCTGGCAAAGGCTGAGGATGCGATCGCCATATTTCAGCAGTAGATGCCCAGCTTCGGTCAGCTGCGCCCGGCGACCGCCCCGGTCAAACAAGGGCACATCTAGCTGGCGCTCCAGATTTTGCACTTGCAGACTTACCGCTGGCTGCGACACATACAGACTGTCAGCAGCACGCTTAAAGCTACCCTCAGCAGCAATAGCCTTCAAAATGCGGAGCTGATCGAGGGTAAAGGGAAGGTCAGACATGATGGCATCACCTGGCACAGCAGGAATCCGGTGGGGGTGAGAACGCAGCCCTGAGTAAGCAAACTTACTTATCGGGCCTTTACCATGCGCCCTGAGGTCACAGCAGTATTGCCATGACTCTCTGAATTTACCAGGATATTGAAGCGATTGCCGAAGATTGCTGAGTTCGGATGATCTCAGGGGATCATTTTGTAATGACAGCCACAGCCGCTGGAGGAGGATCTGTTAATGTGGTGCAAAATTAAAGGGGGGCACTCTATAGTTTGCTTGACCTATCGCTAATCTGTAGTGACCGAGGCAGTTAGCGATCGCAACGGCAGGTCAAACTTAGATCCGACATTGGCCGAGTTGCCAAGTTAGCGACGTACAGTTTTAGATAGGGCTGAACGCCTAATATCGCCCAAAGGCTAGCCAGTTTCGTTAAAGTGCAAGTATTCCATAGGCAAAGCGTCCATGCAGCTCACCCCCAGACAGCAGAATGTTCTCCGGGCGACAGTGCGCCACTATGTCAGCACAGCGGAGCCAGTCGGCTCAAAATCTCTGGCCAAAGGCTACAACCTGCGGGTGAGTTCGGCCACCATTCGCAGCGTCATGAGCGTCTTAGAAGACTCTGGCTTACTCTATCAGCCGCATACGTCAGCTGGGCGGATTCCGTCGGACTCCGGCTACCGGGCCTATGTGAATGAGCTGATGACCCCGTCTGAGCCGCTGACCCGGCGCATGGAGACCACGCTCAATCAGCGCATTGGCTGGCAGGGACAGGCAATAGAGGCGCTGCTGCAAGAATCAGCGCAGATTTTGGCGAGTCTCAGTGGCTATATTGCTCTGGTGACCATGCCTCAGCTAGATGAACCTAAGATCAAGCATTTGCAGCTCGTGCGGGTCAGCGATCGCCAACTGCTGCTGCTAGTCGTCTTTGACGTTTACAGCAATCACTCGATTTTGCTGCCGCTACCCCGCCAGAGCGATCGGCCCCTCAATGAAGTGGGCAGCGCCGATAGCGATTCCATCAGTCTGGAAGAAATCGACCGAGAACTTCAGGTGCTCTCAAATTTTCTCACTGAGCAACTGCGGGGAGGTGTACTGAACGACGTTGTTTTAGACTGGTCTGATCTCGATCTGGCGTTTCAGCGATATATCAGTGGATTGCAGCAGGGCATGGTCGATCTGGCGCGGCGATCGCGCGTCAACCCCGCCACCCAAATTCTCGTCAGCGGCCTGGCCGAAGTCCTTGATCAGCCAGAATTTGCCGAGCGCAGCCAGGTCCGCAGCCTCGTTCAGCTTTTAGAAGACGGTCGCGACCAGCTGTGGCCGCTCATCTCTACCGCCCGACTGGCTGGGGAGACTGATGCTCTAGTAGGCGCAGAAATCTCCAATAATCGGCGGCTACGTATCTGGATTGGTACCGAAAACCCAGTAGCGCCCATGCAAACTTGCGCCCTAGTGACCTCGCTATATGGCAGTGCGCCTGGCCCCGTCGGTAGCTTAGGCGTATTAGGGCCAACGCGGATGCTTTATGAGAATGCGGTCGCCGCCGTAGAAGCTGCGGCCAACCATCTGACTGAAGCGGTCTCCAGCACTCTGCAGCTAGGAGAGCAGCTGACGCCGGAAGGCTAAGGAATTAGAAGCAATACTGCTAGCAGATGGGGCTGCTAGCAGATGGGGCCGCTAGCAGATGGGGCGAGTCTAAAAATCTTTGGGCTGTGGCTGACGACGAGGCTTGGCCAATAGGCGCGCCGCAAGTATGCCGCCTAAAAAGCCAAACAGATGACCTTCCCATGAAATGTTGGGCTGGTTGGGCAACAGGCCCCAGATGATGCCGCCATAGAGAAAAGTCACTAAAACTGAAAAGGCGATCGCCACCGCGCTGCGCTCAAAATAGCCTCGCAGCAGCAAAAAGCCAAAGTAGCCAAAGATAACGCCGCTAGCCCCAATATGGTATGAACCTGGCGCGCCAATCAGCCAGGTGCCCAAACCACTGCATAGCGCTGCAATCGCGCTGACAACTAGCCAGTCGCCGGTCTCGCGCAGCATAATCAGCCAGCCCAGACTTACCAGCGGCACGGTATTGGCCAGTAGGTGGGCAAAGTTGCCATGCAGAAAAGGAGCCCACAAAATGCCCCACAGACCGGAGAGCGATCGCGGTCGAATGCCCAACCGGTATAGGTTGCCGCGAAACACCACCTGATCGACAATTTCAATCGCCCATAGCAAAGCGACTAGCCCGAGCAGCGTCGTTATTTGTAGCTTAAATTCGCCCGTCATAGAGCGCTTAGATTCTACAGAGCGATTGGGTTCCATCAGAACTCTCCTTTCAATGAGCTAGCTCAGCAAAGCCGCGATCACAATTGTTTAAAGCAGTCTTCGTACAGACACACCCATTCGGTCTACGATTCCAGGCAACCCTACAGAAAGCGCTACAGCAATCCGATCAGATGTAGCGGGCCATGACCGGTCACAATTTCTGCCAGCAATGCTAAAAAGCCCAGCATCGCCAAGCGACCGTTCCACACTTCTGCCACTGGCGTCATTCCCCAAGCAGACTTGTCTTGAGGATAGATCTTGACTTTCTTTTGAGGCTTTTCCAGGTCGGAAAAATGGACGGGTTTAGCGATCGCTGCCTCTTCTACCATCTCTGCGAGATCGGTAATAAAGCCACTGTACGTATTGAGCGCTGGCACCCGGTAAAAATGCTCAATGCCCGCTTCTTCAGCCACTTCTCGATATTCAATATCGATTTCTTGTAGCGTCTCAATATGTTCAGAAACAAAGCTGATAGGTACGACCATCAGCTCATCAACGCCCGCTTCTGCCAGTGATTTGATGGCATCTTCGGTGTAGGGCTGCAGCCACTCAATTGGCCCTACCCGGCTCTGATAGGCCAGCGTATAGTCATTAGGCCGTCCCAAAGCCTGCATAATCAGGTCAGTGCAGTGCTCAATCTCCCTTTGGTAGGGGTCGCCAAACTCTTCGACATAGCTGACGGGCACCCCGTGAGCGCTAAAGAAAATATGAGCGCTATCCGGGTTAGGAAGTTTATCTAGTTCAGTACGAATCAGATCAGCCATGGCATTGACATAGCCAGGCCGGGCATACCACGAAGGGATTAGGGTGTACTCAATCGAGGCCAGCTTCGGATCGTCTTGCCAGAGCTGCTCTAGCAGGCGAAAGCTCGATCCGCTGGTGCTGATAGAATACTGCGGGTATAGCGGCAGCACCACCAGCTTGTCGATACTGTCGCGCTTAATTTGGGCGATCGCCTCTTCGGTAAACGGATGCCAGTAGCGCATACCGATATAGACTTCAGCGTCGTGACCCTTCTCCTCTAAAGCAACCTTGAGAGCCTCGCCTTGCTCTTCAGTAATGCGGCGCAGCGGGGAGCCACCGCCGATTTGCTGATAGTTTTCCCGCGAAGTGGCGGCCCGGCGACTAGAGATAAACCAGGCTAAGGGTTTTTGCAGCCAGGGAAACGGAATACGAATAATCTCAGGGTCTGAAAACAGATTAAACAGGAAGGGACGAACGTCCCCCGGCTTTTCTGGCCCGCCCAAATTCAGCAGTAAAACTCCCACACGGCTCATAATGAATCGCGTACCTTTATGTTTAACGTTTTAATCATCTTTGCTTATCGTAACAACTAACGCTAAGCCTGAATCATTTCCTTTAGTGGAAATAATTGAAGTATCGCGTTGGTTCCCACTTTTGGCATATGACAATTCATCCTTTCGATGTCCAAATCAGCACGGCTAACCAGCGGTTAAAAGCCGCTCAGATGGGTTTAAAGATTGACAGACGCGGCGAAAAGCTGAGCCTGCGTGGAACCTTTCCGCCTCGTCCGGGTAGTCCTAAGCTGCGCGCCTATCAGCAGCGGATTCCTTTGGGTTTGCCTGCTACTAAGGCCGGACTCAAGCAGATTGAAAAAGCCGCCAAGGTGATTGCTGCCCAGCTGATCGAAAATACCTTTGACTGGCAGGACTATTTGGGGCCAGTTGCTGGTCTTAGGCGAGCCGGGGCCGATTTGTCAGCGCAGATCGCAGCCTTCGAGACTTATTTCTTTGATCTGCGCCAGGGTACCAGTCAGCCCGCTTCGGTGCGAACCACCTGGGAAAAAGCCTACGTGCCGTATTTGAGGAAATTGCAGGCGATCGCCACCCAGCACCCCAGCTTCTCCCTGCCCGAAGCCATCTACGCCACCGTGCAAAGCACAAGTGCCAACTCTCGCAGCCGCCAGGTCTGCTGCACGGCCCTAGACGCGCTTGCCACCTTTCTCAATACGCCCCTACCCACACCGCTCAAGTCCTTTTGGGGCAATTACGGCAACAGCAAGACTCAAGTTCGCCATCTGCCCACCGACGAAGAAATCCTCAGCGCCTACGAACGCATTCCCAACCCCACCTGGAAATTTGTCTACGGCATCATGGCCACCTACGGCCTGCGCAACCACGAGGTATTTTTCTGCGACTATACCCTACTGGCTAGCGGCGATGAGGAAGCCGCTATCGAAGTCTTAGCGCACACTAAAACCGGCCAGCACGACGTTTGGCCTTTTTATCCAGAGTGGATAGACGCCTTTAACCTGCGCCAGGTTACCCTTCCCAAAATCAACACCGACTTGAATATCACCACTTTGCAGCGAGTGGGTCAAACCGTTTCCAAGCAGTTTGAGCGCTACGACGTGCCTTTCAATCCTTACGATCTCCGTCATGCCTGGGCTGTCCGCACCGTCCACATGGGTCTGCCTGACACCGTCTCTGCCCGCATGATGGGCCACTCAGTCGCCATCCACAACCGCACTTACCATCGCTGGATCACTCGCCGCGACCAGAGCGCCGCTGTAAAAGCGGCCTTGAGGAATAACTAAGCGCTAGACGACGTAGCCTTCATTTAGTCTGATGTTTTCCCGTGCTAGTGCATGACCATGCCGCCATCTACATTCATCACTTGCCCGGTGATGTAAGCAGCGGCTGGGTCGGCTGCTAAAAAGAGAATTAAACCCGCCACTTCCTCCGGCTGACCGTAGCGGCCCAGGGGAATGTACTTCAGAATTTCCTCAGTGTTCTTGAGATCTTCTGTCATATCGGTCGCGATAAAGCCGGGAGCGACTGCGTTGGCGGTGATGCCGCGCGGGGCGAGTTCTTTGGCAATGGTTTTGGTAAAGCCGATGACGCCTGCTTTGGCCGCGCTGTAGTTGGCCTGCCCCGGATTGCCCATGAGCCCGGCGACAGAGGAAATATTGATGATGCGACCAGAACGCTGCTTCAGCATGATTTTGCTCACTGCGCGGGTGCATAAGAAAACGCCTGTCAGGTTCAGGTCGATCACAGCCTGCCAGTCTTCGGGTTTCATGCGCAGTAGCAGCGTGTCGCGGGTAATGCCCGCATTGTTGACCAGCACGTCGATGCGGCCAAACTTATCCATAGTGGCTTTGACCATCGCATCTACCTGGTTGGCTTTAGAGACATCGGCTTGAAGAGCGAGTGCCTCACTCCCCGCTTCAGAAATTGCCGCGACTACTGCATCTGCCGCGTCGCTAGAGCGAGCATAGTTCACCACGACCTTGGCTCCGGCTTGAGCTAGTGCCATTGCCGCCGCCTTCCCAATGCCTCGCGAAGCGCCCGTAATGATGGCCACTTTGTCTGTCAGCGCTCCAGCCATGACGTATCTCCTTATAAATTCGCTCACTCACTGTAATATTTCGCGAGGTGCGGAGCAATCTATCGCTACAGCTCAAAAGAAACCTTAGAAAAGCTCCTAAATCCCTAAAGAACTCTAAATTATTGGCGCGTAACCTACACACAATCCAGATCAGCCCATTAGCATAAGGAAGTTATTTCCCTCTCCAACTCGCACGCCCATGGCAGTCAAACAGCAGTTCAATAGCTTCGATGAGATGATCAGTGGTTCCGATCAGCCGCTGCTGGTCGATTTTTATGCCGATTGGTGCGGCCCCTGCCAGATGATGGCAAAAATTTTGGTTCAGGTGGGCGCTGAGATGAAGGGCGAAGTCAAAGTCGTCAAAATCGACACTGAGAAGTACCCTGCGATCGCTTCCCAACACCAGATTCATGCGCTGCCGACGCTCGTTCTCTTTAAGCAGGGGCAGCCAGTTGACCGGATTGAAGGCGTTCTCACAGCTGATCAGCTTGTGGCGCGGGTTCGAGGGGTGCTGGGCGAGTAGGCTCAGGCAAGGATGCATGACCGCACTGTCAGATAGCAGCGAACTTAGGCGGGTAGGCCGTCCGGTGCGGGCGGCGATCGCCCTCGGCGGCAATTTGGGCAATTCTCAGCAAATCTTGCCAGCGGCGGTGCAGGCGATTGACCAGGAATTGGGGATCACGGTGGTCGCGCGATCGCCCCTCTACAAAACCGCGCCGGTTGGCCCGCCCCAGCCTGACTATCTCAATGCTTGTGTGCTGGTAGAGACCGTGTTGACAGCGCGATCGCTTTTGTCCCGGTTGCTCGCGATTGAAACCCAGTTTGGTCGCATTCGTCAGGAAAGGTGGGGAGCGCGATCGCTCGATTTAGATTTGCTGCTGTTTGGCGACCAGATTATTGACCTACCTGGTCTCACAGTGCCCCACCCCCGGCTGCACGAACGGCCCTTCGTGCTGGTACCGCTGGCAGATATTGCGTCCGCTTGGCCTCACCCCATTTTTGGTAAAACCATTGCGCAGCTACTGGAGCAGTTACCTATCGCTGGGGTAAAGTCGTCTGTAGAAGCGATCGCTAGCCCTCAATCTCCTTAACGCTTATGGCAGCCGGACAAGAACCGCCGCAGTTAATCAAACACCGCCTATTCTACGAAGGGCGCAAATTTAACTTTGAGGTGTCGCGCTTCCGGCTGCCCAATAGGTCCGTTGGCGACTATGAATGTATTCGCCATCCCGGCGGATCAATGGCCGTACCGGTGACTGCTGAGGGGCAGTTTGTGCTGGTGCGTCAATATCGGTTTGCCATGCAGGGCCGCCTGCTGGAGTTCCCAGCAGGCACAGTCGAAAAGGGAGAAAATCCACTGGGCACGATTCAGCGCGAAATCCAGGAAGAGACGGGCTACCGGGCACATACCTGGAAAACACTGGGCAAGTTCCCAAATGCACCGGGCTATTCTGACGAAATTATCTACGCTTATCTGGCCACCGATTTAGAGAAACTGACCGAGGCGCTGGCATTAGATGAGGACGAAGACCTCGAAGTGTTGCTCATGAGCGCTGATGAATTAGAAAAGGCGATTTTGACGGGCGTCGCGATTGATGCAAAATCCATCGCAGCGTTTTATATGGCCAAAGCCTACCTGTAAGGCGATAATGCCTATGACCGATGGTCGCCCTTACTAAGCTCGCTATACTATGGCCCGTGATCTTCTAGAAACTGTTTTTGGGAATGGGGGACTATGGCTGCTGAGCTAGTGCTGTTTTGGCATCGTCGGGATTTGCGAATTCGAGACAATTTGGGCTTGGCGGCGGCACGCGATCGCACCCCCAAAATTATCGGCGTCTTCTGCCTCGATCCCGGCATTTTAGATGGCGACGACATTGCCCCAGCCCGCGTTACTTACCTGATCGGATCCCTGGCTGAACTGCAAGAGAGCTACAAGTCTGCCGGTAGCGAACTGCTGATTCTGAAAGGTAAGCCAGAAGAAGCCATCCCCCCATTAGCCAGTGCCCTGGGAGCCGTTGCCGTTTACTGGAACCGCGATGTAGAACCCTATTCGCGTCAGCGCGACACCACCGTTGCCAAAGCGCTAAAAGACAACGGCATCGAGATGCATACAAAGTTCTGGGATCAGCTTCTGCACGACCCAGACAGCATCAAAACCGGCAGTGGCGATCCCTACAAGGTGTACACACCCTTTTGGCGGAACTGGATTAAGCACGATAAACCCAACCCGATCAAGGCACTCTCTAATGTGACCGGACTGAGCCCTCAAGAAAAAGCCACGGCTAATGATGCCGGAAATATTGAGCTGCCAACGGCTAAAGATTTGGGCTATGAGTGGGATCATGAGCTTTTGCTGGCACCAGGGGAAGCAGCGGCGCTAGCTCAGTTGGAGAAATTTTGTGATGACCAGCGGGCGTTGACGGAGTCTCTCCAAGGGAGAATCGCCGAATACGACGAACAGCGCAATTTCCCCGCCATCCCCGGCACCTCAACCCTCAGCGCCGCGCTCAAATTTGGCACCATCGGTATTCGCACCGTCTGGCAAGCTGCCGATGAAGCTTACAGCCGTGCCCGCAGCGACGAAACCCACGAAAATATTCGCACCTGGCAACAAGAACTCGCCTGGCGCGAATTCTATCAGGGTGTCATGTACTTTTTCCCAAGACTCGCCGAAGGCCCGTACCGAGATCCGCTTAAAGACTTTCCCTGGGACAATGACCAAGATCATTTTCAAGCCTGGTGCGAAGGTAGAACCGGTTATCCCATCGTCGATGCTGCCATGCGCCAGCTCAACAGCCTCGGCTGGATGCACAACCGCTGCCGGATGATCGTCGCTAGCTTCCTCACCAAAGATCTGATCATCGACTGGCGCTGGGGCGAAAAATACTTCATGCAAAAGCTGTATGACGGCGATCTTTCTGCTAATAACGGCGGCTGGCAGTGGAGCGCCTCTAGCGGTATGGATCCCAAGCCACTCCGAATCTTTAATCCTGCGAGTCAGGCCAAAAAGTACGATCCAGACGCTGAATACATCCGCGAATGGATCCCCGAAATTCGCCACCTCGACACTGGCGTGTTAATCACTGGCGACATTCCCGAGGCGGAACTAGAAGGCACTGACTACCCAATGCCGATTGTGAACCACAAGCGACAGCAGGCTGAATTTAAGGAGCGCTACAAAGCACAAAAGAGTTAGCTCTTTGCCTCACGCGCCAAAGCCCGACTTTTTCTTGGCTTTTTTCTTAGCGGTGCTTTTACTCACGGTTTGCAGTGCCGATTGAAAAAGGTTGTGCAAATGTAGGGGGACGCTAGCGGATTCGGGAATCTGAGGGGTGAGCAGCTTGCCGTAGCGGGCGATCGCTCCATCTAGATCTTGCTCAATATCAAAGTCAGGGTTGCCCAATATTCGGCGCAGTGATGCCTCTAGCGGCTTGCCATGTTCTTTTGCGAGGTGATACCAGACCGGCGCGATCGCCTGCTCATTTTCCAAATGCTTGATGACTAAGCGATCTAGCTTGGCCGTTTCTTCAGCTTCTGCTTGTTCGCCTGCCGCACCTGATCGGGCCAGCAATTCTTTCAGGCGGCTATAGTCTGTCAAAAACGTCTGGCCCCACCGAGGATGAGCAAACACGGTTACAGATTCTGCATGGCGCAGCTCATCGGGCAGGTCTACTTTGGGCATGACCATTTTGAGCGATCGCCCACTTTCCAGCAGACGCTTGGCCACCTTGCTCTCCTCGCCCAGCGCCGTCATAGCCTCTTCTATTTCTTCTGCCGATAGCCCAGAGTCTTCCGCCAGCGTTTGCAGTGACTTTGAGCTATCCAGCCCAGCTTGCGCAAACTGGCTTTCGGTAGCCTGTTCTTGATAGACCTTTAGCTTTTGGTTCAGCTCGCGCCCAGGCATCGTCAGCTTCTCTGCCCCAAAAAAGGCCACAAAGTCTTCGTGCTGCTGCTTCACCGAGTCCCAAGCTGCTTCTTTCAGCTCAGGGGCGTCGCCATAGAGATATTGCGGAAACCACTGCTTAAAGTTGCCAATCGCTACGGCCAGCTTAGGTTCACCTAGCTTTCCTAACAGCGTCAGCGGTCCTGAAAAAGTCCATGCTCTATCGGTAACTGGCAGCAGTCTAGCAATGACAATTTCCCCTGGGCTCAGCCTGGAGAGTACCGTCGGAGCCTGGAATTGATTTGGCGTAACGCTGTAGAGTTTTTCTGTTAGCCAGTTCATCAGCACATAGCGTTCCGGCTTGGCGCTACATACGGCAAATAGTCCGCTAAAGCCTTTTTTCCATTGCTTCAACCAGTTCTGGGATGCGGCTGACAGCTCGCGATCTGACTGAATAAACAGATCGATGACGGACTGATCGGCTACTTGCCCTTCAGTCAAAAACATATCAACCGCCAGATCTGTGCGGCTAATGCCTGACAAACTCGGCTTGGCCCACCGGCTCAGCTGCTGAGCACTGAAGGCTTCTAGGGCGATCGCTACCTCATCTTCAGCCTCTAACACAAAGTCAAACAGCTTCTGCTTTAAAGCCATCTGCTGCTGAACTTGCTGATCTAAATCTGCACCGCTCAAAGGCTCTTTATTTACTTTGCTGGTTTTGACTGTGACGGATTTATTCGCCTGTTTATCCACCATCGGCTCGAATCGTTCTCCTAAAAGATAAGCAGGCTCGTCTTCAGCTTCTGCGCTAAGTCGCCGCGCGGCTTAATTTAATCGGTGACAGTAACGTCTATCAATGATTAAGATTGCCCTCATCTTAACAGCACAATAGGTCAACCAGGCATGCGCCCAATTGACCTACCGTGCATCAGTCTTGCATTAGCTTCAGCGACTGCTCATCGATCCTTTGCTGCAGCTGCTGCAGTGACCTCTCAATGCGTCGCTGCGTCCTACAAATGCCCCACAGAGGGGAGGAGAGCTGGCCCCTGAGGAGCCGCTTCTATGCCGCGCGCTTGGTAGCTGCGTAGTAGATGAACAGCGTGAGGATGGCACCCAATACTGCAACGATAACGCCACCGATACTGAGACTGGCACCACCAAAGGCAATCGAGCCTGTCGCAATCAGTGAGTAAATGGCACCACCAATGAATGCACCGACGATGCCTAGCAACATAGTGCCGAGGATGCCGCCACCCTGATGGCCAGGATAGATAGCCCGGGCGATCGCCCCAGCAATTAAACCCAAAACAATCCAAGCGATAATATTCATTATGACTTTCTCTCCAAAATTTCTGATTTAGCTAAAGGAAATGAGCATTCCCCTTCGGTTGTCATCAATTTAGCGGAATGTGCTAGCATAGCGCGACTCTCTCAAGACTGAGATGTCCTATGCCTTACGTCAGATAGCTGACTATCTCTCAAGAAGGTTAACCCTGATTCGTTAATTTCAGCTAAGGAAGACGTACTTTGCTGCCAATTCAAAGTAGGGTTGTAATGCTGATGAACAATTTGTATTTAAAAAAGGACCCGCGACATGACAGCTTCTTTTTTACCCACTATCCTGGTTCCCCTAGTTGGTTTAGTCTTTCCTGCAGTTACTATGGCTGCTCTGTTTCTCTATATTGAGCGCGGCCAGGCCAAGACTGGGGGCGACACTACCCCTTGGGGTCAACTATCCGAAGACAGCCAGAAGGAAGTTGTCTAGCCGGTACGGCTGCTTGCAATAGGTCATACACCACTAAAATTAATCAAAAAAGCGACCTTGCCGAACAGCAGGTCGCTTTTTGTGTGTAGCTATACTATGAGCTAAGGGAGGTGCACTAAAGCGCCGAGCCAGTCCCTATGTAAGAGCCATAGAAAAAGATGCCAACGACAACTAGCACGCCTGTGCCAGCTACTGTCGCCACAATCCAAAGGGGAATTTTACCGTTCTGAAACATGAGACTCTCTCCTACTCACAACATGGAGGGTATTAACCAACCACGCTGCCCATAGCCAACTGGAACGAACGCTGGTTAAACCCTGCTGATTTATCTGTCAATTTGTCTGTATCGGGCTGGCAAGACAGCAGTCTTCAATCGCAATCACTATAGCTAAGGTCTTAGTTAAAGAAGTAGCTAGAGAACAGCAGTCCAGTTACAAAGACCAAGAGCAAACCTAAGAACAAAGACGTTCGGTTTAGCTCAACAGGTTGCTTATTAGGGTTAGTGGGTCTATCAGCCATAGGATCCTCCTAGCGTTGAATAAATTGCATAGCGGCGATCGCGCCTAAAAAGAAAACTGAAGGCACAGCCAGAGCATGTACAGACAGCCAGCGTACGGTGAAAATCGGGTAGGAAATCGGTTCGTTAGGGTTTCCACTGGTCATGGCAATTCTCCAGAAATAGTCGTCGTTAATATCGTCTTAGTCGGGGTGCGATCGCGAGCGATCGCCAGGGCCGCTAGTCGTTATAGCGTAGCGTCCGGTCAGGATCGTAGCGATCATCTACGATGGGTAACTCCATCTGATTGTTCGGATAGTACTCATTCGGGCGAGGCGTGCCAAATGCGTCGTACGCGAGCCCCGTTGAGACAAACAGCCAGCCTGCAATAAACAAAGCCGGAATCGTGATGCTGTGAATAATCCAATAGCGAACGCTCGTTACAATGTCGCCAAAAGGTCTTTCACCGGTATCGCCAGCCATACTTCAAAATCTCCTAAACTAAAGCAGTCAGTCCTTATTATCCATCATACGGAACTCTCAGGTCTCCTCACAAGCAATTCCTAAAAGTTTGGTACTCGCAGCGCGATCGCCCCTTACAACAGATCTCTACAGCCGCGCTAGCGCAATCAATCAGACCTGCGAGCATTCCTCCCATACCACCGTTGGCTATACCGTAGGTTCTTTCTCATAGCGTAGCAAATAGCCTCGCTGCCCTAACACGTAGCCCCGATCCCCCTCCAAAAACTTAATGCGATAAAAGTTAGTGGGTACGTTTTCAACAGCCTTGTCTTTGAACCAGGTCTCACCCCCGTCTGGGCTCATGAGCAAATTGCCACTGCCGCCTGTCACCCACAGCTCCTTAGAGGTGCGGTAGGCAACATCCAGCAGTCCCCAGCTAGAGGCAAACTCAGGGTTAATCGGCTCAGTCCACTCTTCGTAATCAGTCTGCTCAGTCCCAAACTGCATTTGGCCGCCCCTAGCAATTAGCCATAGCAAGCCGTCCTTACTGAAGCCCATATTCTGCAAGCGCTTAGAATTTTCCCGGTTGTGGGATTGCCAAGCCGCTTGCCCAGGCAACCAGGTCGAATAAAAGTTTCCCCGAGACGACACTGCCACGTATCGCCCCTCAGGGCTGCGAGTCATATTTCGCACCACCCCGACAGCTGATTCTACTAAACCCTTCCAATGCTCTCCACCATCGTCAGTGCGGTAGATCGCGCCGATATCGGTTGCTAGTTCAGCCGATTGACTATCGATAGCTGTCACTAGCAGTGGCTGTCCAGGCAGCTGCGGATCAAGCGGAATATTGGACCAGGACATGCCGCCATCGGTGGTATGTAGCATGACGCTCGGTTGCCCAACCAACCAACCCTCATCGCCATTAAAGTCAATAGAAGTGAAGGTATACCGCTGCTCGCCTAGCTCTAGAATACGCGGTTCCCAAGTTTGGCCCGCATCGGTAGACTCCAGCAGCGTTGTCCGGCTACCCACGAGCCAGCCATGTTCACCGCCCTTGGCAAAGGCCACATCCGAAATCGAAGCTTCGGTCGGCAAGGCAATCACCTCCCATGGGTTGGTTCCCATGTCCGATAGGAACACGTTGCCGCAGCTAGTGGTCAGCACAGCCACTAAGAGCAGCCCCACGACCCTTACTCCGGCTCTATTCACAGCCCTCTTCAAACCCTCTAAACCCGTCTGCATGACAACTCCAGCAAAAATCACTCACTCAAAAACTTGCGTATATGACGACTCTCAGAAAAAGCCAACAAGCGTTCGTCAGCACTACGAACTCTCCCTCATCGACCAAGTAATCCTATCGAAGACCGTACAGACTCAAGAAAAACAGCACAGCAATACCCAGCGCACCAAAGATCAAAAGGTTCTTTTGGCCAGGCGTGAGGGTATTGACCCCAAACCCATACTTCAGGTTTTCCTTAAAGCCTGACGCTGTACCCGCTGGCCCAACATTGCTAAATTGCCGGGTGCTAGCACCGCACACCGGGCAGCGCCAGCCTGAAGGCAGTTCTTCAAAAGCCACGCCCGGTGGTGTATCGGTTCGACTATCGCCTTTAGCGGGCTCGTAGGTATAGCCACAGGCGCGACATTCGTAGCGATCGATCTCCAGAGGCGTGAGTGGCCTATCTTCGCTGTCCGGTTCGCCTTCAGAGCTGCCAGCAGCATCGGTAGCACCTTCAGATTTAACCAAAGGGATCGTTTCTTCAATCGGCGACGACTGTTCCGGCTCAATATTAGGCTGTGGCTCGGTACTCATTGCTTTAATTGGAATCCATCGTCTTTCAAATCGCGTGAGGCGCAGCCTCCACAGTTGCCAATGTATTTGCAACCTATTGCAACCTATACAGTCTGATCGCAATCTGACCGACGGTTGCTATTTTCAGTCACCTCTGTCGAACCCGCTAGCTGGGGAAGGCGGCCAAAACCAAAGGAAAAAGCGCTATCCAAAGCTAACTGGAAAGTATGAGAATCTCTGTAAACTATTATTGCATACGGTGGGTTTTCTGCTGTAGGCAACGCTCCTTAGAGGTAATCAAGTTAGACGTACTCAAGTCAGTCAGGTGTCAGGTGTCTTTGCAGGGACTAGCGCCGCCAAAATTACGGGGTTCCGCCTATGGCTGAGGCCGCTACAATGTAAACTGTTGCGAAACATGTTGAAGGCATAGCCTGTGTTTGTTTTAAGTGGATACGAGTATTTTCTCGGCTTTTTGCTGATCAGTAGCCTAGTCCCAGTCGTCGCCTTAGGCGCATCTAAGCTGCTGCGGCCCGCTAGTGCCGGCCCAGCCGGACGCACAACCTACGAATCTGGCTGCGAGCCAATTGGTGGCGCTTGGATTCAGTTCAACATTCGCTACTACATGTTTGCACTGGTCTTCGTTATCTTCGATGTAGAGACCGTGTTCTTATACCCTTGGGCGGTCGCCTTTCACACCCTGGGAGTCTTAGCCTTTGTAGAGGCATTGATTTTTATCGCCATTTTGGTGGTCGGTTTAGTTTACGCATGGCGCAAGGGAGCTTTGGAATGGTCGTAGGATCGAGTATGCAGTCAGGAGTCAAACAGAACGGAGCGAATGCCAGAGGGCCTTTAATCGACCCTGGTGAGCGGATTATGAATCCGGCAGTTAATACCGGAGTCACCCAAGATCTCTCAGAGAATGTCATCTTGACGACAGTTGATGACCTTTACAATTGGACTCGTCTGTCGAGTTTATTCCCACTGCTGTACGGCACGGCCTGCTGCTTTATTGAGTTCGCGGCGCTAATTGGCTCTCGCTTTGACTTTGACCGATTTGGCCTGCTGCCTCGGGCTAGCCCCCGTCAGGCCGACTTGATCATCGTGGCGGGCACGGTGACTATGAAGATGGCGCCAGCCCTGGTTCGCCTTTACGAACAAATGCCAAAGCCTGCTTACGTAATGGCAATGGGTGCCTGCACAATTACAGGCGGCATGTTCAGCGTTGATTCACCGACTGCCATTCGCGGCGTCGATAAAATTATTCCGGTGGATGTCTATATTCCGGGATGCCCACCTCGACCTGAAGCAATTTTTGATGCCATTATCAAGCTGCGTAAGAAAATTGCCAACGAGTCTATGCAGGAGCGAGGGCAGTTAGTTGAGACGCATCGCTTTTATACCCGTTCTCACAACATGAAGACAGTTGCGCCCATATTGACCGGCCAATATCTGGCTTCTGAGAAACGATACGCCCCGCCGAAAGAGCTAGCTGAGGCAATGGGGGCACCTGTGGCACTTACCGAGTCCGAGGCAAAAGTAGCAGAGGAGCAAGCATAAAGTAGATGGCTGATAAAGAAGATAGCAAGGTATCTAAATCGGCGATTGTCGAAGCGGGTGAGGTTTCTATTTGGCTAAGTGAGCAAGGGTTCGCCCATGAGGTAATGGAGCGCGATCATTCGGGTATAGAAGTTCTGAAGATCGATCCTCAGTTTCTGTTGCCTTTTTCGACAGCGCTGTATGCCTATGGCTTTAACTACTTGCGCTGTCAGTGTGCTTATGATTCTGGGCCAGGTAAAGAGTTAGTGAGTGTCTACGACCTCACCAAACTCAATGACGATGCTGATGCGCCCGAAGAGGTGCGGATTAAGTGCTTTCTGCCTCGCGACAATCCCAAAGTGCCTTCGGTATATTGGATTTGGAAGGCCGCTGATTGGCAGGAGCGCGAGTGCTACGATTTGTTTGGCATTACCTACGAAGGACATCCGAATCTGAAGCGGCTGCTGATGCCAGAAGACTGGGAAGGCTATCCACTACGTAAAGACTACATTTCACCCGATTTCTACGAGTTGCAGGACGCTTACTAAGCCAATTTGCATGACTTTGAGAGCCCTCTACGGTATGTGGAGGGCTTTTGGTTTTGGCAAATTTGATGCTGATACTGGCTTGCTTTAGGCATGAGGGAATGGCTGTATCTCCTCAAGAAGTGTTCACAAAATGGCGAGCCAGTGACATTCAAACTCGCGTCGCATTTAGCAAGATCTGCTCGTATCGGCTACCGGCGATCGCCCAAGTAAATTCTTCCTCAATCATCTCCCGCCCGTTTTCCGCTAGCTTCTGGCGCAGTTCAGCCGAATCAAACAGCCGCCCAATTGCCGCCGCATATTCAGCCGCTGTGTTTGCTCGCAAAGCCCGCAGCGGGATGCCCTTACCCTCTATAGTCAGACCTTCTAAACCGCGATCGCTCGCCACCACCGGAATCCCCGCCGCCATCGCTTCCAGGGTTTTATTTTTAATGCCATAGCCCGTTCGCATCGGAATCACGCAGACGGTCGAATTATGCAGATAGGGCGTCATCTCAGGGACCTTACCTGTCACCTCTACGTGAGGGATTTCCTGCAAAGCCTTTACCGCTGGCGTTGGTCTAGCCCCTACTAGCGATAGCGTTGCCTGAGGATAAGCCTGTTGCACCAGCGGAAAGATATCTCTAGCCAAAAAGGTGACTGCATCTATATTAGGCAGATTATCCATTGCGCCAATAAAAACCAGAGCGTGTCCCCCCGGATCTTGAGAGCGCGGCGTAAACATGTCTAAATCAACGCCGTTAGGAATGACAGAAATGCTTTCTTTGCCACTCAAAGCGGTCATTTGCTGTTTGTCTTCAGCGGTAGTAACGACCAGATCGGAAAACTTTTGGCAGTAGCGCTGTTCATAGCGTTTGAGCAGTGGAAGGTTAAGGCGATCGCGCCAGGGTTTCTCAGCCGTACCGCCCGCCAGCTGATGGGCGCAAGTACCATACACAGAGCTGTGGATATTCACCACCGACTTAGGGATGTATCGCCCAATATCATCCGGCACATAGACTTCATTGACGCTGTGCTCGCAGGTAATTGCATCAAAGTCACCGCTAGCAATCTGCCGATCTACCCAGGACTGCATTTCGTCCGACCGGGTGGTGATCACATTCGGCGGCGTACCTCCCAGCGCAAAATTTGCCAGCCGCTCTACCTTTCCGAAAGCGCCCGTCTGCTCGCTACCAGCCGGGCGAGAGAACACAGCTAAACAATCTACCCAGCCCTCTAAGGCCGCAATCTCATCATCCGTTACATCTTCTGAGCGATGCGTTGCCAGCGTAATCCGGTGATTTTGCTGCTTGAGGTATTTGAGTAGATTAAACGTTCTCACTGAAGTCCCCCCTCTTGTCGGGGGGTAAGGAAACGTTGCCGAAAGCATCAAAATATTCATTTTAGCTGGCAGGTTGTTCAACGGCATGATGCAAAGCCAGTAGATAAGCCTTGTCCCGAGCATTCTCGGGTAGCCGGGCTTCCTTTTGGCCGCGATCGCGAGCCCGGGCGCAGTAGATATCCAAAGGCGTCGTCAGCATCCCTACAGCCGGTTCGCCTGCGATAGACTTCACAGCCGCCTGAGGCAACTCTTTAACCGCCCATCGCAGCAGGCTGCGGTTGCGCTCTTTTTTAGGCAGCGGCCAGGCTAACTTCACCCCGTGCAAGTCGTGCAGGTATCGGTTCGATTTGCCGTAGCGATACCACTGAGCGTACAAATCCTTCAGCGTTTGCCGGTGGCGATGTTGAACCACCGCATCGGTAGCGTAATGAATTTTCCAGTGGTCTTCTCGCTGCACTCGCCAGCAGATATCGGCATCGCCGCCCGTCGTCATATAGGGGCGAAACAAACCAACCTTCTCTAGCGCTTTCAGGCGAATGCCGAGGTTGGCGGTTTGGCCATACGGACAAAACTGATGGGCTAGCGTATCTTTCTGACTCATGGTGCGTTTGCGCTCGGCGTAGCGCTCTAGCCAGGTAGTCCCTGGAAAGGCTGTGATTTCGCCTGCCACTAACCCAACGCTGTCGTCTTGAAAAGGTCGTATCAGGCCCGTTAACCAGTCGGGCTGTGGGTAGCAGTCAGCATCGGTAAAGGCTAAAAGTTCGCCAGTCGCTTGCCGAATGCCAATGTTGCGAGCAGCATAGGCACTCTGAATCTCCCGTTCGCTCAGGGCTTTAAAGGTGAGTCCTTTAGCGGCGAATTGCTCAGCAGCAGCGGCTAGAATCTGGGAGGTGCGATCGCTACTGGCGTTATCTACCAGCAGGTACTCCACCTGCCCTGCCGGATAGGTCTGCGCCATCAAACAGTTAAGCAGGCCCGGCAAATCTTGCTCGCCATTGTAAATGGGCACAATGACAGAAACCCGAGGAAAATCGGAAGTAGGCTCAGAGAGCGCCATCATGAAAAGTGCCTGCTGTGTCAAATCCATTCATCTAGTACTCGCTGATCATGTCAGCTTTTTCGATATTCACTGGCGATCAAATGGCGATCTTCAAGATATTCTTACAAGATTTAGCTTGCCCACGAAGAATATTTACACGCAGTTAATCTGAACTCGCAGATCAGCAATTACGCTGACTAATAGAATCAGCAGCTTTCATAGCTATCCTTCCAAAACACAGTACTGTGACCAACGATCCTTCTCCTAACCGCGATGCGGCGGCTCGGCCTAAAGTCAGCGTTTGCATTCCTACTTACAACCGCGCTGGAATTTTGCCCTATGCGGTGGAAAGCGTGCTGGGCCAAACCTACCCCAACTTTGAGCTGTTAATCTGCGACGATGCCTCTCCCGACCATACCCCTCAAGTGGTTAGCCAATGGTCAGATCCGCGCATTCGCTACATTCGTCACCCTGAAAATATCAAACGCAGCCGCAATATGCGCTCCGGCTACGAAGCCGCTCAAGGCGAATACTTCATCAAGTTTGACGATGATGATGCCCTGACACCTACCTTTTTAGAAAAAGCAGTCACCATTTTAGATGATCAGCCTGCAGTAGATTTCGTCTGCTCCGACCATTGGGTTATCAACGCTCGCAACCAGCGAGACGAGGCAGCGACGGCGGCTAATTCAACCAAGTGGGGAAAAGATCGGCTGGGCGATGGCATTATCGACGATGTGCTCACAGAAACTTTTGTGCATCAGAGTCTTCAGGTAGGTTCCTCACTCTTTCGCAAAAGCAGCTTAGAATCGGTAGATTTTATGCGGTTTGAGGCCGACGGCTGCGAAGACTTTGACCTGCTGGTGAGATGTGCGATCGCCAACCAGACGGCCTATTTCATTCCCGAGCGCCTGATGGAGTACCGTTTTCACGGCGGTCAAACCAGCCTTAAGCAAGACATTCATTTTCTCACTGCTAAGTCTTTTTGTCTGGCGAGCTATCGCTTTCCGCACCGGCCTGAGCTAGAGCAGGTCAGACTCAATAAGCTCAATGGCCTCAAGCAGGTGCTGGCCATGCGCCTGATCGAAAAAGGCGAAACCCAAAAAGGCAGAAACCTGATCGCCGAACTCAAGGCGATCGGCACTCTTTCGAATCGCGCTCAGGTCGGTCAGGTTCTATCCTACCTACCCGGCTGGGCTAGACAGTTAGCTTTCCAGGGCTTTCGCCAAGTGCGTCCCAAAGACTACAGCGAGAAAGTACGCAATGCTGCGGGATAAGCTATTCTCCAATAGTAAGGCTTGTCCCCGCCTCAGCTCTGACCGAACGCTATGCGAAAAATACAGGCTCTCTGCTGCGGACTGCTGGTATTGTCAGGTCTAATCTGGCTCAGACCTAGAAAACCTGAGAAAACCTTCTCAGCCGCCGCCAAATCGGAGCAAATATCAGAACCGCCAGCAGCTCCTGTCTCGGAGCAAAGCATCACCTACCAAACCTACGATTTGGGCTCAGCCACCGTGTATGTGGTGAGTGTGCCTGTTGGAATCCCTATCTCTGTAGCTGTAGCAGACGAACTGACAACGGTCGCAGCCTTCGCTCGCCGCGAAAATGCCCTCGCCGTCCTTAACGGCGGATTTTTCGATCCTCAGAACGGCAAAACCACTTCTTACCTGACCGCCCAGGGCCAACCAACTGGCAACCCTGCGAACAACGAGCGACTGACGGGCAATCCTACACTAGCGCCCTATCTCAATCAGATCTTTAATCGCTCAGAGTTTCGGGCCTACCGCTGCGAGTCATCCGCTAGCTTGCGCTACGACATTACCCAACATGACGCTCCCTTGCCCGATAGCTGCCAATTAGAAAGTGCTTTGGGCGCAGGCCCCCAGCTGCTGCCCGAAAATACCGCCGCCACTGAAGCCTTTACCGACTACGACAAGGGCGAACTCATCCGCGATGCAATCGGGAGTGTACAGCCCAATGCCCGGAGCGCGATCGCCCTGCAGCCAGATGGAACCGTGCGCTTACTCATGGTTGCCCAGCGACCCAATGCCCCCGGCATGACCCTCGCTGATTTGGCTGAATTTGCCACCTCTCTAGGCGCAACTCAGCTGCTCAATCTGGATGGCGGCAGCTCATCTTCGCT
This sequence comes from Leptolyngbya sp. BC1307, assembly GCF_002286735.1. Taxonomy (GTDB): domain Bacteria; phylum Cyanobacteriota; class Cyanobacteriia; order Phormidesmidales; family Phormidesmidaceae; genus Phormidesmis. Next base: position 38,158 of record NZ_NRTA01000031.1, read on the forward strand.
TTACTACAACGGGCAAACCTACTTAGGCCGCCTGGATACCGACGGTAATCTGGTCGAACGCCCGGTGAAATCCGTCATCTTAGTTGGGCAGTAAACCTTTTTCATAGTGCGATCCAATGGTTTTGGCCCAGATACAGAGGTCGAAAACGCTACTTGCTATAGGTAATCTGAACAACCTTCGCATGACCTGCCACTACCAACGTGCCAACGTAGCCCTCTGGTAAAGCAAGCGTGTGTAAGCACCACCCGTCCGAGCAGCTGTGGGGCACATGGAGAAGCCGAGGCGGAGTCAGCTGTACCTCTACCGTCCGCATCGACTGAGTCAGACCTAGTCCGATCGCTTTAAGATAGGCTTCTTTACAGGTCCAAGTCTGTAGAAAGGCGCGAGGTTGGTCGTCAGCAGACTGGGCCTTTACCTGCTCTTTCTCCTGATCGGATAGGCAACGGTCCATCAGGCTTTCTAGCCGCTTGAGTGGCCTGATGCTTTCTATATCTATACCTACTTTGCGCCGGTACCCCAGAGCGCACAGGGCTAGTTCACCCGAGTGAGTGAGATTAAAGTGAAAATCACCCCCCGGTTGGAGTAGAGAACTCCTCTGAGTATCAGGCAGTGCCTCAATAAATGGCTTGCCATACTCGCTATAGCAAAAGCTGATCCGATCCGGCGATTGATGCAGCTGACGGGCCAGTATATGCCGGAGGGCACCTCGCGACACAATAAAACGACGTCTGTCGTCAGCAAAACGAAAACGGTTTGCTCTGGACTTTTCATCCTGGGAAAGGCACGTAAGATAGCCCTCCAATATGTCTTGAGGTGCGCTTAGCTGAATTTGCCAAATCTGAACAGTATCACTCATATACTGGCCGAAGTTACAGCCCTCTTGCACGTGGGAAATCTGAGAAAGCTGTGCTTTGCCAGTTTTATTGGCCTGCCAGTAGAGCGCTGCCTTGATTCATGCCTGCAATGTAAAAGCTGCAAAAGCTTGTTTTTTTTGTAAAGAGGATAGATAGCGGTGTTTGGCCTTAGAGAGGCTATGTCAGTATGCCTCTAAGCAGCCGGCATCAGGCTTACATTTTAATATCTTCTGTTTCGGTAGCCATCTACTATCCCAATAAATCAAGGCAAAGCAGCCACCATCCTAATTTCAATACAGATAGTTGCTAGCTTATCCGATTCGGAGATGTCTTCCATTTCGTAACGTTACCGCTATAGCGCTTGCGCACAGATCGCTACCCGATTGCTACTTCTTTGGCATCAGCAATGGTTTATTCTCCACCTAAAAATACTCAGGGCAAAAATACTCAGAGCCTCAGCGATCAGGGCGTTGCTCAATTTTCCACTCTTGTTGAGCTGCTTCAGCACAGGGCTAAAGAACAGCCCAGTGACCTTGCCTATCAGTTCTTAGTGGATGGCAAAAAAGAAGGGACTGCCTACACCTACGCCGAATTGGATGAGTGGGCAAGGGCGATCGCCGCACTTCTCCAGCAGCAGCAAGCCAAAGGCGAACGTGCCCTTTTGCTCTATCCTCAGGGCGTAGAAGTCGTCGCGGCTTTTTGCGGTAGCCTCTATGCCGGCGTGATCGCCATCCCCGTACCGCCACCCGATGCGGGTCGAATGAAGCGCACCCTACCACGCCTGCGCGAAATTATCAAAGATGCCCAGGCCACCATTGTTCTCAGTAACGCCCGCATCATTGAAATTATTCAAGAGTCCGACATCGATTTCCCCGAGTTTGAAACGATGCGCTGGATTGACACCGAAACGGTGAATCTAGACCTAGCCAAACAGTGGCAGGATCCGGGCATAAACAAAGACGCACTGGCCTACTTACAGTACACCTCAGGCTCTACCTCTACGCCCAAAGGCGTGATGCTCAGCCACTACAATCTGCTGCATCACTCTGCCTACTTACAGCGGGGCTGCGGCTACCGCGCTGACGGCCCTACCGTCACCTGGATGCCCTACTTTCACGACTACGGTTTGGTAGAAGGGCTGATACAGCCACTTTACAATGGCGCGCCCTGCTACATCATGGCCCCGCTAGCCTTTGTGAAGCGTCCTCTCCGCTGGCTGCAAGCTATTCAGAAATACGGCGCTACCCACAGTCAGGCTCCTAACTTTGCCTATGACCTGTGCGTCCGTCGGACCAAGCCCGCCCAGCGCGAAGCTCTAGACCTTAGCGGTTGGCTGAGCGCCGGCAATGCGGCTGAACCGATCAACCCTCGGGTGATGCGGGACTTTTGCGAGGCGTTTGTAGACTCTGGATTTCGCTGGGAGAGCTTCTCACCTGCCTATGGCCTAGCTGAGGCTACTTTGTTGGTTTCTGCAACGCCTTTAGGCCGCGAGCCGATTATCTTGTCGCTAGAAGCCAGTGAGCTAGAGCAGGGTAAAGTCGTCGCAGCCGAACCCAATTCTTCCTATGTGCGCGAAGCCGTGAGCTGCGGGCCTTTGGTCTGCGAGACCGAGGTTGCCATCGTCAATCCTGACGAGCTGACTCGCTGCGCCACTGCTGAGGTCGGTGAAATTTGGGTGAACGACCCCGGTGTGGCCCACGGTTACTGGCAGCGTCCCGAGGCTACTCGGGAAACCTTCGAAGCTCAAATTGCTGGCGAAGGCGCAACTCGTTATCTGCGGACGGGCGACTTAGGCTTCATAAAAGACGGTGAACTCTATATCACTGGCCGTATCAAAGATCTGATTATCATTCGCGGCACCAATCACTACCCCCAAGATATCGAATGGACAGTGCAGCAAACCCACCAGGCAATGCGGCCAGACTATGGCGCGTGCTTCTCCATTATTGAAGAGGGAGAAGAGCAGCTCATCGTGGTGCAAGAAATTGAGCGTCAGCATCAGCAGAATCTAGAAGCAGACGAACTGATTGCCGAAATTCGCCAGGCTATATCTGAGGCTCACGAGCTGCAAGTATATGCAGTGGCCCTAGTGAAGTCGGGCAATGTGCTTAAGACTTCGAGCGGTAAAATTCAGCGCCGAAAGTGTAAAGCCAGCTTTTTATCTGGGGATCTAGAGGTGCTCGCTGACTGGAGCGAAAACCCCAGACTGACTACCAAGGTGCGCAGCCTGCAAAACGAGGTGGAATTCTTAGCTCAGCAGTTGAACCAGAAATAACCGAAGGGAAGCATTCATGACGCTAACGCAATATCAATTAGCCGAGCAGCTAGAGCAGGCTCTAGGCAACCCTAATCAGCCCGATAGCTTAATGTCTTTTCAGCACACCGCTGAGCTAGACGAAGCCGAGCAGTTTCCCCACGACGAGATTGCCTGGCTCTATCAGTGGGGCCTGCAGAATTACTACATTCCAACCGAGTGCGGCGGCAAGTTTACCTCTTTTGAAGAGTTTGTTGCCTTTGTGCGAGTTCTAGCCCGCCGCGATCTCAATATATCCATTGCCTTTACGACTTTATTTTGGTCATTTCTGACCTGGATGGCAGGCAATGAAGCTCAAAAAGAAAAGCTCTCTCGCCTGATGCGCGAGGACCAGGTAGCCATGTGCCTGTCCTACTCTGAGCGCGGACACGGCAGTGACCTAGTCGGCGGCAGTGTGATTGCAACCAAGACAGAGGGTGGCTATGTGCTCAACGGTGAGAAATGGCCGATTAACCGGGCAACTATTTCTGGCATTACTTTCGTCTTGGCGCGCACTGCAGTAGAGGGCGGTAATCGGGGGCTGTCTCTTTTCATGGTTGATAAGAGCGAGCTTAATCCCAGTCAGTACTACAACCTGCCCAAAATAAAAACTCACGGCATCCGCGCTGCTGATATGAGCGGCATCGGCTTTAGCGACTGCTTTATTCCTACGAGCACGCTTATAGGTAGAGAAGGAGAGGGCTTAGAACTGGCTCTGAAGGGCTTTCAGATCACTCGGGCTCTGTGCGCTGCTTTTTCTCAAGGTGCGGCAGATACCAGCATGCGCACCACCCTCAATTTTGCAGTGAATCGTCGGCTTTACAACAAGACTGTCATCGACATGCCCCATGCGCGACGTACGCTGACTCACGCTTTCACCGACATGCTGATTTGCGACTGTGTCAACATTGGTGCGGCCCGAGGGTTTCATGTCGCGCCAGGGCAGTTCAGCGTGTGGTCAGCGGTCGATAAATACTTTGTTCCGGTAACTCTGGAGCAGGTAATGAAAGATACCTCTGTGGTGCTAGGCTCGCGCTTTTACATGCGCGACGAGCACGACGCCGGCGTGTTTCAAAAGATGCTGAGAGACAGTGCCATTATCAGCATGTTTGACGGTAGCTCAGTAGTGAATCTACACGCTCTAATTTTGCAGCGACGGCAGCTAGCCAAAGCTCGGGTTCGTCGTAAGCCCGAAAAGCTTGAGGCATTGAAGGCGCGACTGGCCCAGAGCTTTTCACTTGATCAGCCTGTGCCGACCTTTGATGCGACCAAGCTAGAGCTAATTAGCCGAGGGGCGGACGATGTTATGCAGGGGCTGGAGAACACCCTGGCACAGCTAGAAGCCCTCAAGGTTAATACCAGTGACCCTACTTTGGATCAGGCTGTACTTTCCCAGGTGCTGGAATTTGGTCAGGTCATTCTCGAAGAACTCAACGCCCAAGATGAGCTGATTACCCAGTCGGCTTTTGAGCATGGGCACGAGCAGTCGTTTGAGAGTTTTGACCTGGCCAAGCAGTATTGCCGTCTGCACGCGGCGATCGCCTGCATCCTCATGTGGATGCACAACCGCCAGCGCAACCGCGAGGCCCTTGGTGATTTCTTTTCCAGGGGTGAGTGGCTGGTGCTGAGTCTGCACCGCCTGCTCTCGCACTTTCGGATGGCTTTAGAGCGTCCGCCGGAGGCGTATTACGAAAACGTCGCCCAAGAACTCTTGCGGCTACACCAAGAGGACAAAATGTTCTCGATTGTACCTTTCCAACTTGCTAAATCATCTACAAAGGAGGACATTTCCCATGCAACAGCTCCAGAACTCCAGCTCCACTGAAGCCACTTCTTCGGTCACAGCTATCCAATCCTGGTTGGTTGAGCAGCTCGCCGACGTGCTCTCTATCGAACCTAGCACGATTGATGTCAAGCAGCCCCTCACCCGCTACGGCTTGGATTCAATCGACGCCGTCACACTGGTGGGCGATCTCGAAGACTGGCTCGATCTTGAGCTTCCTTCTACACTGCTGTGGGACTATCCCAGCATCGAAAAAGCCTCAGCATACATGGTAGAAGAGTTCGACGTGTCCCTCTAGAACAACTCTTTGGCTAGGGGCGATGAGCAGACGCAACATTCATCAAAGCGTCTGCCAGTTATGGATATGGGGCTTTCTACCGTTTGAGTAGGGAGCCTCAGTGATGAGCAAATTAGGTCATTTGTAGGGGCTTTGCCCGTAGCGATAGAGCAAAGACATTGAACTTCTCTGAATTTTCATTTTGGTGGGTGCTATTGCTGACGAGCGTGCCGTTTTTCACGGTGCGCTACTTTGGCAAAGCGTTTGACTGGTGGCATAACCGCTTTGATACCGTTGGGCTTGCGGCCCTTTCGCTGCTGCTATTTCTCAATACCAGCCGTACCAGTTTTGCAGTGTTTCTGTTTGAGATTCTGTTTAACTACTTTATGGTGAGCTTGATGCTGCGCCGGGAGGGTAAACAGGCCCGGCTGATTGCGGCTACCGTCATTATTTTTGATGTGGCGGTGCTGGCCTACTTTAAGTACCTCACCTTTTTTATAGAAGATTTCGTTGGGCTAGCGACGCCCCTGCCAGTCAATTGGCAAGCAGGTTTTCCGCTGCCCATCTTTGAAACTATTCCGCCGGGGGTGTCATTCTATACCTTCCAGATGGTGGCCTTTGTGGTCGATTCTTACACCGCGCGCCGCAAAAAGCCGATTAAGTTGCTGGACTACATCAACTTCGTCTCGTTCTTCCCGCAGATCGTAGCTGGGCCAATTGAGCGCCGCAGCAAGCTTCTGCCTCAGATTCAAGACTTTAAGTTTCAGTTCAGTGCTGTCAATTTTGATGTGGGGATGCGGTGGCTGTCGCTGGGCATGTTCATGAAGTTTGTGCTAGCAGATAACATCGCCCCTTATATTACTGATGGCATGTTAGAGACTGCCAACCCTTGGTTGGTATGGTTTTACGCCTTCTTGTTTACTCTGCGCATCTACTTTGACTTTGGGGGCTACAGCTTTATGGCGGTAGGGATTGCCCGCATCGTTGGTGTCAAGCTGACGATTAACTTCCTAGCGCCCTATACTTCTCAGAGTATCAACGAATTCTGGCGGCGCTGGCATGTGACGCTGAGCACCTGGTTTCGCGACTATGTCTTCATCCCGCTGATGGGAAAACGCAAAAAGTGGGCGGCTTTTTTCCTGTTTATTACCTTCACGCTGTCAGGGTTTTGGCATGGTGCAGCCTGGAACTTCATGATTTGGGGAGCCTACCACGGCGCGCTGCTGCTGCTACTGCGCTACGCTGGACGGCCCTTTGCGCGGGCAACTAATAAGTTTGTCCGGCGGCCTCAAGTCGTGTCTTGGGCACTGACCTTTGGGGCCGTTATTTTAGGCTGTCTCTTTTTCATGGAGACTAATATTGAGCGGCTGATGGCCAAGCTCTTGACCATTGTCACGCCCTGGGCCTACTCACCTGCCAACTTGATTCAGGCGGTCAATACGTTCAATTCGCCGGAAGGGTTAGTGCTAGGCGTGGCGCTGTTGCTGGCGATCGCCTTCCTAGCCCTTGAGCACATCGCCGTATGGCAAGAGCGGCCTGAATATGAGCTGCTGACCTCCCCCTGGATGTCTAGAGTGTTGCTGGGCCTAACGATTCTTCTGGCCGCTAATATTCCAGCCGACTTTATCTACTTTGAATTTTAGAAACGTCTCTGCGATCTCTGGGAAGCAGCAGAGGTCAGTCACGTGAGCTGTTTAGAATAGGATCTCTTGAACGAAATGACTGTGTCCGCAAAGCCTCCAAAGTTTTTAAGCTGGTTAGCAGTTGCAGGGTTGGCCTGGGGAGCCGGGTTTGTCTACAACGTATATTTAGGCGGTGAAGCGCATTGGCTGAAAGGGCTGTACCAGAATAAAGTGGCGATCGCCGCTGAAACTTCTGACCCCAAGCTGATTATTACGGGGGGCTCGGGTGCGCATTACACCGTAGATTCTGCCTTGCTCTCCCAAGAACTGGGAATGCCCGTGGTCAATCTGGGTCTAGACGGCCCTTTAGGTCTGGATGTGATTTTGGCGAGCGTTTTAGAAGCCGTTCAGCCAGGCGATGTGGTACTGCTCATTCCTGAATACCTGATTTTGGAAGGAGACGGCTTTGGACCAAAGTCTGGCCTGTTTGGGATCGCGGTTGGTAAGCCGGGAATGGGGGGTGTCCCTGCTAAGCAGCTAGCGCTAGATACTTTACAGCTAGGCATTCCCTCTCTGCGATGGACTGTTAAATCGGTCACTAACCTGGCTGAGGAAGGGCGCTTTACTGGCTATTATGACGGTCCGCTGACAGCGCAGGGAGACCCGACTGAGACCAAGCAGCGCGAAGGGGACTGGTGGCCTCTAAAAATCAACAGCGCTGCCTCTCCTCACGCTGTTGAGCGCATTGCCCAGTTCAAAACGGAGGTAGAAGACAGGGGGGGGCAGCTAATTGTGTCGATTCCCTGGGTCTATGGCGATGTCAATAGCGAGCAAACCATAGAAAGCGTTAGAGACACCGCTCAAGCGCTAGGCGAGATTGCCCCGGTCCTGGTAGACGAAGAAACTCTAAACATTCAGGACAGTCCAACGCTGTTTGCTGACACTCACTACCATTTGAAACCAGAAGGTAGAGAAGTGCGATCGCAGCAGCTAGCTCAACAGCTCAAACCCCTTCTCTTAGAGATGCAATGATCCATCAGCAGCCAGCCGGACGCACCTCCAATAGCAACCCACCCACTGGCTCGCAGATCTGCATTGTGGGTGGCGGTTTCGGGGGGCTTTACACGGCGCTGTACCTGCAGAAATACCGTCATCTGCGCAACAGCCAAATTACGCTGATTGAACCCAAGGGGCGGTTTTTGTTCACGCCGATGATGTACGAACTCATCACCGACGAGCTCAAAGAGTGGGAGATAGCACCGACCTACAGCAGCCTGCTCGCGGGGACTAACGTGAGCTGGCTGCAGACCCGCGCAGAGGCCGTAGACTTGCAGCGTCAGGTGGTAACGGTGACAGGCGGTGACAGTATTGCTTACGACTATTTAGTGCTAGCAACCGGCGCTGACAGCCGACCAGTTGATATTCCTGGTGTCGATCAGCACACGCTGACCTTTCGTTCTTTGGATGATGCCTTGAGCTTGAAAGCGCGGCTTTCTCAGCTGCTGCAGGTTCAAGCGATGGGGCCTCAAGCCAGTGCCGCTCCCGTCTATGTCACTGTGATCGGAGGTGGACCTAGCGGTGTAGAGCTAGCAGGTAAGGTGTCTGACTATCTAGGTGCCCGAGGTCAGATTACTCTGGTAGACCGGGGAGCAACCATTCTTAAGCCCTTTGAGAAAGGTCTCAGACGGCTCGCGCAGCAGGCATTAGCCCGACGAGATATTCGTGTGCTAACTGAGACCTCAGTAGCAGCAGTGAGCGCTGATACAGTGACCATCGAGGCAGGCGGTGAACAGCAGGTGCTGCTAAGTCACCTCACGCTGTGGGCAGTAGGGACGCAGCCCAATCCCTGGCTAGGCGAGCAAGCTGTCGATCACAATGAACAGGGCCAACGGCTGACTCGGCGATCGCTCCAGCTGATAGACCATGACAATGTTTTCGTGCTGGGCGATAGCGCTGATGTCCGAGGGTCCAAGCGCAACGCTGCTCCGAATACAGCTCAAGCTGCCTATCAAGCCGCTAGCCGAGTGGCGGCGAATCTGGCGGCCATGACCAGAGGGCGATCGCCCAAGCCCTTCAACTATCTGCACTTAGGTGACATGGTTACCCTGGGCGTCGGCGATGCCGGGCTGTGGAGCTTTGGGATTACGCTGGGCGGGCGCATAGCGGCGCTCTGTCGGCGCGGGGTGTACATCTTTCGGATGCCGACTCGGCGTCACCGGGCTAAAGTAGCCCGCCGCGCCTTGGGTGAACTCGGGCGAGCTGTCTTCTTGCCCTGGCGAAAACGACGGGATCCTGGCTACGAAAGCTAAGTCTTAAATCAAGCAATTCTAAACTCCAAAAAGCAGCTATGACTTCTGTTCAGCCTGAAAAAAAGGGCCGCTGGTGGGCTACATTGCGCGATCTCTACAGTTTAGATATGCGATCGCTCGCTCTATTGAGAATTGGCCTGGCACTGACGCTACTCGCTGACCTGGCGACGCGCTTCGGCGATCTGACTGCTCACTATAGCGATCTGGGTGTACTGCCGCGAGCGGTGCTGACAGACGGCATCTTGAAACCTGGCTATTGGTCACTTCACCTGCTGAGCGGGCAGCCGATCTTCCAGGGAGTGCTCTTTTTACTAGCGGCAGCTAGCGCGGTAGCGATGCTGTTTGGCTATCGCAGTCGGCTAGCCACCGTTGCCTCCTGGGTGCTGCTGATTTCCGTGCATAACCGCAATCCGCTGCTGATTTTTGCGGCAGATGATGTGTTGCGAGCGGTGATGTTTTGGGCCATGTTTTTGCCTTTAGGGGCAGCTTACTCAGTTGACCGGGCCCTGAATACAGCCACCCGGCCGATCCCAGTGCGCATTTTCTCAGGCGCAACGCTAGCGCTGATGGCTCAGCAGTGCTTTATCTATATCTTTTCAGCTGTCTTTAAGACGACCAACTCTGCTTGGTGGCCAGATGGCACAGCGGTTTACTATTCGCTTAGCTACGATCAGTACGCCACACCGCTGGGACATTTTCTGCTCAATTTGGGGCCGCTGCTCACTGTCTTTACATTCGTGACGCTGGTGTTGGAGTGTGTAGGACCGCTGCTGATTTGGTCACCGATACGCCATGACTTTTGCCGAATGGTCGCAGTAGTCCTCTTCGTCGGTCTTCATGCGGGGTTTGGCCTGACGCTAAATCTGGGTATCTTCCCTTTCTTAAGTATCGTTACCTGGCTAGCTTTTATCCCGACCTCGGTATGGGAGGCTTTGAGCAAGCGGGTCTACGGGCCACCGCGCTCGGGCCTGAGAATTTTTTACGATGCTGACTGCGGCTTTTGCAAAAAGGTGGTGCATTTGATCCGAATGCTGCTGGTGCTTCCGCACACCCCTTTAGCGACGGCCCAAAGTATTCCAGAGATCAATCAGGCGATGGAGCTGCAAAACTCCTGGGTGATTGTTGACTGGAAGGGAAGGCACCACTACAAGTTTGAAGGCATTGCCTATGTCGTCAGTTTGTCGCCAGTCTTTCGCTTTTTCGCCCCGCTGCTGCGCTGGTCGCCAGTGATGGCCGTGGGCACTCGTTTCTATGAGTGGATAGCGACGAATCGGCGAGTGGCAGGGCGCTTTACTCGACCGTTTAAATTTAAGCCGCTGCCTGTTAAAAATCCTAGCTGGCTGAGTGCGATTGCCCTCTTGCTGCTAACTCTGACTTTCATGTGGAATCTCCGCAGTATCGTCACCCATCGGTCTTTTGTGGAAAGCTCGCAGCCAGCGGTCAGCATCGTTCGCCGGGTAACTAATAGCCGTACGGCGCAGCGTATAGACTGGCTAAGCCGCGTGACCCGACTTGATCAGTCATGGAGTATTTTTGCGCCTGGGCCGCCGCGAGACGACGGCTGGCATGTCGTAGCGGGTACGCCGCTGCCTGCGCCTAGTCAAACGGACGAGGCGATCGCCACTACGGAGATCGATGTGCTGCGGCCCGAGCGACAGATCGCGTTTGATAAGCCATCCTTGGGCGATCGCACTCGCTTTTACAAAAACATGCAGTGGCGAACCTTCTACATCAATCTCAATCGTCAGATTGGCCAAAAGGTCTTTCCTAGCTATGGAAACTACCTCTGTCAGCAGAGCGCCCGTCAAAGACACCCGCTCAAAGACCTGCAGGTTTACTTTATCGACGAGCGTACCGCCCCCCCCGGAGAGCCTCAGCCCGTAGAGCAAAAACTGATCTGGGAGCAGTCCTGTCAGGCACAGCAATAAATTGAGCTGTTCATACCAATCCCTTCTAGATCTTGAGACCGGCTTCTGTGCCTGGCGAATGACAAACTCGCCTACGCAATAACGCCAAAGACGCTCAACTAGATAGTCGCCATCCTCTGAAAGCTGCAAAATAGATATGGGGCATCATTTATTTTGATCATTATTGCGCTGAGCGCTTTAAGATGGGCGATCGTCCCCGTAATATAGAGTGACTCATCCCACCGTTGGGTTGCCGCTTTGGTTAAGCAATGACAAACTCTTCGCAGCGTTTCTGGCTGTTTGGTAGTCTTCGGCAGTGGTTTGCGAAAACGCCCACTCGGGCACTCGATCAAGCCTACGAAGCGGCCCTCAAAATTCGCCAAATCGAAACAAACCACTTCGACGGTAATCCCATCTCCGAAAACTACGGTGACTATAGCCGCAGCTCCTACCGGCTGCTGCAAAAAGACCTGAAAAAGCATCTCAGCACACTCCAGCGGCGAATGGCTGAATTTAGAACTAGCAGTTCAGTCTTCCAAATTCCTAGCATGGGTCAACTGACTGTCCCATTACTAGACGATGTCCCGCTCGATCAAATTAATGGACCCGCTGTTTTCTTCAGCAAGCTAAAGCTGGTCGATGAAATCCTGGAGCGTTACCAACAGCCTTCCGTTTTTGCGCTAAGCCAGCTACAGACCCGCCCCACCAAAGGCATATCAACTCTACAAACAGACACAGCCCAACCTCAAGACAACCCTAACGAGGCCTTGAGCAGCCGTAGCAGCGTCCTGCCTCGGTCGATTTTACGAACAGTAGATCGCATCAAGCAGGACCTCGATCCCGATGCGGAAGTAGAAGTTGTGCGTAACTTTCGCAGCTCTAAAGCTCAGACTACGGTTGCAGTTACCTTTGTCTTACAGCTAGTTATCATTCCGCTGCTGGCCCAGTATCTCAGCAAAAACTTTATCATCGGTCCGATTGTGGACTATAGCCGTGATATGGCCAAAGCCGAGGTCTTCTTAAATATGGAGATGGAGGAAGACGCCTTGCACGAGCTGCAGCAGTACGAAGAGCGATTCCGCTTTGAGGTTCTTATCGGCAAGGCTCCGGGGCTCAATGAGCAGGAAATTGAAAATCGAGTCAGGCAAAAAGCCTTTCAAATTGAAGAAGAATACCGGCAGCGCAGCGCCGATGCCATCAAAAATGTTTTTGCCGATGTGGTTGCCGTTCTTACATTCTCGCTTTTTCTCACGAACTGTAAGCAGCAGATTGCCATTCTCAAGTCATTTATTGACGAAATTATCTACGGCCTCAGCGATAGTGCCAAGGCTTTTATTATCATTCTCTTTACCGATATCTTTGTCGGCTTCCACTCTCCCCACGGATGGGAAGTTTTGCTAGAGGGAATGGCCAATCATTTGGGATTACCCGCCAACCGCAACTTCATCTTTTTGTTCATTGCGACTTTTCCGGTGATTCTAGATACGGTCTTTAAATACTGGATTTTCCGGTATCTCAACCGTATTTCACCTTCGGCGGTGGCTACTTACAAGAATATGAACGAGTAGCTAGCACAATTCTGTCAGAAGAATGACAGAGGGCGATATGTGCTGAAACAGCGATCACCAAAAAGCCTTTGCCCTTATCAATTTTGCCCTGACTAGCTGACGCTAATTGCTTGGGGAAGGCTGAATTATGTACCCGTATTTTTGCTAGCCGTCTGAATATATAGAATCAGCAAAAATACAGTGGGTACGAAGACGAACAAGACGCTGGCGACAAACCCTAATTTGTTAGTTTCCATAAGACTGCTAAGCCTACTCCTGAGTGTTCATTGCTTTTGAGTTCTAGCATATCATTCTGAAGCCTTACGAGTAGCAGGGCCATTAAACGCCAGCAATTCTCATTATGAGGTTAGCTAGTGTCAGCAGGCACTTTAAGCTCAAGCCCTCCGAGCATGAAGGTCAGTAGATGATCCCAACTATCAAAGC
>NZ_NRTA01000032.1 GCF_002286735.1 Leptolyngbya sp. BC1307
GGTTTTGATCGCTGGCGCATGCTGACCAGAAGGCTAAGAGGATGTGATTTATTCTACCACCCATAATCTGCCTGCTCTGTCAATGCGTAAGTCCTATTGCTATAGAAACTGCCGAAAGTCTTCGTCTTGCTGGCTGAGCTGCGCCCAGTGAGCGCCCTGCTGCTGGCACCAGCTAACTAAGCGATCGCACGCGGGTCTTTCGGTCGCATAGTGCCCGGCATCGATCAGCACCAAATTTTGGTCGCGGCTGGCCTGAAACTGATGAAATTTGCAGTCGGCAGTCAGGTATGCCTGAGCGCCCGTTTTGCTCACCGATGGCAGGTAGCCTGCGCCTGATCCGCCCAAGACAGCGACCCGTTGGATGGGCTGCTGCAAATCGGCGGCTGGCGAATAGAGTAACTGGGGTGGGTCGAGCACAGCTTGAATCTTTTCTAGCAGTTGCTTAAGCGGCAGAGCAGCGGGCAAATTTCCCACTCTACCGTAGCCACGGGCGCTGTCTTGCTGAGGCGCGGTCGGTTCAATCGGGACTGTGGCCTGCAAATTCAGCAGTTGGGCCAGCACGTCGGCGGTCCCATCATTGACCTGGTCAAAGTTGGTATGGGCGCTGTAAATGCCGATGCGGTGAGCGATCGCATTCCTGACCATATCGCCGACGCTATCACCTGCCACTACCGCTGAGAGTCCGCCAAAAATCAGCGGGTGGTGGGCAAAAATTAGATTGACCGGTACGCCCTGAGCTTTAAGGGCGATCGCCTCCTGCATAACTGCCAGGGTAGGCGTCAGGCAAACGAGCACGCCAGCTGGCTCGGAGAGGATGCCCGGTTCTACCTGCCAGCCGCAATTGTCCCACTTTTCTTGCCAGCTCGGCTGAGCCCAGCTCTCAAAGGTGGCAATCAGATCGGCAATCTTCATCTGGTCTTTATTCATCTGGCTTTCATTTCGCTGTTTTTGATACATATTGTTTTTGATACATATGGGAGCTAGCGGTGTAAATTCATCCTCTAGCGTATAAACTTTGGAAATCTGACCAGTTAATAAGCTGTCACTGTGGGTTCTCTAACTTTGATCAGCAGACCTATAGGATGGGGCCTCCATCGCATGCACCTTCTACATTTTCTTTATTTTGGGCGATCAGCTAGCAGAATTATTTAACTGGAGAAACTAGATGCGGGCATTGCGATTTGGTGCGATTTCGACGGCGGTTAGCCTGGCTGTCTCCGTAGGTTGGAGTGCAGCGGCTACTGCTCAGGAACTCCTCACCGTGCAGGGCGCACTGACAATTGGGGATGCTGTCCTAGAAGACGGCAGCCTTTACGATGAGTACACCTTTGCGGGCAGCAGTGGCCAGCAGATTACGATTTCTCTCAGCAGCCGAGATTTTGATCCCTACCTGATTTTGCTTGACCCTCAGGGGCGACGGATTAGCGAAAATGACGATGTCAGCCGCAACAATCGCAACTCGCGGCTGGTGATCACCTTGCCAAGCACCGGCACTTACACAGCCGTTGCCAATAGCTATGAATCGGGTAAAACCGGTCAGTACGAGATCAAAATAGAGGCCGGAGAATCTCCAGTTGCCACCCTTCAGGCGATGGTATCTGAGGCCGTGCCAGGTAGCAGTCCGCCCTGCGATGCCGCTTTGATCAGCGCCATTGGCGATATTGAGACTGATCGGGAAGTTAACGCGGTTGTCAGTGCTGTACAGCTGCGTGATCGCTACGCAGAGTTTCCTACAGATCGGCCCAATGGCGTCAGAGTAGCGCTAAACGGCCCAGCTACGCTATCGGTTATTCGCTCGTCGCAGCTATTAGATCAGTTATCGAGCGAGCTGATTCGCAATTGCTCTACCGTTGGCGCTGTCGTCTTCAGATCGGCAGAAACCGGCTTCGAGAAGATTTTTGGTTTTTTACCCGACCGAGATGAGACCAGCCTGGTTGGGGAGGCCGATGTCGTGCCAGTCGGTGAGTTTACCTGCGTGCCTGTGGCCGCCAATCGCCGGGCCGGTCGGTCAGCGGCGCGATCACTGGCCTGGGGCGATCAGATCTGCGCGGTAGATAACCCTCGCAGCGGTACCGGCGGCGCTAACCGTAGTTAAGCCTGCCAATTCAAGCTTGACAATTTAAGACTGCCAATTCAAGACTGCCGATCAACTGGGGGACTAGGCTATGGCACAATTGCCATACTGTAATGCGCCTAACACCACTCACCCGTAGACTGCTGTGAATGTGCCCCTGCCCATTGACGCGATATCGACTGCTCAGCTCAGCAGTATCAAAGCCCAGCTCGATCTGGTGCTGATGGCCATAGAGGCGCTGACCGGCATGGGTTCTGATGCGGTGCTGGCGGCGGCCCAAGACCTACAGCTTAAGCAAACACTCTCCGACCGAGTTGGCCTGTGGCGACTGCGGCAATCCAGCCCGCTACGCAAAGGCCAGGGCCGTAAAAAGCTAGATATTGACGAGGCCAGAGCGCTGGTGCTGGTCGTCTGTCATCTGGCTAGCGGTCATCATCACAGTATTCGCCAGGCCGTTGCCCGCCTAGAGCAGCTCACCGCTAAAGGCGAAGCTCCTCACCGCGCTGCCGTACTGGGCGACTATCTGGACAACTTTAACAATATGTATTGCGATCGCATGGCCGATCCTGTCCCTGAGACAGAAAAGCTCGCCCAGCTATCGCTCCGCCTGCTGATCGACCTCCTCTTTTACAGCGCCCCCGGCGGCGAGCGGCAGCTTTGGTTAGCCCTACTAGATCGTTCCAAAGGCTGACATAATGTAGCAGTCGCCCCTACGCTAAGAGCCCAGTCGCCCGATGATGACTGCCGATCTCAAAAAAACCAACCTGTACCTTGTGGGCATGATGGGAGCAGGCAAAACCACCGTTGGCCGTAAACTTGCCAAACGGCTAGGCTATCGCTTCTTAGACACCGATGCGCTGATTGAGCAGACGGCGGGCCAACCCATTACCGACCTCTTTGCCCAAACGGGCGAAGCCGCCTTTCGCGCACTCGAAACCCAGGTGCTGGCCCAAGTCTCAGCCCACACTCAGCTCGTGGTCGCAACCGGTGGCGGCATCGTCACGCAGCCGATGAACTGGAGCCACCTGCGGCATGGCGTCGTGATCTGGCTAGATGTGCCGGTCCCGGTACTGGTCTCCCGGCTGTCGGGCGATACCTCCCGGCCCCTGTTAAAAGATGCCGATATAACCACCAAACTCGAATCGCTCCTGGCTGAACGGGGCGATCGCTATGCCCTAGCTGACATTCGCATTGCCTATGAAGGCAGATCGGTTGGCAAAACTTGCGATCGCATTCTCAGCACCCTTCAGCAGCGCCTCCGCCCCGACCCCAAACTTGCCGCTGGCCAAGTCGTCCTCAGCCAAACCTCAATCAACCCAGTCGCTGGCTTGGCGAACAACCCAGCCGCTATTCAAACTAACGGCCATCAAACCAACGGCCATCAAACCAAAGCCCACTAATTTAATTCCCTTTTCCCTTCCCCTTTCCCTCTACTCCCAACCCCACCATGCCCCCCTCACCCAGTCTCAACGCGGAAAGCGAATACTTTCAACAAGCTGAAGCTGATCGCGTCCGTATTTTGAGCGAGGCACTGCCTTACATTCAGCAGTTTCGGGGCCGCACGATGGTCATTAAGTACGGCGGCGCAGCGATGAAAGACAGCAGTCTCAAGGCCAAGGTCATTCGCGATGTTGTCTTTATGGCCAGCGTCGGCATTCGGCCTGTGGTCGTGCATGGCGGTGGCCCGGAAATCAATACCTGGCTAACCAAGCTCAATATTGATCCTCAGTTTAAAGACGGGCTGCGCGTCACCGATGCGAAAACTATGGACGTGGTGGAAATGGTGCTAGTGGGCCGGGTGAACAAGGAATTGGTTTCTTTGATTAACCAGGCGGGCGGGGCGGCAGTCGGGCTGTGCGGTAAGGACGGCAGTTTGGTAACGGCCCGGCCTAGCTCGGCGCAATCGGGTATCGGGTTTGTCGGCGACGTTAGCAGTATTCGCCCCGATCTGGTCAGTTCTCTAGTAGCCGCGAACTATATTCCGGTGATTTCGAGCGTTGCCGCCGATGAAACGGGTCAGGCTTACAATATCAACGCCGATACAGTCGCAGGCGAACTAGCCGCTGCTCTGAATGCCGAAAAGCTGATTTTGCTGACGGATACCCCTGGCATCATGGAAGACTTTAACGATCCGAGTACGCTAAT
Source organism: Leptolyngbya sp. BC1307 (assembly GCF_002286735.1). GTDB lineage: Bacteria > Cyanobacteriota > Cyanobacteriia > Phormidesmidales > Phormidesmidaceae > Phormidesmis. The sequence goes on from NZ_NRTA01000032.1 coordinate 4,220, forward strand.
TAACAAGCTAGATATTCATCAGGCGCGATCGCTCATTGCCAGCGGTGTGGTCTCAGGCGGCATGATTCCGAAGGTGACTTGCTGTGTGCGATCGCTGGCCCAAGGCGTCCGCGCCGCTCACATTCTCGATGGTCGAATGCCCCATGCGCTGCTGCTCGAAACCTTTTCAGATATGGGCATTGGCACCATGCTAGTCGCTTCTCACCTGATCTGATATCTCAGTTCTAGCAATAGACCCAATCAATAGACCAACGCCGCCCCACTGCAACCCGACCGGGATCAGCTCCTAAGGAAATCTACCCGATGAAAATTGCAGTGCTCTCGCGTGATGCGGCGCTTTACTCTACCCGGCGGCTGCTCGCGGCGGGAGAAGGGCGGGGCCACACGATGACGGTGATCAACCCGCTGCGCTGCTACATGGATATCACGGCTCGCAGCCCGCAGCTCCTCTATCAGGGTAGCGTTTTGCCGCTCTTAGATGCGGTGATTCCTAGAATTGGCCCTTCGCATACGCGCTATGGTACCGCTGTCGTGCGTCAGCTAGAGCAAATGGGGGTGTTTGTCGCTAACCGGGCTGAGGCAATTTCGCGATCGCGAGACAAACTCCACTGCCTGCAAATTCTCTCTCAGCAGGGCATTGATTTACCGCTGACTAGCTTTGCCCACTCCAATCGCGACATTGACGGACTGATCGAGCTAGTGGGCGGTGCGCCGCTGGTGATTAAAGTGCTAGAGGGCACTCAGGGCGTTGGGGTAGTACTGGCCGAAACTCACCAGTCAGCAAAGTCCATGATTGAGGCGCTACGCGAGCTTAAGGCCAATATCTTAGTGCAAGAATTTATCGAAGAAGCGAACGGCGAAGATATTCGCTGCTTTGTGATCAAAGGAGAAGTGGTGGCGGCGATGAAGCGGCGCGGCGCACCGGGCGAATTTCGCTCAAACGTGCATCGGGGCGGGCAGAGCAGCGTCGTAGAACTCAGCCCGGCAGAGCGCCGTATGGCCGTTCGGGCGGTTGAGGCGGTGGGGCTGCAGGTGGCAGGCGTAGATATTTTGCGCGCCGGTCATGGCCCAGTCGTGATTGAGGTGAATTCTTCGCCGGGGCTAGAGGGAATTGAGGCGGTGACGGGGGTAGATGTGGCGGAGCGGATGGTGGATTTTGTCGTGACGGCGGTGAAAGAACGGCGAGAATGATCGGGGGCAGGGAATATGTAGTCTGTAAAACTATAGCTGGCTTGACTAGAATGGTAACCTGCTTTTACTTCTGAAGAATCTGGATCTGTCTTATGCATCGGCTTTTTTCAGGCGCGCTATCGGTAGAAGAAAAGACGATTCCGATTCAAGGTTTGCCTGAGCGGCTGGTGGGCACGGTGGTGGCTCAGCTGTCTGATTTTCATTTTGATGGGCTGCGGCTGTCTGATGCCATGCTCGCAAGAGCGATTGATCGCATTTACGATTTTCACCCTGACCTGATTGCGCTGACGGGCGATTTTGTCACGCATGACCCGCAGCCGATCTACGAGCTGGCGCGGCGGATTAAGCATTTGCCCAGTCGCTATGGCATGGTGGCCGTACTGGGTAATCACGATATTCAGGTGCCGGGGGCGCGTCAGATCGTGACTCGGGCGCTGGAGCAGGCAGATATTGCGGTGCTGTGGAATCAGGTGGCGACACCGCTAGGGGAAGATTTTCCGGTGGTGGGCTTTGCTGACTACTGGTCGCGTGAGTTTGATCCGACGGTTTTGAACCAGATTGATCCGGCAGTGCCGCGCCTGGTGCTCTCTCACAATCCGGATACGGCTGAGCCGCTGGCGTCATGGCGAGCTGACTTGCAGCTTTCTGGTCATACGCATGGCGGACAGATATATTTGCCGGGTTTAGGGTCTGGGCCGCTGGTATGGAAGCGGTTTCGCCAGCGGGTACCGCGCCGGGTTCGCAATAGCATTCCGTTTTTGAGCGATCGCTGTTTTCACGTCGTGCGTCACTGGGAATGGGCCCGGGGGCTGCACCGCATCGGTGACAACTGGCTCTATGTAAATCGCGGCTTGGGCACTTATCCGCCCGGTCGTCTCTTTTGCCCGCCGGAGCTGACGGTGCTTACCCTGATGCGGGCATAAATGACGCTACGAAAGATTTTCTAGCTTGACCTTGGCCCGATGCAATAATTTGCCTTGATACTGATGACCGCTGTGAGTGACTCGTACGAGCGCGCCCGGTTCAGCGGTGCCGCCGATCAGCTGGTGGTACTGCGGGTCGTAAGGAAGGGTGGCATCAACAGGCGCGATCGCTTCTACGCCCCACTCGGCCATCAGCTGCTCTACGGGCCTGATGAAGGGCAATAGCTTAGCGGCGGGCAATTCTTCACGTTCCTGCGCGCGCTTAGCAATGGTGGGCCACTGCACTAGCCAGCTTTCCAATGTTTGCAGGGCGTCGATTTGGGTTTGCGATCGCGCCAACGCTACCTGCTGCGCCATCTGCTCTTGTAACCGCTGATATTCTTTTTGCAAGGCAATTAGCTGCTGTGACTGGGCGACTGAGTTAGATGCTGAGGCAGTTTGATGAGTGTTGGTCAGGCCGAATTCGCTTAGAAGCGTGTTTAAAGGAATCTCTAAAGCAGCCGCTAGCTGAGCTACCACCCCCAATCGCATCTGAGCGATATTGCCAGACCGCAGCTGCTGAATTTGCCAGCGAGAGACCCCGGATTGAGTTGCCAACGCTCGGTAGCTAGAAACCTTTGCACGCTGCATCAGCGCCTTTAAGCACTGAGCCGGGTCTACCGGTGCCTTGAAATCCTCTGTCAAAATGGTGTGCCCTCGATACGCGACAGCCATGTCTAGCTTAGGCTAAATGCAGGTTCAGCAGCGATCCGAGCACACGGCGGACGTAGACAAGAACGCGGCGATCGCTGCGGTCAACTGTAAATTTTGCACGTATCTATACAATTTGATAGAGAAACCGTTACGATATAAGCTGCTCATCTGCCGACTGACATTGGCTAGCCCCCCCACCGCTATTGCCCCTGCCCCGGCCAACTAGCGCAACCAATGCCGTCTCTAAGCTTCAGCCATCGACTGTTTATGCTCCTAAGAGCTGTTGAGAACTGCCTGATCGAGCCAGCTCAGCTTTGAAAAAATGATTCAGAAAAATGATTCCAAGGCGGATTTCTTACCGTCTCTGCCATGCTTGCTATGAACCATTTGAGCGATCGCCTTAGAACCACTTTTAGCACCTCTTACCTGGCGACTAGCTGCTCAGCTCTCGGGTTAGGGATAGGAGCGATCGCCAGTAGCGCTGTGATCGGTGTGGGGATGAGTGGGGCGATCGCCCTGCCCGCCCAAGCCCAATCAGCCAATCGCAACCCAGAAATTGAGGTAGGCATTGTTCAGCGCTTTGGTGAAAATGAGACCGATAAAATTGTCTTAGCGCCTCTGACCGGCGACCAGCTCAAGGTTGATTTCACCACCAACGGCCAGGCCCAAACCCTTACCGCTAGTCAGCTACAGATCAACACCGTCATGCAGCCACTCAGCGAGCCGGTATTGCAAGAGTGGGTTGTCCTCAGCACGCACCGCAGCTTTGAGAGCGCCGAAGACAGCGCCAACCGCTGGCAGGCCGCTGGCATCGCCGCCGAAATCGCCCAGCCCGATGCCTGGCAGGTCTGGGCCAAACGCGATGACTACAGCACACCGCTGCTGCGCCGACTGCTGCTCAAAAATTTGCAGGCAGCCGGTGATACCACCGCCTATATTGACAGCCGGGTAGTGACAGAAGTGCCCAAGGTGACCTTTACCGCCAACGGCTACCGGTATGTGCGCGACGAATTTACGGTGACCAGCAGCAACCGCCGCATTCAAATGGGCCGGGGCGATGGCCCGACTTTTCGCGATCTGTTTGCGGGCGATATGAACATTCAGCCCAACGCTTACGGCACCTATACGCTAGTCAACCAGGTACCGATAGAGGACTATCTGCGCGGGGTGGTACCGCATGAAATTGGGGTCAGCGCTCCCCGGCAGGCGATTGAAGCGCAGGCAATTTTGGCTCGCACTTACGCACTGCGCAACCTCAGACGATTTGCCATTGATGACTATGAGATTTGCGCCGATACGCAGTGTCAGGTGTATTTTGGTCTGGCTGAGACTTACCCAATCTCAGATAGTGCGATCGCGGCCACCGCTGGCCAGGTACTCACCTACAACAACGAACTGATTGACGCCCTCTACTCTTCTACCACTGGCGGCGTCACCGCCCGCTTTACCGACGTTTGGAACGGCGCGGACCGGCCCTATCTGCGTCCGGTAATCGATTCCTTGCAAACCCGCTGGAATCTAGCGCAGCGTCCGCTCTCAGACGAAGCCAATTTCCGCGCCTTCATCGCCCTTAACAGCGGCTTTAATGAAGACGGCTGGGACGCCTTTCGCTGGAATCGCCAAGCCTCGCTCAAAGATATTGAGGTCACCCTCAAAGAGTATCTCTCTAATCGTCAGCATCCGTTAGCGAACTTCAACCAGGTCACTGCGCTCACCGTCACCGAAAGGGCTGAGTCGGGGCGCGTACAAAAGATCCAGGTCGATACTGACATTGGCTCTTTTGATCTGGTTAAAGATGAAGCGGTTAAAGCCTTTATTCCACCTCGCAGTTTGCTATTTTACTTGGAGCCGGTTTTTGAAACGCCGACTGCCGCCGCGCCCAATGCCGCTAGCCCTACTATCAGCGCTGCCAACCCGCTCCAACCGGTTGACAGCAAGCTAAACAGCAAGCCAGGCAGCCTGGAACAGTTGGAAAAACAGACGACGCCCCCCCCTCAGCCTGTTCTCATCGGCTACAAGTTCATCGGCGGCGGCTTTGGCCACGGCGTAGGCATGAGCCAGACGGGTGCTTACAACCTGGGCAAGCAAGGCTACTCTGACGAGCAGATTCTAGAGTTTTACTATCCGGGCACAGCGCTACAGCCGATCAGCGAATCTATTATCTTTTGGGATGCTGACTAAGTTCGCTCCTTTGATAGAAGGGTAAGGGCGATCGCGCTTTCTACACTGGGCGGCAGTCCCAAACGGTAGAAAAGCATGCGTTCAAAAGATCTCGATATTGGCGAGCAGGCAATTAGCCAGGCAGCTGAGGCGGGCATTAAGTCTCAGATGGATGAAGTGGAATCGCTCGATGTGGAACTTCGTACCGACCCCGGCAAGCTAGCTCGCGGCGAAGTCGATGAAGTCACTGTCGAAGGGCGCGGGCTAGTGGTGCAAAACGCGCTGCGCACTGAGCATCTGTCCCTGAAAGCTAACTCAGTTGACATCGATATGATCAAAGCTGCCTTAGGCGACATTAAGCTAGAGCAGCCAGCCGATGCCTCCGCACGAGTGGTGCTCAAGGCTGAAGATATTCAAAAGGCGTTTAACTCCGACTACGTCAAGCAGAAGCTACGGGGCCAAAAGATAGATTTACCCTCAGGTGAACGAGTGACGACCGATGCCAGCAATGTCAGCTTTACAATCCCTGAGGCAGGCCAGATTGCTGTGGAAGCTGATGTAATGCTAATAGAGAAAGTGGAAACGCATCATGTAGCTTTTACGGCCAGGCCGCAGCTGATGGAGGGCGGTCATGTGGTGACCCTCGAAGATATTCAGTATGACGAAGCGACGAATGACATGCCTGAGCTAACGCAGTCGCTAGTAGACAGCACGCAAGACATACTAGATTTGCGCAGCTTTGAACTCAGCGGAACAACGCTACAGTTTGACGAGCTAATGGTAGAGCCCGGTCAGCTGATTATTCAGGCGCAGGCCAAGATTGAGTCTTTTTAACGGCTTTGTTACACCTGGGTTCTCGTGGTCACTTGTGTCGTGAGCAAAGGGGCCAACGCTATGGCACTGCGCCTGAATAACGTCAGCTTAAAGAGGCGGTCAGCGCCAGCGAATATCCCTAGCGATCCTTAAGGTGATGCTAAGTTGAGAGGTGTCTTTGGAAAGTCGCAGTATTATGCACTGGCGAAAGCTCTGCTCGCGGCTGAAACGTAAAGTATCACCGCACACTTTTCAGAAAACTGCCCTCCCGAGGGCTCAATTTTCTTTCTACAGTGTGAAAGAAAATTGAGCTTCGGCTTGTATATTTCGGCTTGTATATATAGACAAGCCTACGTCGATTGCTTTCGCAGTCACTTTGCCCATTGGTTGCGTCAGGCTTTTAGCCGGTATAAATGAGCAAAGCAAGGTGGCAGACGCTATAGTTCTTCAGACGCTATAGTTCTTCAGTAGCTCATCTGTACGCACATCACGCCGCAGAATATCACTTTGTTATGGATCAATTTCCCTGGCTGTCGTTCATTATTTTCTTCCCGTTTTTAGCGGCACTGCTCATCCCCTTTATCCCCGACGAAAAAGGTCGCACCGTTCGGTGGTATGCCCTGGTTGTGGGCCTTATAGACTTTGCTGTGATCGTCTATGCCTTTGTCAACAACTACGACATCAGCAGCTCAGGGATGCAGCTCTACGAAAGCTACACCTGGGTACCTCAAATTGACCTGCGCTGGTCTGTCGGAGTCGATGGCCTTTCGATGCCGCTGGTACTGCTGACGGGCTTCATTACCACGCTGGCGATTTTGGCCTCTTGGCCGGTGACTTTTAAGCCCAAGCTGTTTTACTTCCTGCTGCTGTCAATGTACGCCGGTCAAATTGGCGTCTTTGCCGTACAGGACATGCTGCTGTTTTTCCTGATGTGGGAACTAGAGCTGCTGCCGGTGTACCTGCTGCTCTCGATTTGGGGCGGTAAGAAAAGGCTGTACGCAGCGACTAAGTTTATTCTGTACACCGCTGGGGGATCGCTGTTTATCCTGCTGGCAGCGCTGGGAATGGCCTTTTATGGCGATACAGTTACCTTTGATATGCAGTCGCTGATGGCTAAGGAGTTCCCGCTGCGGCTTCAGCTCTTACTGTATTCAGGATTTTTGATTGCCTATGCGGTAAAGCTGCCAATTATTCCGTTTCACACCTGGTTGCCCGACGCGCACGGTGAGGCGACAGCGCCTGTGCATATGCTGCTGGCTGGCATTCTGCTGAAGATGGGCGGCTATGCGATTATTCGGATGAATGTAGAAATGCTGCCGGATGCGCACGCGGTGGTCGCCCCGGCGCTGGTGATTTTGGGCGTGGTGAATATTATCTACGCCGCCCTGACCTCGTTTGCGCAAAACAATCTCAAGCGCAAGATTGCCTACTCGTCAATTTCACACATGGGCTTTGTGCTGATTGGTCTGGGGTCGTTTACCAACCTCGGACTTAGCGGCGCAGTGCTGCAAATGATCTCGCACGGACTGATTGGCGCGAGTTTATTCTTTCTGGTGGGCGCAACCTACGACCGCACCCATACGCTCATCCTCGATGAGATGGGCGGCGTGGGCCGTAAGATGCCGAAGATCTTCGCCATGTTTACCACCTGCTCTATGGCGTCTCTGGCGCTGCCGGGGATGAGCGGTTTTGTCGCTGAGCTGATGGTGTTTGTGGGCTTTGCCAATAGCGATGCCTATGGCTTTAACTTCAAGCTGATCGTGGTGATGCTGATGGCCGTAGGCGTGATTTTGACGCCGCTGTATTTGCTGTCGATGCTGCGCGATATCTTTTACGGGCCTGAAAATCAGGAGCTGATTGAGAATGAGGTGCTGATTGACGCGGAGCCGCGCGAAGTGTTTGTGATTGCCTGTCTGCTGATTCCGATTATTGGCTTTGGGCTATACCCCAAGGGGCTAACTCAGCTTTACGATGCGAAGACGATGCAGCTTACGGAGCGCCTGCGGACAGAAATGTTTGCGATCGCCCAAGACAAAACCCCACCGCTGCCGATTGCCACTACGCCGCTACTCAATGCGCCGCTACTCAATGCGCCGGAGCTATCGCAACCGTAGACTTCTGCTAAGGCAGACGCTGCGCGTTACGTTTGCGCATGCCCGTAGGGCTTTACGACTGCGCCCAGCCTACGAGAATACCGAAGGCTGAGCGCAGTCGAAGCTTGACAGACAATCCCCTGATCTCCTATAGCTCTAAGAACGTTTTTGCTTTGGGCTACTTCCTTGACACTTACTCGTGCTAGTGGCATCATCCGATTTTTTTCAGTGCAAAGCTGGGCCTTAGAAGCCAGGCTGCTGCGCTGGATGACGCTGCTGTGGCTATCGGTCGGCATGGTGGTCTTGTTTTCTGCTTCCTACCCGGTTGCTGAAGCTGATTTTAACGACGGGGCGCGGTACTTTAAGGCTCAGCTGATCTGGGTGATTTTGGGGCTGCTGATCTCCCGGTGGATTACCCGTCATCCGCTGCGCCAGATCATGCGGCTCTCGGGCTTCTTTTTGCTGGTGTGCATGCTGATGGTGGCGGCTACCCATATTCCGGGCGTGGGGATTTCGGTAAACGGGGCGACCCGCTGGCTGCCGCTTGGGCCTTTCTTAATTCAGCCCTCGGAGCTGATGAAGCCGTTTTTGGTGATGCACAGCGCTCAGCTGTTCGGCAAATGGCATCAGCTGACAAACCGCACTAGGCTGATTTGGTTGGGTATCTTTGCAGGCGGGCTGATGCTGATTTTGGCTCAGCCTAATCTCAGTACGACGGCGGTTTGCGGCATCGCGATCTGGCTGATTGCGATGGCTGCTGGCATTCCCTACCGGCAGCTGCTGATTACGGCGTCTACCGGTCTGCTGGCGGCGGTGATTAGCGTCAGTATTAAGTCTTATCAGCGCGATCGCATCACCTCTTTTCTCAATCCCTGGGCAGACCCCAGTGAAAACGGCTATCAGCTCATTCAAAGTCTGCTGGCGATTGGCTCCGGCGGCGCAGGCGGCACCGGCTATGGGCTTTCTGCCCAAAAAATTTACTTTTTGCCAATTCAGTACACCGACTTTATTTTTTCGGTCTTTGCAGAAGAGTTTGGCTTTATTGGCTGCATTATGCTGCTGCTGTTCTTGGCGGTGTACAGTACGGTAGCGCTGATGGTGGCGATTCAGGCGAAAAAGCCGGTTCATCGGCTGGTTGCAACCGGTTGCATGGTTCTACTCGTCGGCCAGTCACTGATCCATATTGGTGTGGCTGCCGGCACGTTACCCACAACCGGATTACCTTTACCGCTCTTCAGCTATGGCGGCAGCTCCATGATTGCCAGCTTGATCACCGCTGGTGTGCTGATCCGCGTCGCTAGAGAATCGCGAGATGCCGATGTTCTTTCTTTGCCGCGATCAGCGCCTGATCTTGCCCCACAAGCTAGCGCCAAAGGCAGCCCCGTTGCCGTCCTGCCAACCGCCAAAAATCGCCCGCGCCCCGTTCGTTCGCTCCGCCGTCGGCCTGATCGTCAGTAGCGGCGACTCGATTCGATACAATTAGGAAAACAGCTCGATTAGATCATTCCTATGGGCGAACGCCTGCAACTCTTTCTCTATCACCTCAGCCAGTCTGCTAACGGCTGGGTAGAAGGACAGCTCGGTCATCTCTCGATTGCCAGTATCGGCATTATTGCAGTAGCCGGACTGCTGACGAGCCTGACCCCCTGCATGCTGTCAATGCTGCCGATTACCGTTGGCTATATGGGCAGCTACGAGCTAGAAAATCGCTGGCAGGCCGTAGGCCAGTCAGTCTGGTTTGCGGTGGGGCTGGCAACGACGCTAGCAGGCTTAGGATTAGCCGCCAGCAGCCTGGGCTGGGTCTATGGTCAAATCGGCATCGGACTCCCCATTATTGTCAGTGCGATCGCTATCCTCATGGGCCTAAACCTGCTAGAAGCCCTCCCGCTGCCGCCCTTACCTTCTTTTAATGGCACCGGATTCTTAAAAAAGAATCTGCCGCGATCCGCTAAGTCTTACCTGCTCGGATTGACCTTTGGGCTAGTCGCTTCACCCTGCAGCACGCCCGTTCTGGCCACTTTACTGGCCTGGGTAGGCAAAGCAGGCGATCCGATTCTGGGCGCTTCGCTGCTGCTGGCCTATACCGTCGGCTATGTAGCCCCGCTGATGCTGGCGGGTATCTTCACTGCCTCGATTAAACGCCTTTTAGAGCTGCGCCGCTGGTCGGGTTGGATTACGCCTGCGAGCGGTGTGCTGCTGGTCGGCTTCGGTCTCTTCTCATTAGTTACCCGACTGCTGCCCATTGTCTGACCTCTCTCCCCTATTGCCTGCATGAATAGCGCCGTTACTGCTATAAAACGATACTTTCGTAAAGATCTGCTGCCGCTACTGGCCGACCTGCGGCTGGCTATTGGGCTGCTGCTGGCGATCGCTCTCTTCAGCATCAGTGGCACCGTCATCGAGCAGGGACAGGGGCTAGCCTTTTACCAGGAAAACTATCCCGAAGATCCGGCCCTATTTGGTTTTCTCACCTGGAAATTCATTCTCACGGTCGGGCTCAACCAGGTCTATAGCACCTGGTGGTTTCTATCTATTTTGATTTTGTTTGGGGCTAGCCTGACGGCATGTACCTTTACCCGGCAAATTATTGCCCTGCGGTGGTTTTCGCGCACCTGGAATTTTTACAGCCAGCCGCGACAGTTTGGCAAAATGGCGCTGAGTACGGAGATCGCGGGCGGATCTTTGAGCGAGCTGAAGACGGGGCTGGGCGATCGCCGCTACAAACTCTACGAAAAAACAGACGACTCTGGTGAGATGCTCTACGCTCACAAAGGGCTAGTCGGGCGCATCGGCCCGATTGTCGTCCATGCCAGTATGCTGCTCATTCTCGGTGGCGCAATTCTAGGCGCGATGACCGGCTTTTATGCTCAAGAGATGGTTCCTAGCGGCCAAACCTTCAAAATTCAAAATATCTTTGAGGCTGGGCCCTGGTCAGCTAGTCAGATTCCTAAAGACTGGTCAGTCCACGTCAACCGCTTTTGGATTGACTATTCGCCGGAGGGCCGGGTCGATCAGTTCTACTCCGATCTTTCGGTGCTGGATGACAGCGGCACCGAAGTGAAACGCAAAACCATCTGGGTAAATCAGCCTCTGCGCTACAAAAATGTCACTCTCTACCAGGCCGACTGGTCGGTAGCCGCCGTCAAAGTGCGCATGAACAATAGCCCGATCTTTAACTTGCCCATGGCCGAACTCAAGACGGACAGCGGCAGGGTATGGGGCACCTGGGTACCCACTAAGCCAGATATGAGTGAGGGCGTTTCGCTAGTCGCACAAGATTTGCAGGGCACGCTGCTGGTATACGACATGACCGGCCAGCTGGTTTCTACCGTCCGCGCCGGCGGCTCTACTCAGGTCAACGGCATCACGCTCTTTGTCGATGACATCATCGGCAGCACTGGCCTACAAATTAAAGCCGATCCTGGCATCCCAGTCGTGTATTTAGGCTTTGGCTTGCTGATGTTAGGGGTGATGATGAGCTATGTCTCTCACTCTCAAATATGGGCGTTACAAACCGCTGACACACTCTACATCGGGGGCCGCACTAACCGCGCCCAAGTGACCTTTGAGCGTGAACTGCTGAAACTACTAGACCGGCTCACAGAAAACCTCCCAGATACCGATACCGCTACAGAGGTTTTGGTCACTACCGGATCGAAATAGCGAGTTGTGCTGCGATCGCTATACGCTGCCACTCGCGCCCTCCTCATCGAACCCTGAGATTTCTATCAGCGTCTTCTAATCCTGGTCAGGTACCGTCAAAATAGCGCGTTCACTCAGGCTGTTCATGAAATCTGCTATCAATCCTAATTCCATCCAGTTCAGGCTCACTATTGGTATGGTTCTGGTTTCTATTTTAGGCATTGGCAGTCTCACCGGATGGATCAACTGGCGGATGCGACAGCTTTTAGTCGAGAGCCACAAAGACAATGCGCTGATGATTGCTAGTAGGCTAGGTCAGGATGTCGATCTCTACGGCGAGACCATGCCAATCAGTCAAGCGATGGCGATGGCGATTGACTACCGCAAACAGCCTGACGTGGCGATTTGGGTAACTTCGCCTCAGGGCGAGATTTTGGCTCAGTCAGACACACTCTCGATGGGTTCCTGGCAAATTAATGGCTTTGCGCAGGCGCTGCTAGAGCAGGTCAGTGGCAAGCTGGGCTTAGAGGTGATCCGGCTTCAGGGTCGCCATCTGGTGACTTGCTCTAGCCCCTTAGAAGTAAATGGTCAAGTAATGGGCGAACTGTATGTGGTAGACGATATCACCGAAGATCAAGAGACGCTGTCGCGCATTACCCGAACTCTGGCCTTCTCTAGCCTGTTAGCGATTGGGGTAGGCGCGATCGCCACAGCCTTCTACACTCGCCAGTCGCTGGCTCCCATTCGTAAAATGAATCGCCTGGCCGCTAATGTTTCTACCGATAATCTGGCTAGTACGCGGCTAGAATTTGACCGGGCCCCGACAGAAGTGCAAGAGCTAGCCCAAGCCTGCAATATGATGATCTCCCGCCTGTCTGCCGCCTGGGACCAGCAGCGCCGGTTCGTCAGCGATGTCTCTCACGAGCTGCGTACGCCGCTTACCCTGGTTCATGGCTATTTGCAGAGCACGCTGCGCCGTTGCAACAACCTCAGCAGTCCCCAGCGAGAAGGGTTAGAAATTGCAGCAGCCGAAGCCGATAGAACCATTCGCCTGCTGCAAGATCTGCTGGATTTGGCCCGGGCTGACGGTGGGCATTTGCGGTTTCAAATTGAGCGGCAGCCTTTAGAAGCAGTGGTGCAAGAAGTGCTGGAGATGGGTCAGTATGTGAGCGATCGCATTCACGCCGATCTAGAGCCGGTTGAGGCCCGGGTTGATCGCCATCGACTCAAGCAGGTGCTGATCAATTTAATGGACAACGCGATGAAGTATTCCAATGACAACGAGCCAATTCGGGTAGGGCTTAAGAAGATAGGCGATCGCGCCTACATAGAAGTGAGCGATCACGGCCGGGGTATCCCCCTGGCGGATTTGACCAAAATATTTGATCCCTTCTACCGGGTAGATGAAGATCGGTCGCGGGCGACTGGCGGTACCGGACTGGGCTTATCAATTGTTAAAACTCTAGTCGAAGGGATGAACGGTACGCTGAAGGTGCAATCTAAACTCGGAGAAGGCAGCGTATTCACAGTTAGTTTGCCAATTTAAACACAGACCGATCATAATTCGGTCATTAATATCTATCAGTTAATAAGGAGGCTTTGCTGATGTCTAGCGGAGGAGCGCGCATTTTAGTCGTAGAAGACGAAGAAAAGCTGGCTAAATTTGTGCAGCTAGAGCTGGGCTACGAAGGCTATGAAGTAACTGTCGCTAACGATGGGCTCAGCGGGCTGATGGCTGCTCGGGACAGTGAACCCGATTTGGTACTGCTCGATTGGATGATGCCGGGCATGAGCGGAGTAGAAGTCTGCCGCCGACTGCGCTCTACGGGGGCAACGATGCCGGTAATTTTACTCACCGCTAAAGACGGCATTGAAGATCGGGTCGCCGGGCTCGATGCCGGAGCCGATGACTATGTCGTCAAACCCTTTAGCATTGAAGAGCTGCTGGCACGGGTGCGGGCTCACCTGCGGCGCAATCAGTCAGACGACCCAGATGCCTTTCAGTTTGCCGATTTGAGCTTGAGCCGCAAAACTCGTGAAGTAAAGCGGGGCGATCGCCCCATCGAACTCACCGCCAAAGAATTTGACCTGCTGGACTATTTGATCTCGCATCCCAAGCAGGTGTTGACGCGTGATCGCATCCTCGAAGAAGTCTGGGGCTACGACTTTATGGGCGATTCCAACATTATCGAAGTCTACATTCGCTACCTGCGCCTGAAGCTAGAAGCCGAAGACGAAAGCCGCCTGATTCAAACCGTGCGCGGCGTGGGCTATGTGATGCGGAGTTAGCACTAGGCTTCTACTGTTCGCCATGGGCGGCCTCAATATTCGGGCTGTTGCTAGGTCAAATCGACTCAGCTTCAGCGCAGGATGGCTCTCAATACAGCGTTGGCAAGCAATTGATATTTTCCGGTCAGGCGACAAAGGCTGATCCCGTTCTGGCACGTTGCCGTAATATATGACGTAAGTTGGCCCGTTGTGCTGACTGATGCTGGCCTGATTTACGCCGAGGATATTTTTCGATGACTGTAGCTGTTTCAAAATCTCCAGCCCCCGCCTTTTGTGAGGGAATTCAGCATTTTGGTAAGCCTACTGCTGAGTTTGAGCAGTATGGACAGTCGGCAGTCATTGGTGAAGGTAAGCAGGCTATCTCTTCTCCGAGCGATCCGGCAGCGGTTTATCAGACGCTGCTGGCTGCTGATGCGCTGCGCTACCTGACGCTGCAGACAACAGCTAGCAAGCAGTCTGGCCATCCAGGAGGGTTTGCCAGCATTGCCGATGCGATCGCTTCTTTAGTCATGCTGGGTTACAAAAATCTGATCACCGAAGTCGGCCACCACGCCCCCGGCTTTTATAGCACCGTTTTTATGGACTCTTCTCTAGAGGCCATGGGCATTAAAACCGTGCAGCAACTGGGCGATCGCTTCCGCGAAACCCACGGGTTGCTCGGTCATCTCTCCGGCCAAATTCCCGGCTTGCTCAGTCCGGCAGGCCCGCTAGGTCAAGGTCAGCACTTTGCTATGGCTGGGGCTAAGCTCCACCCTGACAAGCTGTTTCCGGTCACCATTGGCGATGGCGGCTTAGGCGAACCCTACATCATGAGCAGTATGGCCCACTTCCATACGGCCTATCCAGAGACCACTAACTTTTTGCCGATTTTGGTGTGGAATGGCTTTTCGCAAGAGCACCACAGCATGGTCTCTACGCAAAGCAACGAGGCTATGCTGGCCTACTGGCAGGGCAATGGCTTCGAGAACGTCATTTTGCTAGATGCCAAAGACTACGACGATGCCAATCAGTCTAGCGCTTATGTAGACAGCACTGCTTTTTCTATGGAGCAGCGGCTGGCCTTTACGCAGGCGATGCTAGAAGCGGTAGACGAAGCTGCTAAATCGGCCCTAGACGGCACGCTAACAGTGCTGATTGTCAAACAGCTCAAAGGCGCAGGAGTCCATAAGCGCGGGGCCCAGTCTCACAATTTGTATGCGGGTGACAGCCTGGAAAAAGACTACATTGTGGCGGCTCTCAAGGCGCGATCGCTCCCTCCTGCTGGCTGGAATCTGGTGCGCACCAACTTCGCGCGTGCTGGCGGTGGACCTGCGGCCCAGGTAGCTGTCACTGAATCAGAACTCCCTTTAGCTAAATTAGGTCAACTGCCGCTCAATGAATTTCCAGTAGGCGAGGGGAAAAAGCAGGTAGCCACAACCGCGATGGGTGCGCTGGTAGCCCACATCGGGCAGCAAGACCCCAACTTTGTGATTACCAACGCTGACGGCAACGCGGCTTCGGGCATTAACAATATCAACCAGGCGCTGAAGATTGTGCACCCAACCGTCGATGAAACCTACTTCCAGGGGCCAGGCGGACAGGTCTATGAGCCGCTGAGTGAAGATGCCTGTGCGGGCTTGGCAGCAGGTCAGGCACTGTTTGGTGGGCGATCGCTCTGGTGTTCTTACGAGTCTTTTGCGGTGAACGGTCTACCGATCTGGCAGACTGTGATTCAGGCCATGGCTGAGCTGCGCCGGGAGACCCCTTCTAGCATCTGTCTATTTACAGCAGGCGCACTAGAGCAGGGCCGCAACGGTTGGACGCATCAGCGCCCCGAAATCGAAAACTACTTTGCGGCAATGATGCGCAATGGCAACGTGTTTCCGCTGTTCCCAGTCGATGCTAACAGTATTCAAGTCTGCTACGACTGGGCAGTCACTACCAAAAACAAAGGTATTCCGATTACCGCGAGCAAGTCTCCTTTACCGGTCAGAACAACAGTTGAACAAACCCGCCAGGCGTTAGAAAAAGGCGCGATTGAATTGCAGTCTACGCCCGGTGGGAGAACGGTTGTTTTTGCAGTCGTCGGCGATCTGGTTTTAATCCCAGTAATCGACGCGGCTCGCGCTCTAGCCGCGCAGGGCATTGGTTCTAAGATTGTTGCTATTATCAGTCCGCGCCGCCTCTACCGCCCGAGCGATGTGGCTTGGGAAACCTGTTCGCAGGCCGCAGACAATGGCTTTTTGTCTGATGCTGAGTTTTTAGAGCTATTTGATGGCGACGCTCTCGTCGGTATCAGCGGCGGGGCGAGCGCCATGCTAGAGCCAGTCATGCTGCGGAGTGGGTTGCCTAGAGATGCGATCGCCTGGAAACGCGGCGAAACCACAGCTAGCGCTGCTCAGCTCCTCGCTTTTAACGGGCTAACAGCAGAGAAAATGGTCAACCGGGCCAAGGCGTTACTGAGCTAAAAGAGAAGGGCGTGAGAAGCGAGAGAATCTCACCTTTGGCGGCGGCAGCAGACAAGAGACTCAATCACTGACCAACCGACTAACTCAATGCCTAAACATTGATATACTGCGCCATCTCCCAATCGGTGACGATAGAACAGAACCCGCTCCACTCTTTGTTTTTAAATTCAAAGAAGGTTTTTGCGCCAAGTTCGCCTAAAGTATCCATCAGCAGTTTGTTTTGCTTGAGCATGGTCAATGCCTCAAACAGATTCGTCGGCAGGGTTTCCAGATTTGGGAACTCTGCGCCCCGAGCGAACAAATTCTCGTCAATTCTCGCTCCCGGAGAGGTCTCTTTTTCAATACCGTCTAGTCCTGCTGCCAAGAGTCCGGCTAGCGCCAGGTAAAGATTGGCTGAGCCGTCAATTAACCGACATTCAAATCGGCCAGCCTCAGGAATGCGCAGCATATGGGAGCGGTTGTTGCCGCCATAGGAAATGTATCGCGGTGTCCAAGTGCTGCCAGAAGTTGTTGCACTTGCCCCTAGCCGCCGGTATGAGTTCACAGTGGGTGCAAACAGGGCCGTGAGCCCCTTGGCGTGAGCGAGAACACCGCCGAGAAAGCAATAGCCTACCGGAGACAGTCCGCCTGCGTCTGCGCCTTTGTCAAAGCTGTTGGTGTCGCCTTGCCACAGGCTGCTGTGGACATGCCCGCCGCTGCCGGTAATATGGCTGAAGGGTTTGGGCATAAAAGTAGCCGTCAGGCCGCGCTGTTCGGCCAGGGTTTTGACCATGTATTTAAAGAAGGTGTGGCGATCGCACGTTGTCTTGGCATCGCTATAGCCCCAGTTCAGCTCAAACTGACCGTTAGCATCTTCATGATCGCACTGATAGGGATCCCAACCGAGCTGCTCCATATAGCCGACGATAGTAGAAATTAAATCGAACTGACGCATCAGGTTAATTTGGTCGTAGCAGGGCCGCTCTGCGGTATCGCGTTCGTCAGCAACAACGTAACCCGCCTCAGTTTTTTTCAGTAAAAAGAACTCCGCTTCTACTCCAGCTTTGTAGGTGTAGCCCATCGCTTCACACTGATCGACCACCCGGCCTAAAATCATCCGAGGTGCAGCCGGAAAGGGTTTACCTTCAAAGAACACATCGCTGGCCACCCAACCGACGGTAGGCTCCCACGGTAGCTGAATCAGTGAGCTAGGGTCAGGAATAGCGGCAATCTCCGCAGCGTCTGGTCCCAGCCCCAAATTAGAAGCAAAGGAGCTAAAAAAAGCGCCGTCTTGCTCGACAGCGGCAATTTTGGCAGCAGGTACCAGCTTGGCCCGCGTTCCGCCTAGCAAATCGGTGTAGGAGACCAAAAAGAATTTGATGCCGAGCGTTTTAGCTTGCTCTACCAGGCTTTGTGTCTGTGTTAGCGTTCCGACCATAGTAAGTTCCGCCAGCTTAAGCTGTATGGTTTCTGCCTTAGTAAAACAGCCTGACTCACCAGCTTTTGTAGCATCTGTTACTAAATCTTTCTTGTAGTCGTAAGCTTAGCTGGAGAGGGAAAAAACTGTGGGAAAGCCCAGAAGTTGGTGTGATCTCTGCATAGGGATGTACTTTACAAAGGCTGGAATTTGCGATCGCAATCCACAGGCGGGACCAGTATTCAGCATGGAGGTCTTGAAAAACCATTTGTACTGCTCAACTGCCGCGACACTAGAGGTGATTAGACCTGGCCCAGAGTCTGAAACGTAGATAGTTCATCATGTTTCGTGACAAATAGTGGCCTCTGACCGCCTAGTAGTCATAGGGTGTCGAGCTACTTGCGCTCAGTCGCAGCTGCGCTTCAATTGTCATAACAAGTATCCTACTCTGTGATTTCAGCTACATATTGATGTATCAAAAGATAGTTCACTGTGCGTAGCTATGTACTTTAGCAAGCAACAGGTATCTGTCTATGGAAAGCATGAAGGTGTGGTTTGGTGGATCGTTGAGGCAAGTGCAGCAGCGTTTCAGATGGTTTTTAGGAGAACGAGCCGCTGCCGGGAAGGATCGGCGATCGCTGATCGCCCTCGCATTGGTAACCATGCTGACGCTCTGTGCCGCCAACGGGTCACTCAAATCTTTAGCGTCAACTGAAATTGCTCAGTCAACAGGTCAGGTTTACGAGGTAAAGTCAACGCCAGATCATGTGATCTGGGGAGAACTCTTTAAGCCAGATAGTGAGCCGATTTTGACGATTCAATCGGGCGACCAGGTAGTCTTAGAAACGATTTCTCACGAGGGAATCTTAGCCGACCAGGGTGACACGGTTGAGTTTTTGACAGGGCAGGGAATTAAAGAAGAGGATATTCTCCCTGACCAGCTGATAGTGAAAGCCAACGTCGAGAAAACCGGCCCCGGTCCCCACGTCATCACCGGCCCAATTTATATAGAGGGCGCGGAACCTGGCGATGTATTGGAAATCAAAACTGTCGATATTGCCTATCGGGTACCCTATGGTGTGATTTCCAACCGTCATGGTAAAGGCGCGCTACCGGGAGAGTTTCCGGTGAACGATGCAGATATCTATACCAAAGTGATTCCTGTTGATATGGCGAAAGATATCGGTGTTTTTCGGCCTAGCAATGGCCAGCCTGATCTGGGCATCCCGTTAAAACCCTTCATGGGAATTATGGGTGTGGTTCCGGCCAATGTGGAAGATGCTGTAAACTCTATTCCACCCGGCGTCTATGGCGGGAACGTCGATATCAAACTGTTGGGCATCGGCAGCAGTCTTTATTTACCCGTTCAGGTACCCGGAGCCCTGTTCTATTCTGGCGATCCGCACTGCGCTCAGGGAAACGGAGAGGTCGCGCTGACGGCGATTGAATGCTCACTGACGCCCACCTTTGAGTTAGTGCTGCACAAAGAGATGACACTCGAACAACCCATGGGTGAGACTGAAGATGCCTGGATCGCCGTTGGTCTCGATGAAGATCTCGATGAAGCGATGAAAGAGTCAGTCAGAGAGTCTTTGCGAATCGTCAACAGCGAATATGAGCTGACCGAGCAAGACGCGCTACTTTTAGGAAGCGCTGCTATTGACTTTGAGGTCTCTCAAGTTGTCGACATTGTCAAAGGCATTCACGGCGTGATTCCAAAGCAGCTATTTGTGCCGTTGGAATAGGCCGGGTATTTTGAGTCGTGGCACTGTCGCCCGCTATCCTGTCTATGTTGTTTAGGAATTGCAGACCAAGGCAGATAGGCAATTCTTCAGCGAGAATAGAGGCGCTCAAAGCGGCGATCAATCTTTAAACCTGACTATGCGGTCGAACATTCGGCCGCTACTCAGACAGCATCAAAAGACAGCATCAAAATATACTTTAGAGACAACTCAGAACCAATCAGTATGCGCCGTTGTAACTGCTCAGAACATAATCTATTGCAGGGTAATCTGCCCGAGTCGACTTCTACCCGCATGAATAAAATCCACATGCTGAGTATTGGCCTATTTTTATCAGGTGGGTTCTCGTTTTTTGAATGGACGGCAGGTTGGTGGAGTCATAGCCTTACACTAATAACAGACGCGGGCCACATGCTGTCTGACTGCTTGGCATTGAGCTTGGCGATTGGGGCAGCTTGGCTAGCGCATTTAGCCATCCAAAAGCAGGACTCCTTGGGGCCACAAACAGCAGAAATTGCCGCTGCACTCGCCAATGGCATAGGGCTATTAGTTCTTGCTGTATGGGTGGTTTGGGAAGCGGTGAATCGCTTTCACGGAGAGCATCCTGCCGTGGCAGGCGAGGTGATGCTAGTGACGGCTATCGTGGGCTTGGGCGTCAATATCATAGCCGCGTCAGTTTTGCATGACCACAGCCAACACGACTTCAATGTTCGCGGCGCGTTTCTGCATGTCTTGGCAGATACTGTCAGTTCGGCGGGTGTGATTGTCTCCGCCGTTCTGATCTGGGCGTTTCATTGGAATTGGGTCGATCAGATTATCAGCCTATGCATCGCCGTCATGCTTGGCATAGGCTCACTTCCCCTAATCTTTGATAGCCTTCAGTCCCTTCAAAGGGCCAGCACTGCAAAGCACTAAGAACATCACAATCAGTCATCCTTAACGATAGGTTTCAAACAACAATAGTTCAGGGCTGAGAAATGACGTCTGCTTCGGGCTCTTGTCCACTTTAGATACTAGTGGCGAAATATTTTTTAACCTATCGATAGGGTCATGAGTTTGACGAACTGAGATGTGCGAGTCGTCTCTTTTCAACCACTCGTGAACCCGCTTACAGTCGATCACAGTCGCCGTCATCAGATGTTGTAAGTGAGTTTTGGCCAAACCAATATAGCGAACATGGCGTAGCTCATAAGCGCGGATGCCTTCGGAGAGCGTACCTGCGATACCAGAGCGTAACGCGGAGAGCAAAACAAGCGATGACTCTACGCCCAAAAGCTCTCACCCTCGTAGGTGATGCCAGGGAAAAACCACCCTCTCGGGCTGACGTAGCGATAGTGAATATCAATGTTTTCTAGGGCAGCGCGAGCTTCATCAGAGAGATTGTGCTCTGTAGCCGCCAGGTTTTGGGCAATCCGCCCAGCGTTAGTAGACTTAGGAATGACCACAGTATCGCGGCTTAAGGCCCAGGCAATTAGCATCTGAGCAGGGGTCACGCCTTCTTTGTCGGCAGTCGCTTTCACCGTCTCATTTTCGAGCAGCGGCGGCTCGTCTTTTGCCTTCATGCTGTCGGGGCGATCGCTCGATCCTAAAGGCGAATATGCCGTCACACAGATGCCCTGCTCGCGGCAGTAGGCCAATAGCTCAGTTTGCGGATTGTAAGGATGCAGTTCTACCTGATTCATCGCTGGCACAGCGCCGCTCTCATCAATTAGCTGCTTCAGCTTAGAAACCGTAAAGTTAGAGACCCCAACGCTCTTCACAAGATTCTTCTCCCGCAGCTTCAGCATTGCCTCAAACGTTTTAGACAAGGGCATTTCCGCCAGCGGCCAAAAATCTTCAGGAGCCTTGTGCTGCGATTTTCCAGGCCGAAAGGCAATCGGCCAGTGCATCAAAAACAGATCTATATAGTCGAGTCCAAGCGCCGTCAGCGTCTCCTGACAACCCGTTTCTACATCATCGGGTGCATGAAAAGTATTCCACAGTTTAGAGGTGACGAAAATCTCCTCGCGCGTTACTATCCCGGCATCTATAGCATCACGGATGCCCTGACCCACCTCTTTTTCATTTTGATAAATCCAGGCCCCGTCAATATGGCGATAGCCGACCCGCAGTGCTTCTTTTACCGCCTGACGAACTTCCCCTTCCGGCGATTTCCAGGTACCCAAACCGAAAGCGGGGATTTTGTTTCCATCGTTGAGCGTGTATGTCTTCATGCGGGCTTCTCCACCAGTTTAGGCGGTTGATTACCTCGCTACCCTAAGGGTTCTTTTCATTAAAATCAATACCCCACAGCCTGAGAGAGTGACACAACGGCTACAGGGCATATAGGACAGCTTCCATAGCCTTCTGACCCTTCAGATAATATATTTAATTTTGCCAGGATTGAGCTCCATTAACCTTTGTATCTGCTGCCAGCAGCAGATACAACTTGGTACCTACAGCGATCGCTCTCACCACACTAATAGTCACCGCCAGAGCCATATTTCAGGGCGTCGATCCAGCGATTAGCGTAGTATTGTTTTTTCGCAGAGCTGGCCAGCGCTCTATCAACCGAGCTTTCAGCCGCGTTTAGGACGTTGTATCCGCCTAAGCTGACAAAGTGTCGCATCCAGCTAGCCACCGAGCCGACGCCGACCTGCGGCAAAATGCTGGCGACCAAGAGTGGATGCCGGGTAGAGGTTCGCAGCATGGTTTTTGCCAGCGCCGGAAATTGAACAACATCTTGCAAAAAAGGCTTGAGCACATCATCTCCTAACGCGGCCATATCTGCAAAAATGGTGGAGAGAACGTCGTTAATTTTATTAGGAGGAACCTTTTGATTTACCCCTACGCTCATCGACTTTTGAAATAGCCAGGTAACAGAGAGATTCGGCTGATAAGGCTGGAGCACTCCCAACGATTTGCTGTCTAACAAATCGGCATCTAAGGCTTCATGAATGCCCTTTGTGAGTCTTCCTAAGTGACGAACCATCGCGCCAAAGCCGCCGAAGCTCAGTGGCGATTGGCTGCCGCTGCTATCACCGACGGGCAGCGTACGGTTCCAGGGATACTGCAAGGGACTATCTTTGTAACAGGGAAAAAAGCCAAAGAGGGCGCGGACAAAATCAAGCTGGTCGAGCGGCGTATTCTGGTATTCAGGCAACAGCGTCAGGTAGTCTTCAAAAAACGCTTCTAAGCTAGGCCGACTGGGATGCGCATCCAGGTAGGTGAACATATAAGTGGTCCGGCCATCGCGAGCAGGAAAGGCTTCCCAAAAGTACTGACACTGGTTTTTGATGGGCGTAAACGAGGCGATCAGGTCGCCGGTTTCGTTGTTGTTGTAGCCTTTTGCACAGGTACCGACAACCATACAGGCAGCATCTGGCTTTTCGCCCTGGCGAGCTTGCTGCACGATAGGAGAAAAGTGCCCCATCGCGTCTACCAGCAGCCGGGCGGTAATGGGTGAATCTGATGCCTGAATGCTGACGCCGTTAGGATGGACGGTAGCCGACTGAAAAGGCGTGTGCTCTAAGAGTGTGCCGCCGCTGGCGAGAAACTTTTGCTTCAGCTTATCTAACAGATACACCGGGTCTACGCCAATGTTGAGAACGTCTGTTACCCAAAGTTCTTTGCCGCCGTTGAAGGTGATGCGAGCGGGGTTGTATTGGGTGGCGATCGCCTCACCCAACTCCTCTTCACTCAGCAACTCCAACTCCACAAACGTCTCCAGCTCCCGCCGCGAGATATTCCACTCCTGCTCGCGTCCGCGCAGCTCCCCTCGCTCCAGCAGCACCACTCGCCAACCTTTACCCGCCAGCGCCGCCCCCAGCAAAATACCAAGCGTTCCCCCACAGACCGCCACATCATAATCGACTTGTTCTAGAGGCTTAGCCTGCTCAGTAATCACAGTCGGGAAAGAGCGCTCGCCAGCCTTATAAGTCCTCCACAGCTCATCAGCTTTCTGGAGGCCAATAAGCGGATTGCCGGGGATGGTAGACAGTATTTCTTGGGTTTTACTCATCCTCTCAGTATAGGAAAAAAGCGCGTCCCGATGGGTCATTCAAAAGGCTACCGCTTCCTAGTAGGCTGATACACATAGGCGTAGCGCATAGCAGGAGGCTTTATTCGCGATGGCACAGACATCTATCGGTGTGGCAGTTGTCGGCACGGGCTTTGGGCAGAAGGTGCATATCCCAGGGTTGCAGGCGCATCATCGAACGGAAGTAGTGGCGGTGTGGAACCGCGATCGCGCCAAAGCCCAACAGGTGGCTGATGACTGTGGGGCCGGGTTTGCGAGCGATCGCCTCACCGACATCCTCGCCCAAGACAGCGTACAGGCCGTCACCCTGGCCACGCCACCTTTTGCCCACTACGACATGGCCTGCGAAATCATCAGAGCCGGCAAGCATCTCCTGCTAGAAAAGCCTGTGACCCTTTCAGTTGGTGAGGCCAAGCACCTGCAGTCTCTGGCAGCAGAACATGACGTCGCCGTTGTGCCCGACTTTGAATTTCGCTATATCCCCGCCTGGCAGCACTTTGCCGAACTGCTAGTTCACGGCGCGGTGGGAGAAAAGCGCCTGGTCAAAATTGACTGGCTGGCCTCCAGCCGGGCCAATTCGCAGCGAGCCTGGAACTGGTACGCGCAGAAAAAGCTTGGCGGCGGCGCACTGGGCTCTATCTCTCATACCTTTGACTATGTCAACTGGCTATTTGGCCCTGCAAACAATATCAGCGCCACGCTCAGCACGTCGATTACGCAGCGGCCCGACCCAGACACTGGCGAAATGAAGCCGGTTGATTCTGATGATGTCTGTGCCATAGCCCTCACCCTCGCTAGCAGTACCCTCTGCCAGATCACGCTCAGCGCCGTCAGCTACGCCGGACGCGGCCACTGGATAGAAGTGTATGGCGACAAAGGCACGCTGGTAATCGGCAATCCTAGCCAAACAGATTACGTGAACGGGTTCAAAGTGTTTGCCAGTGAGCAGGGCGGTGAACTCCAGGAAGTGCCGACACCAGAGCGGCTGAATTTTCCCAAGGTGTATAGCGACGGGCGGATTGCGCCATTTGTGCGAGTGGTGAATCACTGGGTGAGCTGCATTGAGACGGGGAGAGCGATCGCGCCCTCCATGGCCGAAGGCGTCTACTCACAGCTCCTGATGGACTTGACCCACCGCTCTCACGAAGGCAAAACTCAGCTATCGGTTCCTAACCTTTAGCGGACAATGCCGAATTCACTATACTGAAGCTACATCATTACTGTTTGGCACTGGCCAATGCGCTTCCTCAACCCCAAGACAGACTTTGCCTTCAAAAAGATCTTTGGCTCAAGCCAGAGTAAAGATATCCTCATCAGCTTTCTTAACGCTTTGCTGTACGAAGGGCAGGCGGCTATTCAAGACTTAGAGATTATTGATCCGTACCAAGCGCCTCAGCTTAAGGGCATGAAAGACACCTTTCTCGATGTCAAAGCGACGCTGACTGACGATAAAACTGTGATTATCGAAATGCAGGTGCTGAACGTTCTGGGCTTTGAAAAGCGAGTGCTTTACAACGCGGCCAAGGCATTCTCCATTCAGCTTGAGAGCGGTCAACAATACGCCCGCCTCAACCCGGTAATTGCCCTCACCATCACCGACTTTGAGATGTTCCCTGAGAGTGAAAAGGTAATTTCAAGATATGCCCTCAAGGAAAAAGACGACCTCACCACCTACTCAGACGATATTGAGCTGGTGTTTGTAGAGCTGCCCAAGTTTGAGAAATCACTCGACGAACTCACAACCTTGAGCGATCGCTGGATATACTTTCTCAAGCAGGCAGAGAGCCTGGAAGTCGTGCCGCAGTCCTGGCAGGATACGCCCGCCTTTGAAAGAGCCTTTGAGATTGCCGAGCTGAGCAATCTGAGCCGGGAAGAATTAGACATTTTTGAGCGTAAGCAGATGTTTTTGCAAGACAGCCGCAATGCCGTGCTAAAAGGCATTCAACAGGGAATTGAGCAGGGTAAGCGGCAGCAGGCAGAAGCGATCGCCCGCTCCCTCCTAAACGTATTAGACATCGAGACCATCAGCCAGACAACAGGACTAAGCGTAGAGCAGATTTTGTTGCTCAGATAGTTCAAAAAGGAATAAAGCTCGGCTATCAGCTCTAATAACAGAGTCTATCGTTAATATAAAGACGTTCGCTACGGGAGATTCGTGATGTCCAGTCAATCAGATAAAAAGGCGTACCAAGAAACAGCCGAAGCCAAAATGCAGGAGCTAGGCGCTCAAATTGACGCGCTTCAGGCCAAAGCAGATGCCGCCAAAGCCGAAGCCAAAGTCAAATATCAAGAGCAAATTGCCGCCTTAAAGGTGAAGCAGACAGAAACGAAGGCTAAGTATGCAGCGCTAAAAAACTCAGCAGACAGTGCCTGGGAAGAAATGAAGGCAGGCGCAGACTCCGCCTGGCAAGAACTGCAAATAGCCTTTGAAAAAGCTAAGTCTAAGTTCGATGCCTGAAGCCAGCAGACACCATCAGCCAGAAGACCGGCTTGAGCAGTAGTGAAATCTCAGCGCTGAAACGGCAGCGCTGAGATAGTCGATACAGACAAACGATTGTCAACAGGGGTGCTCTATCGGTCAACAGAGCCCATGATGATATCTATGCTCCCGAGAATAGGCATAATATCAGCCAGCTTCACGCCGCGCAGCAGATTGGGCAAAATTTGCAGGTTGTTAAAATCAGCCGAGCGGATTTTCCATCGCCAGGGGAAGACATTGTCTTCACCAATGATGTAGATGCCCATTTCGCCTTTGCCAGTCTCAATGCGGACGTAGTGCTCCCCTTCAGGAATTTTAAAAGTAGGCGCGATCTTTTTCCCAGAAAACTGATAGTCAAAGCCATTCCACTCCGACTTCGGTCCGCCTGCCATCCGCTGAGCTTCTAGATTTTCGTAGGGGCCACCAGGCAGCTGATCCATCGCCTGACGGATGATTTTCACCGACTCGCGCATTTCGTTATTGCGCACAACGTAGCGGGCAAAGCAGTCGCCTTCGGTGGCCCACTGCACGTCCCAATCTAGCTCGTCGTAGCGCTCATAGTGGTCTACCTTACGCAAGTCCCACTTCACACCAGAGGCTCGGAGCATCGGGCCAGAGCAGCCCCAATTAATCGCATCTTCCCGAGACATGGTGCCGACGCCTTCTACCCGGCGACGAAAAATGGGGTTATCAGTAATCAGCCGCTCATACTCATCCACCTTGGGCATAAAGTAATCGCAGAAGTCTCTGCACTTATCAATCCAGCCGTAGGGCAAATCGGCAGCAACGCCACCAATGCGAAAATAGTTATTGTTGATCAGCCGGGCGCCAGAAGCCGCTTCCCACAAGTCATAGATCATCTCCCGTTCGCGAAAGATGTAGAAGAAGGGCGTTTGAGCGCCAACGTCGGCCATAAAGGGGCCAAGCCACAGCAGATGGTTAGCAATGCGGTTTAGCTCTAGCATGATCATGCGGATGTAGCTAGCGCGTTTGGGCACTTCGATGTTGGCTAGCTTCTCAGGCGCGTTGACCGTGATGGCTTCATTGAACATGCCAGCGGCGTAGTCCCAGCGGCTGACGTAGGGCACGTACATGACGTTGGTGCGGCTTTCGGCAATTTTTTCCATGCCGCGATGCAGATAGCCAATGACCGGCTCAACGTCGATCACATCCTCACCATCTAGGGTGACAATCAAACGGAGCACCCCGTGCATAGAAGGGTGATGAGGCCCCATGTTAATGACCATGGGCTCGGTCTTGGTTTGCAGCGTTGCCATGTGTTTACGGGTTTCCTTTACGGCTCTACTCTATTACTTTGCTATTGTCATACGTTTACTCTAAAGATTCAACGGTCAAACAATATTGATTTGCAGGGGTTAGACTGCCCTGTGAGTCTATTCCAAGGTAGCGTTTTTCGGCGCTGCTGAACTGCTGCCGCCCAACCCTAGCGCTTAAAGATATGTCTGAAGATGGATTTGCTCAGCCTTTTTTTCATGTTCCTGTCCTGAGTGGGGCGGTGATTGAGGGGCTACAGGTGCGGGCGGGCGATCGCTATTTAGATGCGACCGTGGGCGGGGCGGGCCATGCCGAGCTGATATTGCAGGCTGCGGCAGATGTGGAGCTAGTAGCGCTTGATCAAGATTTGCAGGCGCTAGCAGCGGCTGAGGAACGGCTAGCTGAGTTTAACCGGACGACTTTTATTCACACTAATTTTGCTCGCTACGATCCGGCTGACTTACGCTTTGACGGCATTTTGGCTGATATTGGCGTTAGCTCTACGCAACTTGATCAGTCGCAGCGGGGGTTTAGCTTTCGCCACGAAGCTCCGCTAGATATGCGAATGGACAGCACGCAGGAGCTGACGGCGGCTGAAATTGTCAATCATTGGGATGAAAAGACGCTGGCCGATACGATTTATCAATATGGAGAGGAGCGGCTGTCGCGGCGGATTTCCCGGCGAATGGTAGAGAAGCGGCCTTTTAGTACGACGACGGAACTGGCTGATGCGATCGCGGGTGCCTACCCCGCCAAAGCCCGCCACGGTCGCATTCATCCGGCGACCCGCACCTTTCAAGCGCTGCGGATCGCGGTGAATGGTGAGCTAACGGCGCTAGAGAATTTTTTGGCAAAAGCGCCTGACTGGCTAGCCCCGGGAGGACGGCTGGCGATTATCAGCTTTCACAGTTTGGAAGATCGGATTGTGAAGTATGCCTTTCGGGGGGACGAGCGGTTGCAAATTATTACCAAAAAGCCGATTGTGGCGACGCGAGAAGAAGTGAGGGAGAACAAGCGATCGCGCTCTGCCAAACTGAGAATCGCCGAACGCAAGGCGCTGTAGTTCAAGGCTATTTTGTCGGTGCTGTATCGCCGCAGAATTAATACTTTGGTGGTATTGACTGCTTGCTGCGCTATCCAGCCTATTGCCAGGATAATGGCAATGGTGAATGCATGGGCAAGTTTGTCATCCCAGGAATCAGGCAGATAATAATCTACGAGCGACAGCGCACTGTTGGCAATGCCTTCGTGGACAACTCCCAGGGTCAGAATATTGACTGTAGTGTTGCCGTCATCTAGCCTCTGTGCATTCTAACCCTCTAGCAGAACCGACCCTTAGAAAAGCGCGAAGGCCACATTTTCTAGCGCTTTGAGTCCTTTTAGCGAGCCTCTAATAAATCGGATTGCTGATAGCGGACGTTTTATAAAACTGAGAGCTAGGTACATTGGCCTGAGTGAGCCGTCGGCTGCGATCGCCCCCGCAATATCGGGCAAATCATCCTGACAGTCATCACTGATCACTCTCAAGATAGCGATCGCCCTCTCAGGCAATGCCTTCAGTAAAACAGCTCCTTCCATATCGACGACGCTGGCACTGTAGCGATCGCCTAATCTCTTTTTCTCCGCTACGGTTGTAATCACGCGATCGCATGTCACGCCTATCCCAGTGGCAATCCTCAGTCGTTCTGCCAGTTGAGTGGTGAGAGTGCGATCGCATGCAAACATCTCTCCTGCCGCCTGCCAAATTTTCTCTATCACGACTCCATTACCCACGCTCAGCTCAGGCGTGAGACTGCCGCCTAACCCCATCAGCAATACGCCGCCCTCCCGAATAGACCGGGTTTCTAAAAACGTTTTAACACCCTGCGGCCCCGCCGGAATCGCCACTAATTCAGGAGCATTTGGCACCCTACTCAGTCCGCTTTTGACGGCCTGGTACTCAGCCCCCGCCGGCACCAGAACTGTCTGAATTTTTACGCTTTCGCTATACATGAGATGGCTGAACAGGTGGGTTATCGTAGCTAATGCTGCCGTAGTCGAGCTTAATTAAGCGATCTGCCCAATGAAAATAGCGGTCGTCGTGGCTGATGACAAAAATAGTCTTGCCTTGGGCTTTTAAATCAGGCAAAAACTGAGTGTAAAAAATGTGCTTGAAGGTAGGGTCCTGGTCGGCTGCCCATTCGTCAAACAGGTAGATCGGGCGATTCTCTAGATAGGCGCTTAGCAGCGTGAGTCGCTTGCGCTGACCCTGAGAAAGTGACGTTGTCGAAAATTCGCCATGATCAATGCTGACCTTATGGTCGAGCTGTAATTTTTTTAGGTATTCTCTGGCGCGAATATCGTCGGCGCTGCTGTCGAAGCCCAACAGTCGATCAAATAGATAGAAATCTGAGAAAACAACAGAAAAATGCTGGCGATACCAGTCTTGATTTTGAGCCGTCACCGGCTGATCGTCTAGCCAGATAGATCCAGACTGAGGTTGATACAGGCCCGTTATTAGCTTGGCTAGTGTAGATTTGCCGCTGCCATTACCGCCAATGACGAAAATTAGCTCGCCAGGATGCACTGTCAGGTTTACGGGGCCAAGCGTGAATTCGCTGTCGCCCTGATCGGTGCGGTAGGTATGGGTTGTCTCCTTGAGGCTAAGGCGGTGCCAGTCGGTGGGCGGTGGGGGCGCTGTCGCAGCAGACTTAGGACTGCTCAAGCTCAGACCCAGTGTCCTGATTTTATCAAGAGCGATGCTGGCGCGACTGAGCAGCGGTAGCTTGTTGACCAGGCTTTCCATCGGGCCGAGCACATAGGTAAAGGTAAGCACGTAGCCAAAGCGCATTTCTGGGGTGATGCCAATCCATCGCGGTAGGGCAAACAGTATCAGCCCCACCGCAAAGAAGTAGATGAACTTTCCCCAACTATCGATAATGGCAAACAGGCTCATGCCTCGCTCGTTGGCGCGGCGAACTCGAATAGCGGTTTGTTGTAAATCTGCTTCTAAAAAGTCTTGCTGACCCAAATAGTGCAGCTTGAGTTCTTTGACGCCATCAACCAAAGTGCGAAAGTGTTGAAATAGCTGATCCTGTTGTTCTCGGGCTATGCCCAACCACCGCCAGCCACTGACTAGAAACCAGCGACAGCTCACTGAAGCGATCAGCGTCAGCAAAATCACCAGCGCCAGCACTTGCCACGACAGCCAGGAGATATAGACCATGCACCCTGCGGCGCTAGCAATGTTAATTACTAGCATCGGCACCACACCAGCGGCGTTTGCGACCGTCTGTACGTCTTCTGTGAGCACTACTAGCAGGCGCGGCAGTCCTAAGGTCTCTAAGGGTTTTAGTTCAGTCGCTAAAATCTGGCGGCTGAGGCGCATTTGCAGATCAAATACCGCCGCCTGAGAGAAGCGGACTAGCAGAATGCGAGAGAACATAGCAGTCGTGAGCGCGACAATGCCCAAGCCGATGAAGGCAACTGTGATTGCCCCACTCGGCAACCCTTCCTGCACGACCGTCCGGCTGATCAATGCAATCAGACCCGCGCTACAGCCACCGCTGACTAAGCCAGTCAGGAGCGCGATCGCCACCGCCCGCCACGAAGCCTTCAACAAAAAAACAATGACATCCATAGGAATAGAGAAAATCTGGATTGCTCAGGCCGCGTAGCCATTCGCGACAAACCAATCGACCTCACGCTGTAAAGCCTGCAAAATTGGCGTTTGGGGCAATCCCAATTCCTTAACAGCCTTAGAAGCGTCGTAATACATAGTTTTGGTACCCTTGCGAACGCCATCTAGCGGCACGGTCGGCTTTCTACCCAGGCGGGCCAAGAGATTTTCTTCTATCCAGGCAACGGCGAGCGGAATGCCGACTGGAATGGATCTTGTGGGGGCGCTGATACCCGTGAAGTCTTCTAGCAGGTCGAGCATCGCTTTAAGCTTCATGTTTTGGTTGCCTAGAATGTAGCGATCGCCCGAGTGCCCTTTCTGCAGCGCCAGCAGATGCCCCCAGGCCACATCTTGCACATCAACAAAATTGAGCCCTGTATCTGCCAGATAAAACGGCATCTTCTGCCGTAAAAACCGCACAATAATATCCCCGGTAGGCGTTGGCCTAACGTCCCAGGCCCCAATCGGCGACGTAGGATTAACAATCACGATATCTTGCCCCCCGGCGATCGCCTTAAAAGCCTCTTGCTCCGCCCAGTATTTAGACTTGCGGTAGTGCCCAATCAGGTCTTCCACCGGAGACTGATGCGTTTCATCGACTGGCACGCCTTGAGGCCCCAGGCCAATCGTCGCCGCCGAGCTGGTATAGACCGTGCGTTTAATGCCTGCGCGGTTAGCCGCTGCCAGACAGTTGCGCGTGCCCAAAACATTGGCCTGGTGTAGCCGCTCCCGGTCTGACTGCCAGAGAGAATAGTACGCCGCCACATGAAACAGCGCCTCGCAGCCCTGCATCTGCTGCCAGAGATCGGGATCGTTTAAATCGCTCGTGACTTTTTCAACGTTCAACCCTTGCAGATTATCAAGCCGGCTGTTGGGCCGCACGAGAGCGCGGACGCTGTGCCCTTCTTGCAGCAGTAGGCGAATGACATTTGCCCCGATAAATCCGGTGCCGCCGGTGACAAACACTTGCATGGTCTGAATTCCCCTTTTGTATCCGGTTCCGGTTCCACCGCCTTCTCAGGCAGAGCGTCGGGCTACCTTTTCCCAACTATCTTCTAAAAGACTATAGAGCACGGGCACCACCACCAGGCTCAGTAACGTAGAAGTCAGCAGCCCGCCAATAATCGCCACGGCCATCGGCTGACGCAGCTCCGAGCCTGCGCCCAACCCTAGCGCGATCGGGATCATCCCCAGCACAGTAGAAGCCGTTGTCATCAAGATAGGCCGCAGCCGCACCAGCCCCGTCTGCAAGATGGCCTCGGTGCGCTTCATGCCCGTGCGCCTGAGCTGATTGGTGTAGTCCATCATTAGCAGTGCGTTTTTATCGAGCAGCCCGAGCAAAAACAGCAGCCCGAGCACCGACACCAGGCCAAAATCGCTCTGAGTGACCAGCAGCGCCAGCATCGCCCCGACCACAGACAGTGGCAGCGTCAGCCCAACCACCGCCGGTTCTAGCAGCCGCCCAAACGGGATCAGCAGCACCGCCAACATACAAACGACGGCAAAAGCCAGCGTTCTCCCAAAGCTGCCCAGCACTTCACCAATGCGGGCAGAGTCGCCGCCTAGGTCGATGCGAATGTCGGCAGGAATAATAGACTGGGCAATCTCTACCACCTGATCGGTAGCGTCTCCCAAGGCTTTACCCTCGCTCAGATTGGCGCTGATAAAGGCTACTCGCTCACCGTTTTGGCGGGTGATTTCAACAATTTGCTCAGGGGTATTGTCTTCTCCAGAAAGGCTGACATCGGCAAAGCCGGGCAAACCTTCAACTTCTGCTTTGACTTCAGCAGCGGCTTGATCGAGCGTTGCCAAATCGTCGCCGAGTAGGGCCACTTGCAAAGGCTTTTCGCCACCAGTATCGACAAACTGAACGTCTTCGATGCTGGTGATGAGGTCGCTTTGCTCGGGTAGATCCTGGCGAAGCTGGGTTTGGACGGCGGCGGTGTCACGGGTGCGATCGCCCTTCAATTTGATATAAAGACTGCCCTGATTAGGTCGCCCCTGTCCGCCTGCAGTTGTCAGCACCGAGTCCACTTCTGAGAGTTGAAATACTGTGTCTTCTAGCGGTTCAGCCGCTGCCAAAGTTTGCTGCAGTAGCTGCGCTCTCGGGTCAATAGAGGAAGGATTGGCTTGGGGATCTTGTAATGGCCCGCCCGCCGGTCGGGGCTGAGATTGGGCCAGCGGTACCGTGTAATTGAGATAGAATTCACCCCGATCAAGCTGCGGGATAAAGCCTTGAGGAATCAGCGGAATGATGGCAATCCCGGCGATGAAACTAGCGATCGCAATTCCTACCACATTCCACCGATGCGCCAGCGACCAGGCTAGTAAGCGGCTATAGCTACGTTCTAACCAGGAGACAGGCGCTGCCTGACCACCACCTTGATCGGCCTCTGTTGGCGGCAATCGTCCTGGTTTCAGCCAGTAGGCCGCCAGCACCGGAGAGAGCGTCCGCGCTACCAGCAGAGAAATCAGCACCGCTGCCGATACGGTCAGGCCGAAGGGTTTAAAAAACTGCCCAATCGTGCCGCCCATAAAGGCCACGGGCAAAAATACTGCTGCGATCGTCAGTGTAGAGGCCGATACCGTCAGGCCAATTTCTCGCGTGGCAATCAGTGCCGCCTGACGCGGACTGTGCCCCAGCTCAATATGCCGGATGATATTTTCTAGCTCCACAATGGCATCATCTACTACAATGCCAATCACCAGCGCCAGGGCTAGCAGCGTAATCGTCTCCAGGTTAAAGCCTGCCACCGCCATGACGATGCAGGTACCTAGCAGCGAGAGCGGAATCGCCAGGGCGGTAATTAGCGTGGCCCGCCAGCTACGTAAAAAGGCAAAGATTACCAAAACGGCAATGGCGATCGCCCCAATCAGCGAGCTAATCGTCGCCTGCGTTGCCGCCCGAATGTACTCCGCCTGACTTGCCGCCAGCGTAAACTGCACCTGCGGCAGGTCGCTTTCCAACTGCTGCACGGCAGATTCTACGCGGTCTACCACCTCTAGCGTATTCGCATCGCCCTGCTTCACCACCTGCACCGCCAGCGCCGTCTGACGGTCAAAGCGCACCAGCGTCGGTGAGTTTTGCAAAGCAGCTAGCGATCCCTCCAATTCGTCTGGCTGCGCTTGAACGCCTGTGCCTCGCAGATCTACCCGGAGAACGCCGGAAATTTCTTGCAGTACGGGCAGAATTTCAGCTTCCGCCAGGTCTGCCAAGTCGGTTAGCGATAGGCCCTCACTCGAAAGCGCATAGCTAATGGCCGTGGCCTCATTGAGATTCAGCGGAATAATGTCGTAACTAGCCGCTGGCGGCAGTTCGACCTCGCCCAGCGCTTGCTCAACAGCAGCCCTATCTTCATCGAGTGCCGTACCAACTTTAAACCGCAGATTGATGACGGTGCGACCCGCCGATGTCGATGAAACGGTCTTGTTAAGCGGCTCTAGCGATCGCAGCTGATCTTCCAATGGAATGGTTAACTGCGTCTCGCTTTCTAGCGCGGTCTCAATCGGCGCAGTGGCACTGACCACCACGACTGGAAAAGTAATGTCAGGAAAAAGGGCGTACTTGAGGGAACTCAAAGCAAATAGGCCCGCTACTGCGATCGCAATCCAGCAGCAAACGGTCACCCAAGAATGCTGAATTGCAATCCTGGAGACGTTAAACCGATCTCGAAACGAAGTAGGGGCCATACCAGCAGGACTTAGGTTTTTAGCGTGCGATCCGATCGCGCTTCTATAGTATCAATAGATACAAAGCTAGCTGGCAACTTGGGCGATCTGCTCCTTAGTAATCTGGCCGACAATGGCCAGCACATCGCTACGGCTGAGCTTCTCTCTGCCTTGAGAAAGCGCGTCAAGCGTACCGTGTGCCAGCGCTAGCGGAATGCGGCAAAACGTCAGCGCCGGGCCTTTAGGTAAGGTGGCTGTATAGGCATCTGCCAGCGCCAAGTTGCGGCGGGCATAGCGCTGCATGTCAGCGTCTGTCCAGCCGTTGGGGTAAAAGTCTACGCCTCGGGTCATATCTTCAGCGTGGTTGCGCAAAATATTGACTGACTGTAGACCCCGCCCAAAGCCAATCGCCTCGGTGCGGCTAGTCTGAGTTCCATCGTGCCAGGCCCACAGATCAGACAGCATCAGGCCCACCGCCCCCGCCACGCTAAACGAATAGCGATTGAGATCCGCCTCATCTTGAATCAGCCAGTTGCGCTCTGCCCAGTAGGCCATCCGGTCGGCCATCGCCGCTGTCGCATCCCAGATACGCGGTGAAATCGTCGCCGGGGCCAGCAGCGCCCACTCGCCAATTCGCAGCGTCACCTCTTCCAACTCTGCCCCGCCATCTTTCAGCCCGACCGCAAAATCATCTGCGGCAGAAGTTGCTGTCCCTGCCTGCAAATTTAAGCTGAGCTGCCTGAGTAGCTTGGACTTAAGAACAAAATCCATATCGGCATGATCTTCAATCTGGTCAATCGCCCGCATACACAGGTAGGCAGACGCTACAGCTTCTTTAAGACCTGAAGGCAATAGGCTGATAGGAATAAAAAAAGTTCGGCTGGTTGCTTTCAATAAAGCCAGAGCGGGATCGACAGGTAGCATAGTTCTCTCCTCATATACACTACGGATAATGTAGTGATTGCTATATAGAATAATTAATGGTGGGTTAATTTTGAAGTAGCTAATTTTGCCACGATAGGATAAAAATTCAAATAGTCTAGAAATTAAATAGCTAAAAATTCAAAGGACTTAAGCATTCATGGGCATTCATCTCCAGCAGGCGGTCTCAGTCGGCCAATACCTCGTGTCTCAACGTCTTAGAGGTCGCAAGCGGTATCCTCTGGTACTCATGCTAGAGCCGCTGTTTCGATGCAATTTGGCCTGCTCTGGCTGCGGAAAAATTCAGCATCCAAAAGAAATTCTTAAGCAAAATCTTTCTCCTCAAGAATGTTTTGATGCGGTTGAGGAGTGCGGTGTGCCGGTAGTTTCTATCCCCGGCGGTGAGCCCTTGCTGCACCCTCAAATTGACGAAATTGTACGGGGATTAGTCGAGCGTAAAAAGTTTGTCTACCTCTGTACAAACGGACTGCTGCTAGAAAAAAGCCTGGATAAGTTTGAGCCCTCGGCTTACTTGAGCTTTAGCATTCATCTCGACGGACTGAAGGAACTGCACGACCACTGCGTAGACCGCAAAGGCGTGTTTGAAACGGCGATCAGCGCCATTCGTGCGGCCAAGGCCAGAGGCTTTCGGGTGACGACCAATACCACTGTATTCCAGGGCACCGATCCCAAAGAAATTCAAGATCTGTTTGACTACCTGACTGAAATTGGGGTAGATGGCATGATGGTCTCTCCTGGGTACAGCTACGAATGGGCCCCCGACCAGGATCACTTTCTGCAAAAAGAACAGACCAAAGCGCTGTTCCGGGAGATCCTAGCGCCTTTTAACAGCGGCAAAAAAGCCTGGCAGTTTAATCACAATCCGCTCTTTTTAGATTTTTTGATCGGCCAAAAAGACTACGACTGTACGCCTTGGGGCAGCCCTAGCTACAGCGTATTGGGCTGGCAAAAGCCTTGCTACCTGCTAAATGAGGGGCACTACAAAACTTTTCAAGAGCTGCTCGATCAGACCGACTGGGATAGCTACGGCGCAAAAAGCGGCAATCCTGAATGCGCAAACTGTATGGTTCACTGCGGCTATGAGCCCACGGCGGCAGCAGATGCGATGCAGCCTCGGAATATGGCGCGATCGCTCGGCAGTCTTTTCGGCTAAATCCTGTGCCCTCTTCTACCCAGCCCCGCCTGCTGCACCCCCTCATGGGTGCAAATCTAAAGACGCTTACGGCCCTCCTTCGCCAAAATGGGCCGGGGCGCTACCCGGTGCATCTCTCTATCATTCTAGGAACTGCGCTGCTGCGCTGGCCTTTCTCAACGTACGAACGCTGGCAGGTGGCGCGTTCTCCGCTACCTGAGCAGACCAAATCTCCTATTTTTATCGTGGGCCACTGGCGTAGCGGCACGACATTTTTGCACAGCGTACTGTGTCAGTCGCCTCAGTTTGCCTATACCTCACCGCTAGCCGTAGGTTTACCTTGGGACTTTCTCACCCTGGGCAATGGGCTACAGCCAATTTTAGAGCGAGCCCTGCCCAAAGATCGATTTATTGACCGGGTGCCGGTGAACCCAGATTCTCCCCAAGAGGACGAGATCGCCTTAGCTAGTATGCAACTGCTGTCGTTCTACCACGGCCTGTATTTTCCCCAACGCTTTACCCAAAACTTCAACGCCGGGATTTTTTTTGAGGGCTGTAGCGAATTAGAAATTGAGCGCTGGCAGCAGGCAATGGTTCACTTTTGCAAAAAGCTTCAGCTCCAAAACCCCGACCAGCAGTTGCTGATCAAAAATCCGGTTTACACCGCCCGCGTGCAGCGGCTGCGTCAGCTCTGGCCAGATGCCAAGTTCATTCACATCTATCGCAATCCCTATGTTGTCTTTCGCTCCACGCTAAATTTTTACGCCAAGCTTTTTCGAGAACTGTCTTTGCAGCCTTTTGAGCATGTCCCAGTCGAAGAGATTGTGCTGGAGAGCTACCCTAAGATGATCAATCAGCTTTTGCAAGATACTGAGTCTTTGCCCAAAAAAGATTTTATCGCGCTCCAGTTTGAAACGTTTGAAGCTCAGCCGATTGAACAGCTCTCTCAGGTTTATGAGCAGCTAGAGTTAGCGGGTTGGGAAGATGACCTGCCTGCTTTTCAGCGCTATCTCGACTCACAAAAACACTATCAGAAGAACCAATATTCTTTTCCTAAAGAGATGATTGAACAGGTGAGCGATCGCTGGCAACCTTTGATTGATCGCTGGGGCTACGAACCTCCTACCTGTTCGTGATTATCTATTCGCGGCAGGTCAAGTTAGCTGCCGTTCCCTTTAATCGTCAGCGAGTAGCAAAATCGGTCTGCTCGCGAGATGGTCTCGCCGTATAAAATCGGCTGCTGACTGGTGTAAGTGGTGTAGCGATAGACAATCAGCGGCTGTCCGATCGGCACCTCTAAGTAGCCGCTCATCTCGTAGTCGGCGTGCGTGCATTCGATCACAGCGTCAATGCGCTCAATAGCGATCGCATTGGCTTCTAAGGTCGGAAAGGTCATTTTCTGCTTGAGCTGCGCCCCCAGTCTCTGGCCCAATTCTGGCAAAATGTAGGTGATATCGATAGCTCCTACCGCCCCATCCATCCGCAGCAGCTTCTTTTGCAAATAGGCTATCGGCTGATCGGTGAGCTGCAAGATGGCTTGCACGGCCTTGGGCGGACGCACTTTTCTAAAGGTCAGGTTTTCAAACGTAAAATTCATGCCTTTGCGGGCAATGTCTTCCTCTAAAAAGACTAGCGGGCTAGAGAGTGAGTAAGCCACCTTCTGCTGAGGCGTGACAAATACCCCTTTGCCCTGCTGCGCCTGAACCAAACCCTGACTAACCAAATTGGTAATTGCCTGCCTGGCGGTGATGCGGCTCACATCATATGTTTTCATTAGCTGATGTTCGCTCGGCAGCTTTTCGCCGGGCCGATACTTGCCTGCTTCAATCTGGCCGCGAAGCTGCTCAGAGATACTGATATGTAAAGGAACGGTCATAGTCAGCAGGTTAGGAGCAGCAGGCTATAGAGCTAAACGACTCATTTTTTTGTATAGCCACGTACAGATTGTTATAGCAGGCTTGCGTGTGTTACGCTCAGCTTGTTATAACAAGTGATAATACGAGGCTAGCTTTTCTCGTCAATCAGCTACGTTTTACCCTCATCATCTTCAGCGTGCAGCAGATGTTAACTACCGTGCAATCTTCCGCTTCAGCCAGCTTTAATCCGCGTCAGCTTCTATCACCTGCCGAACTCACCCCTTTAAACCAACGATCTAATCTGGCGGGTACCGGCCGATTGGCTGCGCACCTAGCAGTCATGGCGGTGAGCGGCTACCTCTGGGAAACGGCTCCCGGTTGGCTGGCGCTCCCGGCGCTGGTGGTGTACGGGGCGAGTTTGGCCTTCATGTTTTGTGCGGTGCATGAGTGCGTCCATCGAACGGCGTTTGCCAATACTCGGGCGAATGATGCGATCGCCTGGCTAGCCGGACTGCTGTCGTTCTATAACAGTACCTTCTACCGGCACTATCATAAGTGGCACCATCGCTACACCCGAGTGCCGGGTAAAGATCCTGAGTTAGAAGATCCTGAGCCGAAGACGTTGAGCCAATACCTCTGGCATCTCACGGGCTTCTCTTGGTGGATAGGTAAGATCAAAGGTCACCTCAGAGCGGCTTTAGGAGACTTGGACGACTGCCCTTTTTTATCTGACAGCGCTCGCAGAGAAGTCATACGCTCGACCCAACTACAGTTAGGCACCTACATCGCTGTTGGACTGATTGCTGCCGCCATCGGACATCCCTACTTTTTGGTCACGGGCTGGCTCTTGCCGCTAGCCGTCGGACAGCCGCTTTTGCGATTTGTTCTCTTAGCTGAGCATACCGGCTGCACTTATGGCGACAACTTGCTCACCAATACGCGCACAACCCTCACCCTTTGGCCGCTGCGACTGCTTATGTGGAACATGCCTTACCATGCCGAGCACCATCTCTATCCGTCGATTCCTTTTCATGCCTTGCCTCAGGCTCACCAAACGCTAAAACAACATTTTGCCTCGGTAGATTCCGGATATCTGCGCGTTAACCAAAAGATTGTGCAACAGCTGAGTTAGCCGCTGGCATTGATTAGCGCTCAGGATCTCTCCGCTCATCTCTAGCCCGGTTTTTCCCTGATATGGCCTCCCCCCACCGTTTTACTATCAAAGCTTTTCAGCTACAGTGCGGCGCAGTTCTCCCTGAGGCCGATCTGGTATACCAAACCTACGGCCAGCTAAATCCTTCTCGTACCAACGTCATTCTCTACCCCACTTCCTACGGAGCGCAGCATACCGATGTTGACTGGTTGATACGTCCAGGTGGCATCTTAGACCCGGCAGACTGGTTTGTGATCATGCCGAATATGTTTGGTAACGGCCTTTCTACCTCGCCTAGCAACTGTGAACAGGCTCAGCAACCCGGCTTTTATTTCACGCACTATGACAACGTTCGGGCTCAGCAGGCGCTGCTAAACAGTCTGGGTATAGAGCAGTTAGCGCTGGTCTATGGCTGGTCGATGGGGGCGCAGCAGGCGTATCACTGGGGTGTGCTCTATCCGGAGCAGGTCAGGCGGATTGCGGCGCTGTGTGGTACCGCCAAAACCACCGATCACAATCGTATTTTTCTCTACAGTTTGCGGGCGGCTTTACAGGGTGACCCGGCTTGGAAGGGCGATCGCTTTGAGGGCATACCCGAGCGTGGATTTCACACCTTTACTCAAATCTATGCAAGCTGGGCGGCTTCGCAGGCTTATTACCGGGCCAAGCCCTATCTAGAATGGGGGTACGAGTCTTTAGAAGACTATTTGCTACGCAGTTGGGAAGCGGGCTATCGCAAACGCGATCCGCATAATTTGCTAGCGATGATTGAGACCTGGCTACGCTGCGATGTCAGTGATAATCCGGTTTACAACGGCTACTATGAGCAGGCACTGATGTCTATTGCCGCGCAAACGCTGGTGATGCCTGCGACCACCGATCTGTACTTTACACCAGCAGACTGCGAGGCGGAGGCTGCGCTGATTCCACACAGCGAGTATCGACCCATTCCTTCAATCTGGGGTCACCGGGCGGGCAATCCCTATCAAAACGCTGAAGATGAAACCTTTATCAAACAAGCTATTGAAGATCTGTTAAGCCGTTAGAGGGGCGCTGTTTTGTAGAAGATGGCACTGACCGAAGAGTGGCGATCGCTAATTTTGCGCTGGGAAGAATATAGACGGGTATCCATATGAGACAACGTCATGGCATCTCGGCAGCGAGGAAAATTGTCATCCTGGAAGGATGATAGGGGATTTGGCTTTATCAAACCGGACGATGGCAGTCAAGATGTCTTTTTGCACATCAGTGCACTGGAGAGATTGAGCCGTCGGCCCAAAGTAAACGATATGATTTTGTACGAGCGAGCTACCGAATCGAATGGGAAAGTGCGCGCTGCTAAAGTCTCCATTCAAGGGGTTTCGCCGCGTTCTCTGACCACGAAAACGGCTGGTAGCAGATATAGAAAAAGGTCAAGCGACCAGGTTAAAAATTTGCTAAGTGCTGTTTCAGGCATTGGCGCTTTAGTCGCTGTCTTGCTTTCAGTCTTACTTTCAATAGAGGCTGACTGGTTTCACGACAAACTCGCTCCGTTTGTGAATGCAAACATCGCAAATTCGAACTGCACTGTTAAGGGCAATATCTCAATGAATACAGGCAGAAAGCTCTACCATCTGCCAGGTATGGAAGATTATGAGACAACGGTGATTGACTCTCAAAAAAGAGAGCGATGGTTTTGTACGGAATCAGAGGCGATCGCCGGCGGTTGGCAAAAGGCACCCCACTAGCGATTAGCGCGATCGCCCCCACTCAGCTCCCGATGCACGCTCGTGCCGATCTGAATCGCTTCATTCAGCAGACGGCTGTATTCACTAGCGTCATCGCTCACCTGTAGCCGCTGCAGCGTGGCTAAATTTCGCTCAATGTTGGAAAACATCTCCGCCCGCTGACTCATAAACCGCTGGTGCTTGCGCATGACTCGCTCCGTCATCAGACCGCACACCAGGCTCTCTCGGGTGAGATGCAGCGCCTCTATCACTTCCTGCTGGTTTTCTAAGTTCAGACGGCTGGTCTTAGCCGCGCCCAGTTCTTTTAAAATTTCGACGGCAGCGACCATTTCGTTAAAGCGGTCGATTTCATCGAGCAGGTAGCTCAAGGTGAGCAGACCTTTGCCTGCCTGCCAGCGATAGATACTCCAGGCAAAGGTGAGCGCGATCGCCCCGATTCCTCCTAGCGGCAACCAGCGCCACACCGCCTGCATACTGTCTCCGCTGAGCGCCCGCACCAACAGCAGCGTCACCGGCACGCAAAAGATCAGCGCGACCCCCAGGGTAAGTATCTGTTCGCTTAGCCAGGCCAGCCGTCGCTGCGGACGAAAAGCGCTCTGCCGGTAGGCCCAGCCCATCGTCACTTCGCTGATATCGAGATCTGTAAGCTGGTCTAGCTCGCGCTGAGTGATCCTCAAATTATCCAGATTTGCTAGCTCTTCAGCCATTATTGCTGTCCACCCATCCCAATTTATAAGCCTGAGAGAATCTCACCCATCGGTCTTTATTATCTCGGTTTTTATTATCTGTCTGCACTTCTCGCAGTTTAGTAAAAGCCCAGCATAGAGCCAATGGAGCGAAAGACCTGAGCGTAGAAATTACCGTCAATCTCGGGCCGAAAGATTTGAAAAGGTTCTCCTTCTGTGCCGACAAACGGTCTCAGCGTCCAGCCAAGCTGAGAGCCCACCAGGGCGTATAGCACCACCCAGCCTTGCAAGAGTCGGCGGCGCATTTTTTGCTCAATCGCCTCCGGGCCAACCATGTCGATCATCCCCTTGTAAAACAGTCTGACGCCCACACAGCCAGTAATCGCCATTACCAGCACCGTCATCAGTAAAAAGAATTTGTAGCCTTTGACCGAAATCAAGAAGAACAAGACGACCGGGGCAAAGCTAAAAAGCAGCAC
The DNA here is from genome assembly GCF_002286735.1 of Leptolyngbya sp. BC1307. Taxonomy (GTDB): domain Bacteria; phylum Cyanobacteriota; class Cyanobacteriia; order Phormidesmidales; family Phormidesmidaceae; genus Phormidesmis. The sequence goes on from NZ_NRTA01000032.1 coordinate 46,683, forward strand.
GCTAATCACGGCCACCGAAGTCAGCGCCATGGTGACATATTGCTTAAAGCCGAGCCTGGAGCCAAACAAAATGTCGAAGAAGTAGAGAGTTGGCAGACAGATAATCAGCGTCAGTAAATACAGCGCCGGGAGCTTGATGGCCGAAGAGATAATTTGTAAGCCGCCGCCGTAAGAGCCGATAATCGCGCCGTATATTGAAAAAAAGAAGCTGCTAGCCACCAGTAGCGAGGCGATTTTGGTCTCTAGCTTAGTGCCTGAGCGCACCTCGTCTAAGAACATTCGGCGATCGCGCAATAGCCGAATGAGCACTGCAAAATGATTCATAGTTTCCCTCTGTAATTCTCTTTCGTGGTTCCCTGCGTTGGGAGTAAATGCCGAGAGATGCTACCTGTCTAAAGGGATACAGAGAGAAGCGATCGCATTCCGCAAACCGTCAGAGTCACTCATGCGGATGACACGCGCTAAGCTTAGAGACTAAGGGAACCCTGCTATCAGACTGCTTATGAAAACTTCAGACGGCCCGCTCAAGTTAGATACCAGTTTGGCTACTACTGCACTCAATGAGGAAAGCGCTGAGAATGGCGCTGGCTTTGACCCTGCTGCACCTCCCGAGCAGTCATTGATTGACGCCTGCGTACACTGCGGATTTTGCTTGCCCACCTGCCCGAGCTACCGGGTTATCGGCAAAGAAAACGACTCTCCGCGCGGTCGCATCTACTTGATGGATGCCATTAACAAAGGTGAAGCCCCTCTCTCTGCCGCTTCAGTCAAACATTTTGATACCTGCTTAGGCTGCCTGGCCTGTACCACCGCCTGTCCCTCCGGCGTTCAGTACGACCAGCTCATCGCCAATGTCCGCCCTCAAATTCAGCGCAATCATTCCCGCCCTCTCCCTCAAAAAGTGCTGCGCCAGCTAATCTTCTCTCTGTTTCCCTATCCTGATCGCATTCGTCTTTTGTTAGCGCCGCTGGCTCTCTACCAAAGATCTGGGCTCTCTAAGCTAATTCAGTCCAGCGGATTGCTGAAGCAACTCTCGCCAAATCTGGCGGCGATGGAGAGTCTGCTGCCCCCGGTAACGGCTAGCTGCTTTGCAGACAATCTCCCTGAGCTGATACCGGCTCAGGGGAAGGCTCGCTATCGGGTGGGGATGATTTTAGGCTGCGTTCAGCGAGTTTTTTTCACAGGGGTCAACGAAGCGACTGCTCGGGTGCTGAGCGCTAACGGCTGCGAGATTGTTGTTCCGAGATCTCAGGGCTGCTGCTCTGCGCTCCCGGCGCACCAGGGCGAAACAGCTCAGGCGCAAGCACTCGCCCGCCAGATGATCGACAGCTTTGCAGGCGCGGACGTTGACTATATAATTATCAATGCGGCAGGCTGCGGCCACACGCTAAAAGAGTACGGTCACATTTTGGCAGACGATCCAGACTATGCGGAGCGTGCCCGAGCCTTTTCTGCCAAAGTTCGAGATGTTCAGGAGTTTCTTGCCGAAATAGGGCTGACAGCGCCACTGTCTCCCTTGCAAGACGAGCCGCTAGTGACTGTTTACCAAGACGCTTGTCACTTGCTCCACGGTCAAAAAATTAGTCTTCAGCCCCGTCAGCTTTTACAGCAAATTCCCGGTATTAGCCTGCGCGAACCGCTAGATGCGGCACTGTGCTGTGGCAGCGCCGGGGTATACAATATGCTACAGCCAGAAATTGCTCAGGAACTTGGCCAAATGAAAGCCACTAGCTTACTGAATACCGGAGCTGAGCTAATCGCTTCTTCTAACCCAGGTTGTTCTTTACAGATCAAGCAATCCTTAGAAAAGCAAGGTAAAACCGTTATCCTCATGCATCCTATGCAGTTGCTAGATATGTCTATTCGAGGCGTGCAGCTATAGCTCGATACGTGCCAAACTAGGTAGTCCTGAATTTAGGGACTATTCAGACAGCGCCGACCAGGAGGAGACTATGAGCAAAGTGCTGATTAAAGGCGGACGCATTGTGACTGCTGTTGACGATTACGTCGCGGATGTTTTGGTTGAGAACGGAAAGGTGGAAGCGATCGCTCGCACCCTACAGCCAGAAGATGCCGAAGTTCACGACGCCACAGGGCTGCTCGTCATCCCCGGCGGCGTCGATGTGCATGTGCATATGGAAACGCCGATGGGCAATGACGTTTATACCTGCGACAGCTTTGAGAGCGGCACTCGCTCAGCGGCCTTTGGCGGCACGACAACAGTCATTGACTTTGCCCAGCAGTTTCATGGAGAAAGCCCGAAGGCAGCGCTAGATCGGCGGCTAGCAGCAGCAGAGCCTCAGTGCTGCGTAGACTACGGCTTTCATGTCATTATCACCGATGCGAATGACGATGCGCTGGCCGAACTCCCTGACTTGGTCAACAATGAAGGCGTCTCCAGCTTTAAGCTCTACATGGCCTATCCTGGCGTGCTGATGGTAGATGATGCGGCCATCTACAAGATTATGCGCAAAGTGAGTGACCACGGCGGCATGGTAAATATTCATGCAGAAAACGGCACCGTGATTCAGGCGCTGATTGAAGAGGCGCTGGCAGCGGGTAACACTTCTCCTAAATTCCACCAGCTGACGCGGCCCCGGCTGATGGAGGGCGAAGCTACTCACCGGGTGATTCGGATTGCAGAGCTGGCGGAGGTGCCGGTTTATATCGTGCATCTGTCGGCAAAAGAGGCTTTAGATGCGGTGGTGGAGGCGCGCGATCGCGGCATTCCCGCTTTTGCCGAAACCTGCCCTCACTATCTTTTTCTAAACCAGGGTGAATATGATCGTCCTGGCTTTGAGAGTGCCAAGTATGTGATGACGCCGCCCCTGCGAGACCATAAATGTCAGCACGAACTCTGGCGGGGCTTGCGCTTTGACGATCTGCAAATTGTCTCGACCGATCACTGTCCCTTCTGTTTTAATGAAAACCCGATGGGCATATTCAGATCTAAGCGGATGGGTCAAGACAACTTCAACAATATTCCGAACGGTGCTCCTGGCGTAGAGCTGCGGCTAGAGCTACTGTATGATGGCGGCGTGAGAGCAGGCAAGATCACTCTCAATCGCTTTGTGCAGCTTACCGCTACTGCCCCTGCCAAGATGTTTGGGCTATTTCCTCAAAAAGGAACGATCGCCGTCGGGAGCGATGCCGACATTGTGTTGTTCGACCCCAATCAACAACACACGCTGAGCGCCAGCACGCAGCATTCAAACGTAGACTACTCTCTCTTTGAAGGGCGAAGTATTCAGGGGCAGGTGAAGAAAGTGTTTCTGCGCGGAGAGCTGATTGTAGAAGAAGAGCAGTGGCTGGGGCGATCAGGTATGGGGCGGTATCTAAGCCGGTCAGCCTCTGGCAGAGTGATGTAAGCGGTGATGCTGGTCACTCATCTCTGTAGATTTTTATCGCTCGGTAGAATCTTTCTCTAACAGCCTTCGGCTACTATTTTCTTAATTGAGATGGTTTTATAACCTACCGGTTTTTTAGTGCTTGGCATTAGCCCTAGACAGACATTCGATGCAATAGCTCAATAACCGCTGGTAGAAGGCAAGCTTGTTTTAGCTTGCAACAAAACAAGCCGACTCAGCAGGCAGGGCCTGAGCCGTTGCCTGAGCCGCTCTTTGTCTAATGACATCAGGCAACAAGGGAACAGTGTCATCGTGTTTGAGCCTGGAGGTCAAATATTGCCAGAACGAAAAGCCCAGCTTGCGACAGGTTTTTTTGAGGCCGACAAAGGTGTCACGCGCCTGCCTGCCCAAGTCATGGCGAGTGGTGCCACTAATCTTACGACGAGTGACCATCTCGCGAATATCAGATTCAGCGGCATTGGTATGCAAAGGCAGCGCTGGCATCTCCAGGACGCGCAGGAGTTCTGCCTTGTGGTTGGTAAACTGCTTGAGCACCGCGTTTAAGGGCGCATTGTCCTCGAAGGTCTGTGCAAAGATGGCATCAAAGCCTCGGTTGAATGCAGGTATATCGTCAGCAGAGGGGTCTTGGCGATAAAACTTCAAGGCTTGGTAGTAGGCCCACAGCTGATAGCGCAGGGCTTCAATTTCGTTGAGCTGCGCAGGGGTTTCGCCGCTCAATTTGCGCAGGGTACGTTCCATATGTATCCAGCACAGGGCATGGACGAACAAGACAAACTGCGGCGCACCATCACTGAGGATAATCAACTCAGGTGACACCCCATGGCTAATCACACTGCCGAGCAAAGCCGCTTCGGTGACCAACCTAACCGCGAGCGGGGTGACGATATCAAGGCGCTCTAAATAAGCTGCCCATGCCGATTCACCCTGACAAATCACCTGCTCAGAAAAGCTCAGTTTCTCTAAATGGCGAGACGCTAGCCCATGAGCGCTCAGGTAGGCTTGGGCATATTCGTTGAGCACATAGTCCTCAAACGGATGACGCAGGAGCTTGAGATAGTTTTGCCGGGACTTGTGCTCACTACTGCGAAAATAGGCAAATAG
>NZ_NRTA01000033.1 GCF_002286735.1 Leptolyngbya sp. BC1307
TCGGAATAACCAGGAATTCTTAAGACAAACACCCATTGAAGCGCTAAGTCTTAGGAAGCTCCGTCTGTACCCGCAGGGTCAGAGGGAGAGACTTCACACCAGTGAGATCGCTACACAAGTATTAGAGTCGGGTTCAACCAAACATATGGAAGTTTTGCAAGGTCGCTATCTCAAACCGATTGAGTCGGGTAAAGGCAAGCTCAGGGGGGTGCAGCTAGAGACTGATGGAGGGGTGCAAACCGTGTATCTGCCGAAGTCGCTGCGAGCGATCGCCCAACAAGAGCTAATACCAGGCGAACCCGTCCGAATCTGGGCAGATCTAGACGGCAAATCCAAAAAGCAAAAGCTGCTAGCGCGACAGCTGATTCCCCTGACGCCCCGATCTACCGTTCTTGCCGAACGCCCTGATCGCTCTAAAAGAGCTGACCAGACAAAAGCAAAACAAACTGCCAAAGCCCCGCTAACGGTGCAGCTCTGTCAAAAAAAGAACTGCTGTCAGCGCGGCGGCGATGATCTCTGGCAAGACTTTGAAAAGCGCAGTGCTGACCAGCAAAGCTTTAAACTAGAGGCCATCGGTTGCTTAGGCGGCTGCAAACGAGGGCCTAACATTCGGCTGCTGCCAGATAACGTTAAGTATCGTCACGTTCAGCCAGAAGATATTAACGAAATTTTGCAGCGTCACGGCGCATAGCGCTCTAGAGCCTTACCTTTGTCTTAACCGGTTCATAATCTTACTGTCCCAATAGCTTCATACACTAAGTGAGCTTTACGCGCCTTAGTGAAGCTTTCATGCGGATAGGCGTTCGTAGAGCTGTATATCTAATAGGGTTATGTAACTACATATTTTGATAGATGCCAGGGACGATTGGGCTTACTAAGTGAGATTACCAAGCAGTGGCTTTTTACATCAAAAATCAGGGGTATGGCGACGGTTCTTCAGATTGGTCAGATGGGGCTAGATGGCCCTGCACTCATTGCTAAGCTCAGGCAGTATCAGCTGATGCCTAAGCTGGTGCAGGAGATGGTAATTGACGAGGCGATCGCCCCCATTGAATGCGAGGCGCAGATAGCGCTACAGGCTTTTTGTGCCAAGCGCGGCCTATTTTCTACCGAGCAGCAGCAAGCCTGGTGTGACCAGCAGCAGCAAACCCCCGAGCAGATGACGCTGGCCGCCATCAGAGAATGTAAGCTGCTGAAGTTCCAGGAAGAAACCTGGGGCGAGCAAATAGAGTCTTACTTTTTGCAGCGCAAAGCCCATCTCGATCAGGTGCGCTACTCGCTGATTCGCACGAAAGATGCGAGCCTGGCTCAAGAAATCTATTTTCGTATTAATGACGACGGCGCGGCCTTTTCTGAGCTGGCCAGCCAATATTCTGAGGGGCAGGAGGCCAAAACCGGCGGTCTGATTGGCCCCGTAGAGCTAAATGTGCCGCACCCGATTTTAGCGAGGATGCTGATGATCAGTCAGCCCGGTCAGCTTTGGGCCCCGACGCAAATTGGCGAGTGGCTGGTGATTACCCGGCACGAGCAGCTGCTTCCGGCCCAATTTGACCCGGCGATGCGCCAGCGGCTGCTGAACGAGCGGTTTCAGGCATGGCTTCAGCAGCAACTGCAAGACACCGCCGTAATCGAGCCTGAGCCCACTGCATCTGGCACCCCGACGCTGGCAGGTGAAGAACTAACCGCTCACAGCTGAATGCTGTCTACAGTTGACTGCCTACTGGCGACTGTTCCCTCACTGCCTGCTCTAACCACCGCCTTGAGCGTCCCGTGCTGCTCCCCTAGTTCGCTATGACCTACACCAAAGTCTCACTTGAACAAAGCCTGGGGGCGACTTTCCCCTTTGACCACCTGCCAGTAGCGGCCCTGGAGGCGATCGCCAGTAGCGGTCAAATGCTTCGGTATCGCATCGGTCAGCCGATCATGCGCCAAGAGCTAATGCCGCATCAACTGGTGGTCATTTTAGAAGGGCAGGGCAGACTACTGGGCGCTGACCCTTACCAAAAGACGCCGATGACGCTGGCGCTATTGCAGCCGGGCGCGGCCTTAGGCTTGGCCGGACTGGTGCGAGGCGTGCCCTGCGAGCAGGCGATCGCCTCTTCAGAAGTGATCGCGGTGGCCGTGCCGATCACCACCATTCGGCAGCTGATGGGCGAGCACAAGAAATTTTCTGAGGCGATCGCCAGTCGCTGCTATTTGGCAGAAGTGTTTGATCTGGTGGCTCAGTACTTTAAGACGCAGGCTCGCAGCGTTGGCGACCTGGCTAAAACTGCCCAGCGGCTGCAGACAGAGGCGATCACCGCTACCGTCAGCGCCGGGCCGATCAAGCTCACTGACCCCAACCCCCATCATCTGTGGTTCATTAGCTCTGAGACGATATCCAGCCATGCTGCCGGTAGCTGGCTTCTGCCTGAGATGCTAGATGGCCGCGTTACCTGCCAGCGCAATACCCGGCTCGTGGGTATTGACATGCGTCAGTTGGCTACTCAGCGGACAGAGTCGGATGGGGGAGCGATCGCGCTAGCCTCATCCACCGATCTTACAAAGGCCGATCTGACACAGACAGAGTCTACTGACGGTCAAAATGGCCATGCGCCGATTCCCCCCAGGCATAGCCGCCCGATTAACGACAGCGGTATGCCGGTCCCCCAAGATCCTATTCCCTATGCGCCCGAGCTTTCCTACGGCTCCAACCTGATTGAGGCCGGTTCAGCCCGGGCCAGGGCGATCAAGTACCCGGTGCTGCGCGGTCGCGGCGAAGTGGGTTCAGCCCTGGCCTGCTTTGCCATGATGGCGCAGCACTTAGGCATGCCTTTTAAGCGCGATGTGGTGCAGCGGGTGTTGTCCAACCAGAGCGAGCGATTGGGTCACCTGTCGCTGACGGCCTGCGGCGCAGTGGCCGACTTGGTGGGGTTAAAGCCGCAGCTTGCCAAAGTACCGGCAAGTGCCGTCGCTCGCCTGCCCAAACTAGCCCTGATCAAATGGCGAGACGGCTTTGCCGTGATCTACGAAACCTCCGAACGGGAATACGTTATCGGCGTACCCGCTGACAACAAGATTGTGCGCCACTCGCCGCAAGCCTTCGCCGAGATTTGGGGGCCAGAAGGGGAAATTTTACTGGTCGAAACCACTGAGCAAACGCCGCAGCAAAAGTTTGGGCTGGGCTGGTTTATCCCCTCACTAAAGCGCTATCGAGGCGTGCTGACAACAGTGCTAGTAGCCTCGTTGTTTGTGCAGGTATTTGGTCTGGCCAATCCGCTAATGGTGCAGGTAATCATCGACAAGGTGATTTTGCAAAATAGTACCGATACTTTGCAGGTGCTGGGCATTCTGCTAGTCGTCGTCGCCATCTTTGAGGCGATTCTCACCAGTTTGCGCACCTACCTATTTGTCGATACCACCAACCGGATTGACATGGCCCTCGGGGCCGAAATTATTGACCATTTGTTGCGGCTGCCACTGCGCTACTTTGACCGTCGCCCGGTGGGTGAGCTTTCTAGCCGGGTGAACGAACTTGAAAATATTCGTCAGTTTTTGACCGGTACCGCTCTGACGGTGGTGCTCGATGCGCTGTTTTCGGTGGTTTACATCCTGGTGATGTTTATCTACAGCGTGAAGCTAACCTTTGTCGCGCTGGCAACCATTCCGCTGTTTATGATTCTCACCTTTTTTGTCTCGCCGATTGTGCGCCGTCAGCTGCGGACTAAGGCTGAGCGCAATGCCGAGACCCAGTCTTTTTTGGTGGAAGCGCTCTCGGGTGTGCAGACGGTAAAAGCTCAAAATATGGAGCTAAAAACCCGCTGGAAATGGCAGGAAAAGTACGCTCGCTACGTCAGCGACGGTTTTAAAACCGTGCAGACTTCTACCACTGCCGGATCGGCCAGCGGCTTTCTCAATAAGCTATCGGGGCTTTTGGTGCTGTGGGTTGGGGCGACGCTGGTATTAGATGGAACGCTGACCTTGGGCGGCCTGATTGCCTTTCGCATTATCTCTGGCTACGTGACTCAGCCTTTGCTCCGCCTGACTCAGCTCTGGCAAAACTTTCAGGAGACGGCCCTATCGCTAGAGCGGCTGAGCGATATTATTGACTATCCTCAGGAGCAGGCCCCGGAAGATCGCGCTCAGATCCCGATGCCTGAGATTAGAGGCAATGTGCGCTACGAAAATCTTTCTTTTCGGTTTTCGCCTTCTGGCCCCCTGCAGCTAGTCAATGTCAACCTGGAATTTGCAGCGGGCGAATTTATCGGCATTGTCGGGCAGAGCGGCTCGGGTAAAAGTACGCTGATGAAGCTGCTGCCGCGCCTTTACAACGCCGAGTCGGGGCGAATTTTGATCGACAGTTACGACATCAGCAAAGTGGAGCTATATTCGCTGCGTCAGCAGGTGGGCATTGTGCCGCAAGATAGCTTGCTCTTCGAGGGCAGCATTCAAGAAAATATTGCCCTGACCAATCCGCAGGCCGATACTGACAGCATTGTCACAGCTGCAAAAATTGCCGGGGCTCATGACTTTATTATGGATCTGCCCAGTGGCTACAATTCCCGAGTGGGCGAACGGGGGGCTTCGCTCTCGGGCGGACAGCGGCAGCGAATTGCGATCGCCCGCACCGTCTTACAAAATCCTCGGCTGCTAATCTTAGACGAAGCCACCAGTGCCCTTGACTACGATACCGAAGCTCAGGTTTGCCGTAACCTGAAGCAGTGGGCCAATGGCCGCACCGTATTTTTTATTACGCACCGTCTGAGCACCATTCGCCAGTCCGACCGGATCTTGGTGATGGAAAAAGGAGCCGTCGTTGAGCTAGGCACACATGCTGAGCTGATGGCGCTCAAGGGTCGCTACTACTGCCTATCTGAGCAGAAGGGAGAGAACTAACGATGACCAGCACTTCTGACCAGCCTCAGGCTGTCAACGTATCTAGTAATGGCAATGGCAATGGCAGCAAGGCCCTAGTCAACGGCAGCGGCGCAGGGTTGCCCCCCAATGACAACCCGCCGCAGTTTGACGCTTACATACCGCAGTCATTCGATAAGCCGGTGATCTTAAGGCAGTCGCCGCGCTGGTCGAAGGCGATTGTCTGGGCGATTATGGGCGTAACCTCAGCCTCAGTGCTGTGGGCCTGCTTAGCTAAAGTCGATGAAGCAATTACCGCTCAGGGCAAGCTCGAACCCGAAGGCGTTGTACAGGTGGTGCAGGCCCCTGTGGGCGGCGTAGTAGAAGAGATTTTGGTCGAAGAAGGCGAACAGGTAGAGAAAGGTCAGGTAGTTGCCACTCTGGATGAAACCACGACTGCCGCGCAGCTCAAGTCCAGTGAGGAAATTGCCGAACGGCTGCGGGCCGAAAGTGCCTACTACCGGGCTCAACTCAATGGCTCAGTAGATGCAGTTGCCCCAGAAGGGGTGTCTACTGACTTGATTCAGCGAGGACGCGATCGCGCCGAACTCGTCGCCAGCAACCGCCTGTACCGGGCCCAAATGGACGGCGGTACAGCGGGCCTTAACCCCGAACAGCTAGACCGATTAGAAACCTCTCAGTCTCGGCTAAATTCGCAGCAGCAGATCAACCGCCTGCAAACTGATCAGTTCCGTGAGCAGATCGGCCAGACCCGCGTGCAGCTCAGCAATGCCAGGAGCGATCTGGCGACCAATCAGGAGATCTTATCCCGGCTAAAGGTGCTCAATGAGCAAGGCGCTGTCGCCGAACTCTCTTACCTCCAGCAAGAGCAAGAGGTGAATAATAAGCGGACAGAGGTAAATACCCTACAGCAAGAAATTGACCGACTGAGCTTTCAAATCTCTCAGGCGGAGCAGGAGGTCTCTCGCACCTCTTTTGAATCTCGCGAGAGCCTGCAAGACCGCATTTCAGTCAACGATCAGCGCATTGCCGAGATTGACAGTCAGCTCACCCAGCGAATTTTAGAAAACGACCAACAGCTCTCAGAGCTCGACGGCCAGCTTGCCGAACTCAATCAAAGCATTAAGTACCAGGAATTGACTGCGCCTGTGAGCGGCACTGTTTTCAATCTCAAGGCCAACCGAGCGGGCTATGTCGCCAACTCTACCGAGCCGATGATGGAAATCGTCCCTCAAGATGCGCTGGTGGCCCGCATATTCATCCCTAACAAAGACATTGGCTTTGTAGAAGTCGGCCAAAAAGTAGACGTACGAATTGATGCCTTTTCGTATAGCGAGTTTGGCGATATGGAGGGCACTCTGACGCGCATCGGTACTGACGCGCTCCCGCCGGATGAAGTCTTTCAGTACTACCGTTTTCCTGCGGAAGTAACGCTAGACGCACAGCAGTTTGTCGCCAATGGCAATGCCCTTAGCCTGCGCTCAGGCATGTCTCTCAATGCCAATATCAAACTGCGTAAGCGCCGGGTGATCACCTTCTTTACCGATCTGTTTGTTCGCAAGGTTGACTCTGTCAAGTCTGGCAGCTAACACCCCTCTAGAGAAAGAGACTACAAATGCTCACCTCTAACCTGAGGCAGAGATTGGCGTCAAAAGTTGAATTTTTGCATTGTTTTTATGCAAAAGCTACATACTTTTTGATGTCTTCATTGCGAAAGGTAAAGGTTGCTACAAATGTCGGTCAGCATAGTTGAGATCCTATAAAGGTAGTTTTTACCTGGCTTATGAATAGGCTTATGAATAACTTAGCGCCGCTTATTTTGCCTGCTGTTTTAGGATTATTGGCCGGTATGGGCCAGGGTGTGGTTACTTACCTAGCAGGTTTACCCGTGCCGCTAGTTGATCAGCTCTCGCAGCCTTTTGAGTCTAATCAGACGCTCAGAGATTAGTTTGGTACGTTACTGGGTGTGCCAAAACTGTATACGCAAATACAAAATAATTGTAAACAGTATACAGCGATACTAAAAAAAGTGAGATCATAGGGAGTGAAGGCATTACTACAGGCTAAACTCCCATGCGCTACAACCAGTTAAACCACGCTTCTACTGCTGACCGGGCGGTTGCCGGCATCTTTGTGGCAGGCGTAACGTTCGTTTTAGGCTACACCATTGTCCGCACTGCTTTAGGGCCAGTGCAGCAGAGCACGTCAGTTGACACTACGACTGATGCAGAAATTGTGATTCCGCACGAAGCTACGCTGTGGGCTGATTTTGCTAAGAGCTACTAAACACTGCTCTCCCAATTTTCAGATAGAGCAGTATCTTTTACGGGCAAAAGCTACTGCTTTGCTTTAGCTGCTTTCTTTGAGATAGCTGGAGACGCTGTGAGATACCAGCGCCAGCAGATATCAGCCCCTTTGGTAAGGCCAATGCGGGTGGTCTGAGTGATAGCAGCGGGGTCGGCGGCGAGGTGCTGAGCGACTGCGGGCGATCGCGCTTCTACCCACAGCCCCGAATTTGGGTGGATCTGCGTGCCTCGCCAAGATTCATCTAGCTGTAGTGTGCGGCACAGCTTACCTGGCCCGGCGCATACTCTAGAGAGCTTTTCTTTGGCTGGGTCTATCCAGCTCGGGCGCTGTTCTAAATCAATTGCTCTAATTAAAATAGTGCTGGCAAAGTCATCGCGATCAGTGACGATGTTGAAGCAGTGATACTGCCGGTAGATCCGATAGATATAGGCGATTCCGGCTGGCCCAAAGACGACTTCATTTCGCTTTGTTTTTTCCTGATAGGCATACATGGCCGGGTCGCCCGCTTCGTAGGCTTCGGTTTCTACAATGTGGCCGCGTACCGTCTCGCCGTTAATGTCTCGAACCAGAACGCAGCCGATCAAGTCTACGGCGACTTGCGGTGAAGGGCGGTTGAACCAGTCGGCTGTTAGCGGACGAGGGGCTGTAGAGTGAGGCATTTCTCCTATTAGCTTGACTGCCTGTGAAAATACGCTTATCTTCCTATCTTCTATGGTAGCGATCGCGCTTTCATACCATTCATGAAGAACCACGTCTAAATCTTCCCAGCCATCAGAGGCGATCGCTGCACTACTGGTATGCCTCAGAGTCTATGGACGTTTTTAGAGAGTAAATTCCGCACCAAAAGATTCAAGAAAATGACAGGAGAAAAATTGAAATTTGCAAACAAATAGGAGTTACGCATTGACAAATACAGTGTGACAATGCTAGGCGAAAGCAGTTTCCTCCACGTTTTCTAGAATAAACTGGCGAATGACCGGCACAAATAGCTGACGCGATATCTCATAGCAGTTGTTGATGATCCCTTTGATGCACATCGTCTGTAGCTTGCAAAAAGCACGTAGTGCACAAAAAACGTGATTACGAATAGCCTGTTCATCTCGCACATAAAAGCGCTCGATATTACACACCTGTTTAATCACTCTATGAAAACATTCAATCTGCCAATGCTCACTATGAACTTGCTTAAAGGTCTCTCGTGAGAGCTGTTTCAAAGCCTCTAAGTCTGGTCGATACAAGATGTAATATCGCTGCTCGTTTTTGAACGGCGCACAAAACACTTTGACCCAGCCAAATGCCTTGAGATAGACCATCAAGCCATCAGCTGTAATCTCTAGAGTCCCTATCTGCACTGACGTTCCACGCTCTACCGAGACCAGCCGATTATTCGCTACCCCAAATAGAAAACCCACTTTCTCGTTTCTGAGAAACTTCAGATTCTCTAGGCTCGAATACCAACTGTCTCCGGTCACCCACGACGGCTTCAGGCCCCAGGATTGAACCTCTAGCACCATCTCTCTAAAATAGTCGTTCTTCGTCTTGCCCGCTGCTTTGTCATACAGTCTGAAGTTGACCGGATAAGAATGACCGGAGGGGTCACTGTAGTACAGAGTAATTAGGTTGAGTCCCTTCACCGGTCGCTTGTGCTTGCCCGAGTAAAAGTAATCCACCAAGGCACTTTTGCTGGGGTCGCGATACGGTTTGTCTTCCACACTATCGTCTACGCTGAGCGTCCCGGATTCTAGGTTCAGCTCGCCTTTAACCTCGTCAAAGAGGTCTTTGGGCGTGTAACGTTCGCGTAATAAAAAGCGATTCACGCTATCGTGGCTCAAATCTGCCAAAATTTCTGAGAGCCGCACGCAGCTCACATACTTCGGCTCTGAGAGCAAAAATAAGGTGTAGAGCGTGCTATCGCACTGGGCTGTAGATGGTTTTGATAGCTCACGCATGGCCTAGCGATCACTCAAAAAGAAGGGGGCTCCTGCCAGCATACAGGCTGGCTACTCTGTCAATGCGTAAGTCCTAATAGTATTACGTTCCTCTCCTCCTCGAAAGATGACTACTCCTACGGCTCCATCCTCAGAATTCCCAGACCCTGGACCAGATTTTGGCAGCCATGAAATGTCGGCCCTGTCCCCCACCGCCCTGGCGCTTGTGGCAGACTTTTTTAAGGTGCTGTCTGAACCCAGCCGTCTTCAAATCCTCTGTGTTTTGAAAGAGGAGTCTAGAAATGTGAGTGAAATTGTCGAGGCGAGTGGGTTGGGGCAGACCAATGTCTCCAAGCATCTTAAAATACTGGCTCAAGCCGGTATCATATCTCGCCAGAGCTAGGGGGTCAGTGCTTATTACAGCATTGCGAACCCTTTTATCTTTGAGCTGTGCAACCTGGTTTGTAGCTCTCTGGCAATTCGCATGGAGCAGCAGTCTCAACTCTTAAAAGAATTTGCAGAGAGCGCTCACAGATCCTGATTGAATGCCGACCTGCCGATTCTTTCTCAGGAGACGGCGGGTCAGCACGCTATTTGGTTACGTTCTGAGCTGAGTTCGGCTAACAACAACTATGCTGCTACAGCCACATCAGCCATTTTGCGATAGGCTTCAGCGCAAGCTTTGGCATGAGGAGCAGTGAAGTAAGAGCCTCGCACCATCAGTGTAGCCAAGCTCCGACAGCCTTCAGCGACACATACGAGCGCATTTTTTCATGTTTGCGGTGCCCATGCAGGCTTCGGCACAGTGCTCACACTCCACCATACAAGCCATGAATTTATCGAAGTTAGATTGGTATTCTTCGTGTTGAAGAAGCATCGTGTTCACCTGTTGTTGGAGGCAAAATAAAGTGTAACAAAGTTTACTTCTGCCGGCACCCACCCGAAGAGCTAATGACAATCTCTTTCCCTTGAAGTAGGCCGATTTCACGCTGGTTTCATAATTGAGCTGTAGGCTGTATCGCCAGCGATCGCTTTTCGTATAACGGCCTATATTTTTGTTGTCTTTGTCGAGGTATTCGTTGGCAGATAATCTTTACAGAAAAGGATTGACTCTATACCCGGCTGTAGCGTTTACAGTGATTGCTGTGGGGTAATCGCCCCTAAAAAATCTGACTGAGGCTGGCTTCAACATCCATGAGACCGATACAACGAAGAGACTTTTTGCGGCTGAGTGCAGGCACCACGGCGGCCATACTGCTGTCCCAGTGTTCCAGGTCGCGGCCCCAGTCCACTGCGCCCATCTCTGCGCCCATCTCTGCGCCCATCTCTGCGCCCATTCAGTTTCAAAAGCAGACGAGCGAAGGCGGACTGCTCAGCCTGGATTTAGAGGCTAAAGCTCAGATGGTTCAGTTAGGCAATCGCCGCGCTAACTTGCTCACCTACAATGGTCAAATGCCTGGCCCGCTGCTAGAAGCCAGCCCAGGCGACAGGGTACAAATTCGCTTTACCAATCAGCTCGATCAGCCGACGAATCTCCACTATCACGGGCTGCACATTCCACCAACAGGGACAGGTGACAATGTTTTCTTAGAAATTCCTACCGGTGAAAGCCACACCTACGAATTTGAGATCCCTGAGAACCATCCCGCCGGAACCTTCTGGTACCATCCTCACTACCACGGGCTCGTCGCCGAGCAGCTCTTTGGCGGCTTAGCCGGACTCTTTATCGTCCGGGGCGCGCTAGACGAAATTCCGGAGATTAAAGCGGCTCAAGAGGAATTCTTAGTGCTTAAAGACTTCGCGCTCGATGACGGTGGCAACATTGCCGATACCGGCCATATGGCGGCAATGACTGGGCGAGTGGGCGGATTGCTAACGGCCAGCGGGCAGATCAATCCGGCGATAGCTATGGCAAAGGGCGGCCTGTTGCGATTGCGATTTTTAAATGCCTCCCCTTCTCGTTTCTTTCGCCTATCGCTAGAAGATCATCCAATGCACCTGATTGCCACAGACGGCGGCGCTATCTCGTCACCGGTTGAGTTGAGTGATGTTGTACTAGCCCCTGGCGAGCGGGCTGAGGTATTGGTGCAGGGAAATCAAAAGCCGGGTGACTATCGTCTGATCAACCGACCTTTCAATCCTGCGCAAGGCGGCATGATGGGTGGCACGATGGGGGGACAAAATTCAGACCGTGCTGAGACGGTGGCAACGCTCACTTATGACGGCGAGAGGAGCGAGATTTCTCTACCCAGTCAGCTCATCGCAGTTGAGCCCTTACCGGAACCGCAGACGACCCGGCAGTTCACATTGAACCACGGCATGGGCGGCGGTATGATGGGTGGCGGTATGATGGGTGGCGGCATGGTGTTTATGATTAACGGTCGAGCCTTCGATCCCAACCGCATTGATACTCAAGTGATGTTGGGCACTGTTGAAGACTGGGAGATTATAAATACGGGCTCAATGGCTCATCCCTTCCACGTTCACACCAACAAGTTCCAAATTGTCAGCCAGAATGGTCAGCCTATGCCTTATTCGGCATGGAAGGATGTGGTGTCGGTGAGCCCCGGCGAAACTGTTCGGATTCGGATGCCTTTTCGTGACCACACTGGTAAAACGGTTTACCACTGCCACGTGCTCGACCACGAAGATCGCGGCATGATGGGAATCTTGGAAATACAACAGGCTTAGAAGCTAGAGATGCTAAGCCATGCTACAAAACAGAAATTAAGGAAGACTGATGGAACTTCGCACTGCCCAGCTGATTTTGCCTTTGGGGAAAAACGATGGCGTCGCTCTCAGCTTTCGCGTGAAAGACGTTGATGAAGCTTGCGAATATCTCGAAGCCAAGACTGTAGAAAGCCAAGACTGTAGAAATCGTTAGTCCACCCTGTAATTTTGCCGATTTGGGAATTAAAGCAGCGCTAGCTCGCGATCCTGACGGTCATTTGATCGAGCTGACTCAGATGGGCGATATGGTAGGTGCAGACTCCAACGGATAAGCAGAAATGGGATTGAAGGTGCGGAAAAGCGATGGCTAAAAAGAAGCAGCGGCTAAAACTTTTATTGAACAGGCAGAATCTGATTGCGTTGGCCGTTCTACTGCTGTCTCTGCTAGTTTACGCCTGGGTGTCGACCCAGATAGACGCGAATCTATTAACGCCTGAAGGGTTACAGCAAGCCGTCACCAATGCGGGTATCTGGGGCATATTGGTTTATATTGCAGTCATTGCCCTGGCCGTAGTGATGAGTCCTATACCAGGCGCACCTTTGACGATCGCAGCAGGTGCTGTATGGGGCGCTATTCCGGCTGGTATTTACAGTGTCATTGGTGGGTTTTCAGGCAGCCTGATTGCCTATTTTATTGGGCGATCGCTCGGTCGCTCAGCCGTGAAAGCGCTAACCGGTAAAATCATCTACTTTTCAAAAGAGAAAGGAGAATGGCTATTAGGTGGACTCATCTTTGTGACTCGTCTGCTGCCAGTACTGTCTTTTGACTTAATCAGCTATGGCGCAGGGCTTACGGGGTTATCTCTACCCATATACGCTTCATCAACGCTCCTCGGCATGATTCCATCAACGCTGCTACTGACTTATTTGGGTGAAGCTTTTACGCTGGGTGCTTGGCCTGCGGTCACGCTCTCCTTATTATTCGTCGCGCTCCTGGTGCTTTTACCCTGGGGCATCCGCCGATACAACTGGTTTGGTTTACGAGACATCGTTCGTATCGAGTAGTTATCCGCTAAAGAAAAGTTTTCAACAATGGGAGCTTTGTTGATTTTGATGGCAACCATCCAGCAGTTCTGCCTTATTCTGTATTCTTTCGACTGACGAACAGCCGAGCTACAGCCTTCAATTACGCTGCGTCCCAAACATAGAGTGAAAATTGATTTGCAACGAAAGCCAACAAACTGACAGATAAATATGAAATCAAGATAAAATGGCGCTCTCTCACTTGAAACAATTCATACTTGTTGCAGAGGTGTGGGGCCTATTTCTGGAGAGAGATGAAGTTCTGAAAACCAGATGGTATATTGCCTTCATGCAAATTTTGAGAGAGCCACCGTGAGTGCCAATAAATCAACAACAGTAAAACCTTCCGATAGGCAAGACCATAAAGAGATGAAAGGCGGAATGCAGAGCAGCTACGCTCGGTTCTTCGCCATGATAGGCACCTCTATTGTCGTCATGTTCTTTCTTATGTACGTACACTCCTATCAGGTTCTTGACCACGCTTGGTTTAGTGAAACCAGAATGTTCATGGCGCTTATCATGGGTGCGGCAATGATGGTAATCATGCTATCGTTCATGCTCAATATGTACAAAAACAAGAAGGTCAATATCGCGATCTTCTTGAGTGCCATTGTATTGTTTGGGTCGTCTTTGTAGCTAGTGCGCAGTCAGATTACAGTCAACGACGTAGACTGGATGGAAGGCATGATTCCGCACCACTCGATTGCGATCTTGACGAGCGAGCGAGCCCGGATAGAAGACCCACGCGTCCGCGAGCTTGCCGACGAAATTATCGAAGGGCAGCGTCGAGAAATTAATGAAATGGAGTGGCTGATCGCTGACATCAACGAGAGCGGGATCGTCAATACACCTGAAGAAGCCGAAGCCAGGCTGATGCCAGAGTTCTCTTCTCAACCGGAGTAATTAGAGTCGTTGCGAAATAACGAAAATAGTCGCTGAAACCATTGACACCACGTAACAAAGCGATGATAGATGAATCGATCCTCATAGAATCTTCATATATGTTTTCTACTCTGAAAAGTGTCACTCACTTTTAGGAAACGTAGCCCATGGTTGCCTCAGCTTTAGCAGCGCAAAGCACAGTTCAAAGTACAGCTCCGTACCGATTTTTAGTCATCGGTCGGGGTAGCGAACTGTGGGGTGATGCGGCGGCGGGGCCGCAGGTAGCTAGGGCTGTCGCCGATTGGCAGCTGGCGTCGGTCGAGGCGCTAACGGTGCCTCACTTCACCTCGAACTTGGTCGAGGCGATCGCCCAGTCAGACTACATCCTTTTTGTCGAGGCCTGTGACGACAAGAGCTGCGCCCGTACGGTTCAGCTAGAGCCCATTGTGGGTGAGCCTCAGCCGGCGGGTACGGTGCTCTCTATGGCCTATCGCTGCGATCCGTGGGTTTTACTCAGCCTCACCCGGCAGCGCTATGGTTACGCGCCGCAGGCCTGGCTGCTGCAAATTCCTACTGAGCGCTGTGAGTTAGGTGAAGCCCTGTCTTCAACGGCTCAAAGGGGATGCGATCGCGCGCTTAGAACCATTGAACAGTTTTTTCGAACCTATCAGCAGCGCCCATACATGAGCCAGTCAGCCTGCTTGTAATCGGTTCGTTAGCACGATTTTGAACTACATTTTGAACTACATACTGCGAACTGTGGCTTCGCCATCTGTGACTTCGCCGATCAGCACTTCGGTGGCAAGGCCGATAAACAGTCCATTATCCAGTACGCCTGGAATATTGTTGATGTCTTTTTCCATCTCAGCCGGGTTGTCGATGCCGTTAAAGGTGACATCGAGCACCATATTACCCTGATCGGTGATGACTGGGCCGTCTTTTTTGATGCCCATACGCATTTCTACTTTGCCGCCGAGCTTTTTTAGGGCGCGAGTGACGGGGGCGATCGCCATCGGAATCGCTTCTACGGGCAGCGCAAAGATCGTGCCAATTTTGTTGCTCAGCTTGGAGCTATCGACCACCACAATAAATCGCTCAGCGAGCCCATCGATCACTTTTTCACGGGTGTGAGCTGCGCCGCCGCCCTTAATCAGATTCATCTGCGGATCAACTTCATCAGCGCCGTCAATAGCAATGTCAATATGATCCACATCGTCTAGCGTGGCCAGCGGAATACCGTGTTGCTTGGCCAATACCGATGCCTGAAAAGAAGTCGGGATGCCCTTAATATCTTTGAGTTCGCCTGAGGCAATCCGTTCGCCGATGAACTGAATGGCAAAGGCCGTCGTCGAACCAGTGCCCAAGCCTACAACTGTGCCAGATTTGACCTGCGCAGCAGCGGCGCGACCGACTTCCTGCTTCATCAGCTTGACGGGATCCATGAGGGTTTATCTCCTAAAACTGTCTTTGATCTATAGCATGGAGGAAAGCGGGTAGCGAGTAAAGTGACTGCATGGAGCCTATTCTCTCTTCTTCAAATCCTGGTACTTTTTCGTTGGGCGAGCAGCGCTTTTGGCACTGGCGCGGCTGGCGAATTCGCTACACCCATTTAGCCGAGTCGCCTGGCACTCAAAATGAACCCCCCTTTTTGTTGCTACATGGGGCGGGCTCCAGTCTGGAGCAGTGGCGAGCAAATTTGACCGCTCTGGCTCAAGAGCGGCCAGTCTATGCGCTCGATTTGGTCGGCTTTGGCGGATCTGAAAAGGTCGCTACTGAGTTAAATACTGACCTGTGGGTGGCGCAGGTGGCCGCTTTTTGGCAGAGCTATCTGCGTCGCCCGATGATTTTAATGGGCCATTCGCTGGGGGCCTTGGTAGCTTTGCAATCGGCTACAAGTCACCCCGAGCAGGTGGCCAGGTTGATTATGCTGACGCTGCCAGCGGCCCGCCAGGAACTAGGCGGTACGGCGGCGCAGGTGGGTGCGGTGGTAGAGCGCTGGTTTGCTTCACCCCTACTGCTTCGTCCTTTGTTTAAGCTAGTGCGCCGACCCGGGCTGATTCGCTCGGTGCTGCTGAAGCTGCATCTGGATGCCAGCCGGGTCGATCAGGTGTTGGTAGATGCGTTTGTGCGGCCCACTCAGGGGCGCGGCGCGGCGCGAACTTTTTGCTATTTGGTGAAGTCACGGACATCCGACAGCTTTAGTCCGATGACGCGAGATTTGATTCCCCTGGTGCAGGTACCGACACTGCTGCTGTGGGGTAAGCGCGATCGCGTCATTCCCATTGCTTGGGGCCAGTATGTCAATACGCTCAGCGCCCAGCTTACCTTCGTAGAAGTCGAGGATGCAGGGCACTTTTTTTACGACGAAAGTGCCGCTAATCTGCACGATCTAGTTGATCGGTGGTTAGCAGACCAGCTACCAGCGACGAACGAGAACTTGATAGACCCGAAGCCCTGAACAGACCTGACCAGTGGCGTTGCAGAAACTCTCGTGCTGACACAACAGCCTAACGCATATGACTGCTGGACTGTAGCTGTCCGCGAATGGCGCCGTTAGGATACTGAGGATTATGCACATTCACATAAAAATCTTCAGGGTTGTTGAGAATGCGCTGCACGATGCCCGTTTCGCCAGTCGGAAATTTACCTTCTTCGCCTTCAGTGAGACAGTCAGCGGCGTTGCCGTCTTCGGGGCCAGCTAGAGCGGCGACGACAGGGCCATTTTCACCCATCGCGCCTTCGTGAATGTGTGCTGCCATCCCTTCACCGACGGGTACCGTCTGCACACCCGAGACAAACAGTGAGTAGCACAGCGTGGTTTCATCGCCATCTATGCCAAACACATAGGCTTCGCCCATGCCGTTGGCATCACCAACCAACATGCTCAGGTCGCCATCTTCAGCCACTTCTGCGCTGCCATCTAGCATGGTGTGGAGAATGGTATTGGTATGTCCGGCTAGGGCGGGTTGGGTCGTCCCAACGCCTATAGTTAGCGCTGCCAATCCGAGTGCCCAGCTGAATCCTTGTTGCTTATTCATCATATTCCTTTAATTAAGTATGAGACCTGAGCGGCGGCAGGCTGTGCCACGGCTCATAATTCAAGTACGCAGCTCCCGTCGATTTGGATGCACCCAGCCTTGATATTGAGTGATTTATCGGCGATCTCTGCCAAAAGAGAGACCCAGATGCTCTATCAAAATAAGTAGTAGGATGGCCTCATCAGCGATCACTCCGCCCCCTTCATACATGGATTCTGCGCCGCTTAATCAGCCTGACTACGCCCCTCAGTCTGACATTGCTCTGTGGTCTGCGCTGCAAGCTGGCCATACCGATGCCCTGGGTCAGCTCTATGATCGCCACGCTAGCCTGGTTTACGGCATGAGCTTGAAGGTGTTGGGTAATACGCAAGAGGCAGAAGACTTAACCCAGGATATTTTTGTTAAGTTAGCTAAACAAGCGACTTACGATCCTCGACGAGGATCGCTGCGAACGTTTTTGATGATTTTGACGCGTAGTCGGGCGATTGATCGGGTGCGATCGCGCCAATCTGCTCACCGATCTAAGCAGCGCTGGAAGGCCGACTACAGCCCGCCGAATCCGAGTCTCCTGGTCGATGATGTGGTCGAAGGCGAACAGTCTCAGAAAGTGAAAGCAGCGCTGGCTCAGCTATCGGCGCAGCAGCAGCAGATTTTGCATCTGGCCTATTACGAGGGGTTCACTCAGTCTGCCATTGCCGAGCGGCTAGATGCCCCCTTAGGGACTGTGAAAGCGCGGGCGCGGCGCGGACTGCTGAAGCTAAGAAAAATTTTGCAAGAGACCGGGGAGCAGGCGAATGGATGAAGTAGCCCCATTGGAACAGCAGCTGTTGATTGCCGGGTATATTCTGGGCGATCTCAGTCAGGCAGAGGCGCGTTTGTTTGAGCAGATAGCGTCGGCCAATCCGGCAGTTTGGAAAGAGGTCGCGCAGCTGCAGCGATCGCTAGACTCGGCCTACAGCACTGAAACGCCGCCCCCGCCTGATTTAAAGGCGGCTGTCATGACGGCAACCCGTCCAGTGCAGCCCGACTCGCCTGTGATCGCTGCCGCAGACCGTCGCGCCCCGCAGCGATCATCCCCTCGACGTTCATTCCCGCAGTGGGCATTCGGTGGGCTTGGGGCAGCGGCAGCAGCCGTGCTGATTTTGGCGCTAGGGGTGCAAAACTATACGCTCCGGCAGACCCTTCAAGCCCTACAAGCGTCGCCTGTAGAGCAGCCAAGTACCGAAGTTGCTTTCTCCTTACCACCGGTTGAAAACAGTCAGCAAGGAACAGTTGAACTGCTGGTAAATCCAGATCAATTAGAAGCTACGCTCAAGGCTGAAGGACTGCCGCCCTTACCAGACGAGCAAGTCTACGCCCTGTGGACGGTCGTCGCTGATAACGTATCGGCTACAACTGACAGTAAAAATGCCATTTTGACCGCTGTTTTTACCGTCGATGATGCTGGCAATCAGACCCGGCAAATCGCGCTGCCTAGCGTGTTTCGCACTGATGGAACCGCGCCGACAGAGACGGGTAATCCGGTTAAGGCGATCGCCGTCACTATTGAATCCGCTGCCGCCCCGCAGCGCCACCAGTCGGGGCCAAGCTGGATACAGCGACTCTAGGCTAATGAGGGCTGCTGAGACCCGGACTATAAGAACGCTCTCTAGTCGCTGGGGTAAATGATCAAACTGACGGGCGACGCTGCTGCCAGCGATAGATAGCATCGGCCCGACGCTGAGCACGGCTATGGGCATTAATCTCAACGTATAGCCCTCGTCGGATGCATTCGTACGACGGTTAGCCCCTTAGTTCCCTACATCAGTAATGGCTACAACCGTTGTGTGCTGTGGGCTAAGGGGCTGAAGCTATAGATGCCTACCGGACTGCTTTGGTCTTCATACAGGGGGCTGAATAGGTAAAGAAAAGATAAAGGTACTGCCGGTGCCCAGTTCACTATGGGCGGTGATCTGTCCGCCCTGCAGCTCGACCAGACGACGGCAAATAGCTAGGCCCACGCCCGATCCGCCCGAGACGCGATCGCGCGAACGATCTGCCCGCCAAAACCGCTCAAAGACATGGGGCAAATCTTCTACAGAAATTCCAATGCCCGTATCGATGACCGCTGTCCAGACAAAGCCTGCTTCGGCGTAGACCCGAATTTTGACCTCACCTGCGGGCGTGTAGCGTAGGGCATTGCTCAGTAAATTTACCAGCACCTGCTCCACCCGAGCCGGGTCGCCCCAGACCGGCGGTAAATTTTCGGCCAGGTCAACCGTGATCTTCAGCTTTTCGACGCCTAATAGCTGATCGGCAAAGCGATCGCTCACTTGAGTAATCAGCGGTGCGATCGCCATCGAGCGCGCCTCAATCGGCAAATAGCCCGACTCCAGCTTAGAAAGCTCTTGCAAATCGTTGACCAGGCGCTGGAGCCGCTCGGTTTCGCGCACCAGACGGTTATAGGTATCGGGTGAAGGAGCGATCGCGCCGTCAGCTAACCCTTCTAAATAGCCGCGTATAATCGTCAGCGGTGTCCGCAGCTCATGGCTCAGATCGCCTACCAGTTCGCGCCGCCGCTGCTCCACGCCTTCTAAGTCATTGGCCATCCGGTTAAAGCTGTAGCCAAGCTGGTCAAACTCCGGAATATCTAAAGGCGGCACCCGCGAAGAAAAGTCGCCAGCGGCAAATTGCCGGGTAATCGTCTCCATCCGCAGCAGTGGCCGGGTAATCCGCCAGGACAGCCAGTAACTCATCGCTCCAGCAGCGGCACTCCCTAAAATGATCGACCAGATCATGCCGCGAATCCAGGCGTCTTCAAAGCCTCGCAGTAGCTGCCCTTTCACCTGCTGAATGCGCACGCCCTGACGCTCCATCCGCTCCAGCGTCACCACAAAATAGCGCGGCGTATAGAGGCGGCTGACCGAAGCTAGGGCAACGATGGCAACTGCCAAAACAACGAGCTGAGAAGTCAGCAGGCGACTGCGCAGATTGGCCTTGGGCTTGCCCCGTCTGGCGCTAGTCGAGCGGGGCTTGGTCGGTTCAGAATGAGCCGAGTGAGGCGGGGTAGGAGTAGGTTTGACCATAAAGATGACGATAGACTACTTGCCCTCATCTTCAAACCGATAGCCGACACCCACTACCGTCTTCACAAACGAGGGGGCCGACGGGTCTGGCTCAATTTTTTTGCGCAGGCGAGCAATGTGGGCATCGACCACCCGCTCATCGCCGAAAAACTCGCTGCCCCACAGCTTTTCAATCAGCTGAGCCCGGTTCCACACCCGTCCCGGATAGCTCATAAAAGTAGACAGCAGGTCAAATTCTAAGGGCGTCAGTTCGAGGTCTATCTTGGGGCTGTTTGGTTCTACCTGATTTTGGGTACCCTCCGCTCTAAGCTGGCTGGCGACCCGCTGATCGGTGTCTACTGTGAAATGAGCCGTTTGGTAGGTGTGAGAGGCTGGCTGACCGCCCTCTCTCAGGCTGCGTCGCAAAACGGCGCGCACCCTGGCGACGAGTTCGCGCGGGCTGAAGGGTTTCACCATGTAGTCGTCAGCCCCGGTCGATAGGCCGATAATGCGATCAATTTCTTCGCCCTTGGCAGTCAGCATCATGATGTAGGGGTCTTTTTTGTCTCGCTGCTGGCGAATTCTAGCGCACACTTCTAGCCCGTCAAGGCCGGGCAGCATCAGGTCTAAAATGATCAGATCGGGTTGGATGGCGGCGAAGCGCTCAATCGCGGTGCTACCATCTCGGCAAAGATGACAGCTGAACCCCTCTTTAGACAAATAAAGCTGGATCAGCTCAGCAATTTCAGCCTCGTCTTCCACAATTAAGATGTCCATGGTTGATTCTGGTTTCTAGTTGACTGGTTTACAGCGGGGGCTAGCCACCCTCGATCTTATAAAGGGATCTGGCAAAGGGATCTGGCAAAGGGATCTGGCAAAGGGATCTGGCAAAGGGATTTGGTAAGGAGACCCGGCAAAAACTGAGCGATCCTGCCATACCTATCAACTATTATTGATTTTTGGTGAAGACTCAAACAAATACTAGCCGCTTAGCTTGCCCCAGTTGAGGCGGTAGCCTACTCTCTCTAAAAGGGTAGTGCATCTTCTATCGGTCACCTCTATTAACAGTCTGGCGCACCGGTATCAGCATGTAGTTAAGCCTTTTGAAGGCAGGCGTTTGACAGACGTTATCCCTTGAGAGCACAAAAGCAACATGGCGCGCCTAAGTTCCCATCTAGTCAGAATTCCGCTATCCTATCGCCCATATCTTCGCCCCCATTTTTGGAAGTACCAGCGTTCTAAGCGAATGCTTTCGCCTATGCCTGCACTCACATTTGCCACCCTATCAGCAGAACTTGCCCAGGCCCTAGCTGAGCAAATCGATACGCCGCCAGCTACGACCGTGCGCTGCACGCTAGGCCGAGGCCGGGTACTGGTACTGGTTGAGTATCCGCTTGACAGCGCTCAAGCAGAGATAGCCGCTGAGCAAACGCTCGATTGGCTAGAGCCGTACTTGCGGCACTATTTTGATACGACCGGGCTGCCCGAAGAAACCGCCGATCTGGCTGCTGCTGGCGAAGCGGTTTCTGTGCGGCTATATCTGAAGCACTCTAGCGAAGCTAAGCCTTTTACGATGAGGTCGTTTGTCTGGAAGGTGGCCGATGGCTTTGACGACATTTTCAGCGAGTCTCAGGCGAGCCCGACGGTAGAGACGCGGGTGGTAAGCGATCGCCCCTACACTGACTGGATGGGTCGCGAGATAGTTTTCCATGCGGCTTCAGAGCCCATTGCTAGAGACCTGCTGCCTGATGCAGATGAGCTAATTCTTGCGGAGCTAGAGGAAGAATATCTCCATCTTGATCTAGAGGCAGAGACGGAGCTGGATTTAGATCCCAAGTTAGAGGCTGACTGGGAAGCAACGATTGTGCCTGATGAGCTGCCGATAGAGACAGATCCTGATTGGGAAACAGATCTCGATTTACATAAAGCGTATGCGCCGCCAGAGCTATCTGATCTGGATCTGACACCGGTAGATCTGCCGGAAGAACCAGCGGCTGAGTCCTCAGCAGCCGATTTCTTTAGCTTTGACAGCACTGAGAATGCCGCTGATAGCTCAGTAGCGCAGTCGGATAAGAGTCTGGCCGCAGATTTAGAAGAGGCACTAGAAAAAGCCTCAAAGCACAATTTTTCGGCCTATGAAGCTACCGATGGGGACAGCCCTGAAGCCACATCACCGGCAGATTTGTTTGATCTAGAGCAGGTGTTGTCAGATCAGGCAAATCTGTGGGATGGCGATAGTGCGGTTGTAGTAGAGGAAGATGCCGCGCTTGGGCAGCCAGAGGAGGCAGAGGCGCAGGAGAGCGGAGGCGCCGGAGAGATAGGGGATGCTGATCTGACCGGGAGCGATTTTGTAGATTCTAAATTGGCAGCGGCTGAGGCAGATGATTCGTTAGTGAGTGCTCAGTCTGGGTATGTTCAGCCGGAGAGTACTCAGGCTGAACATACTATGGACGCAGAGACAGATTATCTGGCAGCGCTGGAGTCGGCAGATTTTGAGTTGGAAGATTTTGAGTCAGCGGAGTCGGCAGAGAGGACGGATGATGACGCCGACGAGTATGAGCCTGAGGAGTATGGGCCTGAGGAGTATGAGCCTGAGGATGCGGCTTACTTCTTAGGGCATGGCGGCGATGGCGTTGAGTCGTTTGGATCAGTGGCTTCGGTAGACGAAGGGGAAGTACAGCGGCAGGGCGAACAGTGGCAGCAGTCTCGGGGCAATGCTCGGATCTTGGTCGGGGCACTGGGATTTGTAGTGGTGGGCGCGCTGGGGTTTGTGCTGACCCGGCCCTGTGTGTTTGGGCAGTGCGATCGCATTCAGGTGGCTCAAGCTCAGGGAGACGAAGCGATTGAGGATCTGCGTTTGAACGATTCTCTAGCAGGCGTCGATCAGTCCAGGGCTGAGCTTCAGCGCGCTATTCAACTGCTCAAGCCGATTCCGCCCTGGTCACGGTATCACTCCCAGGCACAGCAGATTTTGCCAGCGTATCAGGATCAAATTGGCGCGCTCGACCAGGTGAGTGTGGCTCAGGAAAAGGCATACCAGGCCGCTGTGAATTCTCAGAATCCGCCTCACCTGGTCTCGACCTGGAACCAGGTGGCCGCTGACTGGCGGACGGCAATCAGCGCGTTAGAGGCTGTCCCGCCTGACAGTCTGGTGCGCGACCTGGCTGAGCGCAAGCTGGTCGAGTACCGGGCTAATCTGTCTACGATTAAGCTACGGATCGATGCTGAATCGAAGGCTGAAGAGAGCATGCGTCAGGCGCAGCAGTCCGCTAGTTTGGGCACTCAGCAGGCTGAGCAGGCCGAGTCTGCAGCAGATTGGGAAGCGGCGCTAGCTTCGTGGGAGTCGGCGGTAAATAGCCTGAGGCAGATTCCTCAGGGGACGCAAGCCTACAGCGAAGCTCAAACGCTTTTGACTGACTACCAGCAAGCCGTAGAAGCCGTACGCGATCGCACCCAGCAAGCCCGTAGCAACAGCCGCAGCCTATCGCAGGCCAAACAGCTCGCCGTCGCCGCCCAGCAAGACGAAGCCGCCGAGCAGTGGAGCAGCGCCGCGCAAAACTGGACGGCAGCCGTAGTCCAGCTAAGAGCAGTTTCCCAGGCTACTGAGCCTCAGGCCGAAGCTCAGGCCCTGCTCAGCCTCTACACCAGCGCCTTGAGCAAAGCCGAAAACAACCTGGCAGTGGCCCTGCGCTTTCAGCCCGTCGAGCCCCGATTTTTCATGGCCTGTGGCACAACTAATGGCCAAAAATGCACCTACTCTATGCAGGGCGGCAACGTGCGGCTAGACCTTTTCCAAGGGTATGACAGCGTGATCGATCAGACGATTACCCCGCCCGATCAGCGGGCCGATATTGCTCCGACCGCTCAGATTGTCAGTCAGGCCAATCAGCTGCTGAAAGAAGTTACCGTGCTGAGTACTCAGGCTCAAGTTCCGCTCAAGCTATACGACGCTAAGGGTGATTTTCTAGCGAGCTATCAGCCAGACTTAAACGGGTTTGTTCGCTAGCGCCGGGGATCGGTTAGCTGCATGGCCGGGGTGAAAAACTGCTGCATAATGCCGTAGGTGACGATGAGCGCGGCGATGAGCGTCGCTAGGGCCAGCATGAACATAATCAACATTTGAAAGAGGGCGGCAACCAGCGGATCGGCTCCTGCCAAAATTTGGCCGGTGATGGCACCCGGCAAGGTGACCAGACCCACGACCATCATGGCGTTGACGGTCGGAATCAGCCCGGCTTTGATGGCGGCCCGGCGATAGGTGAGCGCTGCTTGAGCTGGCGTAGCACCCAAACTGAGATGGGTCTCAATTTCGACGCGATTGTTGCGTAAGGCATTGACCAGGCGCTCTCCGGCAATAGATGAAGCGGTCATGGCATTGCCCAGGACAATCCCCGTCAGCGGAATCAGATAGCGCGGGTCGTACCAGGGGTCGGGGCGAATCACCAGCACAATCACGTAGGTCATCGTCACCAGGCCGCTAGAGAAAATAGCTAGCCATACCCAGCGCAGCAGCCGGGGCAGGTCGCGATCAATCCGGCTGCGAGCGACGATAGCGGCAATGGTCGCCATGCCAACGAGCACGGCTAAGACGGCCAGCGGGCTACGGGTCGCAAAAATCACCGCTAAAAATAGCCCCACGCCCAGTAGCTGAACGATGGTGCGGCCCGTGGCGATCGCCAGCAGTCTCGATAGCCCCAGCCCCTGCCAGCTCGATAGGGCAATGGCGATCGCCATCATCCCCACGGCCCACAGCATTCCTACCAAGCTCGGTTCAATCATGGGTTACCCGCTGCAAATTCCACCTTTGGGCTGACAGTCGTGCGATCGCGCTACAGCTGTCTACAGCAGCGCCTATTCTCTTGCAAAATCACTATAGAATACATCCAGCTTATGCAAAGCTAGGGCTTCGCCGTCTCAAACCGGCTCATACGCTCAAATTCAGTTCAGTTGTGTCATCGGTGATCCATCTCAGGTATCAATGTGAACCAAGTTATCCAACCAGTTCCTCCCCTCGATCTCACCCGCCAGTACGCCACCATTGAGCGCGATGTTAGTGCGGCGGTGATGCAAGTACTGGCTTCCGGGCAGTACATCAACGGGCCTGTCGTCGAGTCGTTTTCTGAGCAGTTTGGTCAGTATGTGGGGTCTAAGGAATGCATTGTCTGCAACTCTGGCACCGACGCGCTGTATCTGGCCCTGCGCGCGCTCAATATTGGCCCAGGCGATCAGGTGATCACCTCGCCCTTTACCTTTATTGCGACTGCCGAAGCGATCAGCGCGGTCGGGGCGACCCCTGTTTTTATTGATATTGAGCTAGAGACTTTTAACTTTGACCCGAGTAAAATCGCTGCTGCTATCACGCCACAGACCAAAGCGATTATGCCGGTACACATCTTTGGTCAGCCGGTCGATATGGACGCGGTGATGGCCGTTGCGCAGCAGCATCATCTGCCAGTGATTGAAGACTGCGCCCAGGCAACCGGTGCCCGCTGGCAAGACCAGAAAGTAGGCAGCATCGGTCGGATTGGCTGCTTTAGCTTTTTCCCGACCAAAAATTTGGGCGGCTGCGGCGATGGTGGGGCGCTGACGACTGATGACCCTGAGATTGCAGCAACCGCTCGTCTGCTGAGAGACCATGGCAGTAAAGTGCGCTACCAGCATGAGGCAATTGGCATCAACAGCCGGCTAGATGCGGTACAGGCGGCTATTTTGCAGATTAAGCTGCAGTATCTAGAGCAGTGGAATGCTCAGCGGCAGGCAGTGGCTGATCGCTATCAGCAGTTGCTCAGCCCCATTACTGGCGTCCGTCCGCCTGTGGCTACGGTTGGGGGGCACAGCGTTTGGAATCAGTACAGCATTTTAATTGAGGGCGTGACGGCTGAGCAGCGCGATCGCCTGCGCACCCAAATGCAGGCTCAGGGCATTTCGACCATGGTCTATTACCCGGTGCCGCTGCATCGTCAGCCGGTATATGAAGACTTGGGCTACCAGCCTGGCTCTCTGCCCAATACCGAACAAGCCGCTGAGCAGGTACTGGCGCTGCCCATGTTTCCAGAGCTGACTGATGAGCAGCAAAACCGGGTGGTGTATGCCCTGAAAGATGCCCTAACCGCACTTTGATCCGCTGTCTGAAATCACATCGGCTAGTCGCTCCCAGCCAGCTATCGGGGCGGAATTCTATCTATGGGTCTGAGTAGGTTGTAGTTTTGTATACTAAGATGAAGAAACTAATATCGAACAAACTGCGAATGCTGTAACTGCTCGGAAGGTGCGATCAGAGGCAGTATTCCAAGGCACTCACCCATGGCGGTGTTCGCTTCTCCTAAGTACCTGAAGAGCACCTGGAGTAACCGCTGCCAGCCGGGCTTGCCTGCTGCTCAGGAGAACATATTTCGCCGACGCTATGACAGACCTCACAACCCCCGAAACAGCCACTAATCCGCATCATATGCGCCGCTATGACTGGCGAGCGATCGCCCGGTACTACCGCTGGCGTCCGCTCATCATCATCTGGCGCACGCTAGCCGTCTCTTGGATGCTGGGCAGCTTTGGCCTCAGTCTGCTGCTCGACCGACTCTTTAAACGCACTGCCTTCAATCAAGCTCGCCGGGCCGTTCGGCTGCGGCAGATTCTCACTCAGCTAGGGCCGACTTTTATCAAGGTGGGGCAGGCGCTTTCGACCCGACCTGATCTGATTAAACCCAGCTTTTTAGACGAGTTGGTGAAGCTGCAAGATCAGCTACCGCCTTTCTCTAATGAAATTGCGCGTCAGACGATCTACCGCGACCTGGAGCGCACCCCCGAAGAAGTTTACAGCTTTTTCTCTGCTGAACCAGTGGCGGCGGCTAGCTTGGGCCAGGTGTACAAAGCCCGGCTCTACAGCGGTGAGGAAGTTGCCGTCAAAGTGCAGCGGCCTAACCTGATGCCGATTATCTGCCGCGATCTCTACATCATGCGGTGGGCCGCTAGCTGGATTGGACCCTGGCTACCGCTCAACTTAGGGCACGAACTGACGCTAATTGTCGATGAGTTTGGTGGCAAGCTTTTTGAAGAAGTTGACTACCTGAATGAAGGGCGCAACGCCGAAAAGTTTGCGGCCAATTTTCAAGATGAGCCACTGGTGAAAGTGCCGACGATTTATTGGCGCTACACCAGTGCTCACGTGCTCACCATGGAGTGGATCAACGGCTTTAAGCTAACCGACACTGAGCAGGTGAAACAGGCGGGATTGGCCACTAATGACCTAGTAGAGATTGGCGTTTCTGCTGGGCTCAGACAGTTGCTAGAGTTTGGCTTTTTTCACGCGGATCCTCACCCTGGCAACCTGTTTGCTATGCCCGATGGCCGCATGGCCTATATCGACTTTGGCATGACCGACCAGCTCGATCTAGAGACCAAAGAAACCCTGGTCGATGCGGTGGTTCATCTGATCAATCGTGACTACACCGATCTGGCTAAAGACTTCGTTAAGCTGGGCTTTTTGACGCCCGATGTAGATGTCAGGCCGATTGTGCCCGCGTTAGAAACGGTGTTTGCAGACGCGATTGGGGCCAGCGTTGGCGACTTCAACTTTAAGTCAATTACCGATAAATTTTCGGAAGTGATGTACGAATATCCCTTCCGCGTACCGGCCAAATTTGCGCTGATTATCCGCTCTTTGGTCACTCAAGAAGGGTTGGCGCTGAGCCTCGATCCTGATTTTAGGATTGTTGAGATCGCTTACCCTTACGTGGCTCGCCGCTTGCTGAGCGCTGAGACGACTTCTCTGCGTCGCCGTTTGATCGAGGTGCTCTTTAAAGATGGCCGATTTCAGTGGCAGCGGCTGGAAAATCTGCTGCTGATTGCCCGCTCTGACCAGAGTTTTGACATTATTCCGACGGCGGGTTTGGGTTTTCAGTTTTTAATGTCAGAAGAGGGCCGCTATCTGCGGCGGCAAATGTTGCTGGCGCTAACTGAAGACAATCGCCTGCATACCGAAGAAGTGCAGCGGCTGTGGCTACTAGTAAAAGACGACTTGCATCCCAATCGACTGCTGGGCGCTGCTTGGGATGCGATCGCTGACTTCTCCAAAGAGCGAGCGGTCTCTTTTGTCCCGCCTGAACTAGTCGGCGCTTTTCAGCAAACGACCGGCCATCAAACCACCGGCAATCTGCCGAGGGAGCCTCGCGTCCACCTATAATGGGTTACTAAAGCGATTATTTCCCCTTAGTCTGTCTTCTTTAAGAGCCTTGCGCCGCTATGTACTACCCCCAAACGCCTCCCTACCTTTTACTGGTAGCGGGGCTGCTGATTGCTATCACCTCTGGCCTGGCTTTTTCCGCCGTGCTCAGAGAATCTGTTGGAGACTGGTATAAAAACCGCTCAACTCGCTCTATCTCAAAGCTTCAGGGCTTCGATTTGCAGCTTCCGTTTGCCGGTATCTGTTTGGGTAGCTGCGTTTTTCTCGCTTCTGGCATGTCCATTTTTGGGTTTACGGCCAAAATTGCCTATGCGATGGCGACGCCGCTAATCTTTTTAAGTGCCGGGCTGGTGTGGTCTCAGCTCAAGAAAAACCTAGCCGCGCTAGAGAGTGGCAACACTCGCGCTTTTGAGCTAGACGGCTTTTAGGTACGGCCTTTTTGGCTTTGCCGAACTCACTGCCCAGTTTGTAATTGCCCAGTTTGTAAGCTCGCAATTCGGTTGAGCTGGCGCTGGGCGAGGTTAGCGGCTTGAGCCTGATCCTGCGAGATGTAGATGTTGATGGCTGCCTGTAGCTGGGTTTTAGCTTCGTCGTAGCGCTGCAAGTCGGCTAGAGCTAGCGCCTGAGCATAGTAGGCATGTCCAAACGTAGGTGCCAGGTCAAAAGCGCGAGCGAATTCATCAACGGCGGCTTCTAGCTGGGCCTGGCGAACGAGCGTTACGCCTAGATTGTAATGGGCTTCGGGGTAGTTGTTGTTCAGCGCGATCGCATTTTCGAACGCCTGCTGCGCCTGAGCGTATTCACCTTGTGCCTGATAGATTAGGCCAATGTGATAATGAGGATCGGGGGCGGAGGGGCTGGCGGTGATCGCCTGACTGAACGATGCAAACGCCGCTGCCTGGTTACCCTGCTGCTGCTGAAGCAGTCCTATATTGTATCGGGCAAGTCCCAATTCGGGAGCTAGTTCAATGGCTCGCGTTAAGTAGCTCTCTGCCTGGTCGAGATTTTTGCCTTCTAGCAGCGCCGCCCCTAAGTTGACATAGGCTAAGGCAAACGTGGGGTCAGCCTGAGTCGCTTGCCAGAAAGCGGTCGCTGCCAACTGAAGCTGACTGTTTTGCCGTCGGGCCAGTCCTAAGTTGTAGTAGGCGGCGGCTGACTCTGGGTCGAGGGCGACGGCACGTTCAAAGGCTGCTACGGCAGCGTCAATGTCTCCCTGCCGGACTAAGCCGATGCCTTCTGCGAGGGCGCTATCGGTGGGGCTTAGGGCTTGAGCGGTTACTTGCGCAGTTAAAGGTGGCGTAGGTAGGTCTGCCGGGAAGGGGGCTTCAGCCATTCGGTGTTCGGCAGCGGCGATCGCTTTGTCTTCGGCAGCGTGAGCAGCCTGCGTTAGCAGGCCAGGGTTGACTCCCATTGAGAAGAGCAAAGCTAGGCAGGCTTGAGAGTGGGTCAGCCGTTTCATGGCAGCTATCTTTTGAGACGCTTCCTCTACTGTACTGGTAGGGCGATCGCTACTGACGGTTTTTTGTACCAGTTTATACCGCTTAAAGCTGCCTAGCTCGGTGATTCTCCTTTGCTAAGCGCCTGCCGCTGCCGGTATGGCGGTGACGCTGGCCAGATCAGCCGGCGATAAGTTGGGATTGACAACCTCGCCATCGCGAAACCAAACGACGCGATTGGTCAGGCGAGCGACATCGGGTTCGTGAGTGACCATGACGACAGTAATACCGCTTTTGTTGAGGTCCGAAAAGATGTTAATCACGTCTTGAGTGGTCTGAGTGTCGAGAGCACCCGTCGGCTCGTCGGCTAATATGAGCAGCGGCTGATTGACAATGGCACGGGCGATCGCCACCCGCTGCTGCTGTCCGCCTGAGAGCTGGTTTGGTCGGTTGTTGACCCGATTGCCCAGGCCCACTTGTTCCAACGCTGCGGCGGCGCGTTTCTTTCGTTCAGCGCTAGGAATGCCGGCGTACATCATCGGCTGCTCGACGTTTTCTAGTGCGCTCAGATGGTTCAGCAGATGAAACTGCTGAAAGACAAAGCCAATTTTACGATTGCGAATATGGGCAAGGTCGTCTTCGGCGAGCTGAGCCACGTCTTGCCCATCAAACAAATATTCGCCGCTGGTGGGCTGATCGAGACAGCCGACCATGTTCATCGCTGTCGATTTGCCCGAGCCCGAAGGCCCCATGATTGAGCAGTATTCACCGCGCTCAATGGTCATATCGACATTCCACAGGGCACGCACTTCGGTATTGCCGCTGCCGTAAACTTTGGTAATTTGGCGAAATTGGATGAGAGGAGACATGGCTTCGGCTGCGCTCAGCCAACGAGGTGAGTAGGAGTTGGGAGGTAGATATAATCAGGCGCTGCGAAGGGCGACGATGGGGTCGAGTTTGGCGGCCTGGCGAGCGGGGACGACGCCGAAGAAAAGGCCGATGCTGCCGGAGACGCCCACGGCGATGACGACGGCAGAGATAGACACGCCCGCTTCAAAGGGGGAAAAGGCTGCAATGAGGAAAATGCCGCTTGCACCCAGGGCAGTGCCTACAACGCCGCCAATTGCAGAGAGGATGACGGCCTCTATCAGAAACTGACTGAGAATGTCTTTCTGAGTAGCTCCAATGGCTTTGCGCAAGCCGATCTCTTGGGTGCGCTCACGCACGGAGACCAGCATGATATTCATAATGCCAATGCCGCCGACGAATAAAGAGATGGAGGCGATCGCAGCCAGCATCAGCGTCAGCGCACCAGTCACCGTATTGGCAATATTGAGCAGCGTATCCTGGCTTTGAATATAAAAGTCGTCGCTATCGGTCACCCCGTGTCGCAATCGCAGCAGATTCGTCACCTGAAATTCAGCGGTTTCCATGGCTTCTTGACTGTTAGCCGAGATTGAAATGAAGCTGACATCTACGCCATAAGGGGAAGTCCGCCCCACGATCCGGCTGGCCAGGGTTGTAATGGGTACCATCACCGAATCGTCATAGTCAAGACCCAGATTAGACCCCTTTTTCTCCAGTATGCCAACAATCTCAAAGGTGATGCCTTTGACGCGAACTTGTTGACCCAGCGGGCTTTTGTTTTCAAACAAGCGTTCGGCTAGGGTCGCGCCAACTACAGCAACCAGACTGTTGGAGCGCTGGTCGAGGTTGTTGAGAAAGCGGCCTTGGGCCACTTCAAAGCTGCGCACGGTGAGAAAGCCTTCGGTCGTCCCGACAATGCTGCTGCTGGCATTGCGGCTACCGTAGCTGATGATTCCCTGAGTCGTTTTTTCGGCGGCGACGGCGGTGACAGAGGGCACTTGGGAGGCGATCGCATCTGCATCTGCCACTACCAGGTTACGCGGCACGTCTAAATCTCCTAGCTGACGAGCCTCCCGGTTACCTGGCACGATAAATAACACGTTCGGCCCCAGGCTCTGCAACTGGCCGCTAACGTACTTTTGTGCGCCCTCACCAATGCCAATCATGGCGATGACAGAGGCATTGCCGATAATAATGCCGAGCATCGTCAGACTGCTGCGTAGCTTGTTAGCACTCAGCGTTTTTGTAGCCATTTTCAGGCTTTCAGTAAAATCCATCAGGGGCCACAACTCTGGCAGTACGCCTATAGCCTAACCAATTCTTTAGTCGCAGTGAGTCGTAGCAGGATAGTTTTTTAGAGGTCGTCACTCCCTGTGTAGGTGAAAAGGGGGCCAAAATCATTTTCTGATAGCGCCTGAGTCTGCTGCGGTTGAGCTAGTTCAGAGAGATCGAGGGGAGATTTCCACCAGTCGGGTAGTGAAACGGCGACTGACGAGCCGCTGAGACTGCTGCGCGGGGAAGCGAGTATCGCGATAGGAACAATCATTTCCTGCGGATTGATGCCGCCGTGGTAGCCGTGTTTTTTGGCTGGGCTGTAGCGAATTTTTTCTGTCCAGGGGGCGATCGCCGCAGAGCCTTCTATCAAGACACGCTTTCCTTTGATCTGAAGTTCTTGCTCGCTAGGCTGGTCGCTATTGGTGCGCCAGCGTTCGCCGCCGTCACCGGGCTGGTACTGGGTGCTGTTGTGGAGGATGTGACCATGATCGCTAGTGAGAATAACCACTCTGCTGGCATTCAGGGCAGATTGGAGGATGGGTTTCAGGACTTTAATATGCTCAAACGTCCAGCTTGTGTCTATCTGATCGCCTTTGCTGAGGAGGTCATCGACTGCGTTGATCACCAGCGCCACAATCTGGTGCTGGTCTGATTCGATAGCGCTGCGCAGGTCGGCGGCGAGCGTGGGGCTGTCAGTCGATTGGAGGGCGGCTTTGTGAAAAAGCAGCGGCGGGGCGTCGCGTTTGCAGTACTTAAGCAGGCTGGGATGCGCGGTGAAGCCCTGGGTTTCTTGGGGGGCTTTGCCTGACTGGATCTGACCGCAGAAAAGGCTGGTGCGAGAGGTCGCAGTGATAGAGGGAATGGTGGCTAGGGCAGGTTGGATGGGGCGGATGAGGTGCCAGGGCTGCTCTAGCGTGGAAAGTAGCTCGTGACAGACGGCCAGACTCATGCCGTCGATGACGATGAGCAAAACGGGATCTTTTTCGGCGAGGGGGGCGATGACGGCATCGAGCACATTCTCGATGGGGAGGATTGTTGTTTGGGTAGAGCCAACTTCAGTCCAGTCTTTGAGGAGATTGGCGAACTGATGGGACTGGGTTTCTCGAATGTGGGTGATGGTGTTGAAGAGCTGGCCATAGGCGGCACAAAGGTCTGGGTTGGGTTCGGCCAGTGGCAGGGTGAGTCTGGCCCAGTCGAGGAGGCTACCGGTGTCGGTGTGGTAGGCGATCGCCTCTTCCAAAGACTGCGGTTCAGATTGGGTTTCAGCAGGGGGGTGCTGGCGATCGCTCACTAACCACTGAGCCAGCCGCAAGGCCATTTCTACGCGCTGAATCCGGCGGCTCAGCGGCTCTATCTGTTCATGACTTTGAAGGGTTTGGTAGGTCTTCTTGAGTTTGTTTAAGTGAGTGGGGCTGGGCTTTTTCACTAGCGCAGTGAGCTGTTTGCTGAAGCTCGTGAGGTGCTGGTCAAAGCCTCGCTCTGAGATAGTGCTGAGGTAGGCAAACTCTTGGGCTCCTATTTCAGTGAGAATGGCATCACTGCGCTGGATTAGGGCGTACCGCGTTTCTGCCGGTAGGGGTTGCAGGCTTTGGTGAGCGGCTTTGCTCCACCGGCGCATGGTTTCAGGGCTGGGGGAATGGCCAGCCAGAAAGCGCTCTTCGAGTTTGCCGATGGCTTTGTCGAGCTTGCCTTGGGCAGCGGGGTGGTAGATGACGGCGGCGGCCAGGCCGAGAGGGAGGGCATCGGGCTTTTGGCTGTGGGCAGCGCAGTGGAGGATGGTTTTGGCGGTGGAGCCAGCGAGGCCAATAAGCCAGTCGGCGGCGGCGGTGCGAAGGTCTGGCGAGGTTTGCTGGTAGCGTTCTACATTCTCTGGGTGAGTTGACCAGGCTAGAAGTGCAGGCAAGTCAGGCCGGTTGGCTTGTAGATGAATGTGCTGATGCAGCAAAATGGGCCAGACGATTTCGGCATCTAAAAAGCCGCCTAGAACGGGCGGATAGCCGTTGCCTGGAATGGCGTCCATCAGGGCTTCGGGAATCCAACTGTGCTGAATTAGTCGCGGGTCAATATTGGTGGCGCTGAAGAGAGATTTGACAATTTGCCAGGGGGTGATGGTGAAGAGGCGCTGCTTGGCTAGGCGCAGGCAAATGTCTGCTTCGATGTCGTCGTCAGATAGGGGGGTGACAATCACCTGGATCAGATTTTGATCAGTGGCGCGTTCCTGGTCGCCCTTTTGGAGGGCAATCCGCAGTGCCAGAGGGGAGTCGCACTGGTCGATCCGGTAGGGCTGATTGCCGACTTGCTGCTGGCGATCGCCTGTCCACCGGCCCTGAGTGTGAATACCGATGACCTGGCTGCGGGGCGATCGCTTCCGAATTGCTTCGACCTGGGCTTTGATTTGGCTGAAGGTAGGGGCGGCGATCACGAGTTAGCACTCTCCTCTTGCACGATCCAACGAATGCCGAGGCGGAGAGTTTGCCCCGGTTTGAGGTCTTTGCCTAGCCGGGCCAGTAGCGTTTCAGCTTCAGGTAGGGTGAGATCGCTTTGACTGTCTTCGCTGACTGTCCGTCGGATGGGGGTGGTAGAAGCGGTAGTTTCTTCCTTTGTTGTAGTTTCGGGCGGCGTGACGGGTGGCGGTGTGACGGGTGGCGGCTGTGGTGGCTGGTATGTGAGGAGCCGGACGGCGGCACTGTGGGAGGCTTTGAGCGATGGCCCCAAGGCGACTACATGTTCGTCGCTGCTGAGAGTGTTAACTAGCGTTGCCAGAAGGTTGCTGGCTTTGGCCTGACGGTCGTCGGTGAGGGCGGTAATGCCTTCAAAGATGTCCCAACTGGTACTGTTGAGCGTGCCGGTGAGATTGGCGGCTTTTTTCAGGCATTCGGCCATGGCGGATTCGGAGGTGGCGATCGCACAGTCTGCCAGCACCTCAACCACCTCTTCTGCTTTAGCCGCGCTGAGCTGTTCTACCAGGGCGAGCGTCGTGGTGGCGGTCGTCAGTCGGTCATAGGTCTGATCGAGATTGAGTGTATCTGGCACGTGCTGCAAAGCCTGCACGTAGCTCTGACAGCTCTCTAGGGCGGCGGTGGCTCTGGTCTGTACTTTAGTCTCCAGGCTGGCGACGGTGCTGGCTTTGCGCAGAGCCGTGACAGAAATACCGAAAATGTCTCTGGCCCTTTGAATGGCGGTTGCCCACTGGGCTTCGTCAGGGAGCTTTTGTTCTCGCAGCTCGCAGTCACTGGGAATGTCTTTGATCGTGACATCGAACGGGGTATTGTGGCGGAAGAAGCTGCGTCCGGTTTGTTCGGCGTAGGTGAGGATGATCAGGTTTTGCAGTTCTTTAGAGAGGCCCATGGCTCGGGGCTGGTCGATCCACTGGCGGATCTGGCTGACCTGAGGAGCGCCGCTAATTTCGGCGATTTTTTTGACGAAGTGGTTTTTCCAGTGCTGGCCGAGCACAAAATGGGTTTCGGCCATTTCGCCGAGCAGCAGGGGATTGGCAATTTGTTTGAGGAAAGGGCGCATAGGCCGATCTATCTCTAATCGACCGTCGGCGGTTTGGGCGGCTGGGCTGATCTGCTCGTAAACCTTTTGCAGCGTGTTGATCCTGCTAACGTCGGTTTCAAAGTCGGGGGCGGCGGGAAATTCGTGGGCGAGAGCCTGATCTAGCAGATGTTTCAGGCCCTTTTCCAGGTTAGCGGCGGTGGGGGGCTGCAAGTCAAAGCCGGGTTGCAGGGAGACAAACTGTTCGTTTAGCTCCAGGCGAGCGGAGGTGCTGATAGCGCTTGGGGATTGGCTGATGCCGTAAGCGGCGTCTAAGTGGTTGCGTACTCTTTGGGTGAGGACGCTGCGTTGGTTTTCGAGCAGAGATTTGGCAGTTTGGCGATCTTGCAGGGAGAGATAGGTGGCGTATTCGGTGAATCTTTCGCCAGTGAGCACGTGCTCTAAAATAAGCAGCGTGCCAAGATCTTTTTTGGCGTCATCACTGAAAAAGGAGGGAATCCAGCAGAGGGTTTTGGCCCCACCTTTGTGCTTTCCTTTGAATTTTTCGCACTTTTGCCAGTCGTCTTTGGGAGAGCGGTTGGCTTCGTCGAAAGGGTAGTCGATGACTAACTTCCAGCGCTCGTCTAAATTTTCTAAAGAGGCGTCGGGCAGCTCCCAGATATTGCCAAAGACAACAACGCAAGATCGCTTAGTGTTTTTCCAGGTGAAGTCGTGATATTGCTCGAACTGCTCTTCTCCTTTAATGTTGAGCTGAGCGTAAACCATGTCGCGAATCAGGCGAATACGGTTGCCGCGATTGTCTTCTCGCTCGGCCTGTTTGAGAATGCTGTCGGTATCTACGCCGGAGAGCTGAATGGAGATGGTGGGGTTTGAAGATTCTTCGCCGATGCGGATTTCGCCGATGCTGGCAGCCCAGGTACGACAGCGCTCTAGCACAAGATTGCTTTCGCGGCCAGGAATGGGAGACTTGATGGTGCCGTGATTGAGATTGGCGAGGCGTTCGGCGCTGAGATTGCGGAGAGATTCGACTTCGGGGACGAGGGCTGAGAGCAGGAGCGTTTTGACCAGGCGGTCGTCGTTGCGGAAGGCGAGGCGTTTGGGGTCGGTGGGAATGAGCTGTTCGAGGTCTTCCTGATGACCGTGCTTTTTCTCTAGCTCGGGCAGGAGCTTTTGCTGGTAGAGGCGTTTGGCGTTGTTGAAGTGGGTGGCCATTTCGGGGCTAAAGGCTTCGTCACCGTGGGCGACGACATCGAACAGGTCACCGACGGGGACAATGTCGCCGACTTTGAGGGTGTCGCGGTGGTCTACTAGGAGCTGCATCATCACCTTGAGGGCGGTGCGCTCCCTTTGGAGCACGCTGGAGACGGCGATCAGAGTTTGTACCAGGGCGGGGCTGAAGGGGTAGACCTTGCGAAACATTTCTCGGTCGCCGGCACTGGTGAGCAGCGTATTCATCACCGATTCGCGTACCTTTGCGGTGGTTTCAAAGGCGGCATTGAGTTCTTCGCGGGCGGATTGGGTTTTGCATTTGAGGATGCGCTTTTCGGCGATCGCTGGCAAATTTCGATCTTCCAGCGTAATCCGGTCAAAGCGGCCTTCCCAGTGCTTGAGCGCGTCGCTAAAGTTGAGCCGTTCTGCGCCGGGGATGGAGTCGCCGATCAGTTCGCTGAGGTCGCGCTGGCGGGCGACAAAGCTGATGATGGGAACGGGGCGATCCGCATTCTGGGCTTCGACAAGTTTGGAGAGTTTTTGGCCTTCTTGGTGAATGAATTTGAGGTCGGTGGCGCGGCTGGCCAGCCAGAGAATGAGTTCGTCGAGAAAGAGAATGAGGGCGTCGTAGCCGAGAGCCCGGGCATGTTTGCTGATGACCGAGAGGCCCTGGTCGAGCGAGACGAAGGCTTCGCCCTGGCCGCTGGTCTGAATATCGTAAGAGTTGAAGAACTGCTTGATCAGAGCGCTGATCAGTTGGGAGCGTTCTTCTTGGCCGGGAGGGGCGCTGATAGCTGATTCAAATCGGGCGCTGTCCCAGCCGCCTGCAAGTTCGCCCCAGCCACTGTCGCTGCTAGTGCCTTCGCTGAGTTCGCTGAAAAAACTGTCGTCGCCCATTTTTTGGCGCAGGCTTTGGGCGTCGCTAAAGAGTCCTTCGGCCAGGTATACGCCGGGAATGGGCGCATCGGGGTGATGCTGGCGAACGAAGTCTACATAGCCGCCGAGAATGCCGGATTCCATGTCGTGTGCGCCGATCATGTGGTAGGGCACGAGGAGGAATCTTTTGCCGGTCATCCAGTCGTTGTGCTTGGTGATGACGGGGGCGAGTTCGCGGATGCTTTTGGCGGCGGGGATGCCCTGGAGAATGAGGTTGAGCACGGCCATGAAGTGACTTTTGCCGCTGCCGAAGCTGCCGTGGAGGTAGCTAGCTTTGCTGCTGTTGCTGCTGAGGGCGCTGCGGATGAAGGTGAGGGCGCTGTCGAAGCAGTCTTTGAGTTCGGGGGTAACGACGTAGTCGCGCAGGGTGGCCTCAGCGCGGGTGACGCCTTCGGTGAGCTTGAGCACGAAGTCGCCTTTTTGAACGCGCTCGGGGATTTCAATCAGGTCTTTAATAAGAGTCATAAGAATAGGCGTGAGGACTTCGTTGTAAAGCTTTTAGCTATCTGCTGCGATAATGGTATCTATAGATATGACAACTTTAGTCATCGTTTGGCTAGAGGCATCGCCTAGCTTCCGGACAAATCGCTGTAGGGCAATGCTTCGCATCTGTAATGTGTCGGCTGCGGAAACTTTGCTGAGGCCATTGCTGGCGCTGGCGTGCATCTTGATGTGCCACACGTTTTGAGCGAAATTGGCTTTCCAATCTGTGATCGGCACAACTAGCTTCACAGGCAGCTTCCCAATTTTATCGGCACTGACGACGATGGCAGGACGGGTCTTTTTTATTTCTGAACCCAGCGTTGGGTCAAGGTTGACTAGCCAAACTTCGCCGCGTTTTGGAGTCATCATATTAGTACTCAATGATGTCGTCTACTGGCCAATCTTTCCATTCTGTATTTTGCTCATAATATGCCTGCATTGCTTCTGCCTGTTTAGCAAGGATCTCCCCTCGTTCCTTGGGAGGTTTTCTTAAAATTTCGAGCCGTTCTTCTATGGTGAGGTCGTCTTCATCGTCTTCGTCCTCGGCAGGCTGCGGTGTTGACTCGATTGGGCTATCGTCAAAAATCGACGGTTGATGGGCGATGCCTTCTGACTGGAGGAGTTCTTGCACGAGTAGTTGCAGCAACAGTAGCTTGTCTGTGCTGGATAGCTCTTTGACGGTCGGGATCAGTTCGGTGATGGTCATGGCTTGGTAACGATGAGGGTAGGTAGACTACTGTTTTCCGGGCCTGGGGGTTCCTTTTATTGTGTCGTAAAAGTTTGGTTTACTGCTTTCGTTTGCTTTTTTTCGCTTTCTTAGCTTTGGCGGGGGGTTGCCAGGTGCTGATGGCTTCGAGGGTGGTGCTCATGTCTTTGGCTTCGTCCTGGATGAAGGTTTCGTAGAAGTCGCCCATTTGCAGGCCGTCGAAGTCGGGGTTGGGGGCGTTGTGCCATTGCTTGAGCCAGGGGAGTAGCTCGATCAGGCTGGCCAGGAGGGGCGTGAGGCGGGGGTCGCCGGTGCCGCCGAAGCGTTCTTTGACATCCATGTAGTAGGTGCTGATGGCTTGGGCGAGCTGTAAGGGGTCGTAGCCTGCCCAGGCAATGACGGGGAGACCGTCGGGGCCTTCGCAGTGGGGAAAGCTGAGCCAGCGTTCTTTGGGCACGTCGAGTTTGCCGCGTAGTTTCCAGTGGTGGGTTTTGAGGAAGTCGGTGCTGGTGTATTTGGGGGGGATGGGGATGGGGCCGATTTCTGTTTCTTTGAGGCGGTTGGCGGCAGTGGTGTCTAGATAGTCAGGGTCGGTTGGGGGGAGTTGGGTGCGGGCGTCAATGGCGTCTTCGTGGCGTTGGCGGTGCCAGGTGTGTTGCCAATCTGCGCGTTTGCGGAGGCCGGTGGGTTTGTAGCGGAAGATGGGGAGGTGGGGGACGGCGGCTTTGTGGGTGAGATCGTCGATGAGGGTTTGCACTTTGAAGGCGGGGTCGTTGCGGTAAAGTTCGCCGACCTGGAGGAAGTCGGTGTCCTGGCTGGCGATGTCGGTGAGTTTGGCGGTGGAGATGAGGGTAGGGGTGGTGATGTGGGCGGTGGGCGTAGCGGTGTCGTTGAGGCGGCCATCGAGGTCGAAGTAGCTTTCGAGGCGGTTGAGAAGCCAGGTTTGGAGGGCTCGCTCTAGCTGGGAGTCCCAGGGTTCGGTATTCCAGCGACGTTTGTATTCGGGCTGTTCGATCAGGCGGATGTTTTTGTTGGTTTCGATCAGGTGGATGCGGCGTTCGACGAGTTGTTTGTAGTCGTCGGGCCAGTGGGTGGGGAGATCGGTGATGGGGGTAGAATTGTGGCGGTCAAACCAAGCAGTTTTCAGCTTACCTGCCTGAATTTGTCGAGCCATGATAATCTCAAATGCTCGCTCTCCGAGCTGAATCGAGGGTAATTCTTTTCCGTAAGTCAACTCTTCCTCAATAAGGCCATATAGCTTGTAGCAAACCCAATCTAGCTCTTCTTGTTGAGAGATCATTTGAGATAATGTTTCTTCCCACTGTTTTAGGCTTGTTGCAATTCTCTCTTGCAAACCATCAATTTTGTCTTGAAGCAAAATTTCAGGCGAGTTCAAGGTCAACGAGCTAGCTAAGGCATCCAGATGTCTGGCCCTGTCAGTTGGATATTCTTTTGCAACAGGGAAAGACTGTAAGCCAGTTCCCGCAAACTCGTAACGTTCGTCCCACCAAGTTTTGCGAATACGGGCTCCTTCGCTTCCTACTTGATCCCCTCCCTTAGGGAAGAAAATCTGTTTCATCCAGAAGCAGGCGATCGCACTATTCAGCAGACCCAGCAAAGCCAGATGATCATCCTCAGTAGCCCCCGCAGGCAGCTTGATTACAGGCGCTGATTGTTTGAAGACTTTGCCACCGCGATCTAGGACGAAGTGGTTGTGGGTGGCTACGAAAGCGAAAGGTATCGACATG
Organism: Leptolyngbya sp. BC1307; assembly: GCF_002286735.1. Taxonomy (GTDB): domain Bacteria; phylum Cyanobacteriota; class Cyanobacteriia; order Phormidesmidales; family Phormidesmidaceae; genus Phormidesmis. The sequence goes on from NZ_NRTA01000033.1 coordinate 40,144, forward strand.
GGATTTCTAAACCGATGAGTTAGAAAACGATTCCATTCCCACCAAGTGCGGTCTAGTTCCCGATGATCGCCTCCCAGCTCACGTCTTCGCCAAAGAATTTCTTTTTGCGGCCATAAAAAACGGTGGACAGCTAAGCCATCTTCTTCAGAAACAGGCTTCAGTTCTTCATTGTACGGAAACAAAACATATTCTGGTTCGTGAAGACCCCAATCCCGAACTTGTTCGCCTTGAACCATAATCAGTTGGTGCGCAGGCTTTACTCTTTTACGGGAAAGAACGCCGCTTGGCATCAAATAAGTATCATCAGCACGAGTAAGACACAAAGAGCATATAGTCTCGATAACATTTTCCAGCCTTTTAGGATTTGATTTTTCAATAACAGTTTTGAGTTCAGTTGCTCCACCGCCCCCAATCGACCACGGGTGCTTATGAAATAGATCTCTTTTTGAATCAGCTACACTAACAAATTCACTTTCCGATCCTTCTACATCAATCTGTTCAACGATTGCTGACCAAACCAAACCTTTCGCTGCATCCCCCGGCGTACTCGGCTCTCCCCGTATCCCCATCACTGTACGAATCACACCCGCCATCGGAACCCGCTTCCGCCCGAACAAAATCACCGTCGGCGTCCCATGCCCCGGAATATACGCCCCGCTCGTATCAATCACATGAGTCAAATCCACCTTCGGAAAAAACTCTTCAATCAGCTTCTTACCAAACTCTCGTTTCATAAAAGAGTTCGCAGTAATTTGCCCCGTAAACCCTCCTTTAACCGCCAAGCCAAAAATCCGCTCCATAAACGGCACAGCCAGCGAATACTGCCGGTAACAAGTCTCATACCGCTCCCGATAAGCCGCATTCAAAGCCTTATCTCTCGGCACAATATACGGCGGATTCGCCACCACCGCATGAAAATACCCCGCCTGCAAAATCCCATTCAGCGCCGCCACATCTTCCGACTGAAAATGATGCGCCATCGGTGCCCACTCCCCCAGCACCAACTGACTCCCCTCCCCATGCAGCAACGAATCCCCACAGGCCAACCGAAACCGAAACCCCGGCGCATTCTTTAGCTTATCTATCCCACTCGCCCGCATCGCCGCCAACAGCAGCCGAAACCGCGTAATCGCCACCGCATAAGGATTCACATCCACCCCATGCACCGCCTCCAACGCCCGCTGCGCCAGCGCCCTCACATTCGTCCCCGGCTCCCGCCGCAGCCACCGATCCAAAATCCGCTCAAACGCCCCCAGCAAAAAATGCCCGCTCCCACAAGCCGGATCAATCATCCGAAAATCCGCCAGCCCATCTGATAACCCGAACGCCTCAATTGCCGGATCAAGCGTCCGATCTAAAATAAACTCCTCCACAAAAATCGGCGTCTGCAATAGCGCATACTGCTTCCGCGCCGCCGCCGACAAATCTTGATAGAGATCTCCCAAAAACCGCGTATCCCATCCCGCATCGGCAAAATCATGCACCAGCGCCCCCGTCCCCGGCTCAATCTGCTGAAAAAACCGCAGCAAATCCCCCGCCGCATCTCCACTCAGCCAGTTCGGCAGCGCAAATATCAAATTCTGCTCTAAGAAAATCGCCCCCATCCCCGGCAGCTTCCCCAGCGCCTCAAACACCGCCAGCAAATACTCCCGATCCGTCTCAGTCGGATGCGCCCGAAAATATAGCTCATGCTCATCGCGCGCCTGCTGCAACCGATTCTCCGGCTCAGTTGGCCCCGCAAGTCGCGCCGACTCCACCAAGCCATTGTCTTCTAAAAACCGGGCAAACACCGCCCCCAGCACCCAGGCCACCGCCACCTGAGTCGCATAGCCACTGCGCCACTGCTCATAGCTCAGCGCCGTTCGCTCCGCCTTTTGCGCCCGGTCATACTCCACCCGCAAAGCCGCCTTTATCTCCGGCAAATCCCCCCGCTCCGCCAGATCTTTTTCTAGCCGCTGAAGCAGCTTTTGCAGGTCAGAAAGAAGATGCGATCGCTCAATCATAAAAACTCAATAAACAAAACCAACCCACCCATAGATTCCCATAAACCTGTCGGGCATCTCGAAAAATAGCGACTATTCCTAAGGGGCGAGCGATCGCCTCACCGCCTTCACCACCGTCAAATCTGTCCCCGTCTTCCGTAGCCCTACCCATTCATTCAACTGCGCCGCACTCACCTCAGGAAATGCCCCGCTCCGCTCCACCTCGGTATAGCCGCCCGCCACCTGTAAGCATAGAATCACCAGCCGCCCATCCCGATACAGCCACAGCTCCGGCACCCCCATCGCCTGATAAATCTCCATTTTTTGCTCGGAACTGCTGGCAATATCCACCTCGATTGCCAGATCCGGCGGTAGCGTCGTTGGCCCAGCCATCCCCTGCCCCGCCTCCACACTGCGAATATAAAAACAGCTATCCGGCTCAATTCCCTTCACCAGATCCGGTCGATTCAGCGTCGCCGACCCCAAACTATTAAAATCGCGATCTAGCGCCTCCGCCAGCGTCAAAACAATCGCCGCCAGCACCCGATTGACCGACTCATGTAGCTGCCCCGGCATCCTAATCTCCAAAACACGGTCGCTATAGGCAATTCGCGCCCCTCGATCTTCACCCAGCGTTTGCAGCAGCGCTAAATACGCCTGCCAGGAAATCTCCTTTAGCCGAATCGCACTGCCCGGAGCCAGCTCTATCTCATGGATCGGTGCGGCCAGCGTTACTGCCATATCAACTCCCTCATGCTTCCTACCAGTTTACGGCACAGCTTCTGTCCCCGGCCCCACCCGCTGCCCTTTGCGCAACCACTCATCGGTCACCTTCGCCCGCTGCCCCGGACTCAGCAGCGGCACCGCCTGCCCCTCGATCATCGCCTGCTGCCCATTGGGCACCAGCACCCACAGCCCCGGCAGCCCATCGGCCTTACCCACCTGCTCCCGCAACCGCTCCAGCAGCGTCATCTGGTCATAGCGCGCCAGCAGCCCCGGATAAATCAGTAGCACCGTTTGAGTCGCCTGCATGAGCTGGGCCTCCACCAGCGGCATCGCCCGCCCCACCAGCAGCATCAGCTTATCCCAGTCACCCTGCCCCGGCGTCGCATCCGTCTTCAAAACCAGATCCCAATTCACCCGCGACTGCTGCGTTACCTGCCGCAGCGACTCAATAAACAGCGCCTCATAGTCAATGAGCTGTAGCGGGAAGCGATCGCACAGCGTTTGCCGCGCCTCCGGATAGCGCCTCGGATCGGCCAGCAGCGCCAAAAAAGCCCCCTCCCGTATGCCCCGCCTCAGCTTATCTTCCAACAGCCGCGCATCCGCCTCCGCTGGCGTGATCTCATGACTACTCGAAGCCGCCCCCGTCATCAACCGGGCCAAATTTGTCGTACTGCTCAGCGAAAACTGCTCTCGCGCCTGATTGACATAGCAACCCTGCGGGCTATGCCAGACCAAGTTCGGCATAAACTGCTGCAACAGCCTATCTAATGCCGGTCTTCCGGGCAGCTCAGCCGCCTCCGGATAGCGCCCACTGATGCGATCTCTCACCTGCGCCACCGTCAGCGACTGCGCCCCGTACAACGCCCCCTGCGACAGCCGCAATGCCCGCTCCGCCTCCATGCCGCTGGGGTACAGCTCCTGACGGCTAGAGAGTGCCGCCTGCTGAGAAGCCGCCGCCGCTAGCTGCAACAGTCGCCGCTCGGGTAAAGGCGCTGCTGCCGCCGGAGGGTCAATCTCTTGCAGCTCCAAAATCGCCCGCTCTGGAGCTACCAGCGGATCTTCCTGCGCCAGCTGATCGGCCTTTTCGCCCAGATTGCGGCCATAGGTAGCCCAGTCGCTATCAGTGGCAATCAAGGTACGGTCGCCGACCTGCAAGATTACAAATCTCGGGCTCACCATCGTGCGCTCTACTTCTGTGGCTGAACGGAGAAGGGCGATCGCCTCCCGGGTACGCATTTGCGACTCCTCAGTTAGCGACCCCCGCTTCAATAGCAGTGCCAGCGCCACTTCTTCGGCAGTCATCACCCCACCTGCCTGCTGCAAAATATCCAGCACGTCATTTCTAAGCTGAGTCACCGCTGGCGTTTTGGCCCACCGCTTTTGAAACTTGCCCGCTAGCTGACTAATGCGCCCTCGCGATAGGCCAATTTGACTGGCCACAGCCGTATGGCTAGGCCAAAAGTCATCCACGCTCGTGTCTAACCCAAGCAGCACGGTCAAGGTACGCTGCGCCGACTCGCCGTCTTTACTGCTGGGCTTCGCAATCTGCTGCACCAGCCGGTCTACACTCAGGCTTCCCGACGCTGCCTGCGCTGCCAGATAGGCTTCTTGAGTGTCACTACCCAAATCGCTGAGGGTAGGGGTGCCGAGGCGCGATCGCAGTTCCTGAGACACCGCCAAAATCTCTCGCCGGGTCTTATGCCCCACCCCTTTCATCCGCTGCAATCGGTAGCGAGACGTTTTGATCAGGTCTTTCACCGTCAAAATATTGACCAGATCCAGCGCGTTTGTCGATCTCGCCCCCAGTCCTAGCTCCAAAATAGGGGTCTCAAAAGTCGCACTGGCCAGCAATTCTTTAAGCGCCGTCTCGTCCTCAGCCTCTAGCAGCGCCCCGGGTTCTTCAATCGCATCAAAGCATCTGCGCCAGGCCCGCAACATTTCTTCTCCATTGTCAAATCGTTCCTGAATATCGCGCCGAAAAGCCTGCTCAAAAAACTCTGTTAAGGGCTTTCTCAGCGCCGTCTCAAATCGCTCCGGCTCCAGCACAATTTCTGCCTTCAGATAAGACGGATCGCTCACCCCATCGCCCCATACTGGCAGCGTTCCGGTCGTCATCTCATACAGCGTGATACCAACCGCGTAGCGCTCTGCGTAAGAGTCCCACTGAGCAGGCTGGCGCACACTCAAAAGCGGATCTAAATAGCCGTTTGTTCCCGCCTTGATATTGTCTCTAGGCGCGCGCGATAGCGAAAAATCAAACAGCATCAAATGCAGCTTGCTCCCCTTCCCGATCTGGCCAATGGCAATGTTATCCGGCTTAATATCCCGGTGACTCACACCCTGCTCTTCTAAAAAGTTCACTACGCCTAGCAGATCTTCTCCAAACCGCTGAAGCATATCAATTCTCAGCGGCCCTTCTTTACGAATTCGCTGCCCCAACGTCTCAATCAGATATTTATCGCGCTCTACCAGCACCGGCTGCATCAAAATGCCCAGCCGATTGCCTACTTCCACCGTCTTATAATATTCAACAATATGTGCATGACGCAGCTGACTCAGCACCTCCGCCTCGTCTTGAAGGCGACGATTGTGCTCCGGATCATTCGCCACCTTCAGCACATAGTCCTTGCCTTCCGCTTCTACCAAAAAGCCCACCGAGCAGGCTCCCTGCCCCAACCGTTTGCGAATGGGGAAATTACCCCTCAGCACATCGCCCTGCTGAGCATCGTTCGGATTTTCGACCAGATTGTTTTCTGGCTGAGTCAGAGACTCTTCCACCATGTCCAGCGTCAGCAGCAGATCAGCCACCGTCTCAGTGCGATGCTCCACGTTGGGATTCGTGCTGTCTAAAATTAAATGCTGCAAACTTTCGGGTGCCCCGTTCAGCACTGAGCTGATTTGTAGCCCGTTGGTTTCCCGCAGCTTTTGGCCAAGCTCTAACCCGTTGGCGGCAGGGGGTTGGCCGGAGAAAAGGTAGAAGGCGATCGCCCCCAGCGAAAAAATATCCAATTCCTCGCCGATCACATCCGCATTGCTCAAGGCTTCTGGCGCTAAATAGGCCGTATTTTCGTTCTCCAGCAATCGATCAATATGAGCCGTCGCGGTCACCTCATAGCTGGCCCCTGCCGAAACTGATCCCGCCCGATAGCCCAACTGCCAGTTCGTGATCTGCACTTTCGGATGGCCCGCCCGATCTTCTGAAACCAAAATGCTGCTAGGGTTCAGCCCCCGATGAATTACGCGCTGCCCGTGAGCAAAGCGCATTGCTTCCACCAGCTGACGCATCAGATCTAGCTGCACATCAATGCCCAAAGGCTCCTGCCGCTGCGCCAGATAGTGATCGAGACGCACTGCCTGAGGATTGTGCTCCAAAATCAGCGCTGGCCCTAGTTCATGCTCACTTAGCGCATAGGCGCGCAAAATTCCAGGATGCTGCAAAGACTCCAGGAGCTGAAACTCCCGCTTCGCCGCCCGGCCAATCATCGCCTTATCTTCTACCGAAGCCTCACGCCGCACCAGATAAAATCGCACCCGCCGCTTCATCTTTTCGACCTGAACATGCGTCGCCGACCAATCCTGATAGCCCGGGCCATCGTCAATAATTTTCTCTAACAGGTAGTCGCTCACCTTCCGCGACTTCTGTGAGGGCCGAATCCCGGACTGCTCCATCGCCTGACCCACCAGCTTGGAAACGGGTCTACTGTAGGGATTGCTGTATGAGGTGTTGAGCGATCGCACTCCCTCACACTCCCGCCGCATGATCGCCGCCATAATCCCTGGTCTAGAAGGCCCATCTCTCAGGCACACCTTTTGTCTTGCTTCGAGCGGCAAGCTCAGCGTCAAATTCTTAGCAGACAAAAAGACCAGCGGCTCCAGAAAGGGCACCTGCTTACCCTTAAACGCTCGCTGCCTTTCTAGCAAAGACTTCAGGCGCTTTGATTTCAAATTTGTCAGCTTCAGCGGATTATTATTGCTCCGCCTTCTGCCATCTGGAAACTCTACAGTCCAGGTGCCCGCATCGCCCGATACTCGCCCCGGCCAGCTTTTGATTTCTATCAGGAAAAAGCCCTGAGGCGTAAACACCAGCAAATCGACTTCGTTAATGCTGCCATCCGACGCGATAAATTCAAAATTTGACCAGGCCCGATAGGGTTCATGGCCCGGAAACTGGTGACGGATAAATTCCAGCGCCTCCCGCTCATGGTCAAAATTTGACTCAGTGACGGTAATCCAGTTTGTGGATGCGCTCATAGTTCAGTCAGTACGGGTAGGCTGTGCTGATTCTAAATCATGAATACACTTTCAACCACGGTGGTTTGCAGGCTATTTATGAAGCCGTACTGCTGGCATATGGGCTAACTGGAGATGGATGCTAGCTGCTTAGCCCAGTCTGTGTCGGCTGTCTGAATTTCGCTAGCGGGCAGCATTTTGCGCAGGCGCAGCAGTTCTGAAATGGCGGCAATGTCGCGATCGCGCCCGATCCCTGAGACAGCCATCACCTGCTCATCTTTGACATAAAAAGCGAGAAAGTCTTTCTCGTCTAAATTGCCTTGAATAATCGTATCGTCCCAATCTTCAGCATGACCTACGTAGCGCAGCTTCATGTCAAACTGCCCTGTCCAAAAGAAAGGAACGGCGTCAAAGGGGACCTTTTGTCCGGCCATATTACAGGCGGCAATTTGCCCGTGCTGCATCGCCAGTCGCCAGTGTTCTATCCGCACGGGCTGACCGGTAATGAAGTGCGGAAACTGGGCAATATCGCCAGCGGCATAAATACTGGGCGTCGCTTGCAGATACTGATTAACTAATAGGCTGCCGTCTTTTTCATCCATTAGCAGCCCTTCGATAAAGTCTGTTGCAGGCTGGACGCCAATGCCTACGACAACTAGATCGGCTTCTAGCTTTTCACCGCTCTCTAGTTCTACCGTTTCGACTTTGTTCTCTCCGTGAAAAGCCTTTGCCTTTGTCTCTAGCTTGAACTTCACACCTTCAGACTCATGAACCTGGCGAAACAGCTTGCCTACTGATTCTCCTAATACGTTCTTGAAGGGAATTTTGTGCGATGCGACAATAGTTACGTCCAGTCCTTGCTGTTTTAAGCTAGCGGCTACTTCCATGCCGATGAAGCCATCGCCGATAATCACGGCCTTTTTTGCGCCTTTGGCCGCTCGTAAGATCTGCTGGGCATCTTCAGCCTGCCGCAGTGTGAATACATTAGATTTATCTGCCCCCTCAATAGGTAGCTGCCGAACTTGTCCGCCTGTCGCTAGCAAAAGCGCGTCATAGCCCAGCGTGTTGTTACCATAGGTCACTTGCTGTGACTCCACGTCTAGCTTGCTGACCCTGGCGGAAGTCTCCACTTCGATACCGTACCTTTTATAAAAATCAGCTGAACGAAGCAGGTCCGGGCCTTTGACTTCGTCGCTCTGCAGGTAGGCTTTGCTGAGCTTGGTGCGGTCGTAAGGTAGCTCACTATCGACAGTGAGCATGACGATGCGGCCTTTGTAGGCTACCTGTCTGAGCATCTGTGCGGCTGCGCTTCCGGCTGCGCCCCCGCCGACAATGACAAACACTCGCTGGTCGCTTTGCGGATCTGGCTCAGTCAGGTCAGGCATGACGTGCTCTTTGCCGTCTTTTGGCAGCTCGACGTAGACTGTGCCTGACTCGACTTGAACGGGATATTTTGCTAAGTTATCGCATCCGGGGGGCTCGATTTGGATACCTGATTCGGCATCGTAGCAAGCGTTGTGCCAGGGGCAGACGATGCGGCCAGCGTGCAATATTCCTTTGGCCAGGGGTGCGCCGTAGTGAGAGCAGTGAGGAGCGATCGCACTAAACCCCGATTCAGAGCGGATCAGTAGAATCTCTTTCCCAGCAACAGAAAACTGCTGCATATGTCCTACTTCCAGGTCATTGACCTGACATACTGTTTCTCTTTGAGAACTCATTGACTGCTCCTTTAGCTTGCCTGCTGCCGCCGATATGCGTGCTATCTGTCACAGTAGTGAAACTCGCTGCCCCAAACATCTCTCATTCGACACAGGCAGTCCTGACTTTTGTTTTTGCTGACCCCGTTTATTTGCTGCTGCTGTAAGGAGGAAAGCGTTGTTTCTGCCAAGATCTAATTTTCAACAGATATAAAACAATCTTGTCTCATCGTCTGTGAGCCAGAGACCGACGCTGTGACCCAAGGTGGTTGCGCAGCTCTAGTTGCGGCCAAAGGTCAGATTTTCTAGGCTCTGCCCGGGCGGCAAGTCAATAAACAGCAATTCCAAATTCCAACTAACGGACAGTGCTTGCGAAGAAACGTATCAGCCGTTCAGCGAGAAATGGAGTAAAGTTCACAGCAGCCCTAATCCGCCAGGACACAGCCG
>NZ_NRTA01000034.1 GCF_002286735.1 Leptolyngbya sp. BC1307
GGTTTCCTTCATCTGCTCATCTAGCATCCCCTAGCCTCTCTCAACTGACTTAACTCCGCCTTATAATGACCGGTAATGTATTTTATTGCCAGCCCCTAATCACCTCACAGGTATACGTAGGTGGAAATTTGTCTACCTAAGGGGCGCGCAAATAAATAAGCCTACCGTTTATATCGAAACAATCGTCACGGCCCACTTAGGTAATGTCTCAGACCGCTGCCGTTGTTGCTCGAAGGGTTCTAATTCATCTTTGGCCACCTTGATGCCCTTCTGATAAGTCGCATCGACTAGCTCGACAAGTGGCGCGAAGCCTTTCTCGGTCATGTTCGCTGCCCATCGTAAAGCCGTTTCAACGGTATATAGAAAGCGCCATTCCACTAGTTTCTAGCGCCACCCAACAGCGCTCAATCGAATTATGCTTGTTGTGATAAGGCGGATAGTAAACCAGGTGTGTCTTCATCTGCTCGCGCTGCGCAAACTGCACCATGCGCGTAATGAACCAGGGCTATTTCATTCAGAATGAAGTTTTGGTAAGGATAGGTTCAAAGCCAATATTCGAACTGATGCCTACTGATGCGTTTACCCCCAAAGCCTAGCCCTGCTATCATTGCCTAGTCAGAGTCCGAGCCAGCGCCCAAACAGGTTAAGGTTCTGGCCGTCTTCGCTGATATTCCTGACGGGCGGCGTGCGGCAGGCGGACGCCATCAAATCTCGCTGTGTTTAGCGCTCTTCACGCTGGCAATCGCCGCTGGCAATCAAGGCTTTCTATCGATTGGCGATCGCCTCAACGCGCTTAACCGAAGCAGGCTTAGATATCCCTGAAGATCGCCTGGCACCAGAGCCAGAGCTGACCTTGTATGCTCGTCTTCAAAGCGAAGGAGACGATGCCTATCCCCATTACAATGCTCTGCTAAACAGTCTCAACAGCTTTTTTAATGCGATTGAACTCAAAAGATGGTGACTGACTACAGAGAGAAAGTTCCGGGCAGTAGGAATGCTCGCTATTTCAGGTAGCCTGCGTGAGGGGTCATCTAAATACTGCTTTGCCACTGGCAGCGATCGCCATCAAACAGCCCTATCCCTAACCAACCTGATTCTGAAGCAGATACGGATTGACGCCTCACTAAGCCGTGACTACAATGTAATTACATTTCGTTTTGGAACTCATCCCGACATGGGCGCGGCTATCAGAACCCGGATTGTTAAAATTGGCAATTCCCAGGGCATTCGCATTCCTAAGCTGCTCTTAGAGCAAAGCGGTGTTCACGCAGAAGTAGAAATCGAAGTGCAGGGCGATCATCTGATTATTCGCCCAGCGCCACGCTCACGAGAGGGATGGGATGACGCCTTTGCCGACATGGCGACCCAGCGCGACGATGCGCTTTTAGATGAAGTCTCCGTTACCGATTGGGATCAGACTGAATGGCAGTGGTAGCCAGCCGTTTCGATGCTTTTTTAGTTGATCTTGACCCCACGGTCGGCAGTGAAATTCGGAAGACACGGCCCTGTGTGGTTATCTCCCCGAATGAAATGAATCGTCATATTGCCACGGTGATCGTTGCGCCAATGACAACAAAGGGAAAGGCGTACCCCACTCGGGTAGCTTGTCAGTTTCAGGGTAAAGATGGGCAGATTGTTCTCGATCAAATTCGCACGATAGATAAAGCCCGGCTGGTTAAAAAGCTGGGTCAAATCGAGCAGGAGGCGCAGAGAGAAGTTCTTGATACCCTAGCTGAGATGTTTGCTGAATGAGCAGTCAACGTAAGTTCGGGTTAAGGGATTATCTGAAATGCTTGCCAGCCATTAGCTAGGTTTCGTCTAGCTGGCACCTATCGGTTTGGCAAGACTGACCGGATAGACTCTCTTCTCGCTCGGTGATTACCTGATTAAGACTGCCTCTACCCGTTACAAACAGGCGCAGGTCGGCCCACCTATCATAAATGCCGTCGATGATAGGGCCGATGACTGGCCATTTGGTCGGGGCGTATATCCAGCCGATGCCAAGGGCGTCATAAACCCGCTGAAAGACTTCGACATTTTTGATCACGGTGCCATCGGCAAGTACAGCGTGAATGCGGCCCATCGCTGTTTCAAAATCGACACCGCCATTTTCCTCAGGGCGATAGTCCAAGTCAGCGATATCTGTAAACTTCACGATGCCGCGACCCGCATTCTTCTTTTTCAAAAAGTTGACCTCTCGTAGGCACAGCGGACATTCTCCGTCGTAGAGCAGGTTGACTTTCCAACGGGCAGATTCGGTATTGAGCTGGTCTTCAGTGGTTGGGGCGATCGCGCTAGCTTCAGAGGTCATAGCGGGCAGGCGAGGGTATCATCTCCCCTATTTTAACGCCTTGGTTAAGAAATGTTGCGCAGGGCCAAAGCTCAGCAATCTAGTTTGGGGCAGGCAGGGGCAGATGGGTTACTTGAGGGACACTCGCTGAGGCAGGGTTGGGCGGTGGCTGGGTCAGCGATCGCCGCAGGCGGCACTTGCCCAAACACCATCTTGCAGCTGAGATCTTCAAAATCGGGCGTCATGGTCAGCGGAATGCCAAACTTTTCAGTAAAGAAGCTTTGGGTGGGCAGCTTGCACAGGTTGACGCACAGGCCCACGCACTGGCTGTCTTTGAGGTAGCGGCACTTTTCGATATGGACGGCACTGGGCTGCGATCGCACTACCCCATCAAGCCCCTCGACATCCGCTTCAGTCACCTCACACGGCCCCACTAGCCACTCAAACATCTGCGCCGCAAACCAGGCATTTAGCACACAGACCAAGCGCGTCGGTGAAAAAAACTTCCGAATCATCCACAGCACTGGGGCCGGAACCAGCGACTGCAAGACACGAGCGACCACGGCCTGCTGCTCAGTGGCACTGCGCCCTTGCATGATTTGCTTAGAGAGATCGACAAATCCGCTGTAGCCGCCAGTCGGCATATCGGTGTCAATAGCGTTCGCCATTTTCCGAGAAACCAGCCAGATAAGAATTCGGTCTAAAAGACTATCGTGATGAACTTCGGCTGTATGCATGTTTAGCTTTCTCCTGGCTCGCCTGCGTTCGCAGGGGCGTCTGAGCGTCTCTTTCTATTATGGCTTTTATCGTGACTGCCAAATGCTAACAGCGATCGCGCTGAGCAAAATTAGGCCGACTATTCCCACGACCCAAACAAATTTAGAGACGGGTGAAGCAGCGGCTGAAGTGGGGGCGGCGTTCGTACTGGTGGCCTCTGTCTCGGCAGTTTCGCTAGAAGGCGGCGCTGATACCGCTGGTCCGGCGGCGACAGTCACTTCAAAATCTAGCTCGAAGGGGTCAAAATTACCGGCTTGCTCAGGAATACAGCTGAGCAGTAGCGTATAGGCTCCCACTTTTGGAAAGGTGAAGCGGGCACCGGGAATGTCCCGATAGCCTTCGGCATCGACTGCTGTGAGCGCAGGGGTGAGGACGGGGGCGGCGTTGCTTGTCCGGGGCTGGGCATAGACCACCAGCTCACAGCGACTGTCTGCTTCAGCAATGACCTGGCCGCCGCGTTGCGTGAGGGCAAACCAGGCCAATACTTCTTCCCCAGCGCGAGGGGTGTCGTTGGGTTCGATATGCAGAGTCGCGCCGACTTCCCCGACGACTTCTACTTTGTGAGCGATCGCCTGCTGGCTATTAGTCATCGGACTGAGCGCGAGGCAAATCAGACTGGCAGCAGTCGCGATCACCAGATAAAACCGGACGCGGATGACTTTGGGGAGGTGCATAGTGTTTTTTGACCGAAAGCAAAGACCAAATTGAGCGCGATCGCACCGCAAATACTAGCCCGACAGCGGTGAGTAAACCAGCCACCCGGCCCTGATTTTGCCAGGTCACCACCGCCCCCCAATATTGAGAGCCCACCAAAATCGTGTGCCCTGCCGCCAGCAGCAAGGCCGGAACGCTGAGCAAATGCAGCTTGCGCCAGCGGTTTCCCAGCGCCTTTTGCGCCCGATCAAAGCTGGTGAGCGCCCCCGGCAGCATTAGCAGTAGCGCGATCATGCCGAGCCACACCCCTACCTGATGCGCGGGCAGCATAAACTGTATGGCCTGAAGCTGCCAGTTCCACGTATGGCTAGCCATGTGCAGCAAATGTAAACAGCTCAGCGCAAATGCCCCTACTCCTAGCCCTCGCCGATAGCGCAGCGGCGCAGACCAGAAGCGGCTGATCGGGCGGGCAATTAGCGCCAAAATGAGACAGACCAGCGCAGCATGACCGCTGTAGTCGCTCATCGTATCGCCTGTCCGCACTAGCAGCAGCGTGCCGATAATCACGGTGAGCCAGCCCCCACAGCGAAAAAGTTGGGAACGGCGATCGCGGCTCAGCAGCGAAGTGGTCACCCCGGTCGCCAACATCGCAGGCAGCGTCCCTAGCCCAAAGGCCAGCATAATCGCCGCCCCGCCCACCCAACTCTGAGTTTCAGCAGCTCGCAGCTGCCCGGCGTAAAGAAACCCACAGGGAATCAGCCCCCAGAGCAGGCCCAGCAGCAGTGGGGTTAGTCGCGCAGCTGACTGACTAGAAACAGCGCTCATGGCCAGATTAAGCCGCTCATGCAGCCGCTGAGCCGGGTTGAGAAAGGGCAGGGCGGGCAAAAAGCCCGGGCTAGCCTGAGTCAGGCCAAACCAGATCAGCATCACGCCTGTGAGCAAAGCAATGCTGCGCCTGAGCGCCGAGCCAACCCCCGCCATCTGCCCCCCGGCAAACACCACCGACCCCAGCGCGCCGATGCCTGCACCGACCAGGGCATAGCTCAGCAGCCGCCCGAGATTGAGCAGCATGTGAAACCAGAGATGCGATCGCACTGATCGCGCTTGAGTAGACGAATCTGGATCAGATTGCCCCGGCTCAGACTGGCGCTGATGCGAAAGCGCAAAGGCAGCAGTCACTGGGCCACACATCCCAACGCAGTGACCAAAACTCCCCAGAAACCCCAGGGCTGCTATTAACCACAGGTCTAAAGGGCTGGGCATGGTAAAGCGGATATCAGCAGGTTAATTGGGTTCGTCAACGGCTACAGTAACAGTCTCTTCAATGGGGATGCCTTGAGCAGCTAAGGCTTCGTGACCGTTAGCATTGAGGGTGACCCGCAGTTCATTTTCGCCAGGTGGGAGTTCGGCTAAGTGAGTCCAGTTGCCGTAGATGCGCTGCGCCGATTCACCGTTGATATAGAGGTGGGCGTGTCCTTCGCTCGGACTGCTCTCGCTATTGATTTTCTCAGGGGCAAACTCAAAATTGGTCGTACCGACGTACAGATTCCAGCCGCGCACCGGGTCGGGGTCTACGCGCACGGTGAGATCCGGGACGGGCGTTCCCGCTGGGACTTCGAGCATTTGGTCATGATGGCTATGGGCGTCATCATGATCCATTTCGCCGTGATCCGCTTCACCGTGATCCATTTCGCCATGATCCATCTCGCCATGATCCATCGCCTGGCTTTGGGCATCGCTAGAAGCATCAGAGACCGCAGCATTGTTGTCTGTCGCCGCCTGTGTCTCCATCGATGGGCTACAGCTGACGGTGAGTAGTGTGGCACTGGCGATCGCTGCGCCGGTAACCACAGCTTTGCAAACCTGGTAAATGGGCATCATCAATTTTAAAGAGAGATAAGCTGCCTGACACCTCAATACTGCGCGTTTCTGAGCGCACGGTCAAAAGACAGCTTGTCTAGCTCATAGAATGGCCCTAGGCTGTAGGTGCCTGCGGGCCGGGTGGCTGATAGCCATCTGTACGAGCCTGATAGACCCCGGCTGGCAAGGGCGCGGCGTGTCCGTCTGAAGCGGCTGTAGTCGCGCGATTGCTAGGATGAGGCCCCGAACGACCATCGCTCAGCTGCTTGATCACAATATAGAGAATCGGCACCACAAACAGACTCAGAAACGTCGCTACCAGCATTCCACCAAAGACGGCTGTGCCGAGAGACTGCCGGCTACCTGCCCCGGCCCCGGTCGCAATCACCAGCGGGAAGATACTGCTGAGCGTCGAGATAGCGGTCATCAAAATGGGACGCATCCGCTGCTGAGCCGCCTCTAACGCGGCTTTAGTGATGGAGTAGCCCTGGTCGCGCAGCTGGTTGGCAAATTCTACAATCAGAATGGAGTTTTTGCTGGCTAGCCCAATTAGCATCACCAGGCCGATCTGACAGTAGATGTCATTGGGCAACCCGCGCAAAGTCTGAGCGAGCAGTGCGCCAAACACCGCTAGCGGCACCGCAAAGAGAATGATCACCGGGTCTACATAGCTCTCGTACTGAGCGGCCAAGACTAAGAAGACCAGGATAATTCCCAGACCAAAGATAATCGGAGCCTGATTGCCGCCTTCAATTTCTTCTAGGGCTGTCCCTGACCACTCGTAGCCCAAGCCTGCCGGGAGAACCTGATCGGCCACATTTTCCATTGCTTCAATCGCTGCGCCCGAGCTGACGCCTTCGGCGGGCTGGCCGTTGATCGCAATCGAGCGAAACAGGTTGTAGTGATTGATGGTTTGCGCGCCGACGGTATCGGTGGTCGTAATCAGGTTGCCCATCGGGATCAGCTCGTCAGTCTGCGATCGCACATACAGCTTGTTGATATCTTCAGGCGTAGAACGATACTGCTGATCGGCCTGAACGTAGACCCGGTAAGTGCGGCCTTCTAAATTAAAGTCATTGACGTAGCGCGATCCCAGATTGGTTTGCAGGGTGCTAAAGATATCGCTGATGTTGACGTTGAGCGATTTGGCCTGATCGCGGTTGACGGCGATCGCAATCTGCGGCGTGCTGGCCGCGTAGGTGCTAAAGACTGAGCTGAGCTGGGGGTTCTGACTAGCTGCGCCCATAATCGCCCCCATGCTGGCGACCAAATTGTCGAGACCCGCATTGCCGCGCCGGTCTTGCAGCTGAAACTCAAAGCCACCAAAGCTGCTGAGACCCTGAATGGCCGGTGGGTTCACTGGCAAAACTCGCGCTTCGGTTGTACCCATTAACGGCCCGCGCACCCGCTCGATGATGTCAAAAACAGAGGCTTGGCGCTCCCCCCAGGGCTCTAGCGTTGTGAAAATGACGCCACTGTTGGCCGTATTGCCGCTAAAGCCAAAGCCACCAACTGCAAAGGTTGCCCGTACTTCTGGCTGCTCTAGTAGCAGTGCCTCTGCCTGGCTCATCACATCGCTGGTATAGCTCAGCGACACCCCTTCTGGCCCCTGAAACAGCGTGATGAAGTAGCCCTGATCCTCATCGGGCAGAAAGGCGGAGGGGACGGTGCTATAGAGCCAGCCCGTGAGCACCAGTGAGACGACAAAAGCGGCTAATACGGCGGATTTGAAGCGAGTCAGCACATTGAGAGTACGGCCATAGCGATCGCGTACCCAGTCCAACCCCCGGTTAAACGGGGTGAATACTTTTGCTCGCCAGCCTGTAAGCTCACCCCTTGGCCGCAGCAGTAGGCCCGAGAGCGTAGGCGTGAGGGTGAGGGCATTGAAGGTGGAGATAGCGATCGCAAAGGCAATCGTCAGCGCAAACTGCCGGTACAGGGCCCCGGTTGTCCCCGGGAAAAAGGCCACCGGCACAAACACCGCCATCAGCACCAGCGAGGTCGCAATCACTGCCCCGGTGAGTTCCTCCATGGCCGTAATCGACGCCTGCACCGGATTGAGCCCGCGCTGATTGATCTTGTCACTGATATCTTCTACCACCACGATGGCATCGTCTACCACCATGCCAGTCGCCAAGGTCAGGCCAAACAGCGTCAGGCTGTTGATCGAAAATCCGAAGATTTTGATGATGGCGAACGTGGCTACTAGCGAAACTGGAATGGTCACTGCCGGAACAATCGTTGTGCGCCAGTCCTGCAAGAAGATGTAGATCACCAGCACCACCAGGCCAATGGCCTGTACCAGCGTCCATAGCACGCTCAGCAGCGACTGCCGCACATATTCCGTCGTATCAAAGCCAATGCCGTATTTCATCCCCGGTGGAAAATCGGCTGACAGCTCCGCCATCGTCTCTTTGACACCCGCTGCCACTTCTAAGGCATTGCTGCCCGGCAGCTGGAAAATACCCAGACCAATGGCCTCCTTGCCGCGAAAGCGCAGAAATGAGCTGTAGCGCTCTGCGCCTAGCTCAGCTCGGCCCACGTCGCGCAGACGAATGAGCTGGCCATCATCGCCCGTTCTCAGCACCAAATCTTCAAACTCATCGACGTTTTGCAAGCGGCTTTCTGCCCGTAGGTCGATTTGAAATGTCTGGTCGTCAGGCGCGGGCTGCTGACCGATCTGCCCGGCTCCTACCTGGATATTTTGCTCGCCTAAGGCAGTCACTACATCGTCAGCGTTGAGTCCTCTGCCCGCTAGCCGCTGCGGATCAATCCACAGCCGCATGGCGTAGGTGCGCTCACCAAAAATTTGAACATTGCCGACCCCGTCTACCCGCCTGAGGGCATCGGCGATGTACAGATCGGCATAGTTGCTCAAGAAGGTATCGTCGTACTCTTGGTTGTCGGTGTAAAGGCTCATCGCCAGCAAAATGCTGCTGGTTTCTTTAGAGACGGTCACCCCAGTTTGACGAACGGCATCGGGTAGCTGCGGCTCTGCCAGCGACACCCGGTTTTGCACATCAACGGCAGCCAGGTCTTTATCGCGGGACGAATCGAAGGTGACCACAATATTGCTGGCCCCATCGTTGCTGCTGTTAGAAGTGATGTAGCGAATGCCCTCGACGCCGTTGATCTGCCGCTCAATCACGGTAGTGACGCCGCGCTCTACGGTTTCTGCGTCAGCGCCGATGTAGCGAGAGCTAACGTTGATCTGTGTAGGGCTGATGTCTGGATACTGGGCGATCGGCAGCGTCGGGATGCTCACCGCCCCAATCAGCAGCATAATCAGCGCGCAGACGGTAGCAAAGACAGGCCGCTTGATGAAGTAGTTAACAAACATTGGCAAAGCGCAGAGATAGAGAGCCGTAGAGTGCTGAGCGGAAGCGCTGGAGAGATGAGGCCAGTAGCCGATCTCTGGTCTGGCGCAGTCTTAACCCGGCGGACCAGCTGTCTCACCTGCTGCCTGGCCAGACTCGCCAGCGGCAGACGCTGGCATGATCGGCACGCCGTCTCGCAGATTGAGCAGGCCGGAGGTAATCACCGTATCGCCTGCCGACAGTCCTTCCAGCACCTGATAGTCGTTGCCCTGCAGTCCGCCGAGCTTCACAGACTTCAGCCGAGCCACCATCGGCGGCGGGCCATCAGCTTCACCAGGTGCTTTGCCCTGTCCTACTGGCGGCTGCTCCCCGGCTGGCGGCGTGCCAGCTGCCTCTGGATCGGGTTCACCTGGGACAAAAACAAAGGTTTGGCCGCCGAGTCGAGAAATGGCGGTAGCGGGCACTAAAACGCCGGGGCGCTGATCCCAAATGATCCTGACCCCCAGCCGCTGGTTGTCCTGCAGAGGCTGCTTGGGGGCAGAAAAACGAGCCTTTGCTAAAACGGTTTGGGTAGCGGTGTTGGTGGTGGGGGAGATAAAGCTGATGTTGCCGGCGGCGATCGCCTCATCCTCACCAAACGGAATCAGCTCGACGGACATTCCCGTTCGCAGCCGGGACGCTTCGCCAATGGGCACAGCGACAGCTAGCTCCAGATCCTGGTTTTGAGTAATGGTCGCAAGCTGACTGCCCGCCGTCACATAGTCGCCTAGCTTAATTGGGATGTCGCCCACAATACCGGCAATGGGTGCTGTCACGGTTTTATCGAGCAGGTCTTGCTGGGTGGCGCTGGCATTGGCCTCGGTCTGGTTAAGCGTAGCCCCGGCTTGCTCCACACTTGAGGAGAGGGCAGCGATTTCCTGACGGGCAGAATTCAAAGCAGACTGGGCGACGGTGCGATCGCGGCTGATCTGATCCAAATTTTCCTGCGGCAGTGCGCCCTGCGCCACCAAGGTAGCCGTTCGCTCATAGTCAGTCTGCTGTAGCTGTAAGTCTGCTACCAGCTCCGTTTGCCGTGCCTCAGCTGCCCGCAGCTGCGCTCGCGCCGAGTCCCGAGCCGATCGCGCCGCGCTTACGCTGGCCAGCGCCGCGTTATAGTCAGCCTGCGATCTCTCCGGGCTGAGCTGCATAATCGGGTCGCCAGCCGCGACCGTATCACCTGCCGATACAAAAATCTGGGTAACCCGGCCATCGGCCTCAGGCTGCAAACTGACGCCTGCTTGCGAGTCCAGCGTCCCCACAAATTCGGAGCTATCTTCTAGAGGCACCTCCTGCAAGCGCTTCATCTCGACCGGAGCGGGCGGCATCTGCATTTCCTGCTCGCCGCCTCGTCCCGCAAATACTCGCCAGAGCACAAACCCGAGGCCAGCGGCCAGCAGCGCCAGCGCCAACAGGCTGAGCCAGTTATGAGGCGGGCGTCTTGCCGTCAGAGAAGCGCCCCTGGTTCGCTCGGGCGATGCGATCCTGCTTGAATCGGCCTGACTAGGGGCAGTAGGGGGCACGGGCGAAGCAGGCGATGAGTCCGAAGAAGCCGTCATGGAAGGGTTATCCTGGGCTGAATCTGTGCTTGAAAGACCCTACGCAGGTCTAAAATTTTTATGAGCCTACGGTTTGGACTACAGGCGTAATACAAATTGTAATGATGCGAGTATACCTAAACTAGCCCGTTTGGTTTAGTTTTTAGCTGAGAAAAATTGCAAGAAAAGTTCGCATTTTTACCCTTTAATCTAGGTAAGGCAATGGTGAGAAACCTCCGTCTTTGGGCCGAGGTTTTTAAATGAAGCGCCCTGACTGAAATACCCCTCGAAGCTGCGGCGATCGCCAGTGGATTTTGATCGCTATCGATAGCGTAGAGGCGTAATAAAAGTTGAGAAGATTGCTATATATAGTGGTTAAATTAACTAACCTGAAGGTAGTACCTAGTCCGACTAAAGCAAACTGGTTCAACAGCAATGAGTGCAGACTCAGCGGCGGCTGAGCAATCTCAAATAAGATCCCTTGAGGCCAAACGGCCCTGCTAGGGATTGAACCGAACTCCCCAAAAAGAGTAAATTTGTACTTAAGTAGATCTGTACTAGCCTGCCGTTTTTGTAAAGGATATCTTCAATGTCTTTTGTTGGCTTGCACATCCACAGCGACTACAGCCTGCTTGATGGTGCTAGCCACATAGATCCGCTCGTAGAGCGGGCGCTAGAGCTAGATATGAAGGCTATAGCCCTCACTGATCACGGCGTTATGTATGGCGCGATAGAGCTGCTAAAAGTCTGCAAAAAGCACGGCATTAAGCCCATCATCGGCAATGAGATGTACGTCATCAATGGCGACATCACCAAGCAAGAGCGCCGCCCCAAATATCATCAGCTGGTGCTGGCCAAAAATGACGTTGGTTACAAAAACCTGGTCAAGCTCACCACCATCTCTCACTTAGAGGGCGTTCAGGGCAAAGGCATTTTCTCGCGCCCCTGCATCAATAAAGATCTGCTAGAGCAGTACCACGAAGGACTAATCATCACCAGCGCCTGCCTGGGCGGCGAAATCCCCCAGGCAATCTTAAAAAAGCGGCTGGACGTGGCGCGGCGGGTAGCGCAGTGGTACAAAGATCTGCTCGGCGACGATTTTTATCTAGAAATTCAGGATCATGGCTCTCCAGAAGATCGAATTGTCAACGTAGAAATCGTTCGGATTGCTGAAGAACTGGATATTAAAGTTGTTGCCACTAACGACTCTCACTTTATCTCCTGCGTGGATGTCGAGGCTCATGACGCGCTGCTGTGTATTCAAACCGGCAAGCTAATCACAGAAGACAAGCGCCTGCGCTACAGCGGCACAGAGTATCTCAAGTCCGCAGCCGAAATGCGCCGCCTGTTTCGCGATCATCTTTCGCCTGAAGTTATTGAAGATGCCGTTTCGCGCACGGTAGAAGTCGCCGACAAAGTTGAGGAGTATCACGTTCTGGGCAATCCTCAAATTCCCAATTTTCCGATTCCGGAGGGCTATACCAAAGAGACCTACATGGCAAAGGTAGCGCGTGATGGCCTAGTCGCGCGGATGGGCATCGCAGACTATGCGGCGGTGAGTGAAGAGTACCGCGATCGCATGGAATATGAGATCGAAATGATGCACCAGATGGGCTTTGCCACCTATTTCCTGGTCGTGTGGGACTACATCAAGTTCGCACGTGACAATGACATCCCCGTCGGGCCAGGGAGAGGATCGGCAGCAGGGTCACTGGTTGCCTACGCGATGGGCATCACTAATATTGATCCGGTGCATCACGGTCTGCTGTTTGAGCGGTTTCTCAACCCCGAGCGCAAGTCAATGCCTGATGTAGACACCGACTTCTGCATTGACCGGCGTGAAGATGTAATCAAATACGTCACCGAAAAATACGGCACTGACCACGTCGCTCAGATTATTACCTTCAACCGCATGACTTCTAAAGCGGTACTCAAAGACGTGGCCCGCGTGCTCGATATTCCCTACAACGAATCGGACAAGCTCGCCAAGCTGATCCCGGTTTCACGGGGTAAACCCGCCAAGCTTGAGGTGATGATCTCCGATGACACCCCCGATCAAACCTTCAAAGAAAAGTACGACAGCGGCGAGCTTATTCCTGGTACCGCCGTCACCTTTCGCCGCTGGATTGACACAGCCATCACTATCGAAGGCACCAACAAAACCTTTGGCATGCACGCGGCGGGCGTGGTGATTTCTGAGCAGCCGCTCGATACGATCGTGCCTTTGCAGCGCAACAACGACGGCTCGGTCATCACCCAGTACTACATGGAAGATGTAGAAGCGATCGGTCTATTAAAGATGGACTTCTTGGGGCTGCGCAACCTCACCATGATTCAAAGCGCGGTAGACCATATTGAATCACGACACAATATCGAGATTGACCTCGATGCCCTGCCGCTTGATGACCCGGCAACCTACAAACTGCTAGCTGGCGGTGATCTAGCCGGCGTATTTCAGCTAGAGTCTTCGGGGATGCGGCAGATTGTTAAAGACTTGAAGCCCTCTGGTTTAGAAGATATCTCTTCAGTACTGGCACTCTATCGCCCGGGGCCGCTAGATGCGGGGCTAATTCCTAAATTTATTGACCGAAAGCATGGGCGAGAGAAAATTGACTATGCCCACCAAATTTTAGAGCCGATCTTGAAAGAGACTTACGGCATTATGGTCTATCAAGAACAGATCATGAAAATCGCTCAAGACCTGGCGGGCTACTCACTCGGTGAGGCCGATCTACTGCGCCGGGCAATGGGTAAAAAGAAGATAAAAGAGATGGAGAAACACCGGGAAATCTTCATCGAAGGCGCAGGAAAGAATGCTTTTCCGCGTCAGAACGCCAACGATCTGTTTGATCAGATGGTGCTGTTTGCTGAGTACTGTTTTAACAAATCTCACTCAACAGCCTACGGCTTTGTGACGTTTCAAACGGCCTACCTGAAAGCGAACTATCCGGTTGAGTACATGGCGGCGCTACTGACGGCCATCAGCGGCGACCAGGACAAAGTGCAGATGTACATCGCGAGCTGCATCAGCATGGGCATTCGAGTATTGCCGCCGGATGTGAATAAGTCGGAGGTAGACTTTACGCCGTTAGAGAATCAAATTCTCTTTGGTCTGTCGGCGGTCCGCAACGTGGGATTAGGGGCGATTGAGGCACTAATTACTTCGCGTAATCAAGAAGGTAACTTTCAGTCTTTGGCAGATTTGTGCGATCGCGTCGATCTTCGCTCCGTCAACAAACGCGCCCTCGAAGCCCTGGTCCTCTCTGGCGCATTTGAAAGCCTCGAACCCAACCGTCAGCAGCTGATGAAAGATTTGGAGCTAATCGTAGAATGGGCACAGGCCCGTGCCAAAGACCGCGAAGTCGGCCAGGGTAACTTGTTTGACGTACTCGCAGGCGGCAGCCCTACCGAAGCTGCCCCCACTGGCCCTACCAATGCCTTTGAATCAGCTCCCAAAGCTCCACCCGTAGAAGACTACGAACCGCAAGAGCGCCTCAAGCTAGAAAAAGAACTGCTCGGCTTCTATATCTCCGACCATCCGCTGAAAAATATTCAGCGCTCTGCTAAGATTCTCGCCCCGATTAGCCTTTCTGAACTCAGCGAGCAGCCTGAAAAAGTGACGCTCAGCGCCATCGTCATGCTCAGCACCGTCAAGCCCGTCACCACCAAAAAAGGCGACTCCATGGCCGTCGTTCAGATGGAAGACCTCAGCGGTCACTGTGAAGCCGTGGTGTTTCCCAAAGCATACGCCCGCATTGGTCAGTACATTCAGCCCGATGCCCGCCTGATGGTCTGGGGTAAAGTAGACAGGCGCGATGACCGTATACAGATGATTGTTGACGATGCCGAGCCGATTGAGTCAGTTCGCATGGTAATGGTAGACTTAGACCCCTCTATTGCTGGAGACATTGAGCAACAGTATCGCCTGCGCAATGTACTCAAGGTATTGCAAGGAGAGAATAAGTTCGCTGCTAAGACCCCGGTGATTGCGATGATTCGCACGCGCGATCAGCGTCAGGCAGTGCGATTGGGTTCACAGTTTAGAGTGCAAAATGCCGAAGCAGCGGTGGCAGCTCTGCAGTCGGCTGATTTCAGGGCGCGGGCAACGCCTTTGATCAATGTGTAGGGATCAATGTGTAGGGATCAATGTGTAGGTAGGTGTGCGAGCGCAGCGACAGCTAATTGCTCTGTGCGCGTAACGAGATCTTCCCGGTTGCTTGGGCCGGTTGCTTGGGCCGGTTGCTTGGGTAAGAGGCGCTAACGCCGAATCTCAAATGTCCGAAATTTCTGCAGTGGTAGATCCTCACTCTTTACCGCCTCCACCTGTGCCATCGGCGGGCCACTGTGAAACCATTGCACCATTTCCTCTACCTGAGGGCGATCGCCCTCTACCATCGCCTCCACCCTACCATCTGGTAAATTGCGTACCCAGCCGACTAACCCCAGCGCCGATGCTTGCTCGCGGGTGCTGTAGCGATAGCCGACACCCTGTACGCGGCCCGAGATCAGCAATCTCAGGCACAAGGTATCAGCCGAATTCAAATTTGAGGAAGGTGCGATCGCCACTGTTTTTCTGATGCTATATTTCCTGATGCCACATCTGGGTGCTAGTACTCCCTAGACGCTCATCAAAACTCATCTGTCTACTGAGTTACCAGCTCTGTTGATAAAAAGCTTAGCAAAGTTGGGTATCCTATAAAGGATTGTTGCTCACTTCTCGAAGCGGTTCTCGAAGCGGTTGTGACGATCTGATTCCTATCGTGGTATCTGTCATGTCCTCGGGAGCTTCTGATCTTCCCTCTTCAGCTACGCAGCCGTCAGAAGTAGCCCACTCAGCTCAGAGTTTGCAGGGGCTGCGGTCTCCTTTTCAGCGGCTGTTCCCAGAGCGGACTGCTTTAGATTTTACGGTAGTCATTGCAACTTACAATGGCGCAGATCGACTTGGCGCTGTGCTCGACCGGCTGCGTTGCCAAATAGTCACATCAGATATTGCCTGGGAAATCATTGTTGTAGACAACAACAGCACTGATAATACCCGCGCGGTTGTGCAGCGCTGTCAGGCCCAGTGGCCTCAGACGGTGCCGCTGCGCTACGCATTTGAGCCGCAGCAGGGGGCCGGTTTCGCCCGTCACCATGGGACTAAAGCTGCTAATAGCCCGCTGATTGGCTATCTCGACGACGATAACCTGCCCTGGATTAACTGGGTGCGCTCGGCCTATCGCTTTGGTCAGCAAAACCCTCAAGTCGGTGTGTACGGCAGTCGCATTCGCGGTAAGTTTGCCACTTCCCCACCGGCTAACTTTGAGCGCATTGCCTCCTTACTGGCGCTGACTGATCGGGGATCACAGCCTATTCCATACAGACCTGAGGCAAAAGTGCTGCCGCCGGGAGCCGGTCTGGTAGTGCGGCGGCAGGCCTGGCTAGATAACGTACCCGAAGAGAGAACGCTGGCTGAAAAGTTTGGTCAGAGAGAAGCCGGTGAAGATCTGGAGGTGGTGCTACGCATTCAGCGGGCAGGATGGCCAGTCTGGTATAACCCGCACATGCTGATGCACCACGTAATCCCTGCCCATCGGCTGACCCGTGACTATCTGGTCACCCTCTGTCGGGGCATCGGTCTGAGTCGCTACCACACGCGAATGCTCAGCTTTGCCCCCTGGCAGCGACCGCTGATGGTCCTCCCCTACGCGCTGAACGACGTTCGAAAGATATTGCGGCATCTGCTGCGCTATCGTCAGCAAGTTTTTACTGACACGGTGACGGTGAGCGAAATGATGCTTTATGTCGCCAGCTTAGTCAGTCCGCTGCACAGCTGGTATCGCCTACTGCGGCGGCGACTGACCCGTGTGAATAGATCCGCTAGCCGTTGATCCTAGCTAAGGTTGGACTGTGGAGCGGTTTGATCAGGTCAGCGCTGTAGCGATTTGACGGGGTCAACGCTGTAGCGAACGCACCCTTCCGGCTGGCCAGTAAATCTTATACGCTTTGCCAATAATATTTGCCTGCGGTAAAAAACCCCAGATGTGAGAATCACCGCTCTCATTGCGGTTATCACCCAGCACAAAATAGGCATTGCTCGGCACAAACTCCGGCCCCCACTGATAGTCTGTTGGCGCGCTTAGGTAGCTTTCTGCTAATGGAATTTGGTTAACCCATACCTGTTGATCATGGACTTCTATCTGCTGCCCTGGTAAGCCAATCACCCGTTTCACAAACAGATCATCAGGTTCTGCATCGACGAGGGCGATCGCTTCTGGCGGCACCTTAAAGACAACAATGTCGCCGGTCTGAGGTTGGTAAAGGCGGTCGCGACTGACAAAGATCCGATCGTTAATCTGCAAAGTCGGCACCATTGATTCACTGGGCACAATGCACTGCATCACCGCCTGATCGACCCACATCGGCAGGCTGCCAATTCCCAAGCGCAGCAACAGTCCGCTCACCACTACCACCATCAGCATCTGGCGCGACCGGCTATAGTCTCTACCTGGATTCATGGGTGCGCTGCGATAGGCGTGATAGCCCGCGATTGACCACACCGTACAGGATAGCGGCATCAGCACAGGCTGTTGATTAGCCATCAGAGATAGCCCAACGCCTACTGCTAAAAATAATGCGCCTGCGACGGCCTGATTGAGATAAAGGTGCCCTAGCCCTGGCAAAATTTGCGAGAGAAAAACGCCG
This sequence comes from Leptolyngbya sp. BC1307, assembly GCF_002286735.1. Classification (GTDB taxonomy): domain Bacteria; phylum Cyanobacteriota; class Cyanobacteriia; order Phormidesmidales; family Phormidesmidaceae; genus Phormidesmis. The sequence continues at coordinate 17,157 of NZ_NRTA01000034.1, forward strand.
TACCACACATCTTGGCCCTGCTGCCTATTCCCGAGCGGATAGAGCGGTCGCCCCGCTGTCGCAAAGGCATCCCAGATATTCAACAGATAGACCAGTCCGGCTGCGCCTAGCAGCCAAAAAGCTCGAACGGTATTGCCCTCAGCCGCCAATAATGACCAGAGAGCATGACTGACCATCCCGAAGAAAATACCGGCCACTAACAGCCCTTTTGCCCACTGCCCTCCATAGCACTGCCCCATTCCAGGCACTAGCCCAGAAAGATTGACAGCTAGCCAACAGTCTCGGATCGAACGCTGCGCTTCCACAGGCTATGCCTCTTTGCCAGAACATCGGCGCAATCTGCCGACAGCTCATTTTTCCCAATTAGGGGCAGTCGCTGATGGCTCGTTTCCGGTAATCCATCTCTGCCGTTTATTTTCATTGGCGATGTGCTGCCCGGTAATGAGGAACGGCGGCAGCAGCTTGAGGCGATCGCCCAAAAGATAAGATCGGCTGGCGTCGAATTTGTGTTGTTTCCTGAAACTGCGGCGGTTGCCGGCCATGCTATCGGCCAGGGTTGGATTGCCGAGGCGGCGCGGTCAGCTATTCGCTCCGATCAAGGTGTTTAACGGGTTTGCAGTAGCTGCTCAAGTGAAGGTCTAGCAGCGGGCGAGTCCTCAAGTGCCCTCTCAAGCCCTCTGCCTGCCTCTCGATTGCGCAGGGCTTCTGCCAGGCTGGGCGTATCTTCTTTAAGCATGACTATGACTGACCCGGTGGAAAGCGTCCCGTCGGCATCCGGAATGACTTCAATCAGGTAGCCATAGAGGTTGCCTTCAGAAATCTGGGCCTGCGCCGCTCGCTGGGTGCCCCAATCTTCTGGGCGGCTCGATGAGTAGATCAGGGCAGATTGCGATCGCCGGTAATCTGCATAGACTTCAGCGCCATAGAGCGATCGCAGCGCATCTTCTAGCCGAGTGACGCTCACGCCATTGACCATATCAACCAGCGTAAACTTCTCCGAGCGAACCATCACCGGCTGTCTAGAGTTGCGCAGCAAGCTATCGCCAGGGCTACCCGTTCCAGTGCCCGGCCCAATCACAGAGGCGTGAAAAGTATAGCGGCGTGCTGGCGTATCGCTGCGGCGCAAAGATAGCCTTTCTCGGGGCTCTGCCCGTAGCGTGGGGTGAGCCTGCATCCAGGCGGCTACCTCATCGACCGACTGCCCCGGCAGCGCGGCAGCAGTAGTCGCCAACCCCATCCACATCGCCGTCATCGTCAGTCCAACTTTGATTCCGGCGCGCCGCAGCTTTTTCATCGGTTTCAGTTATAGGGAGCCAAATCCCTTTTTCTTCTTTTGCTTTTTCTTCTTTTGCTGGCTGCCAGGTGCGCCCCGCCAGCCCGGTCTTTGCCCGCCCCCAAACGGGTTGCTATCTCCCGCCATCGGATTGCCGCCGCCCATGCCTGGGAAGCCGCCGTCAAAGCCAGGTAAGCCCATATTGCCCTGACCCATTTGCTGCATCATGGTGCGCATCCGCTGAAAATCGGTCACGAGCTTGCTGACCTCTTTTTCAGCGTAGCCCGCACCTTTGGCCACCCGGCGGCGGCGACTGGGTGAACCCGACAGCACCTCAGGGTTTTGCCGCTCCTCCATGGTCATAGAGTTGATCATGGCCTCACAGCGCTTGAGCTGCTGTTCGCCTTGCTGAAGCTGGTCAGAGGAGAGCTTATTGCCCATACCGGGAATCAATTTCATAATTCCCGCTAGAGAGCCCATGTTCTTCATCAGACGAGTCTGCTTTAAGAAATCGTTGAAATCGAACTTGGCCGTCAGAATTTTTTCCTGAAGCTTTTCAGCATCGGCGATGTCCACTTCTTCCTGGGCTTTTTCGACCAGGGTAAGCACATCGCCCATCCCGAGGATGCGCGAGGCCATTCGGTCGGGGTAAAAAGGCTGAAGCGCTTCGACTTTTTCGCCCACGCCGATAAATTTGATCGGCTGACCTGAAATCCGCCGAACTGATAGGGCTGCACCGCCGCGTGAGTCGCCGTCCATTTTGGTGAGAATGGCTCCGGTAATGCCAATTTCATCATGGAAGGTGCGGGTGAGGGTAGCCGCTTCCTGACCGGTCATGGCATCGACGACGAGCAGCACTTCATCCGGCTGCGTGACTTCTTTGATCTGAGCCAGCTCGGCCATCATGTCGGTGTCAATTTGCAGTCGGCCTGCCGTGTCGATAATCACGGTATCGACGCCGTCTTCTCTGGCTTTGGCCAGACCCTGCCGCGCAATTTCGACCGGGTTCGCATCTGCGCCAATTTCAAACACAGGGACGTTGATTTGCTTACCCAGCGTGAGCAACTGGTCAATTGCAGCAGGACGATAAACGTCAGTTGCCACTAATAGTGCGCTGCGATCCTGTTTACGCAGGTGCAGGGCTAGCTTGGCGGTAGCGGTAGTTTTACCGGTACCCTGCAAGCCTGCCATCAGGACGACAGTCGGCTTATTCTCGGCGTCGGCCAGGGGCACGTTGGTTTCGCCCATGGTCTCGACCAGCTCGTCGTAGACGATTTTGATGAACTGCTGGTCGGGCCGGACACCGGAGACGACCCCGGCACCCTGGGCTTTTTCTTTAACGTCGGCGACGAAGCCTTTGACCACATCCAGGTTGACATCGGCTTCCAGCAGGGCGCGCCTGACTTCTCGCAGGGCCTCTGTGATATTTGCATCCGAAATTTTGTCCTGGCCACGCAGCTTTTTCCAGGCGGATTCAAATTGTTCTGAGAGGGCTTCAAACATAGGACTGAGCGGGTGATGAACTGAAAACGGTAGTCTTCCTATTCTAAGGGGTGTGGCTCCAAATGCTGGTGCGCGCTTAAAAGCGGTCTCCAGGGGAGTGGCTTTGCGATCGCATCTGATAAGCTAGCAGGTGAGTTGCACCACTAAAAATTTTGAGCCCGCCGAAGCAAAGAGCGCCGAATAATCGAACGTTGACGCTCAGTGCAGAAGAATCGGAAAGGTATGCTTCTGCACTATTGACTTTGAGCAGCCCTCAACCGGTAGCGTCTATCCTCGACCAGACCATTCACCAAAGCTTGTTTGAGGTGCTGCCGTGGTTGCCGGATGGCTTCGTCGATTTGCTGATTGTCGATCCGCCGTATAACCGGCATAAGGATTTTAACGGGGTCGCGTTTAAGGCTAGGTCACCTGCCGCCTATCAGCAATGGCTGACGACTTGGCTTCCCCATTTGCCGCGCTTACTAAAACCGACCGCCTCTATATATATGTGCTGCGATTGGCAGTCCTCCAATGCGATTTACGAGGCGTTTACTCAGCACTTTCAGGTGCGCAACCGGATTACCTGGGAGCGCGAAAAAGGGCGCGGGGCCAAGCGCAACTGGAAAAATGCCTCGGAAGATATCTGGTTTGGCACGGTTTCTGATGACTACACCTTTAACGTGGAGGCGGTGAAGCTTCAACGGCGGGTACTTGCGCCTTATCGGGATAAGGCGGGCCAGCCGAAAGACTGGCAAGAGTCGCAGCAGGGAAAATTTAGAGCGACGCATCCTTCTAACCTGTGGACGGATATTTCGGTGCCCTTTTGGTCGATGCCTGAGAATACCGACCATCCGACGCAGAAGCCTGAGAAGCTAATTGCCAAGCTGATTTTGGCAAGTTCCAGCCCCGGTGATGTTGTGTTCGATCCGTTTTTGGGATCAGGGACAAGTTCGGTAGTGGCAAAAAAGCTGGGGCGTCACTATGTAGGGGTGGAGCAGGAAGAACTGTACTGCTGTTTGGCCCAGAAGCGATTGGCGCTGGCTACGGAAAATTCGACTATTCAAGGCTACGCTGAGGAAGCCTTTTGGGAGCGCAATGTTTCACTGGGTCTGCAGCCTAAGCCGCATGACTCTTTCGATAACAAACGTTGAGCTGATACCTGTTTTCAAGATATTTTGACTATTTTGACTATGAAGCCTAGCTAGAGAAGTCTATCTCAGCAGTTCATACTGGCTGCTTTCCCATCTGGCAGCTATGACCGTACCATCAACTTAATACCTACCTCCAGAAATCACTCATGCTGTCAGTTGCCGAGCCCCAATCACAAACAGATAGTCAGACAGTTTACTTTCGCTGCATCGCGGGCTGCTCCGCCAAGCATTCGATTTTTGACGTGATTTACCGCTGCCCGTCCTGCGGCAGCCTGCTGGAAGTGCATCACGAACGTGAACCGCTCAAAAAACGCGACGCCTCTCAATGGCGGCAACTGTTCGACTCGCGGGTTGGCACCACAACATGGCCATACGGTAGCGGCGTGTGGGGAATGCGTGAGTGGGTCATTCCCTCTCTGGCTGACGAAAATATAGTCAGTATGTGCGAAGGCAATACGAACTTGTTTTGGGCCGAACGATTAGGAAAGCAGCTCGGCGTCCCTGACCTGTGGATCAAGCTCTGCGGCATCAGCCACACCGGCAGCTTCAAAGATCTGGGTATGACCGTGCTGGTGAGCGTCGTCAAGCAAATGATGGCTCAGGGCAGCAGTGTGAAAGCCGTTGCCTGCGCCAGTACGGGTGACACCAGTGCTGCACTCGCAGCTTACGCGGCTTACGCGGGAATTCCGGCCATTATCTTTTTGCCTGCGGGTAAAGTCAGTACGGCGCAGCTAATTCAACCGGTTGCCAACGGTGCGCATGTGCTGGCGCTCGACACTGACTTCGATGGCTGCATGAAAATTGTCCAGGAAGTGACACAGGACAAGTCTATTTATCTAGCTAATTCGATGAACAGTCTGCGCATCGAAGGCCAGAAGACGGTCGGCATTGAAATCGCCAAACAGTTTGATTGGGAAGTACCTGACTGGATCGTGATCCCGGTTGGCAACCTTGGCAACATCAGCGCCCTCCACAAAGGCTTCCAACTGATGATGGATCTTGGGCTAATTACTCGAATGCCCAGGCTAGTCGCCGCTCAAGCGGCCAGAGCTAATCCTTTTTATGAATCTTTTAAAACCGGATTCAAAGAAAAGATCAGCGTGACCGCACAAAACACGTTGGCCAATGCCATCCGGATTGGCAGTCCGGTTAGCTATGAGAAAGCGGTGAAGGCGATCGCTGAAACAGATGGCATTGTCGAACAGGCGACCGAAAACGAATTGGCTGCCGCCGCCGCGCACGCTGATTTGACTGGCATGTTTACCTGCCCGCATACCGGTGTGGCGCTTGCCGTGCTGACTAAGCTGATTAAGCGCGGCGTGATCAAATCTAGTGACAAGACGGTGGTGATTAGCACGGCTCACGGGCTGAAGTTTACCGATTTCAAAGTCGGCTACCATGAGTCGTCGCTGGAAGAAGTGACTAGCCAATATGCCAACCCTGCTGTTTACCTGCCAGCCAATGCGGACGCTGTGAAAGCTGAAATCGAAAAAAGGATCAGTTAATAGGACGCGGGAATTTTGCTTTGATGGGTATCAGCGATCGCAAAGTTTGCTGATATGAACGCGAAGAAAAGGTAAAAGTAGTTACGCGCTAATCAAGTCTTGTTTAAACTGATTGGGCTTTCTAAAGGTTGACATAGGGAAAAGGGGTGCACCATGAGCTTGAAAGTAATTGAGCTGAAGTTTTTATTGAAGCTGTTGGGATCTGAGGGATACCGTGATCAAATTACGGAGCTATCTCCTAATAGCAAAACGAAGGCGGCTGAGCGCGATCGCGTTTGCGAAACCCTGAGTTCCAAGGGATACGTGGACTACGACAGTGAAGTCGCCTACTTCAAAATTGCGCCTCCCGGTAGAACGCTGCTAACGCTAGATACCACCAGCCTGCCGGTCACGCCCGATGAGCTGAAGGTGCTGAAAGCCTGTAAGGATACGATGACGCCCGGTAAGCTGCCGGTGCCCGCAAATGTCCGTCAGCAGCTCATTAGCAGTTTGGCCGAGCGGGGAATGCTCACGATTACAAAATATACGATTAAAGAAGTCAGGCTGAGTGCGCAGGGCAAACAGTTCCTGCGAGATGAGTACGATCCGACGGGCAATTATCCTGCGGCAACGGCGACGATGCTGGGTCACTACGTGAAGTTTTTACGCGAGAGCTTGGGAGGGCAGGCTGCGTCGCACTTACCGAGTAGTCAACCTCGCCCGCAGCAGACTCTCAGTCGGCAGGGCCAACCGGGCAGTCAGTCAAGTAGCTCGATGCCTATAGGATCTTGAAAGAAATCTGGGAACTCATGTAGTGAGATGGAGAAGGAATGAAAAGTAAAGGGTTCCATGACAAGTCAGAAAACGCTGGACGTTGAACAACAGCAAACAGCCTTTGTTAGCAAATTAGCGTTGCATCAGTCCCGGCGAAACCAGTCCATCCCGACGCTGTCTGTTTTGACAGGCGGTGCAGCGGCAACGCAGCTTCTTTGGAATCAATGGGCGCAGCAGGTTGATCGACATACCGCTGTTTGTACTTATGAGTCAGCGCTTTCGCTGTTTGAGGGTTGGCTTTCTATTGTTGTCCAGCATTACGACCTACGGTCTCTGGTTCTAGAACGGGTTGCCCAGCTATCCGACCGAGCTGTTGAGCAGCTATCCGCTTGGCTGACTCACGCGAGTGAATATCAAATAGAGCGATTCTGGCAGCAGCAATGTGCTCAGTCTGAGCAGGGTCGTTGGTTAAAAGTACTCCTAGATCGGGCTAAGCCTCTCTGCGGAAAATTTCGGGAAGCGTTCAACTCTGAGGGCATTGAGCTAAAGGCGAATGACCTGCCTGTGATCGCACAACTCTTCACGCTCGTCTCTACCCTTCTTCCTGAAAACGCCGCGCCAGGAATTCTCATCCGCCTACCCCCTGATTGCCACGAGTTTCCCCAGCAGACGATCCTGATAGCACTGACACAACTGGTCGAAGCAGTCCCGAAAATTCCCATCGGTCTTTTACTCCCCTCTGATCAAGCCGATGAACTGCTAAACACGCTGCCAGAATCCAGAGCGAAGGCGACTTTGCGAGGCGGCATGGTTGAAATCACTGCGCCGGGGAAAAATGGGCTGCGACAGTGGCTGAGTGATCGCGGTTTAAAGCGCGAAGACCATCTGCAATCCATTGTCCATGCTGGGCAAAAGTACGGTGCTACCGAAGCAATACTGAATGCGGCACTGGCGCTCACAGAGTCGGCTGAAAAAGCTGAACCCACTGCTGACGAGAAGGAGAATTACCGCAGTCAGGCAGAGTGGCTTCTATTTCAGTACTTAGAAGCAAGACCTGCGACTTCTGGGCAGTTTCGAGTCAATGCTCAGCTCGATATCCGCTTTGGTAACCGGTCTATGGAAGTTGATTTTCTGGCAGATAGCGCCAAAATCGTCGTTGAGCTGGATGGTTACTATCACTTTCAGTCATCTGATAGCTATCGCCGCGATCGCCGCAAAGACATCGCTCTACAGCAGGCAGGCTTCTGGGTTTTGCGCTTCCTCTCTGAAGATGTCATTGCCCGCCTCGAAGAAATCCTTGCTACTATCGACCAGGCTTTATCGCTTCGACTTGCTCAATCATCCGTTTAACTGGAGTCATCATGCGCCCACTGCAACCGATCACACTTTCAGACTTGATCCTCAGCCGTCTGCTGTTGGTAAAAGAGGGTGGTCTTATTAAAAGTAAGCTGAAAGATTCTGTGAAAGCGATCGCAGCCAGTCAGCTATCTGCATCAGCGCTGACTGAGCAACTAGAGCAAGCGCTTACATCACTTGAGGAAAAAGGCTATGCCGAGTCTGCTGGCAAAGCTCGTTACCAAGCGACAGACAAAGGAACTCAATACATCCTTAAGCAGCTAAAGCTAGAAACGCTGCCGACTAGGTTACAGTGGCCTACTTTCAAAAACACGTATTGGATTGCCTATGCTCTGGGTTTGCCAGCGCTAACCTCAGAAACCAGAAAGCGGCTAGCTGATGCGGATAGATTGCGAGCGGCTATCTTACAGTCTGAATATGATTTGCCTATAGACGCATTCTCGTCGCTGACTGAAACTCGTAATGCTCTGCTGTGGCAGCAACTATTTGACCCATCTGTTGCTCAGAGCTTGCAAGATCAGCTCCCTCAGCTCAGTCAGCAAGCGTTCAACCAAGGGGCAGTCATGGGGTTATTGCTGAACAATATTTTGCAAACGCCCAAGCCTTTGAAATGGGATAAGGCGCTCAACCAGCTTATTGCTAAAGCTGCTGGTGCTCGGAATAATCCTGACCAGTTGCGTTTGGCTATTCTTCGGCAAGCTTTTATAGATGGGCCGGTCGAACCGGCTTTTGAACCAGAGACTTTGAAGCAATCTATATCCGAAGCCCCAACCCAACCTAAAGCGTTCTCAAATCTGGAGCTTGAGGACTTTGCTAATACGGTATTAGCAGCGGCTAAAGATACTGAAGAAGGGTGGTTTGGAGACCATAAAGTATTTATTTCGCAAGTTTGGAAGACCCTAAGTTCGCAGCAACCGGATTGGAACCTGACACTAGACGAATTCAAGCAGAAACTTTTGGCAGCGAGCCGTAAAGAATGGATTAACCTGAGCCGCGCCGACTTAGGTTACTCCCTTGACTCAGAAGACGTAGCGGCTTCCGAAATTATCCATTTGCAAAGCCAGTTTCATTTCATTCGTACCGACTAAACTTTTCCAAAATAACCTTTTGCCGCCTGGATTTCTTTTTCCCAATGACCACAGAACAGCAGCTAACCGTATTTTGCTCTCAGCAGGGTTTAGACACCTTTCACGCGATTACGCATCAGCATCACATTTGGCATCCCGACCCTTATGATGTCGACACCATCCATCAGTCAGCGCGGTCAGCCTATGAGCGCCTGCTCAATAGAGTAGATAGCGGCACTTCGGATGATTCAGGGCGAATTTTACTACTGCTAGGAGAGTCAGGCGCTGGCAAAACCCACTTGATGCGCGTCTTTCGCAATCAAACGCATGGGAGAAATCAGGGATTCTTTAGCTACATGCAGATGACATCTGCCGTCTCTAACTACGCGCGGTATGTACTCAGGAACACAATCGACTCTTTTGAAAAGCCCTATTACGAGGATTTTGGCGTCACGACTGGGCTGATGAAAATTTCAAACGCTTTGGCAGAGAGTCCGGGCGTGATGACTGAGGGTGAACTGCATTTATTAAGAGAGGAAGATCTCAGCACCTCTGAGCTATTAGATCTGATTTATCCGGTTGCGGATCGAGTGATAGCAATAGAGAAGCTTAGCGGCGTGGACTTGGACGTTATTCGAGCGCTGCTTTATCTTCAGGCTGGTCAAGCTGCTATCAATGCCAAGGTGCTGAAGTTTCTACGGTGTGAGCCGTTAGCACCGTACGACAGCGGCGTATTAGGTGGGATGGCTTCGCGTGATCGCGATGACGATCCCCTCCGAATGTTGCAGTCTCTAGCGCTCCTCGTTCGGGCGGTCACAACCGGCGCTTTCATTATTTGCCTCGACCAGCTAGAAGACATTCGTGAGATGGAATCCGCCGAGCAGCGTTTTCGGCGGGCTATGCAAACCATCGTCACTATTGCTGAAATTCCTAATGTGGTAGTCGTGATCTCTTGCTTGGATGATTTCTATAGCAGCTTGAAGCAATATCTTCCTAAGCCCCACCTTGATCGCTTAGAACTAGACCCTGCACCCGTCACGCTCAAAGCGCAAAGAACAGCGGATGATATCCAGCTGATTATCGAAAGACGCCTACAGCATCTCTACGATTCAGCCGATACTGATATATCAGACAATCAAGATCCTTTGTATCCTTTTCCTTCTGAAACAGTAGATAAACTAGCAGGCTTACCCACTCGGCGTGTCTTGGACTGGTGTCTTCAAAAAAGAGAAGAGAGCATTTCTACAGGCCAGCCCCCCAAACTACATGGCGATATAGTCCCAGATCCTCCTCTAGAGCCGACAGAACTTAGTCAGCTTTGGAACGATCACCTAGCTGGTACCTTTACGTTGCCTGAGAGCGATCGCGACCTACTGAACCTTCTAAGCGCCAGCATCCCGCAATGCGCTCAAGAACTCGGCGGTAATAACTACCGTTTCACCGTCAGCGAAGAAGGCAATTATCTCAAAACTGACATTCAGCTAGGGCAAAATACTCTCAAAGAGTCTTTGTTAATTGGCCTATGCCAAAAGTCCTCGGCGGGCGGCGCTTTGTTGAGGCAGATCAAAGTATTTGAGCAAGCTGCCGCTGACTATATCCCTGTAATCATCAGAACTACAGAGTTTCCGAGTAATCCGAAGACACAAACCGCTCAGAAAATCGGTCAGTTTTTGAGTAGCGGTGGCCGTAGAGCTATGGTCGTAGACTCCGACTGGCGAACGATGCTGGCGATTCAAAGCTTTCAGGAACTGCATAGTCCCCGATCTGAGTACCAGCAATGGCTGCAAACAGAGCAGCCGCTGTCTCAACTGCCCTCTTTTCAAAAAATGCTCAACCTAAACGAGCTAAAAGCAGAGATCCCAGTATTAACCACCGAGGCGATACCTACAGGAGTTGGTTCAGATAACATGACCGCTCGCACAGAACCCATTTCAAATCCTGAAAAGCCTACGCCTATATCGTCCTTTTCAACCAGCCCCACTTTACCTATCCCTGATTCAGTTATTTCCTTAGGGTATACCCGCACGACTTTGCCAGAGCCCGTAGAACTTGGGCCAGAAAAATTGGTACGGCATGGTGCTTTTTTAGGTGGCACAGGCAGTGGCAAAACCACGTTGGCATTAACCCTAATCGAACAGCTACTGCTGCGAGGTATCCCTGCAATCCTGCTAGATCGCAAAGGCGACTTGTGCAGCTATGCAAACCCTGATGCCTGGAATCAGCCCGACAGCGATCCTCAGCTAGCTGCTTGCCGTCAATTACTTCGAGACAAAGTAGAAGTCGCCGTCTACACCCCCGGTACGATTGGAGAACAGGGCCGACCGTTAAGCATTGCTATTACACCACCGGGCTTAGGCCAATTACCCAGCGGTGAACGTCGGCAAATTGCTAACTATTGCGCAATGGCGCTAGGTGGCATTTTGAACTACAAGCAGTACGGTCAAGACAAGACTCGGATTGCTATTTTAGGACAGGCGATCGCAGTGCTGAGTGAGCTACAGATTGAGAACCCGCTCAATATAAATCGGCTGATTGAATTTATCTCAGAAGTAGACCCGCTGTTAGTCAATGCCATCGGCGTTCTAGATCCGAAGCATTGCAAAAAGCTTGCCGAAGACCTGCAAACGCTCAGTCTGATGACAGGTCATCTATTTAATAGTCAGGCCGAGCAACTGTCAGCCGACCAGCTATTAACCAGCCAATCGCCCCAAAAAACGCCACTGTCGATCATCAACTTAGGCTCTCTAGGAGATAACGCCAATATCCTATTCTGGGTATCTCAGTTTCTGCTCGATTTCAATCGCTACGCACAGAAACACCCTTCTGGGAAGTTACAGGCAGTCGTGCTGTTTGATGAAGCCGATCTTTACCTGCCTGCGCAGGGCAAACCTTCTACCAAAGAACCCATGGAAAGCCTTTTGAAGCGCGCCCGTTCAGCGGGGATCGGCATCCTCCTTGCCACTCAAAGCCCTGGCGACCTGGATTACAAATGTCGAGACCAAATCTCCTCCTGGTTTGTGGGCAAGGTCAAAGAAAATACGGCACTCAACAAGCTAAAGCCCATGCTAAGCGAAGCCAAAGTAGATGTGACCAGCAAGCTAGCTAACCAAAAAGTAGGCGAATTCTTTGCTATTCGTGCAGGCGAGGTCACCAGCTTGAAAGCCAATATGTCGCTCGTGAAAGCTGAACAAGTCCCCCTTGAGGAAATTCTTACGCTAGCGGCTCAATCTAAGGGGCCTTAAATTCATGATCTCGCTCCGGCGATCGCTCCTCCTCAGCCTTATCGTCCGCCACGATCCTGCCCATTTTCAGGTCGCTCTGGTCGATCCCAAGCGAGTCACCTTCCCCGAATTTGAGACCATGCGCTGGCTGTATGAGCCGATTGTGAAAACCAAAGAAGACGCGATCGCACTCATGGAACGCCTCGTCGCTGAGATGGACAATCGCTATCAGCGCTTCGAGCATCGCCGCTGCTCAGACCTGCGCCAATACAACCAAAAAGCGCCGCAGCCCCTACCCCGCATTCTCTGCATTTTTGACGAATATGCCGACTTCATGGCCGATAAAGAGGCCGCCAAAGCGCTCGAACAACATATTCAACGGTTGGGCGCAATGGCCCGCGCCGCCGGTATTCACCTGGTCATTGCCACCCAAAGACCCGAGGCCAAAGTCGTTACGCTGCTGATTCGCTCAAACTTGCCCGGAAGAGTAGCCCTGCGCACGGCCAGCGATGCCGATTCTGCCATCATATTGGGCGGTAGGCAGGGGGCAGCAGCCAATCTGCTGGGGAAGGGCGACTTATTTTATGATGGCGGCGGTACGTTACAGCGGTTGCAGAGCTTATTTGTTCCGGCTACAGCGATCGCTCCTTTAATCGGCTAGCACCCAAGCCAACCAATCAGCGGTTGCCCATGCAGGACCTGTGAATACTGATAACTTTTAGCTCAGTCTTTGTGCTTTAAATGAGTCGGCATCTCCGTATTTCTTCTACGTGCCCAAGACAGTTATTACGTTTTTTATAAACTGTCCTATCTACAACTGAAAAAAGAGCCAATTTGTAGATAATGAAAGGCAATCAGTTCCCGTGATCGTCAGTAGCGTTTTGTCTCTCGCAGGTGGGTTCTTGAATGGACTCTTAGACGTGAAGCTTCAAAAAAGCCAGCTGCACCAGGCTATTTGTCTTGTCTGAGCGAGTAAGGCAGTCGCCGATAACAGGTTGTCGTTAGATATACCAACTGTCACATTCAATCTGTGTTAAGTAGTTATAAAGCGATACTTAGAAAGTGTGAAGATAGCTCTTCAAAAGAGTAGAGGCGACATCAATCGCGTCTCGTTTTACACAGGTTTGATAGCTTGCTTCAGTATCCTCGAAAGATTGGCCGCTTCTGTCTTTTGGGTTTAGCGAAATTGTAGCCGTCGTCGGATGCATACTCGCAGAGAAGGCTACGCCTACGTACGACGGCTAGCCACTTAGTACTCAGCACATGACTCTGTTCTAGTGATCGCTAATGTCGTGAGCTAAGTGTAGTGAGCTAAGTAGCCAAGGCTATAGCTTGGCATTAGAGCCTTGCTTGAGACCGGTTCATAGGCGCTATGCAGATTTAATAGCCGCTGAGCTGAGTCTAATCTTTCAAACCTTTCAGGCATTTGTTACCGCTCTATAGATTGCGAGCTAGTTAATTTAGCTGGCGTCCTGTAGAGCTAGCCCCTTAAGGCAGCGAAGAAGCTCGCTTCAGCCAAAGCTACCCTGACCAAGAAAAGTGAAGCTGTAAATCGAAGAGCAATGTTTGGTAGGTCAGCTGCAAGGCTGATCAAATTAGGTCGAAGTTGAGTGATGGTGAGAAAGAAAAATGAGTCAGAAAAATTTTAAGCGGCTACAGCAGCTAGGCGTCACGATGCTGGGTGCTTACATGATTACAGGCTGCCCTAGTAAAACAGCCAATAGCGTCATGCTGCCTGACAGCAGTACGCTTTCCCAAAGGTCTGTTGTTCAAGAAGCTGTTGCTCAAGCACCGATTGATGAGGCGACTGTTGCCCAAAGTCTTGAGCAAAGCGCAGCAACGCCTGCAGCGGTGCCCTTTGAAGTATGTGCCAATGTAGACAGATGGCAGCGACCCAGTGAGGCTGAGCAGGCCAAGCAAATGGGTGGCGATGCTCGATATGCTGAGGCGCTGAGTGGCGATCCGCTGAAGAGTGCTGTTAACCAGTTCTGGGATCATCAGGTGATCAGCTTTACGACCTATGGCCTGAGTGCTCGCCTAGAGCCGATCAATCTCTCTGGCGTGTGGACGGTGGCTGATGATTTGTGGGACTGCTATGGAGAGGAAGCGGCGATCGCTATCAATGCGGGCGATCGCGCCGAAACCTGGCTGCTCAACCATCGTATTACTGGCTTAGCGTGGCAGGAAGATCACTACGTGATGACCGTCGAACCGGCTGATACCGGCATGCAAGTCGTGCAGTTTGACCGGGTAGACGAACTCGCGAGCCTGCCGTTAGAAGTCATCACTGAAAGCGGCGAACCTGTAGAAGCGGTCTCCGGTGACTGGCAGTAGATGTGGGCCGTGACGAATAGAAGATCTACGCTTCGCCATCTCGCGTTCTCTCAATTGCCCATTTTGCGTTTGAGATCGTCGAGTTCGTCCTCGGCTTCCCACTGGCGAAAGGTCTCATCAAGAGGATCAAGGGCCTGATTGAAGCTGTAGGGACTTTGGTTCCAGCCGGTGGTTCCCCAGTCGGTGGCTTTGGGTGTGGTAGCGGCCTGAGCAATTTTAGTTTTGACTTCCTCTCGTTTGGTCATCACCCGCTGCCGCAGTTCCTTTGTTTGCTCAATGCGCTCTTTAACGCCCTGCATTTGGCCCCAGAGATGATTGCCCTGACGCAGTAAAGCTGCCTCTCGTTCTTGAGCTGGGCCGACTAAGTCTTGACGGTTGGCGGCTTTGGCTTTGGCAATGCGGTTGTGCCACTGCTGGATGTCTTGAGCTGTTTCTAGAATGCTGTCTTCTAGCTGTTTTTCGCGGCGCTTGAGATTGCCGAGGAGGGCTAGTGCATCTTCCTCCTGTCCGCGCAGCTGATCTTCTAGCGCACGCAGTTCTAAATGCGGATTGGCCCGCAAAAATTCATCTAACCGCGTTTCTAGAAAACGGCTGAGATCGTCAAATAGGCTCATGGCAGTCGTCTATATTTAGGAGCTTTGTCCAATATAGATCGAGATTTAGAAGCTTTGTCCAATATAGATTGAGCGCACCTCGCCATCACGCCTCAACACCACATCTTGTCCGTTGACGGTAACCAGCGTCCAGCTAGAAAGGCCAATGCGATCGCCGACATAAGCCCGCTGTGAGCTGCCGCCATCGATATTGAACATGGCCGCAGAGCGATCGCCCAGGTTTAAGATGCCGACCAAAACATGGTCAGTCGCCGGTGTAACGTCGGTGACAGCCGCCGCTGCGCCGCTAGTGGGATTGGTGGGTGCGACGGCTGTCGTTGCTGCCGGTCTTGGCGCAGGTAAAGCAGTTGCTCTAGGCACAGGGGGCACCAAGGGGGCTGTCACCGCCCGCAGCGGAATCCGAGTTGGCGATGGCGGCACAGTGGGAAGCGATGCGCCAGATTGAGAGGCGCTCTGAGCGGTTTGACCAGTCTCATAAACCGGCACAAACACGCGCTCAACGATATTGGCCGGTGCCTTGATGTTGGGCAAAATAGGCAGCGTCCCGGTTTTCTCCGTTGTTTCAGAGGACGGAGCAGTCGGCGATAGAGTGGGTGGAATGGCAGCGACTGTCTGGTTTTCGCTGCTTTCGCGTGCGCTAATCACTTCTAACGATTGTCCTAAATACTGCAAAAATGCCTGGTCTGAGTGATCGGGTAGCTCTGCCGCTGCCGCTTCTTTATTGAGAGAAAGCAGCCATCCAGGTTCAGAAGAGCCTGGCAGTAGCCATAGGCCGAGGGCACTGACCAGCGAAATACCGGCGGCTCCCATCAGCAAGAAGGGCAGAGATAGCTTTTTTAGCTGCTGGGGCTGAAGGAGAGTTTGCGGAGAGCGAGGCGAAAGGCCATCGTCGGGTAGCGCTAGCAGCGACTCGCTGGGATAGAGAAAGCTAACGGCAGATTGCATCGGCGCAGCCTCGACCTCTATCGACTCGGCAGAAGGAGCCGTTTCGCTGGGGGCAGTTACCCGAGCGGTGACCGGTCTGCCGCCGCCAGTGTGACTGCTGGCCGCTAAGGTGGCGCGATAGATATCGGCAGCGCTCTGGGGTGAAAAGTCGGTAGGTAATGCAACGGTGCGAGCTGAGGAATGGATTAACGCTGCCTGACGGCCCTGTTGATGATCAGCCTGTGGACTAGAGACTGCAGCGGCGCTGCTGAGATCGCCTTCTAAGATCTGATCCACATCGATGAACAGATCGTCCATGAGGTTGTCGCTGTAGCGATCTGCGATCTGGGTGGAAGAAGAAATGTCTGAGCCGAAGGAAATATTTTTGGTGACGGGACGGCTATTTAGGGTCATGAGTCAGCAGGTGAGGTGAGGCACTGATAGAGGCTGATGATGGCAGACCGAGAGGCATGGGTAGGTTTGGCGGTTTCCCGATAGGCCCTGTCTGCAATCGCATCAAATTTTAGTGATATTTCTTACCCGCTAATATGCCCGCCTTACGGATGACCCTATCAACTTTTGATGTTTGATCTTCCGTACAGTTTGCTGACTGAGCGAGGCGATCGCCCACTGCTGTCCTACCTCTATTGCCGACACCGATTCAGACCGTCGGAGATCAGGTATCTTCCAGGCGTCGTGAAGCTTGGTATCATCAGCTTAAAAATTTGGTAAGAAGATGACCGGTTTCACTGCGCCCTTGGGGACGTTGACAAAGCTGCTAGCGGCGACTCCTCACAATTGCGAGGCGATGGCCAGCGACCGGCCAGTGACTGGAATCGCGACCGATACGCGATCGCTGCAGCCAGGTGAGCTGTTTGTAGCATTAGAAGGCGAGACCTTTAACGGACATGATTTCGCACAGCAGGCGATAGATCGTGGGGCGATCGCTGCCGTTACCCGCCGCGCTGTTTTCTCTGCTGAAACTTCTGCCCTACCTCGATTAGAAGTTGACAATACGCTAGCGGCCTATCAGTCTCTGGGCCAATGGTGGCGTCAGCAGCGAGCGGTGCCCGTCGTTGCGATTACAGGCTCTGTGGGCAAAACGACGACCAAAGAGCTGGTCGCAGCGGCTTTGGGTAAATTTGGCCCGGTGCTGAAAACCGAGGCTAACTACAACAATGAAATTGGCGTTCCCAAGACGCTGCTAGGCTTGAGCGCCGAGCACGAGTATGCGGTGGTAGAAATGGGGATGCGGGGGCCGGGAGAAATTGCGCTGCTCGCTCAGATTGCTCAGCCTGACGTTGCCCTGATTACCAATGTAGGCACAGCCCATATTGGGCGGCTGGGATCGCGGCAGGCGATCGCCGATGCCAAATGCGAATTACTCAGAGAGCTGCCTGCCGATAGGGTAGCTGTGCTTAATTACGATGACGCGCGGCTGATGGCGACGGCAGCCAAAGCGTGGTCAGGGAAGCAGATTACGTACGGGCTGACCGGCGGTGATCTGCGCGGTCAGATGGCGGGCGACAGTCTCATCGTAGATAGCCTCTCCATTCCCCTACCGCTACCGGGCCGACATAATGCGCTGAATTTGCTCAGTGCGATCGCTACCCTCAAAGCCCTAGACCTTGACTGGCACAAGCTCGCCCAGGGGGTTACCGTTTCTATGCCTGCCGGTCGCGCCCAGCGTCATCAGTTACCCAACGATGTTTTACTGCTAGATGAAACCTACAACGCTGGGGCTGAGTCGATGGTAGCGGCGCTGCAGTTACTGGTTGACCAGCCGGGCGATCGCCATATTGCAATACTCGGTACGATGAAAGAACTTGGAGATCGCTCTGTGGAACTGCATCGACATATTGGTCAAACGGTGGCTGCTCTCGGCGTCGATCAGCTCCTGATTTTGGCTGATCCTGCTGAGGCTGAGGCGATGGAAGTGGGGGCGGGGCCTGTCCCTGCTCAGCAATTTGTCAGCCATGCAGCACTAGCTAGTTGCCTGAAAAAGATGATTCGACCAGGCGATCGCCTCCTCTTCAAAGCCTCCCGCTCCGTCGCAATGGACAAAGTCGTCGATCAGCTTCTAAAAGATTTCATGGTTACTCCGTAGCCCAGTGGCCTAATATATAAAGTCTTGGATAATACGTCTTTAGTAGGGGCGTTTTTGAAAAAGCGAGCCGTTCTAGTTTTAAGCCGTGGTCTTAGCCCTTTCTGCGCAACAACTTGCCGCTATGTCAGCCCATGCCGAGCGGGTGTATCCCGAGGAGTGCTGCGGTTTGCTAGTGGGCAAAATTCTTCTTCAGAATGAGGAAGGCGAATCGCAAAAGCGTTTGATAGAAACAGTGCCGCTCGACAATGAATGGACAGCAGAGGTATTCCCCGAAGACACTTCAACCGCTTCAGCCCAGCCTAAGCGGCGACGATATTCGATATCCCCTGAAGACATGCTGCGAACCCAGCGACAGGCGCGGGAGCAGGGGCTAAGTATCATCGGGGTTTATCACTCTCACCCTGATCATGAGGCGGTGCCTTCGGAGTGCGATCGCGCCCTCGCCTGGCCTGAATATGCCTACGTAATTGTGTCGGTTCGCAGCGGCCAAGCCGTCGATGTTAAAAACTGGGCGCTAGACTCAACTCATCAGTTTCAACCAGAAGTGATGAGGATTTCACCTTCATCTGCCAGGGATCGAATGCCGGTTTCGGCTTAAATATTTTTCATTTCGCCTTTCTCGCTAGCTGCAATCAGCCACTTATTTAATCCTTTCAAACACCATGCTGAATCCCAACCTGGATGAAATTCAACTCGACAAGGCCGAGTACGAACGCTACTCTCGCCACCTGATCTTGCCTGAGGTCGGCCTCGAAGGCCAAAAAAAGCTTAAAGCCGCCAGCGTTTGCTGCGTGGGCACGGGCGGCTTAGGCTCCCCTCTCTTGCTCTACTTAGCCGCCGCTGGCGTCGGTCGTATCGGCATCGTCGATTTTGACGTGGTCGATCACTCCAACCTTCAGCGACAGGTGATCCACGGCACCTCATGGGTCGGCAAGCCCAAAATCGAGTCTGCAAAGGCCCGCATCCTCGAGATCAACCCGTACTGTCAGGTTGATCTTCACGAAGTCCGGCTCTCTTCTGACAACGCCCTGGAGATCTTTGAGCCCTATGACATCGTCGTCGATGGGACTGATAACTTCCCAACTCGCTACCTGGTCAACGACGCCTGCGTTTTGTTGAATAAACCGAACGTATACGGTTCTATCTATCGCTTTGAAGGGCAGGCGACCGTCTTTAACTACGAAGAAGGGCCAAACTACCGCGACCTGTACCCTGAGCCGCCGCCGCCGGGACTGGTGCCCTCCTGCGCAGAAGGCGGTGTGCTGGGCATTCTCCCCGGCATGATTGGCGTGATTCAGGCCACTGAAACGATCAAAATCATCTTGGGCAAGGGCAAAACCCTCAGCGGTCGCCTGCTGGTATATAACTCTTTAGACATGAGCTTTAGGGAGCTGAAGCTGCGCCGACCGCCCGAGGAACATCGCGTAGTGATCGACAAGCTGATCGACTACGAACAGTTCTGCGGCATTCCTCAAGCGGCTGAAGAAGAAGCGAAGCAGGCTGCGAATATGCCTGAAATGTCTGTCAGCGAACTTAAAGAACTGCTCGACAGCGACAAAGACGACTACTTCCTGCTGGACGTGCGCAATCCCAACGAGTACGAAATTGCTAAAATTCCCGGTTCTACGCTAATCCCCCTCGGTGAAATTGAAAACGGTGACGGCGTTCTCAAGCTTCAGGGTATGCTCAACGGCCATAAGCTCGTTGCTCACTGCAAAATGGGAGGCCGTTCTGCTAAAGCCCTCGCCATTCTCAAAGAAGCAGGCATTCAAGGCACCAATGTCAAAGGCGGCATTCTCGCCTGGAGCCGCGAAATTGATCCCTCAGTGCCTGAGTATTGATCCTGGCGCATTGACTTTCAGCTTTTAGAAAGGAGGGCGCGTCACCGGCGAGTCCTCCTTTTTTTCGATTACTGACCTTTCTAGGACGCTACACCCATGAGATTAAAAGATCACATCTCTGACGAAATCAAAACGGCGATGAAGGCCAAAGACAAGCTGCGCCTGGAGACGGTGCGCGGCATCAAAAAAGTCATTCTCGAAAAGGAAAGCGAAATCCGGGCCAAGGGCCGCGAAGAACTCAACGAAGAGGAAGAACTCGCCGTGCTCACTCAGCTCGCTAAGCAGCGCCGCGACTCCATTACCCAGTACACCGACGCCGGTCGCCCAGATCTCGCTGACAAAGAAGCCCAGGAACTCACCATCCTGGAAGAATATTTACCCGCTCAGCTCTCTGACGCGGAAGTAGAAGCTGCCGTCGATGAGGTGATTGCTCAAACCGGAGCCAGCAGCCCTCGCGATATGGGTAAAGTGATGGGGCCAGCAATGAAGCGACTGCAAGGTCAGGCCGATGGTGGTAAAGTGCAGGCGATCGTGAAAGCTAAGCTAGTCAATGATTAATTTATTTACTGCGTTTAGGAAGGTGGTTTTCTCTTCCACCAGCTCAGTTCACATTTGATCAAGTGACGTTTTTTACCCGTCTTTGACCTGCTGTTAGGCTAGCCTGCAAGTCAGATGGCTGATAACTATCAGACTGCACCTGACGAAGCTGAGAGTTCTCGTTAGTATCGAAGAGTTGCCTGACATAGGTAAATCGAAATATTAGGCCACTTCTTTACCTCAATTTTGGACTAAAGCAATGCAAGACTCTAGAGAAAAAACTTCTCTCAGGCAGCGTGCAGACAGAATAAAAGATTTTAGGTGTAAAAATCTGATTGCAGTTATCGAAAATCCGACTGACATTAAAAACATCGGCACAATTATCAGAAATGTGAATGCCTTGGGGGTTGAGAAAGCATATGTCGTAGACCAAAAGAACTCCCTGCCGGACGACTGGCAAGAGATGAGAGAGCGGCCAGCCCTTTCTAAAACATCAGTTTCAGCCATTAAGTGGAGCTTCGTCAAAAAGTTTCAAGACACTGAATCCTGCATTCAGCACCTTGAGAAAAATGGCTTTGTATCTATTGTCACCTCCCCGCACACTAAAGGAAGAACCAATGTAGTGCTCGATGCTGGCGACTATACAAAGTACAAGAAACTGGCCGTATGGTTTGGTAGTGAGAGTACTGGAATCAGCAATCTAGCTCTGGAAAACAGCGCTTTATGTGTCAACATTCCCATGTTTGGAATTATTGAAAGTCTAAATTTAGGAACATCGTCTGGTATTGTCCTGTATGAAGTTACTAAACAAAGAAGGACATTTCAAGCTGAGCTAAAAGCAAAAATAGAGGCTAAGGAAAATGCCTAGTATTTCATTCAGGCGAACTGTGCCAAAAGTAGAAACTCTCAATTTACATGGTTTTTAGGAGTTTTTGTACCCACAAGACCTGAAGGGGCGAATTGGTTGCTGTGTCATTTGTGATAGCTGCCTTTTTGGAGAATCGTTTTTGCCCGGTATAGCTGCTCTACTAACATCAACCTGGCGATTTCGTGGGGGAAGGTCATGGCTGAGAGGCTGATCATTGGGTGGGTTTTGAGGCGATCGCTCACCCCTTCCGGCCCCCCAATAAACAGCACCAGCGTTCCAAAGGCTTCGCTGCCTAGCCACTGCGCAAACGCTACAGAATCGCGCATCTTGCCGTATTCCGCCATGACAGCCAGCCGATCTTGCGCGGTGATCAGGCTCTCTAGCTTGTCAGCTTCTTTCTCTTTGCCGCTGTCTTTAATTTCAATGATTTCCACCTCGGGCAGACGTTTTGCGTATAGGGCAATACCGTCTTTGATCCAAGGTTTTTTAACCTTGCCGACTGCAATAATTTTGATCTTTGGAAAACTCTGTGGCATCAGGAAAGCTAGCGTTTAGAAGACCTGGCATCACGACTGTTCATAAACTAACTCACTTCGTAGTCGGATTCAGTCTGCGCTCTAGCCAGGAAAAGGCTTGAGAAGAGATGATTGTCAGCGCCAGATAGATCAGGGCAACCGTGATATAAATCTCAAAGGCCCGAAAGTTTCTGGCGGCAATGAGCTGACCCTGTCGAAACAGCTCCTGATAGCCGATGAATGCTACTAAGCTCGTATCTTTGAGCAAAATGATAAACTCATTGCCCAAAGGCGGAACCATGCGGCGCAAAGCTTGCGGAAAAATAATATAGCGCATCGTCTGCATTGACCCTAAGCCGAGAGACTCTGACGCTTCTTTTTGGCCGACCTCAATCGACTGGATGCCCGCTCGAACAATCTCTGCCAGGTAAGCGGCTGAGTTTAGACTTAGCCCCAGAATCGCTGCGCCCCACCGACTGAAGCTGAAGTCAAGCCCAATAGAGCCCAGCAAAGACGGGATGCCAAAATAGATGACGAAAAGCTGCACTAGCAGCGGTGTCCCTCTAAAGAAATCGACGTAAATTCTGGCAATCAACCTCAGCAGCCAAATTTTTGAAAGCCTTGCCACACCCAGCGCAACGCCACCGACAGAGCCAAAGGCGACGGCCACAGCGGTAAGCTGCAGGGTAACTCGGGCTCCCATTAGCAAAGCAGGCAGCGCATTGATGACAACGCCGAGTGACTCGTCCAAAATGAAAGCTCCAGTTTAAAGAGGGCAGGCAGAAAAAGCGTTTCGATTAGCTGACGGTTACTTGGCGGTTAGTAAGTTACTTAGTTGACCATGTCAGCCGGTGGCTCAGCGTTGAACCATTTTTGGTAAAGCTCTGCGTAGGTGCCATCTGCTTTTACTTCGGCGAGCGCTGTATTGATGGCTTCCAGGTTGCCGGATTCTTGCGGCATTGCAATGCCATAAAATTCTTCAGTGAGGAGTTCGCCGACCACTTCAATGTCGGGAATGTTGCCAGTAGCGATCGCATCCAAAGTTGCAGGCGCATCGTTAATCACCGCATCGACGTTGCCATTGGCTAGCTCTTGCAGCGCTAAAGGCGCGGAGTCAAAGGTTGTCACCTCAGCATCGGGCACGCTATTGGCGGCATCGGCTCCGGTCGTGCCAATTTGCACAGCGATCCTTTTGCCCGCTAAGTCATCGAGGGTCTGAATATCTGTGGTGCTTTTCTGTACGGCGATCGCTAGTCCCGCCTTAAAGTAAGGATCGGAAAAATCAACAGTCTCTTTCCGCTCGTCTGTGATCGTCATGCCGCTGATCGCCGCGTCAATTGAGCCACCCTGTAGCGCTGCAATCAGCCCGTCAAACGGCAGACTCTCGAATTCAATTGTCTTACCGGCTTTTTCCCCAATCGCATTCATCAGGTCAATATCAAAGCCTTCTAGTTCACCGCTGCCACTCATCGACTCAAAGGGCGGAAATCCCGGCTCTGTCCCCACCGACAGCGTATCTTCTCACCCGAGCTGCCGCCACAGGCTGCCAGCAGCCCCGCTGCGCAAAGTCCGACAGCCGCATTTCTCAAAAAAGCAGAGCGCGTCAATTTCATCACAAATGGCCTCACACCAATAGTTTTCACTCGTTAGCATCTATTATCGGGCTCCTGTGCGCCAGAAAAGTGATAGATGATACTTTACAAAATAGCCGTAGCCAACTGGCTGCTTTTTCTGCGACCCTCGTAAAAATGACAATCTCGCTGCCTCACTATCTCACTGTGCGAGCAGCGCTATAGAAGCTGAAGTGATACCCTTCTATAAATCTTAAAGTCGTTACTTTTTCCCGAAGCCCCATGCCTACCCCAGCGATTGTCAGTAATCATTTGACGAAAAAGTTCGGCGATCTTTCCGTGCTGCGAGGCATTGACTGTCAAATTGACCGGGGTGAGGTCGTTGCCATCATCGGCTCGTCAGGCTGTGGTAAAAGTACGCTGCTGCGCTGCTTCAATCGCTTAGAATCGATCAGCGGTGGTCAGCTTATTGTCAACGACATCGATCTGTCTGTAGCTGAACTCAGTCGCCGCCGCCTGCTAGAGCTGCGAGCCAATGTGGGGATGGTCTTTCAGCAGTTCAACCTGTTTCCTCACCTGTCTGTACTGAAAAATCTCTGTCTCGCTCCGCAAAAGGTGCTAGGCCAATCCAAACAGGAGAGCAAAGAAACGGCTAGCTTTTATCTCAATAAGGTAGGACTCAGTGAAAAGTCCCATGCCTACCCTGATCAGCTTTCAGGCGGTCAAAAGCAACGGGTAGCGATCGCCCGCGCCCTCTGCATGAAGCCAGAAATTCTGCTATTTGACGAACCGACCAGCGCCCTTGATCCTGAGTTAGTCGGTGAAGTTTTGCAAGTGATGCAGCAGCTCGCCCAAGAGGGCATGACTATGGTTGTGGTGACTCACGAAATGCAGTTCGCCCGTGAAGTTGCCAGTCGGGTTATGTTCTTAAACAAAGGTCAGGTAGAAGAAGAGGGCGATCCTCGTGAGGTATTGGCCGATCCCCGCAGTGAGCGGCTACAAAACTTCTTGAGCCGCATCAATATGACGCTCGCCTGAATTTAGTGCTGCCTACCGCTAGGCAGATGCCAGCAGGATCTAAGTTCCTACATGCTGGAACTGCTTGAGTTATCTGCGGTAGGCAAGGTAAATGGTGCGTAAGTCCAAGACAGCAGTTCCGGCTGGCGTTAAAGCGATCGCCCACCGGTTTTGGCACGAAAGCTGCTCGCTCCCACCTGCCGCCTGGTCTCGCTGGTGGAAAACGCTTGCCGTTGGACTCGGCATTTGTGCCCTATTGACCTATTTGATGACCTGCTTAGCAATGGGTTGGGAAAATACCTGGCTGCAAGCCTGGGATGAGAAATGGCTTCTCATTTTGGAAAGCCGCTCCCCCCTTTCGTTCCCTCGCAGCATCACCTGGGAATCTCCCGGTAATACGATTGGAATGCTGCCTATCTTCCTGATACTCACCGCCCTAACAGCCTGGTTTCGTCAGCCGATTATTGCCGCGACTGCAGTTGTCACCTACATCGGCCAGTTCGCGCTGGTGTGGATTAGCTGGGGAATGTGGAGCCGCGATCGCCCTGAGCTGATTGCGAATGGTATCGCGGCTCCCGGCTTGCACTCTTTCCCCTCAGGTCATGTCGTTGTTGTTACAACTATGTACGGCCTGATCTTTTACCTGTGGTTTCGCACGTCTCGCAACTGGCTAGAAAGGCTGATCGCGATCGCCTTTGGCACAGTTTGGATTGGGTTGATTGCCACTGCCCGCATTACGCTGGGGGCTCACTGGCCTAGCGACATCATCGTCGGCCTAATCGTCGGTGCGCTCTGGCTAGCTACGGTGATCCTGGCGCTGGAAAAGAGCGATCGCATCGCTAGAAACGCTAAGCGACACCCATAAAACCTCATACAGTCGAGGTATCTGGCTCCTACATCGGATCGATACTGCGATATTTCGCCTGAAATCCCATGTGAATGCCATACGCTACAAAGCCAACTCCCAACGTTAAGAGCACTGTTTCGTTCGCCGGATTGTTATTGAAAACCGCCAGTGCCTGCTCGGTCGTTTTAATCTCATCCGCATCAAATAGCCAGGCCGCTCTCATCGCAAAAATGCCAATCACTGTATATACAACACCGCGCGCAGCAATACCCACCCGGCCTACAATAAACGCCCAGCGCTTAGCAACATCGGTCATCTTGTGTAGCTTGAAGCGTTTACGAAACTCCGCTTTGACTGCCCGGTAAAAGTAATAGCAGCCAATACAAAAGAAGACAAAACCCGCAGCCCCGATTAACCACCTGCCAAACGGCTGCCTCATGATGATGAAAACCCATTCCTCAGCCGATCTATCATCATCGTCTACAGGTTCGCTCAAAATGTCCACGATACTGTAAGCGATACTGGCATACACAACGCCGCTACAGCCATAGCCAATTCGGCGCACAATATCTGAGGCATCGCAGCCACTGTGCTCAGGATCTAAAAATGCTTGCAGAAAGCGCCACACGACGTAACCCATCAGGCTAGCCGCGATGACGATTGCCAATACCCGCCCAAAAGGCTGGTTGGCAATGCTTCTCAATGCTCCCGTCGATCCCACTACCGTTTCATTCTGGTTGAAATCGAGCGCTGCCAGGATCGCCAGCACGCCCGTGCTCCCGTAAAGAATCCCCTTGGCAGCGTAACCGAAGCGGGCATAGTACTCAAGCCAGCGTTCATAAGGTTTGGGAGAGGGATTAGAGCTAGCCATATCTGCTAATTTTCTGACCTAATTCTCTGGCTGAATCCGGCGATAAACCGCCTGAAATCCCATGTGAATACCGTAGGCGATAAACCCTATCCCCAAAATACTCAAAATCCACTCATCCGCCGGATTGTTATCAAAAACTGCCAAGGCTCCCTCTGTTGTCTTAATTTTTGAAGGGTCAAACGCCCAGGCAGCTCGGAGCGTAAAAACGCTGATGACAATGTAGATAACGCCTCTCGCAGCGTTACCTACTCGGCCTACAATCGTTGCCCAAGTTTTAGCCGTATCGCTCATCTCGTACATTTTCATATGCTTACGAAACTCGGCTTTAATCGCTCGATAAAAGTAGTAGCAACCCAGGCCAAAGGCTAGCAGTCCGCCCGCGCCGACCAGCCAGCGTCCGAATGGCTGCTGCATTATCGTCAGTGCCCACTCCTGAGCCGTTTTTCCGTCCTCTGACGATGAGGATCTCAGAATGCCAACGGCGCTAAAGGCAACACTGGCGTAGACCAGTCCGCTCACGGCATAGCCAATCCGGCGGGCAATGTTTTGGGCATCGTGACCGCTGTGTTCAGGATCTACAAATGCCTGAATGAAGTGCCACAATACATACCCCATCAAGCTAATAGCCAAGATAACTAACATTACCTTGCCATAGGGCTGACTGGCAATTGTTAGCAAGACGCCTTTCGAGCCAACGGTTTTGCCCGAGCTGAGGTCCAATGCCTGTAGCAATGCCAAAAGTCCGATGCCGCCGTAAAGTACGCCTTTGGCTGCGTATCCGAATCGGGCAAAGTAGGCAATCCAGTCTCCGTATTCCTTTCTGGGGTTAGAGTGTGTCATAGTCAATCTCCAGGCGGCAACGGGTGATGTTCCACATCATCGAGCCGCAAGCGTTACGGCGTCATCGATCCTAAGCGTGAGCTGGCAACTGAGCGCATGACGGTATTGGCCCTTCTATGACTCTTCACAAACCGGAACAAGGTAAGTAGCCGCAAGCAAGCTCATATACCTACACTTGCGGCTATAAAAGTTTCTTTGCCCTTATGAAAGCTGCCCATTTTCTGTCTGCTTTGCTGTTGACCTGGGGCTCGACGATGACCGCTGCCCTGGCTACACCCGAAATCGCTAGCGGAGACGGTATCGTCAATGGCGGTGTCCGCACCTGCCTCTCACGTACAGATGCCTTTGTTGGCACTTTAGAGGTCACCGTAGAGCGAGGCCGGATTGATCGTACGGGCTATTTCGGCGACGGCTCTTTTCGCATCCTTTGCTATCCCAATCCTTACGGTCAGGCCAGTCAGAGTTTGGTCGTCATTTTTGCTGCTCACGAAGACAGCTTCGATGTGGCCAATAGCTTTGTGCAAATTGCAGTCGATCAGATTGCCGATCAGTAGGCGATCGCTGCCCAAACAATCAAACAGCAGCGATTAAAAAGCGATTAAAAGAGTGAGCCGCTCAAAAATCACTGTCCAAAATCATCAGCCCGCGCCGGTAAATTTCTCTGGCGTAGTCTGTCCACTCTCCCTGCCCCCAGTAGCGAAAGCAGCTAGTCTGCAGCAGCAGATTGTGCAGCAGGGCATTGCGATATCGGTGCTGCTGCTTCAGGTCGGAGGCTTGAACAGTCTCTACCGCGCTGTGAAACCGATAGCTCAAGTTTTCCATCGGCTCCAGTACATTGCTATAGCCCTCTACCCAGCTGCGGTCATTGGTCCAAGAGCCACCGGTCATCGTTAGGCCATCGGGTGCCTGGGCGATCGCCGCTGCTACCTTTTCAGCGGTGGGTTCGCCTTCAATCTGTGCCCACAGCCGCGCCTGTCCGACCGCCTGGCAACTGGGAAAGTCTGCCAAGGTAACCCCAGCATCTGCCAATAGCTCCAGGTATTCTGTGCCGTTGAAGGCTACCACCCCTTGCCTGCTTCCGCCCATCTCATGCCAGGCCCGCTTAAACGCGCTCGGAAACTCATTCATCATGACGCCGCCATTTTCCCCATCGGCAATCTGGGTGACCAAAGGCGGAATTTGCTGCCCGCCCAGGGTCACAGGCGACAGCGTTTTGGCTTCATAGTAAGGCTGCATTTGCCCTACCAATTTTGTATCCGAGCCCTGAGTTTTGATCAGCACGGCAATTTCAGCAACTTCACCTGACGAGCTGCGCGCTACTAGCCGGTGCGGCAGATGCGGGTGCTTAATTCCCTCGCCGCTGATCGCTTCCACCGTGTGCTCTTGCACCATCATCCACTGATAGCCACACGCCTTCAGCGCCTTCACCAAGACATACAGAGTTTCTGGATGATTCGGCAACTGCATCTCTGGCGGCGAGAACCCACGCACTCGCTGCAGAGCTTCTATACCAAAGATGGCAGCGAAGTGATGCTGCCAGGCTTGTATATGCAACTTTATATCTGGTAGCGGTACCGAAGCAGCGACGCCGTGTCCCCAAAAGGTGCCTAGCCACTCTACATAGGGCTGGTACTTCGGGTCGCAAGTCATGCTTCGCAGCTTGTCTAGAATGTCCACTCGGCCCATTTGCTGCAGACCCCACAGCAGCGTGCCTGCGTAGTCCAACATGACTCTAGGGTTGTAGCCCTGGTCTACTAGCTCAGGAATAAAGTCGCCCATCCGGCTATAGCAGTAGGCAAACGGCCCGGCATTGTGATTATCCCCCTCATAGGGATGCTCAAACATGTGCTGCAAGTTATTGATCAGCTCTCCGTTTTGGCCTGCTGGGATGGTTGGCTGATGCATATGCAAGGCGACAGCAAACCCTGCCGACACATCCGCCAACCGTAAGTTCGTCTGGGGTAAAAAGACCGGACGCCGAGAGGCGATCGCCGCCTCGATTTCCCCTTCCCATCCACAGATATTCGGCAAACCTTCAATCAGTCCTGGCAAGCTTACAGATGAAACAGTAGCCATTTTTCTACCCGCGTAAAGGGACTTTGAGACCAAACTTCTCTGAACTTCAGTGCCTCTATGTAGGCTTCTTCTATATCCTCTATTTCTATTTTAGATAAGCAGGTCGGATAACGGGCGACCTAGCTAATGGGCCTCGTCAAATCAATGGCCAATTCGTCTTTAACCCAGTTAATAATCTGCTGACGCTCACTCGCCGTCAGGTAGAACCGCCCGGTCTCGCGGACGCGCTGATGAATCTCTTCCATATCAGATCGGGTGAGCAGGTCGGCGGTGAGGCCGATATCACACAAAATGTCGTCTTTGCCTTCTTGACCCAGCTGCCCGTATCGATAGCGACTGATCTGCTTTTCTAACCGGCCAAACGTATGAGCGTCAGCCGCCTCTAACCGTTCTCTGCGCTCTTGGGGAATGGGCTCTCCGGCCACCATCCTGGCATAGTCAGTATCGAGCATATCGAGCCTGGCGACTCCAGGTTGATCGTTCATAAGCACATTCCCAAAAAAACAATGGATTAAGCCTAGTTCAATTGCTTAATCCGGTTAGTCGTCCCGTTTCGTAAATTAACTTAAGACTCGGCGACTGCGGCTATGGCGTTAGACCGAAATTTCGGTCGCTACAAACGCATTCTCATACTCAGGTCTAGCCAGGGCGATCGCGTGATGGGCGCACTGCTCGAAATATAGTCCACACCGGTCTCAGCCACGGCTCGAATCGTCTCCAGACTGATATTCCCCGAAGCCTCAATTTTAATTCGCTGATGCGCTGCTCGGATTTTTTTGACGGCTGTTCTCATTAGGTCAAGAGACATATTATCTAGCATGATGATGTCCGCCTGGTGAGCGATCGCCTCAGCCACTTGCTCCAAGCTTTCCGTCTCCACCTCTATCGTCACCGGATAAGGCATTCGCTCTCTAATGCGGTCAATTGCCTGTGCAATTCCGCCGGCTGCAGCGATGTGATTGTCTTTAATCATCACTCCATCGTCCAGCCCCATTCGATGGTTCTGCGCGCCACCCATAAGGGCCGCGTACTTTTCTAATATCCTTAGCCCGGGCGTCGTCTTTCGGGTATCGACCAGCCGCGTGGGCAAGTCGGCAATCACCTCGGCGTACTGCTGGGTCATCGTTGCGATCCCACTGAGCCGCATAGCAAGATTTAGCGCCACTCGCTCTCCGGTTAGCAGCGTATCGAGCCGGCCCTCGATCTCAGCAATCACTGTGCCCTGGGTAACCGGTTCTCCCTCCCTAACCTCTGCTCTAAACCCTACTGCTGTATCTAATAAGTAAAAAATCCGTTTGGCGACAGGTAGGCCAGCGATGATCCCGTCCTCTTTGGCTACCCAGTAAGCCTTGCCTCCCTGCTTACCTAAATCGGCTAGACCCAGCGTAGTGCGATCGCCTCGACCAATATCCTCCTGCAACCAACCCGTCAGCAGCCCATCTAAAACTATCCAGCTCGGCAGCATATCTCTACTAAAAAAATAATTGCTACGCACCAGCATAGAGCCAGATGCCTCACAACCGTTTCGTATAGGGCAATACAAACTTTTTGCCTTGAGCAGCCCAGCTGTGCCCAAAAACTTTTTCCCAAGAAAAAAGAGCCCAAACCAGACTTATCAGCCCAATAGGGAGCTAGTTGAATCGCTAGATTGCACGCAGAGAAAGGAATTCAGCGATCCTAAAAAACTTTCTTCAAATCAGTTGACACATTCATCAAAAGGTCGCTATATTAGTTGAGCGCTGAAGGGAGCGACCGCCACGGCGGTTACTACCGGAGGCGAGGAGTAGCACCTAGAAAAGCGAATAATTTGGAAGAGAGAATTAACGAGACCCT
>NZ_NRTA01000035.1 GCF_002286735.1 Leptolyngbya sp. BC1307
TCTAAAATAGTCGTTCTTCGTCTTGCCCGCTGCTTTGTCATACAGTCTGAAGTTGACCGGATAAGAATGACCGGAGGGGTCACTGTAGTACAGAGTAATTAGGTTGAGTCCCTTCACCGGTCGCTTGTGCTTGCCAGAGTAAAAGTAATCCACCAAGGCACTTTTGCTGGGGTCGCGATACGGTTTGTCTTCCACACTATCGTCTACGCTGAGCGTCCCGGATTCTAGGTTCAGCTCGCCTTTAACCTCGTCAAAGAGGTCTTTGGGCGTGTAACGTTCGCGTAATAAAAAGCGATTCACGCTATCGTGGCTCAAATCTGCCAAAATTTCTGAGAGCCGCACGCAGCTCACATACTTCGGCTCTGAGAGCAAAAATAAGGTGTAGAGCGTGCTATCGCACTGGGCTGTAGATGGTTTTGATAGCTCACGCATGGCCTAGCGATCACTCAAAAAGAAGGGGGCTCCTGCCAGCATACAGGCTGGCTACTCTGTCAATGCGTAAGTCCTAAGACTTACCTGAGCGATTGAATCATAGCTCTGAGCGTCTCTTCCTGCGCTTCAATACTCTCAGTGAGCTTAAACTGCACCAACGCACGAATCAGATTATGCGTTGGGTGCTTGACCTTAAAGTAGACATTGCCCTCTAGATAGTCGGTAAAAAATCTCAGACCCAGCTCAAAAGCCAGCAGGCGAATAGCATCGTACAGGTAGAGATAGTCCGACTCACTCAAAAAGTCTTTAGCCTGCACCAAATATCCGCGCAGCATGGCCCTAGCCAGCTCAACATCAAAAACAACATTTTCCCAGTCTTCGGTCTCTTCTCCCAGCGGATTACAGCCCGAGCGCAGACAGTCGCCGATATCGTAGTGCAAGAGCCCTGGCTTGAGCGTGTCCAAATCGATCAGACTGACCGCCTGGCCGTTTTCTCCTAGCATTATATTGTTTATCTTGGGGTCGCCGTGAATGGGCCGTAGCTGTAGATGGCCTGCCGCCTTAGCCCGCTCTAGCACATGCGCCCAGTCCTGCCGCTGCTCCACAAACGCCAAGCAATAGTGAACCTGTTCGGCCTGCAAGCTGTCTAGCGCATCGGTCAGCGCTGCGTTTGAATCGGCGTCAGTAGCCGTCGTCTTGCCATCCGTACAGCGCTCTGTCAGCACTTGTGCGTAGTGATCCAGGTACGCTGGCGTGATGTGAAACCCTTCTAAGGTATCAGCGAGCCGGTCAACAGGCAGCGTGCTGATCAGTCGATGAAACATGGCCAAGCCGTAGCCGACCTCTTCAGCATGGGCCAGACTCTCCACAGTTTCGAGCACATGGGAATCTTCGATAAAGCTAATAGCCCGCCAGTATTCACCGCTCTCTAGCCAGAAATGCTCGCCCTGCTGAGTCGGTAGAATATGGGGCGTCTCCCATCGCCTGGGCAGATCTGTAGGCTGGCAGCGCAGATGTTCGCTCAGCACGGCCATGTTTTGAATCACCAGCTCAGGCTGACGAAATACCTGGGCGTTAATGCGCTGCAGTACAAATCGCGATTCTGAGCGCGAGGGCAAAAAAACGGTCACTAAAAAAGTACTGTTAATATTGCCGTTGCCCAACGGACGAATATCGCTGACCTGACCGCTACGGACAAACCGTTCGGCAATGGCCCACAGCAGAGACTCCGCTGACCCGGTCGGATGCTTGTCTGAAACCAATGCGGCTGCAGGTACTTTCGGCATAGCGATGCTGAGATTTTCGAGATCTGCCTGTCCTATGTAGCCCGCCGTTGCCCGGTTAGCAACGTAGCCCCGAGCGGTCTTGCTAGAAAATCAGCTCCCTAAAAAGCGAGACGAACCAGCACAAGCGTATCTCAAGCGTCTTTAGAACGACACTTAAGAAAATAGCCGATAGTTGACACCTGCCATCGTTTGTCAGGCGATCTGTAATACCTTTGTTACAGATCTAGCCACTATTGCCCTGGGCAGAGGATTTTCTAAAGAGAGCTAGAGTTCAAGCTTTCAGCCTCTTCGGGGGTCTGCGGAATGTGAATGCCGCACTCCTGCTTAAGCCCTTTAAAGCGGGTCGACCGCTCGTCGGTGTCATCAGCGG
Organism: Leptolyngbya sp. BC1307; assembly: GCF_002286735.1. GTDB lineage: Bacteria > Cyanobacteriota > Cyanobacteriia > Phormidesmidales > Phormidesmidaceae > Phormidesmis. The sequence goes on from NZ_NRTA01000035.1 coordinate 2,089, forward strand.
TCATCGGGCGGCTAGAGTGCCAGTCGCCCACGGTGACATAGCCCTGGTCAAAGAGCGGATGATAGGGCAGATCGTGGGCTATCAAGTAGTCGTAAACGTCTTTAGAGCTCCAGTGTAGAATGGGCAGCAGCTTGTATCGCATAGCGCCGGAGGCCGCGTTCAGATGGGCACTCTCTGCCTTCGCTGCCTGCACGCTAATCCGGTTCAGCGTCTGACGATGACTTGTCTGCCCTGAGCGGAGCCCTGTCAGCCAAGCAGTTGCGCCTAACTCTGCGAGCGATCGCTCCAAAGGCTCTACCTTACGAATGCTGTCGTAGCGATTGAGGGCGGCTACCGTGTTTTCTTCCCATAGGCGACCATACAGGGACTCCATCCGAGCCGGGCTAATAGCCGACTGATACACCTTGAGATTGAGCGAGAGGCGGCGGCTGAGCTGCTCGGCAAAGCGATAGGTCTCTGGCGGCAAGTAACCCGTATCTATCCAGATAACCGGAATCTGGGGGACAACGCGGGTTACCAGACTCAGCATGACGGCTGACTGAATACCAAAGCTGGTGGTCATCACCAGCCCTTCGCCAAACGTCTGATAGCCCCACTCAACCAGATCGGCAGCTTGAGCCTGATCGAATTTTCGATTGAGACTCTCAAGGTCTAGGGCATTGAGCCATAGGCGATTGGGCTGGTCGGAATCAACGCTTTGGCGACTGGGTAACGGACTGGCCATAGAGAAATATCCTGCTCCCGCTGATGACGGTATAGCTCAGTGCTAACCTACCAGCTACAGCTTCCCATGTTCGGCTCAGTAATACCAAACTTACCTAACGTCTGCCAACGACTTCGCGAATTCGATAGATCGGTCGCCGCTGCGATTCGTGATAGGTGCGCATGCCCAGCTCTGCCAGCAGACCAAAGCTAAACAGCTGAATACCAGAGATAATCAGCAGCACCGCTAGCATCAGCAGGGGGCGATCGCCAATGCCCTGATTGAGAAATATTTTTAGAAAGCTAAGATAGAGTCCCAGCGCAAATCCGGTCACAATTGAGAGGATGCCAAACGGCCCAAAGACGTGCATGGGTCGCGTTAGGAACGTCTTCATAAAGTAGATCGTCAGCAGATCCATCACTACTCGCAGCGTGCGGCCTAGCCCGTACTTACTGTGGCCAAATTTACGAGCATGGTGGCGCACCGGGATCTCAGTGATTCGGGCTCCTTCAATGTAGGCTAGGGCGGGCAAAAAGCGGTGCAGCTCGCCGTACAGATGCATATCGCGGGCGACTTCTGCCCGGTAAGCCTTGAGTGAACAGCCGTAGTCGTGCAGAGAAACGCCCGTCACTTTGCCAATCAGCCCGTTGGCGATTTTAGAAGGCAGCAGCCGGGTCATGGCATCATCCTGCCGATCTTTGCGCCAGCCGCTGACGAGATCGTAGCCCTCCTGAATCTTGTGATAGACCGTTGGAATGTCGGCAGGTTCGTTTTGTAAGTCGCCATCCAGCGTGACGATGACTTTGCCTTTGGCCTGATGAAATCCGGCTGACATAGCTGCTGACTGGCCGTAATTGCGACGCAGGAACACCGCCTGAAGATCGTCACGGTTCTGGGAGATTTTTCTCAAAAGCTCGACCGAACCGTCAGTTGAGCCATCGTCTACGCAGATAAACTCGTAGGTGCAATCCATCCCCTGCAAGACTGTTGTAATCAGCTCTACTAACAGCGGAATGGTTTCTACCTCGTTGTAGATTGGCACGACAACCGAGATTTCTGGCGATCGCGCCCATTCTTCAGCGCTCAGATAGCTCGGGGTGATGGGAAAAGGCGGATGTCCAAGGGTAGTGTCAATCATGGCGAATCAAAATAACAAGAAATTAGGAGGTGACTACTATCTCAAATGCAAAAGTCTCAAACACAAGAGGGTATAAAATGTAGGCTACCGGCAACATCGATAAAAACTGCCGCTTCAGCGGGTCGTCTCAGGTCTTTATCCTCTCCTCTTGGGTTAAGTTAATCGGTGATTTTATGATGAATTACAGAAAGGCTTTTATAAATTCTTCAAGGCGGACGTTTCCTTGCAAGTAGTTTTAACACTGGGCGATGCTGACAGCGGGACGACTGCGAGATAGACGACTTCGAGATAATAGGAATTTGAAGCATAAACAAAGCGATTAGGCTTACTGTTTTGACTGCGCAGTGTCCGTCATTTTTTCCGATAGCCAGGCCAAGGCAGCGCCGATAACTTCGGCTAGCGTGCTAATCAGCCGGTAGAAAGCAACGCTACTCAAGATCACTGCAGCGGGAAACTCACCGCCCAGCAGCGAAATGGCCGTTGCTTCAAAGACACCGACGCCGCCCGGCGCACCGGGGATCACCAGCCCTAGCAGCCAGGCCAGGCTAAAGGCTGCCACCAAAGATTGAATGGCATCAGCTGTGAGCGGCTGCAAGGCGGCTACAGTAAAGACAAATCCTGACGCTCGCAAGGCGACAAAGCCAATCTCACCGATCAGCGGGCGGAGCGGGTATGCCTTCAGCGGCGGTGACCGGTCGCCCTCAAACGTCAGGCGCTGCGCTTTAGCCTTAGCCCGGCTCAGCGTCTGCAGAACGGGGTTAAAAATGCGGGGATGAACGCTTACCAGCGCTATACAGAGCACCACCACTTGGCCGATCCACCAGCGAGAGCCGCTCAGTTGCCAACCACCCACCAGACATCCCAAGATTAGCGCGGCCACGGCCATCAGCAGCGGCTCCATCACCACACTGAGCACCGCAGTACCGGTCGGCGTTCCGGTGGTTTGTAATGCCCGCACCCGCCCGTAGAAGTGCCAAACATTGCCCGGCAAATATTTGGCAACGTTAGTTTTGAGATAGACTTGAGTGCTCCACAGTCCGCCCAGAGGCTGATTAAAGAGGGCGAGTATCCAGTGCCAGACCCAGCCAGACCAGAGATGAGCCAGTAGCGTAATTCCTAAAGACACTGTCAGCAGTGACCAGGTCTGAGCGGTGATCTGTAAATCGGTCACCTCTCGCCAATTGTCTTTCAGAGCTTTAGCAATGAAGAAGAGCGTGCCGCCTAAAATCACCCAGCGTAAATAGGGCTTGAGCCGAGTCAGTAATGGTTTTACAAACATAATCACTTTCAAAACCTTCTGGCTCATTGGGGTTTAGTAAACCCACGATCATCAGACCGCGACCAAGATAACACCGATAGCTAAGCGAACAATCTGCCCATACGGAGAATGCTAGGGGTGTGTCAGGAGACTTGCGTTTTATGGCGGCTGATTCTATTAAGACTTCACACAAATGTTTAAGTATTCTAAGCAGCCTGACCTGGTCTCATAGATCACCTTAAAGTCTCTGTGAAGGTTTCTTAGAGAAGCGGATTGTGAGATAGACTCCACGGAACCCGATTGAGTAGAATTGCTAGCAAATCGAGGTCGGCCAACCCTGCACGTCAGTGGTTGAACGGATGGTCGAACAGATGGGTACTCTGCGCTCAGCCATGGCGACAATACTCGAACTCGTTGTTCGCACTCACTGGTGAGGTGCGGCCCTGTCATTATTATGAAAATTAAGCAGCTGTTGATTATTGGGCTGATTGTGGTGGGCATTTATGCCCGTTGCGCCAATTTGGATCAAAAAGTTTATACCGTCGATGAAGTCAGGGGAATATTGCGGGCTTCTGGCTACGCAGATGAGGAGCTGGTTGACACGGTTTATACCGGTGAGCCGGTTACCGGCAGTCGTTTTCAGCAGTACCAGGCTCCTACGGTTGAGCATCCTTTGGGCGACGCGCTCAGCGCGTTTGCCAACAATCCCGAGCATCCGCCTTTGTACTATTTGCTGATGCGGTTTTGTCTGCAGATTTTCCATGCGCCAGTCGCTTCTCGCTGGCTGGCTGTCGGCCTGGGTTTGCTGCTGCTACCGGCTATTTACTGGCTGTGTCAGGAACTGTTTGAATCGGCAGCTGTTGGCTGGAGTGCGATCGCTCTAATTGCGGTTTCACCCTTTCATGTGCTGCTTGCTCAAGAGGCCCGTCAGTATACTCTCTGGGCGCTGCTGGCGACTGTGTCCAGTGCGTTTTTGCTGCGATCGCTACGCCACAATAGTGGGAGGCAGTGGTTAGCCTACGGTCTGACGGCTGTTTTGGGCCTGTATTCTCACTTGTTTTTTCTCTGGGTACTGGTTACTCACGGGCTCTATGTCTTGATCGTAGAGCATCGGCTCACGCAGAGACTGCTGCGCTATGTGATGGTATCGGTCGGGGTCGGGATCGCCTTTTTACCCTGGGTTTGGGTGGTGGCCACGCGGCTGGCCCGACTGGAGGAAACAACTCATTGGGCTAGCAGCTACAAGACGGACTTGCTGAGTCGAATCGGCTACTGGCTGCACAATCTCGGCATTGGCTTTATCGATTTTGATTGGCCGGTCAGCTTTACCAATCCTTTCTCTTACCTGCTATTAGGGGCTGTGGCCTACAGTACCTATCAGCTCTATCGTCATACGCCAAAGCGAATATGGATATTTGTCCTGCTGCTGATGTCGGTGAGCACGCTGGCGCAAATCGTGCCCGATATTCTCAGCGGCGGTCGGCGATCGCTGCTGCCTCGCTATTCGCTGACGGCTTATCTAGGCATAGAGCTAGCAGTGGCTTTTGCTATTGCCCAAGTCTTTGGTTCTAAAAAGAGCCAGTGGGCATTGCACCTGACACAGCGGGTCGATCAGATCAGGGCACAGCAGGTCGGGGCGATCGCGCTACTACTAGGAGGCCTCATCTCCAGCTTGCTTATCACCCAGTCATTGGGGTGGGGAAAGGGCTCCAGTACCCTAACCTTACAGGCGGCTCCTCTAATTAACTCAGTAGCACAGCCAGTGGTTTTGACCGATGCTGACTATACCTACATTCTCTCTTTGAGCTATCAAGTCTCCCCTGACACCCGCTTTGTTTTGCTCAATCAAGCACAAAACCCTGACTATGCAGCAGCTCTGAAACAGCTTCCACCAGACAGTGACCTTTTTGTCTATAGCGCTTCCGACTCGCTGCTGGCCTTTTTACAAGCGACAAAAGATATCGTGATTACCCAGCCCACAGACGCCCTTCGTGAAGCGCAGCTCTATCAGGGCGTCACACCTCCTAGCCCAGCTCCTCATAGCACTATCTGACTGTCCGCCCCTCAACCGCCCCCCTCTTTAGCGACATGGAAAAACAACCGAAAACTTCAGAAGACTTGCTGAAGCCCTCATCTGGCTTAGCGGTAAGGGATCTGCCGATATCACTGGTCATTTTTTTAGTGGCGCTAGTGCTGCGACTGCTGGAGGTAGATGTGCCAATCAACGCCGACGAAGAGCTGTGGATGTATCGAGGCACAGCCTTTGCACTGCATCTGTTTGAGGGCGATTTAGCAGGAACCTACCTGCGTCATCATCCCGGTGTGACAAATATGTGGCTCACGGGCAGCAGCATGTTTCTCAACTGCCTATGGCACAAGCTCCATCCGCAGTTTTGGGGAATTGATCAACCGGCGTCGGTGGGGGCTTGCCTCAATGTGATGAGTTTCCCAATTGGGCTGTGGATTTTGCCCAGGATTTTTCAGGCGATAGTCACAGCTGGCTGCATAGTGGCTATCTACGATTTGGTACGGCGGCTAATAGGCAGGCCAATTGCGCTGATGACTATTGGCCTACTGATGCTAGAGCCCTTCTTCTTAGCCTATCAGCGCTACTTGACAACAGATGCCTTGCAATCATCTTTTGGGGCGGTTGGGCTGTTGGCGATGCTACTTTACCTGAAACAGCCTTTAGGCCAGGTAGAGGGGGCAACCGGGCGACCTCGCAAGTGGCTACTGCTCTCAGGCGTCATGACGGGCCTTTCGATTCTGTCTAAGATTCCGTCGGTATTCGTCATTCCAGCAGTGTTGACCTGGCTCATTGTGATTGAACTGCGCAATGGCGAAGCCGCTCTTTCGGAGAATCACAATTTTTCTCCCCAAGGCTCTTTCTCTAGACGAGGTTGGCCAAGACAAGGGCTAGATTTTGTGCTTTGGCTGATGACGATTGGTATGACCGCGTTTTTAATTTGGCCCGCTTTGTGGGTTGCGCCAATCGACACCTTGACACAGCTGTTAACAGGGCTGAGAGAAGAGTCAACGCGGGGAGCCTTCTTCTATTTGGGACAAACGACTGATGTGATTGGCCCATCTTTTTATCCGCTGGTACTGTTCTATCGACTTTCTCCTATCTTCTTACTCGGGCTCGTGATTGCGGTTATCATGGCATTTCGGCATCGGGGCGACCGGCAGCACTCTGTTTTCCTGCTACTGCTGATGGTAATTGGCAGTCTGTGGATGTTGGGGATGCTGTCGATTATTGGCAGTAAGATTGATCGCTACATCAGTTTGGTGATTCCGCTGTTAGCTGTCCTCTCAGCCACGGGTTGGGTCTGGCTATGGACTGAAGCAAGGGTGAAGCCATGGCAAAGGCTACCAATCTCTGAACCCGCTTCTGGATTTTTTTTGGGCCGTTCTTCCGGAAAAGGAACCGCACCGCCGCGTCGGAGCCTGGCTGCCGGTATGGTGGGATTGCTGCTGGTGCAATCGGTGGTAGTTGTCATCTACCAGCCTAACTATTTGACCTATTTTAATCCGCTGGCTCAACTGATATACCCGGCAGAGCGGGTATTTATGATCGGGCAAGGTGAAGGACTTGATCAGGCAGCTCGATGGATAAACCGGTCGCCTGAGGCCAAAGACATGACGGTAGCCGCTTGGTATGCCTCGGCTTTTCATCCCTATTTTGAAGGCAATGTCGTCCCCATCCCCAAGGTCACTGAAACGACATCCCCCCTATGGCTGAACACCCACCGGGTCGCGCTCTATATCAATCAGTATCAGCGCGATTTGCCTGAGCGCGAGATGCTGGACTACTTTTCGGCCCAGCCGCTGCTGCATAGCGTCCGCTTTCACGGGCTGGACTATGTGAAGATCTATCCGGGGCCAGTGGCTACGCCAGGCGATTTGGCAGCTATTGCTGAGCCGCAGTCTGTCAAGGTAAGCGATCGCATTCAGTTTTACGGTCACGAGCTTAAGGGCGATCGCCCAACCCCCGATCAGGCGCTGCAAGTCACGACCTACTGGGAATTTGCCGATGCCTTACCCGCCGAATCGAAGCTGGTGCTAACCCTAAAAAATTCGACCGATGAAATCAGCACCACGGCAGATCGACTGATGGGCGGCTATATCGCCATGGATAAGGTGCCCCAAAACATCCCTCTGCGAGAGAGCCAGACTATTCCACTCGAAACGCTGTCGCCCGGCAGATATAACCTCACAGCTAGCTGGCAAGTGCCGGCACCTCAACAGCCAGCGGCATCCTACAAGCTGTCTTTGGGCTCAGTGGAGATCGGCGCAGGCAGCTAGAAGCCGTGAGGCGGGCACTCGCGTCGTTGGGTCGATTATTCTAAATCCACCTTTTTACGTAGGGATTTTAGCTGCGATCGCTGCGTCTTATTCTCCAGTCGGCGTCGCTGCGATCCTTTCGTAGGACGGGTCGGTCGCCGTTTTTTGGGCAATACATTTACTGCTTGAACCATCTGCTGTAGTCGGGACAAGGCTTCCTCACGATTGCGCTCTTGCGAGCGGTGCTGCTGCGACTTAATCACGATTACGCCGTCTTTAGTCAAGCGCTTATCTCGCAGCGTCAGCAGCCGTCGCTTATAAAAATCTGGCAGTGAAGACGCTCCCACGTCAAAGCGCAAATGCACCGCGCTTGCTACTTTATTAACATTTTGTCCGCCCGCACCCTGAGATCGAATAGCGCTCATTTCGATCTCGCTTTCTGGGATAGACACACTGTTAGAGATTTTTAGCATTGCAAAGATAACCAGAATTCAGAAGGTAGACAGCCAGCTGTCTACTCCCTACTAAGATATCTCTACAGATGCATTCGTCGCTTGCGCACCGCTTTGCCCGCCATAAGCAATGGTTCTAGTGGTCACTTATATGGTGAGTAAAGCGGCCAACGCTATAATTTCTACCCTGTGAAAAACAGCACCCAGAAACCAGGCAACAGTTGAATTCTTCCTTTAGTAAGAGACTTATATGGAGATAACAAGAGCAGTCACTCACAGCTAACACTGTCAGGCTGATGTTATGCATTCCCTATCGCCAGTTGAAGAACTATCTGTGCACTATCTGAGGTGCTGTTTTTGGACGCGACAGATGCGGGGACAACCATCGTCATAGCGCCTCCTTGGCGAACTGATTTAGGCTGTTTTATCTGTCTTTAAGAGAGCTTGCTGCCCTCATGCCTCTATCTTAGATCCGTACCGACTCAACCTTAGTAAACAAACAACAAACGTTAACATCTCTAGAGACCATTCTTCCTGCTATCCCTGGCTAGCTGCTATCCCTGGCTAGCTTCAGAACCGCTCTCTCTGACCACCGCCCTGCCAGATTGCGGTCAGTCATCGCGTGTTTATTAATGTTAATATCTTTGAAGTGTCTATGGTCGGCTTCACCTGCTTTCTCCTACCAATCTGCGTTGGCTTACAGTTAAAGCGGTGGGTACAGGCCAGAGGGGGAGAGGTCGGAGGGGGAGAGGTTTGGTTCACTCGTCTTGTCTCTCTAACGCGCGCGCAACATAGCCGCTATCGGTTAGCAGCCGGGCTTTCAGCAAAACTTCAGTCGCACTTTAAGGAATAAGTTCATGAGCGAGCAGACCCAAGAATGTCTTAGAGTAGGCCAAAGTGCGCCCGACTTTACGGCTACGGCCGTAGTCGATCAAGAATTTAAGACGATCAAACTGTCTGACTATCGCGGCAAATACGTCGTGCTCTTTTTTTATCCTCTAGATTTCACATTTGTCTGCCCGACTGAAATCACCGCTTTTAGCGACGGCTACAGCGACTTCAGCGATATCGATACAGAGATCCTCGGCGTCTCGGTAGACAGCGAGTTTTCTCACCTGGCCTGGATCCAATCCGACCGCAAGTCGGGTGGAGTAGGCGATCTTGACTATCCTTTGGTTTCGGATATCAAAAAAGAAATTAGCGCTGCCTACAACGTACTAGACCCTGAAGTAGGCGTCGCCTTGCGCGGCCTCTTCATCATTGACAAAGACGGCATCATTCAGCACGCGACAATTAACAATCTTGCCTTTGGTCGCAGCGTAGACGAAACCTTGCGAGTGCTTCAGGCTATTCAACACGTGCAGTCGCACCCTGATGAGGTTTGCCCCGCTGGCTGGCAACCCGGTGACAAAACCATGAACCCTGACCCCGCGAAGTCCAAAGAGTTCTTTGCCGCCGTCTAGCCGTCTCAAGCAATTAACCCGAAAATTTGACTCGCATTTTTGACTCATATCTAATGACTAACCTTGGCCATTGACACGTCATGCAGCTGACTTCAAAAGGGAGCGATTTTCAGGGCCTAATCAGCCGCCGCTTTTTTAAAAACCTTTTGCCCATTCCCGCTAGCTGCCGGTTTCAGCTAGGTCAACTGCTACCCGACTTCACGCTGCCAGCAGTTGATGGCACTGCTAGCAGGCTCTCTAGCTACCGGGGCAAACCCCTTGTACTTGCCTTTACGCGCATTTTTACCGAAAAGCAATACTGTCCGTTCTGCTACCCCCATATACTGGCGCTCAACGAGGCTTACGATCAGTTTGTTGGGCTAGGGGCTACCGTGCTGATGATTACCAGCACCGATCTAGATCAGAGCCGGGTCGTTCAGCAGGATCTGTCTCTAGCGATGCCGCTGCTCGTTGATCCGGCCTGCCAGACTTTTCGCCGGCATGGCACTGGCCAAGCACTGGGTGCGCCTTTACCGGCCCAATTTGTCATAGATGCTGAGGGCAGACTGCGCTTTCAGCATCTATTTTCGTTTGCGCACACAAACGCGACGCCTGAGCGGCTGCTCTGGGCCATTCGCAATTTATAAGCAAGCCAGGCCGGACTAAAAAAGCCAAGTCAAAAGGCCGAAACCAACGGAGAAGGAGGGATTCGAACCCTCGATGAAGTTTACACCCCATAACTCCTTAGCAGGGAGCCGCTTTCAACCACTCAGCCACTTCTCCATGAGTGAGCATCCATAATACCAAGAACTCTGCGAAAGCCCTAGCAATATTATCGGATGATTTTAATTAGGGATCTGCAGCCTCCGAAAACAGGCGCTCTGCCAAAGCTCGTTGGCCAGCTGCCGGGGACGCAGTTGTGTTGATGCGCGGGAGGCGATGCTTAAAGCCACAGAGAATTTCCCAGGAGATGGTGTTGGCCATGTCTGCCCAGTGATCGGCGCTGAGGGTGTAGCCGCCCGCCTGACCCAGCAGAGTAACGACATCACCCGCTCGCACAGACTGCAAATTTGAGACATCTAGCATGAGCTGATCCATGGTGATAGCGCCAATTTGGTTGACTCGCTGACCGTTGACGACGACCTGCAGCTGGTTGGATAAAACACGCGGGACGCCGTCGGCGTAGCCAATGCCGACAATGGCAATCTGCATCGACTGCTGAGCGACAAATTTGTGACTGTAGCTAACGCCTGTGCCTGGCGCTATCGTCTTCAGATGGGTGATCCGGGCTTTGACGGCTAATACAGGCTTTAGCTCAGCAGCAGACTTCAGGTGAGGGGCCGGGTACAGACCGTAGGTAGCCAGGCCCACGCGAACCATGTCGTAGTGCAGGGCAGGATCAGTCAGGGCGGCAGCGGCGTTAGCCAGGTGGAGTCGGGGAGGGAGCAGATCTGCTTGCTTGAGGGCAGCGATCGCCTGCTCAAATCGCTGCTGCTGCAGCCGCATCACGGTCGGGTCAGGGCTATCGGCAGTCGCCAAATGCGAGTACAGACTGACCGGTTCCAAATGGGCGAGCTGCTGCACAAAGCGGGCAAACTCGACCGCTCGCTGCCAGCTAAACCCCAGCCGAGACATGCCCGTATCCAGCTTCAGGTGTACCGGCAGTGGAACGGTTGCCCGTTGAGAATAGGCTGCCAGCGTCTCAGAAAAAATCAGCGCCTGCTGCGGGTTTACAATCGTCGGCTGTAGCTGCCAGTCAGCGATCGCCCTCACCTCTGCCGGGTCATTCACCGCCCCCATCACCAGAATTGGCGCGTCAATGCCTGCCTGCCGCAGCTCTATGCCCTCGGGCACCGTCGCCACCCCCAGCCAGGTGCCACCTGCCAGCAACGCCTGCTCAGCCACCGTGACCGCCCCATGGCCATAGGCATCGGCCTTGACCACCACCATCAAATCAGTACCCACCGGCAACAGCGCCTTAAGCGTACGCACATTGTGAGCCAGCGCTGCCAGATCGATTTCGACCCAAGCCCGACAGCAGCGCATCGGCAACAGGGCAGGCGTTTTGTCCCAGCTAAGCATCACAACCTCGCATCACAACTTCACAACAACCGTCTTTACTTGAGCGTTTCGGGCGTGCCCTTAGATCGGCTTCTAGACAAGCTCCCAGATAAGTCTCAAACCGGTTTCTAGTCAAGCCCTCAGACGAGTCTCTAGCCGCATATCTAGTCAAACTCAGCGGCGCATTGCTGGGGACACGCCCTCAGGCAAACAGTGTACCAGTCGCTCAAACCCCCTCATGGCTTTGTTTGTGCTACTATCTAATGCAGGATCCTGGCGAGTGTGAAATGAGTAAGGTTCTTGTTCTCAATGCTTCCTATGAGCCGCTTAACATCACAAGCTGGCGACGCGCGGTAGTGCTGGTAATTAAAGGCAAAGCGGAGCAAATAGAGCACCGCGAACAGCTGATTTATCCAGATTTTCCCCTACCGACAGTGATCCGACTGCGTCATTACGTGCGCATTCCCTACAAAGAAATTCCTCTCACCCGGCGCAACCTGCTACACCGTGATAACCATACCTGTCAGTACTGCGGTTATGCGGGCGATGGCCTGACACTTGATCATGTGTTGCCGCGATCGCGTGGCGGTGGCGACTCTTGGGAAAATATCGTCAGCGCCTGCGTTCGCTGCAATGTCAAAAAAGGCAGCCGCACGCCCAAAGAGGCCCAAATGCCACTGACCAATCCACCGCGTAAGCCTCACAGCAGCCTATATTTTGAAATCTCCAGGCATGTGCGCGGCGGCGTTCACCAGGAATGGCGACGGTACGTTATTGGGCTTAACTAGCGCCTGCGGCGATCCCGCCATTGAGATATTAGAGGTATTGATGACCTCAGTGAATTCTTAGAACTATTCAGAACTGTAAAATTCTCACCAGCCTCATGTCTCAATGCTCATAGACAGCAGGTGAGCGTTCATAATAGTAAAAGACACACCTGTAAAATTACCGACTTTGCGCGCTCGGCACTGCTAGCTACTAGCAGATTTCTGTCGGCGGTGTGGCTTCATCTCATCTCTCGTCACTTCCCGTCAAACGCCTGATTCAGGCGTCAGTCCCTCCTCCTATGTCGTTACCCAACAGCGCTTTGCTAGACAGTCAAGAGTCCCATTCAGAAGCCTCACGATCATCAGAGAAAGAGTCTCTCGTAGAGAAAGCTGCTGCCCTGCGGCGCACCGCTGGCTTTGAGAGTAGTCCTACCGAGGCTTTAGAAAAGCTGCTTAAAAAGCACAGCGGCACCCGCCAATTAGTGCTGCTTCAAGATTTTCCCGACCCCGATGCGCTGTCGGCAGCTTGGACCTACCGTTTAATTGCCAATGAGTACAGCATTCAGTGCGACATTTATTATTCGGGTACGCTCAGCCATCAAGAAAATATTGCTTTAGTCAAGCTCACCAACTTACCCGCTAAACGTTGGCCCACTCAGGCAAGCGACGCCCCAGATTTATCTCAGTATCAGGGCTATGTCTTGATCGATACGCAAGGGACGACCAGCCATCTGACCGAACGAGTCAGAGATGCGCATTTGCCGCTGATTTTGGTCGTCGATCACCATGCGGCTCAGGGTAAGCTCGACGCCGAACTCGCAGACATTCGCCCCGACATTCACGCGACAGCCACGATGATGACCCAGTATCTGCAGGCGGGTCTGATGCAGCTAGATCGGAGCAACAATACGCATGTGAAATGCGCAACGGCCCTGATGCACGGCCTCCGCTCAGATACCAGCCATCTGATGCAGGCGTCTGAACCTGACTTTTTGGCGGCGGCTTACCTCAGCCAGTTTTACGATGCCCAGCTGCTCAGCGCTGTCTTGCAAGCCTCGAGATCGCGGCGGGTGATGGATGTGATTGAGCGATCGCTGCGCAACCGTAAAATGCAAAACAGCGTTTCTATCGCTGGGGTGGGGTACCTACGCTACGAAGATCGAGATGCCATTCCGCAGGCCGCTGACTTTTTGATTACCGAAGAAAACGTGCATACAGCTGTGGTGTACGGCATCGTCCATGACGAAGATGAGGAAAAAGAGCTGGTCGTCGGCTCCCTGCGCACGAACAAGATCACGCTTGACCCAGACGAATTTATCAAAGAAGCCTTTGGTCAAGACAGCCGAGGCCGCTTCTTTGGCGGCGGTCGCTCGATGGCAGGCGGCTTTGAGATCCCCATTGGCTTTCTCTCCGGCTACTACGATAACAGTGACTACACCCGCCAGAAATGGGAGGTCTTTGACAAGCAGATCAAGCAAAAATTGCAGCGGCTAGTCAACCCAGAAGACGGCGTTTTGAACTCTGACTAACGCCCGGTCGTTCGATTCTGATGGTATCGCTGCTTACAGCAGGCTTAGCGAGCCTTGCAGACTGTCCTATGGACTGTCCTGTGGACATGGCGGCGTAACATAAATTAGTGACCTCTGACTGCCGTCTTGTCCTCACTGCGCTGATCCCTCACCGTGTGCTAAACCATGCCGACCACCGAAGTTTATTTTATTCGTCATGGGATTGCTGAAGCGCGGCATAGCGGGGTGAGTGAGGCAGCGCGATCGCTCACAGCCAAAGGCGTTACCAGAACCCAGCGAGTGGCTCAGCGACTGGCTGATCTGGGCCTACAGTTTGATGCTTTGCTCAGCAGTCCGCTGGTCAGGGCGCAGCAGACTGCCGAAATTTTGCTCGCTGCCGGGTTAGCCTCACACCTTCTAGACTGTCCGGCGCTCAGTCTAGAAGGTGAGTTGTCCGACTGGCTGAACTGGCTGGCTAATTGGCAGCACTTGGAGCAGTCGTCAGACTGCCCGGCGATCGCCATCGTCGGCCACGAACCCAACTTGAGCGGGTGGGCGCAAAAGCTAGTCACTGGCCAAGAAAGCGATCAGTGGACGCTCAAAAAAGCTGGCATTATTGGCCTGCAGCTACCCGCTGCGAGTGAGGCGATTGGCCGGAGTCAGCTTTTTTGGCTATCGCCGCCACGCTTTTTGCTCTAGCTTCTGCTCTAAAGGGGCGGGCTCTGTCAAGAAACACAGACTAATTTCACCGGTTTTGTATCGCTTGCATAGCTATGTCTCTACACACAGCGATATGGTAGAAAGCACTGGCTAAGCATCGATTAATTAAGGAAGGAGTCTACAGATGATGACGACATGCGACTATCGGCCAGGCTTAGAGGGCGTTCCGGCCACGCAGTCGAGTATCAGTTATGTAGATGGCAAAGAAGGAATTTTAGAATATCGCGGCATTCGCATTGGCGATATTGCGCAGCACAGCAGCTTTTTAGAGACGGCCTATCTGCTGATCTGGGGCGGTCTGCCCACTCATCACGAGCTCCAGGCTTTTGAGCATCAGGTTCAGTATCACCGCAGGCTCAAGTATCGCATTCGCGACATGATGAAGTGCTTCCCGGAGAGCGGCCACCCCATGGACGCCCTGCAAGCCTGCGCCGCCGCTCTGGGCCTGTTTCACTCGCGCCGGGCGCTAGAAGATCCGACCTACGTGCAAGATGCGGTCGTGCGGCTAATAGCCAAGATCCCGACGATGGTAGCCGCGTTTGCACTGATGCGTAAAGGTAACGATCCGGTGCAGCCCCGCGACGATCTCAGCTACGCCGCTAATTTTCTCTATATGCTCAATGAGCAGGAGCCCGACCCTTTAGCTGCGCGGATCTTTGATGTCTGCCTGATTCTCCACGCCGAGCATACGATCAACGCCTCGACCTTTTCGGCGATGGTGACCGCTTCTACGCTAACTGACCCTTATGCAGTGGTCGCTTCAGCGGTAGGCACGCTGGCTGGCCCGCTACATGGGGGTGCAAATGAAGAAGTGATCGCCATGCTCAAAGAAATCGGCTCTGTAGAAAATGTACGGCCCTATATAGACGCCCGGATCGCCAACAAGGAAAAGATTATGGGCTTCGGCCACCGCGTCTATAAGGTGAAAGACCCTCGGGCTGAGACATTACAGCGACTAGCCGAGCAGCTCTTTGACAAAGAAGGGCGGGATGCCTACTACGACATTGCCCTGGAGTTAGAGCTAGTGGTCAAAGAAAAACTCGGCCACAAGGGCATCTACCCTAACGTGGACTTCTATTCGGGACTGGTTTATCGCAAGCTGGGCATTCCAACCGACTTGTTTACGCCGATTTTTGCGATCGCCCGCGTCGCTGGCTGGCTCGCCCACTGGAAGGAGCAAATTGGTAAAAATAGAATCTTCCGGCCCACTCAAATCTACGAAGGCCCCCACGACCAGCGCTACGTTCCGTTAGAAAACCGCCTGCAGCTATGGGAAAAACAGCCCTAGCAGATGTATCGGAACCCGCCCAACTAAGCTGATTACAGCGGTCTCAATCGGCCCTGACAGAGTAACAATACAGAGGTGATGGGCATTACCCCTCTTCTCAATATCTAAAATTCAGCTGAATATAGCTCCAGTGACGATTTTCAGGAACTCCAGCCCCTCCGGCTTTGTCGGAGGGGTTTTATTTTGTGGGGAGGGAAGGAGGCAGGGGATGTTTATCGCGGTTCCCGGATGCATTCGGGAACCGCGAGTCACTTTACCCGTTGAAACATAGGGTTTTCAGCCGGTGTGATGAACCTCGGCACAGTGACCAACGCTATAGACTCTATGGTGAGATGGCTAGCATTTCAATTGGGCCTGACTCTTCTGAAAAGGCCTATAGAAGTTGATTAAGCGCTAGAATCTGTGAGACAACTGTAACTAGACACAGCCACCCTTAAAGCGCATGAATCCAGGCATTGACCTTCAAGGTACGTTCGTTCAAGCCCTTATTGAGTTAGGATTGCCCGCCGGGGTTGCCAAAACTGTCTGGGTTCCTCTGCCAATGGTGCTAATGCTGATTGTGGCTACAGTGAGCATTTTCATCACGGTCTGGCTAGAGCGTAAAATCTCAGCCGCCGCTCAACAGCGCATTGGCCCCGAATACGTCGGCCCATTGGGCTCGCTCCAGGCTGCTGCTGACGGCATCAAGCTCCTTTTCAAAGCAGATATTACACCGGCCAAATCTGACCCCTGGCTGTTTACGCTCGGCCCTGCCATTGTGGTGATTCCGGTCTTTCTATCTTTTTTGATTGTGCCCTTTGGCCAAAATATGGTGATCACCGATTTGGGCATCGGCATCTTTTTATGGATTGCGCTTTCTAGCGTTGTCCCCATCGGCCTGCTAATGGCAGGCTACGCCTCTAACAATAAATACTCACTGCTGGGCGGACTCCGAGCGGCGGCTCAATCCATTAGCTACGAGGTTCCGCTAGCGCTAGCAGTCTTGGCAGTCGTGATGATGACCAATGGCCTCAGTACCATTGACATCGTCAATCAGCAGTCGAGCTACGGCATTTTAGGATGGAACATCTGGCGGCAGCCAGTTGGCTTTGTGGTTTTTTGGATTGCTGCTTTAGCCGAGTGCGAGCGCCTACCCTTTGACCTACCTGAGGCAGAAGAAGAGCTGGTAGCGGGCTACCAGACTGAATACACCGGAATGAAATTCGGTCTGTTTTATGTGGGCTCATACGTTAACTTGACCCTGTCAGCGCTGATCGTTTCGGTGCTTTATCTGGGCGGATGGAACTTTCCGATTCCGGTCGAGACGCTGACGGGGCTCTTGGGAATAAGCGAGACAGCGCCCTGGGTGCAGGTGATCACCGCCTCTCTAGGTATTGTCATGACCATGATCAAGGCTTATCTGCTGATCTTTTTGACCATTTTGCTGCGGTGGACGGTGCCTCGCGTCAGAATCGATCAGCTTTTAGATTTGGGCTGGAAGTTTTTACTGCCCGTTTCCCTGGTCAATCTGCTGGCAACCGCTGCGCTCAAGCTATCTTTCCCGTTTGCCTTTGGTGGCTAAGGCAGCGCGCGCTCAGGCATCAATACTTGCTGAACCTAATCTATACCCCTTGCCATGTTGAATTTTCTAAAACAAGTTGGAGACTACGCTAAAGAGACCGCTCAGGCGGCGAAGTTTATCGGGCAGGGGCTAGCGGTTACCTTTGACCATATGAAGCGTCGCCCGGTAACGGTGCAGTACCCCTACGAAAAGCTGGTGCCTTCAGAGCGCTATCGCGGTCGCATTCACTTTGAATTTGATAAGTGCATTTCTTGCGAGGTGTGCGTTCGGGTGTGTCCGATCAATCTGCCAGTCGTCGATTGGGAATTCAACAGAGAGACGAAGAAAAAAAATCTGAAGCACTACAGCATTGATTTTGGCGTCTGCATTTTTTGCGGCAACTGCGTAGAGTATTGCCCGACTAACTGCCTATCGATGACCGAAGAGTACGAGCTGTCATCTTATGATCGCCACGATCTCAACTATGACAGCGTCGCCCTTGGCCGCTTGCCCTATAAGGTCACTGAAGATCCGATGGTGACCCCGCTGCGCGAGCTGGCCTATCTCCCCAAAGGCGTAATGGATCCTCACGATTTGCCAGCAGGTTCTCGGCGGGCCGGTCGCCTGCCCAAAGATATTGTGGCAGACATTGAGGCTGAGCAAGCTAAAGAACCGGCTGAAGCCACGGCAGATAGTGACTAGTCTATGCTGGCCCTGAATGGCTTGAGGGCAGATAGCTTTATAGCTTTGCGTCCTTTGGCTTTACCTTTAATCCTGTTGAGACGACACACCGTGAGGAGAAAATTTTGAATTTAGCAGAAGGCGTACAGCTAGTTTCATTGGGCATTTTGGGCCTGATTATGATTGCTGGAGCGTTGGGCGTAGTACTGCTCTCTAATATTGTCTACTCAGCGTTTTTACTAGCCCTGGTCTTTATCAGCATTTCCGGACTCTATATTTTGCTCAATGCTGGGTTCGTCGCTGCGGCTCAGGTGCTGATTTATGTAGGCGCGGTAAACGTACTGATCTTATTTGGGATCATGCTGGTCAACAAAGAGGAAAACTTTGCGCCGATCAACCGTGCCTGGCTGGGTAAAGCGGCGACCGGTGCGGTCTGTGCGGGTATTTTTGGGCTGCTAGGCACGATGATTGTGTCTCATCCCTGGGCACTGTCTAGCGAGGTGGCGGCGGGTGATTTGGCCATTGAGGTAATTGGCCAGCACTTCTTTAGCGACTATTTGCTGCCCTTTGAGCTAGCTTCGATTTTGCTGCTAGTGGCGCTAGTCGGGGCGATTGTTCTGGCTCGCCGTGAGTATATTCTTGATGAAACACCGACCCAGACAGAGTCACTGACGCTGCCTGAGCGTCCGCGTGAGCTGGTAGCAGCGGGCAGTGCACGCGACCAGGATTGATAGCCTGACTGACTGGCTTTGGAGTGTAGACCACTGTGGATTTTTGACGACTTATGCAACTTGAGTATTTTTTACTGTTGGCGGCTGCCCTGTTTTGCATCGGCATCTATGGGTTGGTCAGCAGCCGCAACGTAATCCGCGTCCTGATGTCGATTGAGCTGATGCTTAACGCGGTGAATATCAACCTGATGGCGTTCTCTAACTATCTAGACTCAGCTGCTATTAGAGGGCAAGTGTTTGCCATTTTTGTGCTTACAATCGCTGCGGCTGAATCGGCGGTGGGGCTGGCAATTGTGCTTTCTATCTATCGCAACCGCGATACTGTAGATATGGAGCAGTTTAATTTGCTGAAGTGGTAAGTGATGAATTGAGCGGCCTGTAGACTGTGGCAGACCCTTAGGTAGGTAAACCGTGCAGCTCAAGCAGGTAATTATTGTCTATAAGGCGGGTAATAAGCTCAGCAAAAGCTGGGCTGACAAGTGCGCGCGTCAGCTAGAAGCGCTGGGGGCCAAGGTGATGTTGGGGCCGAGCGGCGCTCAAGATAATCCTTACCCAGTCTTTTTAGAATCGACTGCGACGCCGATTGATCTAGCGGTGGTGCTGGGTGGAGATGGGACGGCGCTCTCGGCAGCGCGGCATCTGGCAGCGGACGATATTCCGATTTTGGCGGTCAACGTAGGCGGCCATTTGGGCTTTTTGACCGAGTCTTTTGAGGTGATTGGCGATTTTGAGACGGTATGGGAGCGGCTGCAGGGCGATCGCTTTGCCATTCAACAGCGAATGATGCTGCAAGCGCAGGCTCACGTGGGCGACTCTTATAACTTTGAACCGATGAGCGATCGCTACTTTGCGCTCAACGAAATGTGCGTCAAACCGGCCTCACCCAACCGCATGATTACGTCCATCTTGGAAGTCGAAATTGACGGCGAAGTGGTTGATCAGTACCAGGGTGATGGCCTGCTGATCAGCACGCCCACCGGTTCGACTGGCTATACCGTCGCGGCCAACGGCCCGATTGTACATCCGGGCATGCAGTGCATTATTGTCACTCCAATTTGCCCGATGAGCCTATCGAGCCGACCGATCGTGCTGCCGCCCGGCAGTACTGTCAGCGTTTGGCCCCTAGCCGATGCCGAGGGTAATACCAAACTGTGGACAGACGGGGTCTTTGGCACGACGATCTGGCCAGGTCAGCGGGTGGATATTCGCATGGCCAGCCATCTGGCTAAATTTGTGATTTTGCGCAAAGACCACTCCTACTACCGCACCCTGCGCAGTAAGCTACAGTGGGCGGGCGCTCGGGTGAACTATCACAACGATCATCGCAAAAAGTAGATGCCTGGTCGGCTCAGTTGACTTGGAGCAGATCGGTCGGTGAGACGGTCAGCTCGGTCAGCGAAGCTGTAATTTTTACCGTTTCTGACAGCGAGACGTTCTGACAGTCTGTCTGCGCTGGATAGGCTTTGGCAATGTATGACGCACCGACCAGGCGGTAGAATCCCTGACTGTTGGTCAGCCACTGGCTGACAACTTCACTGGGGCTATCTGTAGAGTCCTGAGGACGGTCTTGAGGCGGCAGGCTGTAGTAGATTTGGCGATCGCGTCCAAACACAGGCGAATCGAACACCTTAACAGAAAGCGTAGCCACCTTATCGGCAGACAGCCCGGTAGTCGACTGATCGGGGCCAACGTATTCAATGGCAAAGCACTGACCGGCAGCGCTGCGGTAGACCAGTCGATAGGCATTGGGACCAGCAGCGTCGTGCTCAGCTAGCGTAAACCCATCTGGCACATAGGCCGGAGCCATCACCGGTAAGCCCTGAAGCTGGTTGAGTACCGACGGCGGCACTTTAGCCAGGTAGGCTCCCGGTGGTGGTGGTGGCGGCATTGATAGCGGAGCGGGAGGGGCGACAGATGGCCGCTGCTCTGAGGTCGAGTTGGCCACCTCTTGGGGCTGACAGCCTGATAAATAGAAGGTAGCGAGGGCGATCGCCCCCCAGAAAATTGCGCTTGGCCTCTTGAAGTTTAGTCGCGCCATAGTTCTATTAATAGTTCTATTAACTGCTTTCTCATCAGTAAGCCCTACCGTCTCTATGCTCAAACCGTCGCTCACCCTCGGCAGTGAGTGTAAAAACCAGATCTTCATCAGGATACGTCGCTTGGTCGGGCTGAGTGCGATCGCCCACTTCCAAATACATCGCTGGTACAGCCGACCGATTCACTAGATGATGGCCGTTCGCCTTGCCTGCTGCAAAGCCAGCCATGTCACCCGGTTGTAACCATTGCTCGCCCTCATCGGTAATCAAGACCAGCTCGCCTTTGACGACATAGATAAACTCATCCTGAGCAGAGTGCCAGTGCCTGAGCGCTGACTGGCTACCGGGTTCAAGCGTAGTCAGGTTCACACCAAAATTCTTCAGGCCAGCAGCCTTGCCCACGCGCTGACGAGAGCGACCAGCGACTCGGGCTCTAAAGAAGGCGGGATAGCTCGTGCCGTTTTCAATCGGAATAGACAACAGATCAATTTGCATACCTTCCTCACGCTTGGAGAATTACTAATTAAAATTTTGGCTGCCAACCCGGTTCGAGGGGAGTGGCTTGAAAGGCTGGTAGGGCTTCAGCCCGTTTGGACAAAGCCGATAGCGCTGGGTAGCGATCGCTCTTCACCACATCTGCAATCATATGCTGAGTAAACTGCCAGGCCACACAAACGGTAATGTCAGCTTGAGTAAGGCGATCGCCCACCAGCCAGCCAGCCGACACGTAGGGTTCGAGCAAGTCATAGGCGGCGATAACCTGAGACTGAACGCGGCTTCGCCAGGGCTGATACTGCTTTTCGGCAGGCCGTTTGCGCTCATACTCGATCTGTACACTCTTATCACAGGCATTGAGCCCCAGGCCAATTAACCGAAGCGATCGCTGATAGTCGGCAATCGGCTCTGGCATCAGCGTTTGGCCTGTCAATTTTTCGATATACGCCAAGATCAGCGTCGAATCCATCAGCACTTCGCCGTCATCGCAGATCAGGGTGGGGGCTTTGATCAGCGGATTGGTTTGGCTAAACTCGTCAATGTTGCGAAAGACAGAGAGCGGTTTGTGGTCAAAGGGAAGATTGAAGAGGTGGAGAGCGATCGCCACCCGCCGCACATAGGGTGAATCAAGCATTCCAATTAGCTGCATGGCACTACCTACGGTCAGTTACCTCCCCAGACAACCATAGATATCGACCAGCGCATATCTATTCTTTCGATAGCTCTATCCCCATTCACAGATACTCAAGCTACTCGCTAACGGGCAGCGCCCGAAAAATATCTTCTACTAGCGCCTTCGTCTTATCGTCTAGCAAACGCCAGTCCACCTCGCCCTGCTCATCTAACAAGCGATCATCCGCCTCTATCTGCCCACCTTCAGCCGGGCGATAGTCCACCGCGCACACCTGATAGCACAGCCCCCAAATATCCACCGTCTGATCAGCGCTGCCAGCTTTAGTCAGTCTCAGCGTATAGAGCGGTGCAGGCTGAGGCAGTTGCGACATCAAAGCCGCTACCCGATCGTGCGTTTCGGGCGGCACACCGTGTAGTTGCTGTTGCAACGTTGCGTAGTCTGTCTTTTGCTCATCAGTCGTGCCTGCTGGCCAGATTAGCTCCTCTTCGTAGCGGCCCTGCCAGGTTGTCTCATCAAGCTGCTTACGAATATTGTCAATCACCCGAATCAGCGCTGGCTGCATGAGCTGCTCTACTTGAGCCTTAGCTAAGGGTGTAGCAAATTTTGGCATCGCGTCAAGCTCCCTTTACTCAACCTAATCCATCCGAAACCAGGCCGTTAGCGCGACTGCTAGGCCATCGGCAGCATCGTCGGGCTTAGGAATACTTTTTAGCTTTAGCTCACGAGCAATAGCATCTTGCACTTCCACTTTGTCGGCATTGCCGTGCCCGGTAATCGACTGCTTAATTTGCGCAGGCGTAAATTCGACAAAGGGCAAATTACGCTGGGCCAACACCAGCATCACCACGCCCCGCGCCTGCGCCACCAAAATGGTATTCCCCATCCGGTAGAAAAACAGCTTTTCAATCGAGACCAAGTCTGGCTGATACTCGTCAATCACGCTGTGCAAATCGTCGTAAATAGTGCACAGCCGTTTGCCAGTATCGGTACGCGCTGGGGTTTGCACCACGCCATAGTCCACCACGCGAATATCGGGCGAGAGGTCGCGCTTTTTAGCCGGGTCGTATTCGATTACGCCAAACCCCAAAATCGCCAGCCCCGGATCGAGCCCCAGAATGCGTTCGCTCATATTGCGCTATCCGAAACTATGCTTGAGCGAGCTATCTGACCCCCGCTGGCTGACGACCGTTAGCCAACATATCCGGCTCTGCAACCCCAAAGGTTTTACTGAACGTCTTCTCTACCTTGTAGCCCGAATCGATGGATTCTAAAGGATCTTTGCGCAGCCGGTGGCGCAGGCACAGGGCAATCACCCGCTGCACGTCTTCGAGAGTGACTTCGGCGCGGCCTTCATAAGCGGCCAGTGCTTTAGCAGCCCGGTTGGTGACAATGTCACCCCGCAAACCGTCTACGTCTAGCTCTGAGCACACTTCAGAAATTTTCAGCCGATACTCATGCTCCAAGCTCACTTCCCTGAGCCGGTTTTGAGCGTCGATGATCTTTTGCTGAAGAGCCACCTGGTCGGCCTCACACTTAGCCGAAAACGCTTCCGGGTCACGGTCAAATTCGGTTCGCTGTTCGACGATTTGCACTCGCAGCTCAGGATCGCGCACAGTGCGAATTTCGGCATGCATGCCAAACCGGTCCAGGAGCTGAGGCCGCAGCTCGCCTTCTTCTGGGTTACCCGAACCAATCAGCACAAACTGAGCCGGGTGACGAATCGAAATGCCCTCTCGCTCCACCGTATTCCAACCAGAGGCAGCAGAGTCAAGCAGCACATCGACGAGGTGGTCATCGAGCAAATTGACTTCATCTACATAGAGCAAGCCACGATTGGCTTTGGCCAGCAGCCCCGGCTCAAATGCCTTAACGCCTTCAGATAGCGCTTTCTCAATATCGATGGTACCGCACACGCGATCTTCGGTTGCGCCTAAGGGCAGATCAACCATGGGCACTTTTTTGGATGCTAGGGCAATCTCCTGGCCTTCACGCTCTGCCTGTACATCAGGGTTGCCAGGGGCGCGGTTAAACGGGTCATCGGCGACTACTTCAATATCGGGCAGCAGATCGGCTAGGGCGCGGATGGTGGTTGATTTGCCGGTGCCGCGATCGCCCATAATCATCACCCCACCGATCTTAGGGTCAATCACGTTAAGGATCAGCGCTAGCTTCATGTCTTCTTGGCCGATTACCGCAGTGAAGGGAAATACGGCGCGGCGGGCGGGTGGCTTGGCAATACTCACAGGCTTGAAATATATATGATCGAGGGCTTAACCATTGTGCCACAGGAGGCCCTGTCTAAGTTTCTGATATATCCCTTCGGACATCAGCTGCCGCGCTTTCCTAGAATGGGATAAGCCATAGCACCCAAAGGGTGAGCAACGTTTCTATCTCAATTTGGTTCAACCGGCTCTAACTATTTTTGGCAATGCCCCTTAAGGTGCCTGCTTGCCCTTTAACTGCACCCTATTGTCCCTCAACGACAACGGGCGCTCCCTAATGGGAGCGCCCGAAAGCCTTATTTGCAAATGTTTTGCCAATCGGAGCGACAGGATTTGAACCTGCGACCCCTACTACCCCAAAGTAGTAACAATTCATTGTGTAGCAGTCGTTTCAGCCTTTTGTTTATCACGCTGCACCCAATCTGCACCCAAACGACCGCTTTTAAGGGCTGTTTGATTACCGTTACAGAAATCAATTGCCGCTTGGCCCGCTTGCGTCATTGACTACCTCTCGCCTCAACAGGTAGTCAAGAATTCGGTGCTGTATTCTGCTGTGCGATCGCAGATGCTTGTAACAGCAGATCGCCAGCGCTGCTGAACACTTCCCCGGCCCTATCCATCCGGCGTTCTAGGCCGTTTAGCCTATCGTCAGTCATTTTCTAAATCCTCACTGCTCATAGCTGGATCTTCTACTGAGTAAAGCTCTGACGGCTCGCAGTTAAGAGCCTCACACAGCTTTGCAAATCGCACGAACGATTCAATAGAGTTTCTATTCCTCTCCCAGTTCCTGATGGTCGAAGGGTCAACGCCGATAAAGTCAGCGAGCTGACGTTGTGTAAGCCCTGCCTGCTCCCTCAGCTCAGTAATCTTTGACATATAAATTTCTCCCATGCGCTACCGAATAGCATAACCTTAACGCTAAATTCCTAGCGCTAAATAATTGACACTGCTAAATCATTAGCGCTAAAGTCTAAGCGTTAACCTTTAGCTTTGAGGTTACTTATCATGTCCCTCTCCATAGCCGCAATAGTTGCCGGCAGCTTCGCCTTCCTGGCAGGCGCAGGCGGCGCAGTCGGATACGCTACCCACCGCAAGCAGCAGCGCAGTGAGTGGGCCGCGCAGACCTGGCGCAATGTGACGCTGCGTGATGGCGTGACTGAGCGATCGCCCTTCCACACAGCCGACAGTTCATTCAACCTTCCTGGCATGGTCGAGGTATTTCCGCGATCACACACACCCAACCGCGCTGTACACGCATGGGAGCACGACCCGCTACCCGGCGACCGTCCCCGACACACGTCTGATAGCCACAGTGACGGCCTCACCGCAGTTCTCCCCGGTGAATCACTAGCTGAGGAACTACCCAGCACCCCGCTAGAACTCAGCGACCCACCCGACCCGGCAGAGCGCGCCAGGTGCAGACGACTCTACGGCCAAGGACTCAGCCAGACTAAAACGATTAGCGCGGTATGGGGACTGAGTAAAGGCGGAAGCCGCCGCTACTACGAAGCCCGCCGCCGATTCCGCGAGCACGTTCGCGACATTGCCCGCCCCGACCTACTGATATCCCTCGAAGCTGAGGAGGGCCAAACCGATGCTTAATATCCCAATGCTTACCCGTGCCTTTGCTGGCATCCTGCTAGCGCTAGGTCTGTACCTGGCGACAGAAAACACCGTCATCAGCGCAGACGTTTTAGAAACATCATCAGGCGCTAGCGCGGTCACGGCTTTTGCCGTCGCCGTCGCCGCCACCGGCCTAGAGCTGACCTTTGCTAGCTGGATGCGTCAGGAGAAAGGCGCGTCTGCAATCGTAGGTGAGATGAAAAATAAGCCGCTGCATACGGCGCTAAGGCTTGCTGTGTCAGGCGTTGGTCTAGGTTTGGTGTACCATTTCGATTTACTCACCACAGCGCGTCACCCTGCATTCGCTGGTAGTGAGAACTACTTCTTTGGCGTGATAGTTCTAGCGCTAGTGTTTGGCCCTGAAGCCTGCATTGTGATCGCATCTTGGCTATGGCATAAAGCGCGTGACGTAGAAAGCCGCCATTTAGACCAAAACACAACCAAAGACGCCGAAAATCGTAGGCTCAAAAGTAAGCGAGACAAGCTAGTAGCGATAGCAGATGAGGTGGGCACTGCTGAAGCCATTGAAACCGCCCGCAAGCGTTGGGGGTCGCCTGATGACTTTAGGATTCTGTAGCTGCGTGATAGCTGCGCTTAGCAGTGACCGGAATGGTATACCTTTCCCAGCGCAATTATTCATTTATTGGCAGCGCTTAGGATTCACCGCAAGGGTGTTACCCTTCCGGCTGCGTTTATCAACTTCCTGCATCGCTTTTTATTGCGGTCGATTGGTCGGCTCTAGGGGCAAACACTTTAAACTCACAGGCGCTGCGATCGCACATCTAATTTCAGTTTTAGCGCGATGTGACCGCCAAAACTAGCATGTAACCATAGGTTCCTGCTACGCGCATACATCCTGCCCGGTGGATCGAATGTGACTGAAAAGCACCGCCAGTGGTAGTCAGTGCTAATACATTCGTAATATAGGTGCGCTTAGTACGATGGATTATCAGAACCTGCTAGTGGTCATACAACCCTATTAGGGGTGTTCTTAGCACGTTGGATTTTCGACCTTGCTCAAAGGCGTCCGATTCTTACCGGTCATTCATTGCAATCGCGCCTTTGACCTTAAAGGGAAAGGGCTTTAGGCAATCGGCGCGATTTATTGAATGTGACCGGTAAGGTTTAACCCTTCCGAGCGCAATTTATGACTCATCACAATCACATGGCCGCTACGTCACTGCATTAAACCTGGCAGCTATGCGATCAGCTCTTGACTGCGTGTACTACACAAGTCGCATTTACACCCTAGAAAGCAGCGCAGATATAGGGATTTAGTTGTATAGGCAACTAAGCTAAAAGCTACTAGAAACAATGGTTTCAGGGGTTTACAAAGCCTTTTATTTAGCCTAAGCTTCAGCCAGTCATACGGAGTAGTACAAAGGCTTTTATCTAAATGAAATATTCATTCAGCAGCGCGGCTGACCTGGCAGCGCAGCTAAGCGTTTCTAGATCGTTTCTGCGTGACCGGCGAAACTCCGGTGAGTGGCAGAACGGCATCCACTGGACATATCTAAACCCAGGCAACCCTAGAGCAGGCATCCGCTACAACACTGAGCTGTGTATGCACTGGATTACCTGCAAGGGCACAGACGCTCATGAGCAGGCTGTTCAGTCGTATCTCAAGACCTTGCATCACGAACCTATTCAAGCACTCACAGGGAGCAAATAAGCCATGACATCGGTAGACAAAAAAAATGGCCGCTACATGCCCCGTAGCGGCTCAATCACTTACAGTCAAAACGACCGAATGCATCATTCCTCAAAGGATAACCCATGCCCGGTATGTGATCGCACAAAGGACGGTGACTGCTCCATCTCCCAGGATAGAGAGCTAGTCCTCTGCCATACCAACGCCAAACAGCTAGCCGTACCGACCGCCAACGGCTATCACTTCACCGGCAAGCTCTGTGACGATGGTCTACACGGCCCCGATAGCGCCGCCATCTACACCAAGTCACCCAAACAGATCTACACCCGCGCTCAGCCCTTTAAAAAGGTCAAATCACCAAAGGAAATTAAGAAAGCCGTTCAACTGTCCTCTATGGAAGTGGAGGTGGAAACCGACTATCTAGGCATGATGGTTTCAGAAGGCTCTGAGACGCTAGAGCAGGCGCAAGTCACCCTAGCCGCCTGGTGCAAAGAAAACGGCCACAGCGCTTACTCTGCCAGTCGGTTGCTAGATACCAAGGTGAAAGCCGCCCGCGAGCGACAGGGCATCCAGGGCACCTCAGACGAAGCGCCGCGACTGGTGAGGGAATACCGGCTGATAGAGCAGCAGTTTGGCGATCGCCTGCGCCTGAATGAGCTGCTGAAGCAGGTAGAGCTAGACGGTGAGTACTTCGACCCAGCTAAGGCCAAGCTAGAAATAAACATCACTCACAGCCTTTCTATCAAGGGAGCCCGTGAGGATCTATCAGACAGCATCCTGAAGCTAGCAAAGCAAAACAGCTATAGCCCCGTTGGTGAGTACCTGAGAGCAGTTCACCAAGAGCACGGCGATAGCACAGACGTTTTGAACGGCTTTGCTCAGCGTCATCTTGGTACCTCAGAGCCGATTCACGATGCCCTACTCAAGCGCTTTCTCATCGCCGCCGTCGCCCGTGCGATCGCACCCGGCTGTAAACACGACTGCGCCCTTATTCTGCAAGGCCCGCAGGGTTACGGTAAATCAACCTTCTTTAAGATACTGGCGTCAGAGCCCTGGTTTGATGACTCGCTAGGCTCAGCCTCTGACAAAGACGAAAAGCTGAAGCTACACCAGTTTTGGATGGTCGAGTGGGCAGAGCTGGAAAACGTATTCCGCCGCCGCGACGTGAGCCAGGTAAAGGCGTTTATGTCGTCTGCGATAGACAACCTGCGCCCGCCCTATGGTCAGTCAATGGAACGGCTGAAACGTGCCTCTGTCATCGTTGGCACCACGAACCAAGAGCAGTTCTTAGCCGATACCACCGGCAACCGTCGCTTCTGGGTAGTGCCTGTCACCCGGCCTCTCGACCTGGCAGCGCTACGAGCAGAACGCGACCGCGTTTGGGCTGCTGCTGTCACCCTCTACCAGGCTGGCGAGCAGTGGTGGTTAACCGCAGAGGAGAGCCGGGAAGTAGATGCTATGCGAGAGCAATACGAATCTGAAGACGCATGGTTTGAGCCGATCAGCGACTACGTTGATGGCCTAGAAATGGTAACGATTCAAGCAATACTAACGAGTGCAATTGATATGGAAGTAGGTAGGCGCAATTCTGGTCACTTTCGGCGCGTCGGCGATGTTTTACGAAAGCTTGGGTGGGAGAAGTTACCCAACGCAGTGGCACACAATGGGAAAAAGCAGAAAGTTTGGAAACGAAGTTTTCCCCCAAGTTGCTGATCTATCGGTGCCATCGGTGCCAAGAATCTACACGTCAGTTATATCAATGTTTAGACCCTGGCACCGATGCGGCACCGATTGGCACCGATGGCACCGATAAAAACTTCCGTTGGCACCGATGGCACCGACGCGACCCCGATAATTTAGGCCATCGGTGCCAGCTACAACAGTTGATGCCAAAGGGTTTCAGAGATTTTGGCACCGATACACCGATAAAAACACCCTCGTATAGAGGAAAAACGCGACCTACTGTCACACCCAACTGTCCACTGTCACACTCCAGTTACTAACAGAAACCGCCCCTAAAAGATGACCAGACGAAAGCAAGCGAGAAGCAAAAAAAACACCGTCAGTATCAACGTTCGCAGCGGCATGTTATTCCTGCGTTGGCGACACATGGGCAAACGCCCTCAGCTATCGCTCGGCCTAGCTGATACCCCGCTCAACCATTACCAGGCGAGAGGCATCGCCGCGCAGATAGAAGCCGACCTGGTAACCGGCAACTATGACCTCACCCTGGCAAAGTACCGACTAACCGACCCACCAACGCCACCCAGCGCCGCACCGTCTTCTACTGCTGTACTATTTGAGCAGTTCACCGCCCACAAGCGCCGTGAGGGGGTCAGCGGTCAGGCGATCGCCACCAAATACAACTCGCTGCGCTCTAACATCGTTCGCCACGGCGAAGACATCACCAGCACAGAGCAGGCTTACCAGCTCGTGAAGATGCTGCGCGATCGCCAGTCACCTAAGACAGCAAATCAAAATCTTGTTCTTCTAAAAAGCTTTGGTGAGTGGCTAGTGAAGAAACAACATTTAGAAGAGAACGTCTTTGAGTCTGTTCGACCGCTGAAAAACACTAATATCAACGTTCAAGACAGGACACCATTTACGAAAGAAGAGTTGTTATTGTTCTTAGAGACGATGCGCACTCACCCTACCGGCTACCAGTATTATGACTTCACCGTAGTGCTTTTTTCTCTAGGTCTGAGACCATCAGAAGCTATCGGCCTACGTTGGTGTCACGTCAATTTTGACCGTAAAGAAATCGTTATCAGGGAGTCGCTGAGCCGTTCGGACGATGGCCGCTCATCTGGTGGAGCCAGACAGCGCAAAGGCACCAAGACCGGCAACGTCAGACAGCTACCGCTGAATGATCGCCTGCTGGCGCTGTTTGCAGGCAGGAAAACCGCTACGGCTAAGCCTGATGACCTCATCTTCACCACGGCCACCGGCAGGCCCATAGATGACCGCATGTATTGTCGGCGCTACTGGCGGCGCATCTGCGAAGAAGCAGGCATACCCTACCGGCCACCCTATACCGCCCGTCATACATTCATCAGCTACGGTATCGAGTACGAACGGTGGAGCCCTCACCAAGCCGCGTCAATGGCAGGGCACAGCAGCACGCGCATGATATCCGAGGTCTACGGTCACATGATGGACAGACCAAAGCTACCCGACTTTTAGCACTGCACCCAATCTGCACCCGTTTTGCTGTTTTAAGAAGTCTAAGTAAGCCTCACAAAGCACAAGCGCTCTCGTTAGAAAGCGCTTGTAACCTTTATTCTGACCGGCAAATCGCCCATCGGAGCGACAGGATTTGAACCTGCGACCCCTACTACCCCAAAGTAGTGCGCTACCAAGCTGCGCTACGCCCCGAAGCGTTTATTTGCCTATCAAGAATAGCATAAACTCTGAGGCGGTTTAGGGGCTAACTTTTGGGGTTGGGGCTGAGGCGATCGCCGCCCACTTCACAACAGACCCCCTGACTGTCCTACACATTGTCCTGAGAATATTTCATCCTATGACTGACTGAACTATTTGAGCCTGACTGATTTAGCTTGTTCAATTTAAGCAGTAGAACCCACTGAAAGACCCAGCCTATCGGCTTTTCCCAAGGCATACTTATAAACGGCTACTCATCCAAAGGACAGTCCTTAGGACTTTTATGAGGATTACTTGGTGGACTGTCCTGTGGACATGCTATAGTTTATTCAGAGAAAGGCTTGAGGGTTTAGGGGGAACGGCTTCCACTGGTAGGTAAAGCTCCCGCTGGCGTACCGCTGCCAGAATGACTAAAAGCCCGCCACTGTCGCCCTGAGCGCGGCTGCCTTTAAAATGGCAAAGTGGTGCCAGTGCTAACATCAGCATCACTGCCAACATCACCACCGACACCACCATGACCAAAACCACCGACACCCACTGATAGATATCAGCTGATATCAAACGGTTACACAAACACAAAACACACTTTCAGAGCTGGCAGAAATGTCAGCTCTTTTTTTATATTAGCGCTTCGAGACCAACCAGGCTACTTCTCCGCCTGAGCGATAGCCCGCCCGGTTGAAGACAAATCCGGCTTCGTAAAAGGTTTGCCCGTAGCGATTAATATCGTCTGGGTCGAGATCTAAGAGGTCGGCTAGTTCCGAGGTGCGAAGCTTCCAGCCTCTGCTAGCGGCTTTTTCGAGCGATTCGTAATAGGCTAGGGGGTCGGCGACAGGCCGGATTTTAGAGGCCATTTCACTGGCGAACGCGCTGATTAGCTTCAGCATATCTGCCTGCGATAAGGACACTCCTGTGGTTAGTTCTGAGGACGATTCAGCGGACTGGCCGTTGAGGTCGGCGGCTTGATTGCCGGCCGATCCGAGTCCTTTGCGGGCAATAAATTCGGCCACGTTGCCGCCGACTTGAATAAAGTCGTGCAGTTCATCGAGCAGGGCAATTTGCTGCGCGTTGACATAGGCCCGGTTGCCAATCTTCTCCCGCTCAATACCGAGGTCAGACATGCGCTTATAGACCGCGCTTCTAGCTAGTTTGTAGCGAGCGATCAGCTGATTGACCGGGATGCGATCAATGTTTCCTTTAGCCATACCCCTTCTCTACCCGTCCTCAGGAATCTCTATATTATCCTTCAGACTATCCTCAGGACCGGTGAGTCTTTAACGCATCAAGATAAAGTTACACTGCGTGCCCCGTGCTTTAGCTGCCTTTTCTAAATATGGCAACGATCTCAGCGATGATGGCTCTGGCTAATTTCCATAAATCTGTCTGGCTCAAGACGAGCCCTGAGGATAGCTCTACAGACTGGTCAGCAGCTCCGGTTGTGGCCGGGTTGGCAAGATTAAGTTTCCTATTTACTAAGAATTCAGCAGTATTGCCGCCTTGCTTTATATGTTCATGCAGCTCATCTAAGAGGGCTACCTGGTCGGCAGCAATATAGGCACGATTGCCCAGCTTTTGCCGCTTTATGCCGAGATCGGCCATGCGTTTGTAAACTGCCGACTTGCTCAACCCGTAGCGAGTAAAAAGTTGAGTAACGGGAATTTGACTACCCTCTTCATCGCTCATGTACTATCCTCCAGACCATCCTTAGGACTAATACATTTATACTATATTAAAGACAGTCCTCAGGACAAGCTGACAGGAAGATGACTAGCGGCGGGCACTTGCCTCAGTGGGGTAGTTCCCTGGGCGCACAGATAGCTCTACCGTTTGGCCACCCCGGTTGATGGTCACGGCGATCGCCTCGCCCACAGCCGTCCCTTCTACCGTTCGCTGCACCTGATCGGCTTCTGTGATGGTCTGACCATTCATTGACAAAATCACATCGCCTAGCCGTAGTCCCGACTGAGCCCCCGGCGCGTTCCGGGCAATGCCTAAAATGACTACGCCTTGATCAGCTTGTAGGCGGAGACCTGAGCGCGTATCGGCATTGATCTCTGCTTTTAATGCCGGGGTGAGCGTGCGCATTTGAATGCCAAGGTAGGCATGCTCTACGCGCCCATTGGCGATCAGCTGATCGGCGATCGCCCGCGCCTGATTGATCGGAATCGCAAAGCCGAGTCCCTGCGCGTTGCCGATAATGGCGGTGTTAATACCAATCACTTCACCCCGCTCATTCAGCAACGGGCCACCGGAGTTACCCGGATTGATTGCCGCATCGGTCTGAATGAACTGTACGCGCTTATCCGGTACGCGAATTTGGGCGCTGGTGCGGCCTGTGGCGCTGATGATGCCAGCAGTAACGGTGTTGTCGAGTCCTAAGGGATTGCCGATGGCGATCGCCCACTCACCCGGCCGCAGCGCATCCGAATCGCCAATTGAGACTACCGGCAGATTATCCGCCTCTACTTTGATTACTGCCACGTCGGTCAGCGGATCTTCGCCTAAGACTTCGCCGCGTAGCTCCCGGCCGTCTTTGAAGGTGACCGTTACCTGGTCTGCGCCCTCAACCACATGCGCGTTCGTCAAAATGATGCCATTGGCATTGAGAATAAAGCCGGAACCGGTGCCTCGCTCTATCCGCTCAGTTGGCTGATCGGGAACGCCCATATCCCCAAAAAATTCGCGGAAGAAAGGATCGTTAAAAATCACTGGGCGACGGCTGGCAGTAACGGTGCGCGCAGAGTTGATTCGCACTACGGCTGGGCCCACCCGCTCTACCGCCGTGGCGATAAAGTTTGCGCCCCCCATTAAGCGCTCGGTTCCGTTAGCCTGAGCGAGCAGGGTAGATTCGTCGGCAGGGGAAGTTAGAACAGCTGCAGGCGCTTCTGTTAGAGCGGGTTCGGATTGAATCGTCTCGTATTGGGCGGTCTCGTAAGGAAATCGGGTAGCCGTTTGCGAAGGGGAGCGGCCAGTGACTAGCAGCACAGTGCCAGCGCTCGCGGCAGTCATCAGCGCGTAGGTTAGCGACTGGCGCAGCCACCTGTAATTTCTTTGGTCAGCCTGCTTCATACTTCACCTTTTGTCAGTTACGATTTTCCGAGCTGAATTCACCAGCGATCGCGCTTCTCTGGTTTTTTCTCTGGCTTTATTCTCTGGCTTTTTTGTTCTAGCAGATTGAATAAAAGACTGTGATGTTCAGCAGTGACAGTTCTGTGAAAGGTCTCCCGGTAAATTGCCACTACAGAAAACAGGGCTCATACAAAAATTGCCTTTAAAGCGGGAGCGAGACTTTGCTGAAACGGATGGTGCGATCGCACCTATCCGCTCGTCCTACCGCTATGTTTTATGCCTATCTCTCACCAGTTCATGTCAATCGCCACATATACAGATTTCTCCTGCCTTTGTAGACGCTATATCTAGTACTCTAGAGAGTCCCTAGACCTTCTACTCTTAGCTGTCTGTTTGTACAGGGCGCTACGCTTATTGACTCACATATTGACTTAAAACATCTGTCAAGCCGGGTGAGCGCTGGCAGATGACGCATCCGAACGCACTGGTCAGCACTCACCCAAACAGACTCCTGAAAACTATCGAGGCGGATCGGTGGCTCAAGCAAATGAAGATCTTTGGAATCAGGTACTGGCCAAGCTAGAAAGCCAGCTGAGCAGTCCTACCTTTGAAACCTGGATCAAGCCTACCCGCATCCACACGCTGACTGAGCAGCAGTTGGTGGTCCTTACTGACAATCCGTTTGCCCGCAACTGGCTGCAAAAGCACTACCTGAGCCAAATTTCTGAGGTCGCCGCTGAGGTACTAGGCCACACCGTGGATGTCTCAATTACGGTGACAGACGAGGTCCCTAAGGTATCTGCGCCCGCCGATAGCACTTACTTTTCAACGCCTACCGTCGCCGCTAGCGCTGAAAAGAACGGCAGCGGCTCTTCTGATCTCAATCCCAAAGCGATTTTTTCACGCTTCGTGGTGGGCGCTAACAACCGCATGGCCCACGCAGCGGCTCTAGCAGTATCAGAATCGCCGGGCCGAGAGTTTAATCCGCTGTTTTTGTGCGGCGGAGTGGGCTTGGGTAAAACGCATCTGATGCAGGCAATTGGTCACTATCGCCTGGAAAGCAATCAAAATGCGCGGGTCGCCTATGTCTCTACTGAGCAGTTCACCAATGATCTGATTGCCTCAATTCGTCGCGATACGATGCAGCGGTTTCGCGAGCAGTATCGGGAGGTCGATGTCATCTTAGTAGACGACATTCAGTTTATTGAGGGCAAAGAATACACGCAAGAAGAGTTTTTTCACACCTTTAATACGCTGCACGAGGCCGGTAAGCAGATTGTGCTGGCTTCTGACCGACCGCCGAATAAAATTCCGCGCCTGCAAGACCGACTGTGCTCAAGATTTTCGATGGGGCTGATTGCCGATATTCAGTCGCCCGATTTTGAGACGCGCATGGCCATTTTGCAGAAGAAAGCAGAGTACGAGCAGGTCTCGCTCTCAAGAGATGTGACGGAGTATATTGCCTCTTCCTACGTGACAAATATTCGCGAGCTAGAGGGAGCGCTGACGCGGGCGATCGCCTACACCTCGATCTCGGGCCTACCAATGACCGTCGAAAACCTGATACCTGTGCTTAATCCGCCAGCAGAGCGCATCGAGTCTTCGCCTAAAGCGGTGATCAAGTCCGTATCCGATACGTTTAAAATCTCAATTGAAGATCTTAAGAGCAACTCGCGTCGCCGCGAAATCAGCCTGGCCCGGCAGGTGGGCATGTACCTAATGCGGCAGCACACCGACTTGAGCCTACCTAAGATTGGCGAACAGTTTGGCGGCAAAGACCACACCACCGTCATGTACAGCTGCGACAAAATTGCTCAGCTCGTCAAGCGCGATCTCAACCTGGCGCAGACAGTGCGCGAAGTGAGCGATCGCATCACCCTTTCCTCCAATAGCTGAGAAGCTAACACGTCAGACTCATGAGCCGCGATCGCCCGCCTGGTCTTCTCAGGGTGGGCGTTTTTTATGGAAAAATCCGGCCTACAGGTTAAGAAAAATTAAACGTACGCAGGATTTTCCTGTGGAAAACCCCTGTTTTCCTGTGGAAAACCTGTGGAGAGCCGGTGGGAAACCCATTGCCATCTGTGGAAAAGAATCCAGCTATTGCAAGGGTTGTGGAAAACTCCCAAAGTTTTCCACAGGTTTTCCACAGCATGAA
This sequence comes from Leptolyngbya sp. BC1307, assembly GCF_002286735.1. Classification (GTDB taxonomy): domain Bacteria; phylum Cyanobacteriota; class Cyanobacteriia; order Phormidesmidales; family Phormidesmidaceae; genus Phormidesmis. The sequence goes on from NZ_NRTA01000035.1 coordinate 37,928, forward strand.
AAAGGCTGAAAGCAACTTTTACTCGGACATTAGCTGAGTTTTCCACAGTTTCCACAGCCTCTACTACTACTAGTTTAAATATCTATTATTAGAAAGAAAGCAGTCTTAAAACGAGCGCAATGGCCAGTTGACAAGAGGCTGTAGAACAGGGCTAATGGGTGATAGTATTGGGCATCTCAAAGGTCTTACCTGTTCAAACATTCCCCACTGAGCGATGAAATTTAGCTGCCCGCAAACCGATTTCAACACTCATTTTTCACTGGTCAGCCGGGCAGTGCCGTCGCGGCCAAGTAAGCCGGTTTTAGGTAACGTTTTGGTTACTGCCAGCACCGATACGCAGCAGGTGACCCTGGTCGGGTTTGATGAAACTCTGGGCATCCAAACGACCTTTGCGGCTCAAGTTGATGAGAGCGGCGCGCTGACGCTACCGGCTAAGCTGCTCGGCGATATCGTCTCCCGACTGCCCAATGAAGACCTCGATATCAGCGAAGATGAAGATGAACCTGTGATCACGTTGGCCTGCTCAGCCGGACGCTACCAGGTCAGGGGGCTGAGTGCCGAAGACTATCCCAACTTGCCCGAAGTAGCCTCAGCAGAGCCGGTGAAAATTTCAGCCGATGCGCTGATTGAAGGCTTGAGAGGGTCACTATTTGCGACCAGCACTGACGAAACCAAGCAGGTCTTGACCGGCGTTCATCTTACGGCTGACGATGAGAGCTTAGAATTTGCGGCAACCGATGGGCATCGTCTAGCGATTGTGCAAACGGTGGACGAAACCGGTGCGGCTGGCCTACAGACAACTGTCACGATTCCCAGTAAGGCGCTGCGAGAGCTAGAGCGAATTTTACAGGCTTACCCCAGCAGCGAACCGGTGGCCTTACAACTCGATCAAACCCAGGCTGTATTTGACCTGGGCCAGCAGCGAATTACCAGCCGCCTGCTAGAAGGCCAGTATCCCAACTACCGTCAGCTGCTGCCTAAGCAATTTGAGCGCCAGCTAACGATAGACCGTAAGCAGTTTATCTCCTCTCTAGAACGGATTGCGGTAATGGCAGATCAGCGCAATAACATCGTCAAGCTGTCGATTGATAGCGAAAATCAGTCGCTGGCCCTGTCCGTCGAAGCGCAGGAAGTCGGCAGCGGGTTAGAGACCCTCCCCGCTCAAGTGACGGGTGAAAGCTTAGAGATTGCCTTTAACGTGCGCTATTTGCTAGACGGCCTTAAAGCCCTGCCCTCTGCAGAAATTCAGATTCAGTGCAATACCGCAACGAGCCCTTCGGTGCTGACACCACTAGGCGGCACCAAAATTACCTACCTGGTCATGCCCGTGCAGATTCGCAGCTAGGCTATAAGGCTACTGGCTGTCAAGGTTGCTGGCCCTCCATTAGCGATGTCTGACAGTGTGCAGCTGCGGGCACTGGGGAAGAGATCCGCTGAGGAGTTTAAAGCTATGAGCAAGAATCAAGAAATGTTGATTATTATGGCTCCCGTCATTGGTTGCTGCTAGGGCAATCGGGGTAAATTAATGGTGGCGCTATGTACTACGCCGCTGTACTACGCTCAGACGCTTCGCTGACGAATTAAGAGAAACCTATGGACTTAGCTTTAGCTGCGATTATATTTGGTGTGATCCTGGTGGTGTTTAGTAAAGAAGTGCTTAACGATTAGGACGGTCGGGTAACTTCGCCGGTTTTGGTGCCGAAGAAATCTATTCGGTAATCTGAGATCTTGATGCCCGTTTGAGCTTCTACTTGCTGCAGTAATTCGGCAGGTAGTTCGATGTTGATATCAATAATCTGGTGGGTATCGATACAGTTGACGTGACTGTGAGACGAATTGACGTGTCCGTATAGACGACCATCTGCTCGCTCGACACACTCGATGATGCCTTGCTCTGAGAGGGCTTCCAAGTTTTGATAAACTGAGGTGTGACCAATCTCCCGGCCTAGCTGATTGAGCCGGTCATAGATCTCGCGGGCCGACAGATGCTCCTGACTTTGCCACAGCAGCTCTAAGACATAACGCCGCTGACGGCTGAGCCGCATACCTAATGCCTGACACCGCGCGATCGCATCTTCTAATGATTCAATGGGAGAAATATCGGCGGATGGTTGCATAGCATGAGGAAAGACGAGTGGCCAAAAGGTAGAGACTACCAGTTAGGTCGCAGTCAGGTTACCGCTGGCAGAATTGCCACTGGCCTAAATCATAGTCACTACCACTTTAGCTCGAACGCTAGGAAATTGTCTATTTCGCCCCTCGACATCAGCGCTGCTGCACCTGACGGTTGACTGCTATTTTTGCCGAATAATCTTGTCCTCATTTCTCCATAAAAGTTCACGGCGAGCCGGTTGGTTGCTTTTTTCTTCTGTTTTGATTGGGGCTGCGGGAAGGGCGAGATTGGTAGGGGCGATCGCCTCAGTATCTGTCACCTCGATATCAGTCGGGCTGACATCACCTGAACTCTCTACGGCGCTGGGTTCATCACTCTCTGCTAACCTTTCTGCGACCAGCGGCTGAGAGGGATGACCCGTCAAGCCTTCACTGAGACTAGCCCGCCTATCTGTCTCCTCTCTTTGCTCTTCTATGGGGGCACTACTACTGGCCTCACCGGGTATATCAAAGATGGCTTCGATACTCGCATCAGACTCTGCTGCAGTCTGATCTACACTGTCATCGTACTCATCTTCTTCCATGCCAAATAGCGTCGGCGCGACGGTAACGTCTTGAGCTGACTCTAATACTTCACCTCCCTCTAACGCTTCACCCGAATCCGCGTCCGCTGGTTGAAAGGCAAGGTCAATCTGGCTGCTGTTTGGTAGTGCTTCTACAGGTGCAGCGGGTGGCGCAATCGAGGCCAGGACTTCTGCGTCAGAAGGGGGTAGCCCGAACGAGAGGGCCACGTAGGCATCAGTCTGGGCAGATAGGCGCGGCTCACGCAGGTCGTTAGCGGTTGTTTCTGCCGTTACCACCAGTGGCTCGTCAGTGCTGACGACTGTAGAGGCTAAGCTATCTGCACTAACTGCACCGTTGGGATCGTAAGCCTGCAAAGCCCGCGAAATAGCCAGGGCGCGCCGCTCTTGGTCCCGGCTAATACTATGAACGTTGTTGCCCAAACCGGGCGCATTCCAGGTCTGCGTATCTGGATCAATGTAAGCGTAGGTACGCGCCCACAAAATCGCCTTTTGGCCGCGCATTCCCAACCGGTTAGCTTCTGCTAAACGCTCTATATAGCCCCCCCGGTCTAGCGCTGCTAAAGGCGCTTGATTGGCCAGGTCAATGCCGTTGAGCTTAGCTTCCAAAGAGAGCTTCACGCCCAGGCCTGCCGCTTTCTCTTCCAGCTGCAGTCCCTGGTTTCGCAATCGGCTGAGCTGCTTTTCATCGGCTTCTTCTGGCGTGCTTGCTCCGTGCTGATAGGAGAAGGTGCCCATGTTCCAGACGCCGTTGCCGGGGTCGGTATGGCCGTAATATGCCGGGGTGCGCCCTCCATCTGACATGCGGGTGCCTTCGGCGCTGCCTACAGTGCGCGCGACCAGTGAGCTAGATCCGCCGTCAAAGATCCAGTCGTCCAGCCCGAGGGTGTTGTAGGCAGGGTCTGCTGGCTGCTGAGCGATTAGTTCGCTGGGCGGCTCGGAGGGCTTGTTAGAAATGTTCCCAGTCGGAAACTCTACCGGAATTTCTGTAGCGGCATTGGCTTCAGCCGTATCGTCGCGGTCTGTTCCTTTTTGGATAGCCCGACTATCGGTTTCTGCTGGCATCTGTACGCTGTTGTTAGCAAAGCTGAGCCCAATGCTGTCTTTCTGGTGAGAGATTTTGGCAGGAACAGGCTCGCTTTCGGGTAAAGTTCCTGTTATTGGTGGAAGGCTCTCCTGGTAGCGAATCAACTCTTCATCGGCGGCTTGCTGCGTGGGCTGCTCAAGGGGCTGTACAGCCTTTTGTTCTACGGATTGTTCGATCTGTGGGATCGGACTACTTGACGCTTGAGCGCTGCTTTTATCTGTTGCTGGCTGCTGCCGCGCTGATGGTAGCGCAAAGCTGAGCCCTAGATTGTCTTCGTAGGCTTTGGCTGTACCCGTCCAACTCAACAAAGTGACTAATATTCCAATAGCAAACAGATAAGGCGATTTCAACATCGTGCTAAGAAGGCGAGAAACCTAATGAATGAAAAACAGTTGCTCGAAAGAAGAAATGTCTGTTGGCGGCATCAGCAAAGCAATCACTCGTATCTGAGCGTGAGCTTTACAGAACAAACTCTACAGAATCAACTCTGCAGGCGGTGAGTTAACCTGGCGCTAGCGCTCTTTCTAAAACGCCTTTGGCCGGTTCAACAATGATCCAGGTGCCATCGGGCTGTCGCCTGAGCGTGGCGAAGCTGAGGTATTTCCCTTTGCCGATGGTTTTCCCCGCTTTGATCTTGCCGTAGGCTATATCGCGCAGTCCGCACAGCCGAAACAAGTAAGCCGGGATTTCGGGTGCAGAATACAGGGCGCAGTCCTCTAACTCGCTTAGCTCTAGCTTGCCGTCAAACGGCGCAGTTACTTGAGCGTTTTTTAGGTAGAGAGAAATATCTCCCAAACTGCCTGCTACTGTGTTGCCCGCTATCTCATCTCCCGGATTGAGCGCCCACTGCTGCTGTAAAGTGATGCTTCTAGGCACTGGCGCAGAGCGAGTTGCACAGCTACTCAGACCAACGGCGATCGCCATCAGCGGTAAGTACTGTGCAAGCTTTCGCCAGGACAACCAATCCCAAGAAAAAGCACTAAAGCTTAAAGCGATAGCCGGCATATTCATCGTTCTCATAGAGGATAACGAGGGTGGTCTCAGGGTCAAAAGCGAGGGGATAAGCTTCTCGTTCGGCTTTGACACCGGCTCGGATGTCGAGTGAAGAGAGCTGACAGTAGGGCGACTGTACGACCTGGCGCACGCGCTCCTTACTATCTCGTTCTGGAATCGCCAATAGTTTGAGCAGTTGCTCTCGCGAGAGCTGGGCGCTGTCAACAATCTCAGTCTCGCATTCTTGAGCCAGCCGGCTGATCGATGGATTTTGGCTAGCGGTATTCGACAATCTGAAGGGGCCGCTCAGCAGGGTTTTGACCCCATTGATATCGAGCAATATGCCGATCAGGGCAAACATTAAGCCGCCTGCTAGAAGCGGCTTGATAGGATAGTGGATGGAGCTAGATGTTGTCATTAAATAACCTCCTAACGAATTGAACCGGTGGACTTGCCAGCGGATTTGCCAGTGGATTTGCCAGTGGATTTGAAGAAGAAATATGGATCTGCGACTTTAAAATGAGCCGCCCAAGAACAGACCCAATAGGGCTGCTGAGAGCCGATAGGCCAGGCCAAAGTCAGATGATTTGGCAAAGACTACCCGGTAGATCGCGACGGCAATGGCTCCAACCAGGACTACTAAGAGCGGCGTTCTCAGGAAGGGGTGGCTGACCAGCACGGCTTCGATGACGATACGAGCGATCGCCGCACTGCTAAACCAAATGGCTCCGTCCAACCAGGAAAAGTGGCCGGATGGGGCATGACTACTCGGACGGTTGCCCGGGTGCATAGCGCTTCTGTGGCCCCGGCGTCGCCCCCGCCAAAACCACCGCTTGCAGTCGGCGATTATGTCTTCTGCCAGCGCCTGCAGCCAGTCTGCGCCGTTGCTCCTTGGCGAATGGCTCAGAGTACTGCCAGCATCGGCAGGGGGCCAGTGCTCACCTACGGGCGACTCGGCGGCGATGGGTTGATTGAAGGGGATGGCCGAAAGCGCCTGACGGTTGCGCAGAGCCTCGGCAGTGTCTATCGCCTCTTGCTCAGCGCGCTGAAAATCAATTGGACTGTGGGTGAGAACAAAATGTCCCTGCGCAGTTTTCTCAACATGAGGGACAGCAGCCTGCTCATTTTCAAAGAGCTGGGCGATCGCAGCTAGCTGAGGATGCTTGTGAATTCCCCGGCGGGCGAGGGTGACAGCAGCCTGCTGGGCGGCGCGCTTCATCGCCATAATGTCGGCTGTCTGCTGCTGCGATCGCAGGTTGATCTGATGAGCCCGCACCTCTAGCTCGTGAATTTCCTGCGCGACCAGGCTATCTATTTGGGCGACTGACGGGCTGGCCTCACGCGCTGCTGATCTGTTCCCAGAGCGCTGCTGTAGGGTTTCGATAGCTGCTCTGGGCTGAGGGCCTGAGCTAGCGGGTTGCCGGTGAGACGCCTCTGCCGCAGTAGACCGAGGGGCTGACCAGGGCGATGAGATCGCCTCAGCCGCTGGCAACTCGGCTTTGAGCATCTGTAATTTTTCTCGGATAGGCTGCAGGTCTACGTTAGTTTTTGTCATATTCCCAAGGCTCAAGCAGGGCGCAGAGAGGTTTGCGGGTGCGCCTCTATTGGCTTGGTACAAGTGTACTATAAACCTCAAGAAAAGTAACTAAGTTGATAAAGAAAATTTGTTAGATGTGGCCTTCTAGCTCGCCCCAAGCTGGCCAACCAGCTCACTCCCAGGCCTCTCACCTTCCCGAGAAACTCCCGAGCCGGGGGTACTCTTTCCTTACTCGTTACTGGCTCACGAACGACGGACCTGAGGCTTAGCCCTGCTGAGCAGCTGCGAACCGATGTACTGACGCTGTACTACTAATTTCTCACGAAACTGTTCGATGACGCGAACATTTCTGAGCTTGCGCTCTAAATCGATAGGTCTCAATTGACAGATTAAGTTTGAAAAGAGGTAGGGCGATCGCGCATGATGTGTAACAGATTATTGCGCTTGCCGTCCGCCCAAAGCCGGTTAGCAAACTAGCCAGAAATGGTTTCTTAGATTTTAGAGAGGGCTCAGGGCAAGCTATAGAGCAAGTACCATTGATACACCAAATATAGACGGCTCAGGCGGACGAAACACGGGCGAAGGGCCGCTTAAGCAAACGGAAAACCAGCAGAGTAGAGAGGAGAGTCCCTTCCGATGGTCAAAGCTGATCAGCACATATCTCAGCGCCTAACCAAACTGTGGGATCACCCCCCTCACCCTACTCTTCATTTGCCAAAGCCCCGCCGTCGCCGCGACCTTGAGGCCGATAACCCGGTTTATCACTCCGCTATGGCCATTTTGCTAGCCGGTCAGGTGATGCACCGTCTGATTCGCGGTCGCTATGGGCAGCGCCAGATTATGGATCACTTGATGTGCGCGGGGCCGTGCTGTCTGGCTCCGGTGGTGCTGACGAATGTTTGCGCAGGCATCATTTTTGCCATTCAGTCGGCCCGCGAGATGGCGCGGTTTGGCGCTATCAGCACGCTGGGCGGCGTATTTGCCGCTGCCTACTGCCGCGAGCTAGCCCCGTTGCTGACCGCTGGTGTATTGGCCTGTCAGGTGGGCTCAGCTTTTGCCGCTGAGATTGCCGCGATGAAGCTCACTCAGCAAATTGATGCGCTCAAAATGCTGCGCACCGACCCGGTTGACTATCTGGTGATTCCCCGGGTGCTGGCCTGTACGATTATGCTGCCGGTACTGACTGTGCTGGCACTGTTTTGCGGAGTCGCTGGGGGCGGGCTGATCACTACTTCCGTTTACGATATCTCGATGAGCAGCTTCTTAGATGGGGTGCGCGTCTACTTGAGTGTGACAGATGTGCTGCTGATTATGAGCAAGGCGGCGCTGTTTGGCGGGGTGATTGCGATCGCCAGCTGTAGCCGGGGACTGACGGCTGCCTGTCATGGTCGAGGGGTGGGCGAGTCGGCGACCGCTGCTGTTGTTACCGCTTGGGTAGCCCTCTTTGCAATAGACCTACTCATCTCCTGCTTTGCCCTCTTGCACATGATGCGCTAGCGCTGACCAATTCCTATTGCTACCAAAAAGTCGGCTAGTGCTCCGCCTATAGCGCAGCTTAGGGGGTGGTGAAAGCCAGGTGCGTGACAGCGAACAATCTTTACAATGACTTCGT
>NZ_NRTA01000036.1 GCF_002286735.1 Leptolyngbya sp. BC1307
CTATTTGCCTATTTTCGCAGTAGTGAGCACAAGTCCCGGCAAAACTATCTCAAGCTCCTGCGTCATCCGTTTGAGGACTATGTGCTCAACGAATATGCCCAAGCCTACCTGAGCGCTCATGGGCTAGCGTCTCGCCATTTAGAGAAACTGAGCTTTTCTGAGCAGGTGATTTGTCAGGGTGAATCGGCATGGGCAGCTTATTTAGAGCGCCTTGATATCGTCACCCCGCTCGCGGTTAGGTTGGTCACCGAAGCGGCTTTGCTCGGCAGTGTGATTAGCCATGGGGTGTCACCTGAGTTGATTATCCTCAGTGATGGTGCGCCGCAGTTTGTCTTGTTCGTCCATGCCCTGTGCTGGATACATATGGAACGTACCCTGCGCAAATTGAGCGGCGAAACCCCTGCGCAGCTCAACGAAATTGAAGCCCTGCGCTATCAGCTGTGGGCCTACTACCAAGCCTTGAAGTTTTATCGCCAAGACCCCTCTGCTGACGATATACCTGCATTCAACCGAGGCTTTGATGCCATCTTTGCACAGACCTTCGAGGACAATGCGCCCTTAAACGCGGTGCTCAAGCAGTTTACCAACCACAAGGCAGAACTCCTGCGCGTCCTGGAGATGCCAGCGCTGCCTTTGCATACCAATGCCGCTGAATCTGATATTCGCGAGATGGTCACTCGTCGTAAGATTAGTGGCACCACTCGCCATGACTTGGGCAGGCAGGCGCGTGACACCTTTGTCGGCCTCAAAAAAACCTGTCGCAAGCTGGGCTTTTCGTTCTGGCAATATTTGACCTCCAGGCTCAAACACGATGACACTGTTCCCTTGTTGCCTGATGTCATTAGACAAAGAGCGGCTCAGGCAACGGCTCAGGCCCTGCCTGCTGAGTCGGCTTGTTTTGTTGCAAGCTAAAACAAGCTTGCCTTCTACCAGCGGTTATTGAGCTATTGCGTCAAGCCTACCTAGCGTCCTTTTGAGCAAAAGCTGCGAGACACCGCTATCTAACGCCGGACATCGGGCAGTTTGTATCCAAGGAATGTCGCTATAATTGCGTCGGCCTGTACAGTTCAAACTTCAATGTCAGCGCTGTCTTCATTCTTCGCTAATCGGGTCGCGGTGATTGCGACCATGCACCGCAAAGAGGACGTGATCACCCCCCTCATAGAATCGGCGCTGGGGATCAAAACAGTCGTTCCCACAAACTTCAATACCGATAGCTTCGGTACGTTTACCCGAGAGACCGATCGCCCCGCCGACCAGCTGACGACAGCCCGGTTAAAGGCAGAGGCCGCCTTAGAGCTGACTGGGGAAACCCTGGCTATTGCTAGCGAAGGCAGCTTTGGCCCCCACCCTCAAATTCCTTTTGTTGCGTGCAACCGCGAACTGGTGCTGCTGTGTGACTACGAGCATCAGATAGAAGTCGTCGGCGAGGCTTTATCGACTGATACAAACTATCAAAGCCGCGTAGTTGACAGCCCTCAATCCGCACTTGCCTTTGCCAGGTCGGTTGGCTTTCCTGAGCATGGCGTTGTGGTGATGCACGCTGCTGGTGAAAATCCTAAAAACGCTTTTGCGAAAGGAATCACGACAGAGGCCGACTTGTCCCAGGCTGTGACCGCTGTTTTAGAGCGATCGCCCGAGCGAAAAGCCCATATCGAAACCGATATGCGCGCCCTTTACAATCCTACCCGGATGGCGGTGATCGCCCAGGCCACCCAAAATCTGATTAAGACACTGCAACAGCGGTGTCCCAACTGCAACTACCCAGGGTTTAGCATTGTGCAGCGTCGCCCCGGATTGCCTTGCAGCCTGTGCAAAGCACCCACCTTATTAACGCTATCTGTTCTTTATCGCTGTCAGCACTGTCAGTTTCAGCGAGACAAATTGTTTCCAGACTCACTACAGGCTGCCGATCCGGGTCGCTGTCTTTACTGCAATCCTTGAGCGTTGTTTCAGCTTAGAATGCCCTATACAGATTCAGTCGGCGGCTCTAGGGGAAAAGCTATCCAGCACCAAAAATACAGTCCCAAAGCCAGGATAGATGTGACGATGAGCAAGACGACCGCTACTGTGCGGACGGCTAAGACGGGCAGACTCCATCTCTGCGCAATGGCGGCACAACCAGTGGGCGAATACCATTAATGAAATGATTTCAGATAGCTGGGGAGCCGTAGCACACTGGTAGGTAATGCTGCTCACCGAGCATTCGAGGCGATCTCCTAAGCTCATGCCGAGCCCAAGCAATAATCAGTGGGAACATGCCGTAGAAAATGCAGACACTCACTAGAGCAAACTGCTGACGAACCGAGAGCGATCGCCGGATTGCGACCGCCGAAAGCACCGGCCCCAAGAAAAGCAGTATTGCCAGTAGCGGCATATAAATCATGTTGGATTGCTCGTGATTGACGAGCGAGTAGCCGCACGGAGCGCTTATTGCCTTCAGTCGCGCAAGAGCACAATTTTGCCAACGGCTTTTTTCTGTTCTAGCCGATTATGTGCTTGGGCTACTTGAGAGAACCTGAAATTCTCTGTATCCATGAGCGGCCTGAGGTGCCCTGCATCTACCAAGTTAGCGACTTCGCGCAAAATAGCCCCGTGACGCTCTCTGCCCACATCTTTTAGCATGGGCAACAGCATAAAGACAACGTGCAGCGAGAGACCTTTAGCATGCATGATCGAGAGATCGTAGGTATGACTAGAGGAGGGGGTTACGACAGTACCGTTGGGCTTTGCCGCTTCAAATGAACTCGGCAGATTCGCTCCCCCGGTGCTGTCAAAAACAACGTCGAAGCCTTTTCCATCTGTGAGTCGCTCTACGTAATCGGTGACGCCTTCCTCGCGGTAGTTTACGCCTTCATCCGCACCAAAATCTTTGGCAATCTGCAGCTTTTCAGGTGTTGATGCGGTTGCTGTCACCTGTGCGCCGCGCCATTTGGCAAGCTGAAGTGCAATATGGCCTACCCCTCCGGTGCCACCATGGACAAGAACGCGCTGCCCTGGCTGAATATCTGCCTTCTCGATCAGTCCCTCCCAGGCCGTAATCACGACTAGAGGCAGGGCTGCGGCTGCGGCAAAGTCAAGGCTTTCGGGCTTTTTCGCAATTAGCCGAGCATCTGCCAGCATATAGTCTGCGAGTGCCCCGCCCTGACCTTTCACACCGCCTGCGCAGCCATACACCGCATCGCCAGGTTGGAAACTCTCAACGCCTTCACCTACTGCCTCAATCACTCCGGCCACATCCCCATGCAGCACCGCCGGTAGGTCAGGGGCAAACGGTAGCCCGTAGCGTCTGATTTTGTAATCTACCGGATTCACGCTTGAGGCTTCTACGTGGATAAGTACATGCCCTTTCTCTAGCTCCGGTTTGGGCACATCAGCCTGAGTAAAAACAGTACTATCTCCAAATTCCTTAATGAGCATCGCTTTCATTGTGGTGTCCTCTTTTGCTTCTGATAGATGATTTGGGTAGAGTATGGAATGCTAGAGGGCAGAAATACAAGCACTTACATTGCGAGGTTTATAAGCAGGTGCCGCCCAAGATGGAGTATTCGCTGACGGCGTATGGGCGATCGCTCGAACCCGTTATTTTTAGTCTTCGCACCTGGGGAGAAATCCATATGAAAAAGATTGAGTGCGCAGATTTGACGACATCTCGCTGATAGTTGCTCTTGAGATGACTGGTGTTTATTTGCCGATGCAAAAACGGCTAAAGATTTCGTCGAGCATGGATTCAGTAATCTCTTCGCCAGTGACTTCGCCCAGCGCTTGGATGGCCGTTCGCAGGTCAATCGTCCAAAAGTCTAGCGGTAGTTCGTCTTGTATTGTTGACTGAACTTGAGCGATCGCCGTCTCAGCCCGCACCAGCGCCGCCGCCTGCCGCTGATTGATGGCAATATCGGTATCGGCAGCAGCCAGGTTGCCACTACGAACGGCGCTCAGAATAGCTTTTTCTAAGTCTTCAATACCCTGATTTTGGGCGGCGGCTGTATAGACTGTCGCAGCGTTAGGCAGGTGAGTGTCTGACAAAGGATTAACAGATTTAGCACGCGCATTCTCTTTTTCATCCAGCAGATCTATCTTGTTTATAACGAAAATATGAGGCTTGTTTTTAATCTGTTCATACAGTGTTTGTTCGGCGTCGCCCCAGCCGAGAATAGCATCAACGGTTAGCAGTACCAGATCAGCCGCCTGCGCCGCCGCTTGCGATCTGGCAATGCCAATCTTTTCAACTTCATCGACCGATTCGCGGATGCCAGCAGTATCGAGTACCTGTACCGGTATGCCGCCGACGATTAGCTGAGATTCAACAACGTCGCGAGTGGTGCCCGGCAGATTGGTGACAATGGCGCGATCGCTCCGACTCCAGGCATTCAGTAAGCTAGATTTGCCCACGTTGGGCTGGCCCACGATGGCAACTTTGAGGCCGGTGCGCAGCAGCTCACCCTGGCTGGCGGTCGCGAGCAGGTGAGTGATTTGATGATGAATAGACTGCAGTTGCGATCGCACTTCTATCTCATTCAAAGGTGGCAGATCATCGGCAAAATCGACCCGCGCTTCGACTTCGGCTAATACGTCTAAACATTGGCTGCGCAACTGACGAATCGCCTTGGCCAGCTTGCCGCGAATGCCCATCAGCGCAGTTTGAGCCGCCTGAGGCGACTGAGCCCCGACCAAGTCAGCGACGCCTTCTGCCTGCGTGAGATCTAGCCGACCGTTCAAAAACGCTCGCAGGGTAAATTCTCCCGGCTGGGCCAGCCTTGCTCCCTGCTGCAAACACAGCTGCAATACCTGCTGCACCGCCATAATGCCGCCATGACAGTGAAACTCCACCACATCTTCGCGGGTATAAGAGCGCGGCGAATACATCAGTAAAAGCAGTGCTTCGTCAACGGGTTCACCAGAGGGCCGCTGCACTTGGCCGTAGAGAATTCGGTGGCTCTCCCAGGTCTGCTGGCCCGGCGCATAAAAAAGCTGCTGAGCAAGGGCGATCGCCGTCGCGCCCGAAAGCCGCACGATGCCCACGCTGCCCTGCTGCGGCACAATAGCGGTGGCGATCGCCACGATTGTCTCCCTCTGGGATATTTTCTGGGATATTTTCTGGGATATTTTCTGGGTCAAACCGGGTTAGATCCCTGCTAGCGATACGGGTCACTCGATGGGCCAAAGCCCCTGATCAAGCGTAAAGCCTTCACACTGTAAAATGAACCCTGCCGGTTTGTAATATTCAGCATAAACTAGCGGCTCAGCGACGCTGGAGCTAGAACCTTGCTGTAGCATTGGCTCATAGGCTGATAGACAGATATCCTTCTGGTCTCCTGTCAAAAGCGTGGGCAAAATGCAACACTTGTATAGATAGAGGCCTCGTTAAAAGGCCCTATTGAAGAGCGCCGCTTACAAAGACTCAGCCCCAGTCGCTAAAGTGCCATGCCAGACTCGTTCTCAAAACCTAACGCGGTAGGCGACCGGAGAAAAGACGCTTACAGAGAAGACGCTTACTCGGGCCAGTATCGCTCAGGAAAATTGCCGTCTAGATCTTACTCACTGATGGATCGGCCTACCACTCAAACGGGCGCAAACAGCGGAGTTAAAAAAAGACCAGCGAAGAAAAACCGGCGGCCATTACTCCCTCAAAACTTCTTTCTCAAACGGTTAAACGCGCTGTATTGGAAACGGCTGCTGCGCTACCTTTACATTCGGTTTTTGCGGATGGAGGGCAGTCCTGAGGCGATCGCCCGGGGTGTGGCTGCTGGCATGTTTGCGGGCGCTTTCCCACTATTAGGCTTTCAGACCCTGATTGGCATTGCCATAGCAGTGCTGGTTCGAGGCAACAAAATGATGGCCGCTGCAGGCACCTGGATCAGCAATCCTTTCACCTACTTACCGCTGTTTGCACTCAACTTTCACATTGGCTGCTGGCTACTGCGCCTGCCGACGGTCGATGTGCTCCCGACTTCACCCGCTGATCCGCGTGAGTGGATGAATCTGGGCATGTCGGTCACAGCAGCACTGATGGTAGGCTCGTTTGTGGTCGGTATTATCGCCAGCATTTTAGGGTACTACGGCGGGCTGATCGTGGCCCGGCGCATTCGCACGGCTCGGGCTGCAAGAGCGGCAAGACGACTATAGGTCTTGACTATAGGTGTCAGGTGCGCTTTGTTACTAAAACTGAAACCCTCCTTTTTTCTCCTCTATAGCTGTGTAGTCTGTGAATGTTCTATTCATTTACTGCTTGAGGAGTTGTGATGTCAAAGATTTGTCTTAGCCGCCGGTGGGTGCGATCGCTCACCATCGCCACCTTGACCCTAACGCCCATTGCGGGCGGCGTTTTGTTTTCGCCAGCTGCCATGTCTCAACCGCTCTATCAACAGCCCGAAAGGGTGCTCAGCGTCACCGGGCAAGGGATCAATTCGATTCCGACGACGCTCACTCAGGTCAATTTGGGTGTGGTAGTAGAAGCAGAAACCGCTGAAGCAGCCCAGCAGCAAGCAGCTCAACAGTCTACGGCGGTGGTGGAATGGGTGCAATCGCAAAATGTCGAAAAATTAGAAACCACCGGCATTTCGCTCTATCCGCGCTATGACTATGTGGATGACCGGCAGGTGCTGCGAGGCTACCGGGCGACCAATACGATTAGCTTCAGATTGCCGACCGAGAGCGCTGGCGCTGTGATTGATGAGGCCGTTAAAGTAGGCGCGACGCAGATAGACGGCGTGAGCTTTGTGGCAGATGACGCTGCGATCGCAGCCGCCCGTCAACAGGCTTTAGAGCTAGCCGTTCAAGACGCTCAGCAGCAGGCAGACACCGTACTGGCAGCGCTGGGGCTTTCCCGCCAGGAAGTCGTCAACGTCTCAGTCGGCTCAGTCAGCGCGCCGCCCCCCCAGGCAGTCCCTGAAGCCGCTAACCGGCTCCTCAGCGCAGATCAGGCAAAGACACCTGTCGTCGGCCAAGAGCAGACGATCAGTGCTCAAGTCACGCTGCAAATTCGCTATTAGTGGCTGAGCCGCTACGGCTCTAACCGTTACGACTGATACGGAATTCAGATATCATCATAGGCGTAAATCAAGAGAGACTAGGGCAGCAGTGCCGCTGGTCTCAACTGTGAGGTTTGCCTATGGCCGTCAATACGCGAGTCGATATTCCGCTGATCGATTTTGCGCCGTTTCTCTCAGATGATGCAGTAGGCCAGCAGCGGGTGGCTCGCGATATCTTTCGGGCCTGTCATGATGTCGGTTTTTTGTATTTGAAAAATCACGGTATTGATCCGCAGGCGATTGCCCAAGCCTTTGAGCAGTCACGCGCCTTTTTTGACCTGCCGCTGGCCGAAAAGCAGCAGGTTGCCTGGGCTGGCGAATTTAGCAACCGTGGCTACGTGGGCGTGGAGCGAGAACGGCTTGATGAGAGTCAGCCCGGAGATCTCAAAGAGGCTTTTAATGTCGGCAAAGAAGGCTCTCCAGCCGCTGCCGAAAATGCCGCGCTAGTCGTCAATCGCTGGCCTGCTGGTCACCCGCAGGTTCAGCAAACGATTAACGAGTTTTTTGGGCAGTGTGCGGTGGGGGCGGAACGAGTATTTCGGGCGTTTGCGATCGCCCTTTCTATGCCTGCCGACTATCTGACAGCTCGCCATCAAACCCACGGCTACACCCTGCGGCTGCTGCACTATCCACCGCTCTCTGCCGCGCCTAAGCCGGGGCAAATTCGCGCTGGGGCTCACTCCGACTACGGCACGCTAACGCTGCTGTTTCAAGACGAGGTAGGTGGATTAGAAGTGCTCAGTACCGAAGGTGAATGGATAGCGGCCCCGGCTGTTCCTGGCGCGGTGTTAATCAATACGGGCGATCTTACCCAGCGCTGGAGCAACGATGTCTTTCGCTCGACTAAGCACCGAGTGGCGCTGCCCCAATCTAATCAGCAAGATCGCTATTCCATCGCCTTCTTTTGTCAGCCCGATGCCGACGCTGAAATTGTCTGCCTGCCGACCTGTCAGAGTGAAGATAACCCGCCTAAGTATCCTCCTGTGACCTCCGGAGACTACTTACTCAGCCGTCTTCAGGCGACGTATTAGCTTCAACTGGTTAGTTTTAACTGGTTAGTTTTAACTGGCCTGACTCCAGCCCATCTGCTTTGCTCCTGTGTTCCGCTAGCCCCAAATCTATGTATTTTCAAATGACACAACGCTTTTCATCTCAACAACTGCGATCAACATTGGGTCTGGCGATCGCTCTCCCCCTACTAGCCCTGACCGCCTGCGCCTCTGACCCAACCACGACAGAAGCAGATTCAGAAACCACTGAAGCCACCGCAGAGACATCTGCCGAACCGGTGAAGATGGCACTGGTACTCAGCGGTTCATCCAACGACCAATCGTGGGATCAAGCCGCCTTTGACGCAGGTGAGGAGCTGAAGGCAGAGGGGGTAGAGGTCGCGGTTTCGGAAGCAGTCGATCCGGCCAACGCGGCTGGGGTGCTGCGGCAGTATGCCTCAGAAGGGTACGATCTGATTGTGGCGCACTCCTTTAGCTACCAGGATGCAGTCTTCGAAGTCGCGCAGGAGTTCCCCGATGTGAATTTTGCCTGGGCCGGCGGCATTGACGGCACTGCCGAAAACGTAGCCGATTACGATCAGCCTTTTTATCAGGGCGCTTATCTGGTGGGGCTGGTGGCCGCTGAGCTGAGTAAAACCGGTCAGCTCGGGGCGCTCTATGGCTTTGATATTCCGGCCTGCCATGCCATGGGTGAGGCGATGCTGGCAGGGGCTAAGTCGGTCCGGCCTGATGTGACGCTGGTCACGACGGCGGTCGGCGACTGGTACGACGTGGCCAAAGCCAAAGAAGCTGCCCTCTCGCAGGCTGAGACCGGCGTTGATTACTGGATTGGCTGCGGTCAGGGGCCGACGCTCGGCGAGATTGAAGCGGCTAAAGATGTTAATGGCTACGCGACTAGCTATGTGGGCGATATGTCATCACTCGGGCCAGAAGTGGTCGCGGCTAATTTGATCTGGAATATGGAGCCGCTGTTTCAAGAAATGCTGGGCGATACAGCAGGCGATACCTTTGCTGACAAGTACTACCAGCTCGGCGTGCCGGACGATGTGATTACGGTGGAAGTCAATCCTGAGTTTAAATCGCAAGTCGGTGGCGAAACGCTGTCTCAGGTAAAGGAAACCGAAGCGGACATTGCCAGCGGTAAGCTCGAAGTGCCCTTTGTGCCTGAGTAGGCTTGGACTGTCGGGCTATGCAACCCTTACTATCAACTTCTGCTGTTCCTCCCGCTTTGGCCATCGACATGCGACAGATCCTCAAGCGGTTTCCGGGCGTCATTGCCAATCAGCAGGTCGATTTTGCGGTGCAGATGGGAGAAATTCACGCGCTGCTCGGCGAAAATGGGGCGGGCAAAACCACGCTGATGAATATTCTCTGCGGGCTGTATGAGCCCGATGCGGGGGAGATTTATCTGCGAGGTCAGCCGGTGCGATTTGGGCGGCCTGCCGATGCGATCGCCGCTGGTATCAATATGGTGCATCAGCATTTCATGCTGGTGGAGCGCTTTACCGTGGCCGAGAATATCGTTCTCGGGCAGACCCACGGACTGCGGCGAGAAAACCCAAAGAAGCTTCATCAGCGTCTGCTCGCGCTGGCTGAACGGTATCACTTAGAATTAGATCCGGCGGTGCCCGTGTGGCAGCTTTCGGTGGGGCAGCAGCAGCGGGTGGAAATTCTCAAAGCGCTTTACCGGCAGGCGAAAGTGCTGATTTTAGATGAACCGACGGCGGTGCTGACGCCCCAAGAGGCTCAGGGTCTGATGGTAATTTTGAAGCAGCTCGCTGCTCAGGGCACGGCGATTATTTTTATCAGTCACAAGCTGAATGAGGTGCTGGCGCTATGCGATCGCGTTACCGTTTTACGAGATGGTCAGTCGGTAGGAACGAGTGCGATCGCTAATTGCACGGCCCAACAGCTTGCCGAGCAGATGGTCGGTCGCACCGTAGACTTGCAGCGCCCGGATAGAGCGCCGACGCCCGGCAGCGCTTCACCCCGGCTACAGCTTCAGCAGGTGACAGTACCGGGTATTCACAGTCGGCCCGCGCTTCGGCAGGTGTGCTTAACGGTTTGCCCCGGCGAAATTTTAGGCATTGCTGGGGTCGATGGTAATGGTCAGCGCGAGCTAGAAGAAACCGTGATGGGGTTGCGGAAACTGAGCGAGGGGCAGATTCACTGTGAGGGCACGCTGGCCCATATCCCTGCAGAGCGTTACAGTATGGGGCTGATTCGCTCATTTACCGTAGCCGAAAACCTGTTGCTGCGAGAGATTGGTCGGCCTCCCTTCACTCGCTGGGGGTGGCTGCGGCCAAAGGCGATCGCCCGCTACGCAAAGGACCTGGTAGACCGCTATCTCATTCGTACGCCGACGCTTGCAACCGCCTGCGGCAGTCTATCGGGCGGCAATGCGCAAAAAGTTGTGGTCGCCCGCGAACTGGCCCGCAAGCCCGACGTGATTTTGGCGGCGCAGCCCACCCGAGGGCTCGATATTGGGGCGATGGCATACGTTCATGCTCAGCTGATGGCGCAGCGAGATCAGGGCGCAGCAATTTTGCTGATTTCAACGGAGCTAGACGAACTGCTGCGACTGAGCGATCGCATTGCCGTTCTCTATGAAGGCCAAATTGTCGGGCAGATGGACGCGGCCACGGCGGATATTCAAACGCTGGGTCTGATGATGGCCGGACAGCCATTGAACCCGACCAAGCAGGAGACGATTGCGTGACTGTTCAAGCCGCCCCCTCCCCGTCAAAAAAGTCTCTTAAAGTGTTAGCGCCGCTAATTGGCGTCCTGTTGGCACTCATAGTCAGCGGTTTACTTATTGCCCTAGCTGGTGTGAACCCAATTGAGGCCTATGGCAAGCTGGTGACCGGAGCGTTTGGCGGGCCGCGTCAACTTACTGAGGTAATCCTCAAAGCAGCGCCAATTCTGATTATTGCGCTGGGGCTGGCTGTGGCGTTTCAGGCCAGGGTTTGGAATATTGGCGCAGAGGGTCAGTACCATTTGGGAGCGCTGTTTGGCGGCGCGATCGCTCTCACCTTCCCCAATTTGCCGAGCATCGTCCTCATTCCCTTAATGCTGATTGCCGGAACGCTGGGCGGCTTACTCTGGAGCGCACTGGCCGGACTGCTTCACCTCAAGCGAGGGGTGAACCTGATTATTTGCACCCTGATGCTTAACTACATCGGCATTTTGCTGGTGCAGTACGCCGCGCGGGTGCCGCTGCGCGATGACGGCGGATTTTTACCCGAGTCAGCCCGCTTTGTCGCCGCTGCTCAGATGCCCCGGTTGTTCGGCAGTCGGCTCCATATTGGCGTATTGATTGCCCTGCTGTTGGTGGGCGTCATCTACATTTTGCTCTGGCGCACGCCTCTGGGCTTTCAGCTACGAGCGGTGGGGGCCAATCTCAGCGTGGCCCGCGCGGTTGGCATTGACACCAGTCAGCGCATTCTTACCGCGCTGCTGATCAGCGGCGCACTGTCCGGTTTGGCGGGCGTGATTGAGGTGAGCTATACCTACACCCGCCTTAAGCAAAGCGTCTCTGACGGCTACGGCTTTACCGGCATTTTGGTGGCGCTGCTGGGCCAGATGCACCCGGTAGGTGTTTTGGTCGCTGCGGTTTTATTTGCGGCGCTGATGATGGGAGCGCAGGCGTTGAACATTTCGCTGCAAGTGCCGGTCGCGGTGGCGGGCGTACTCCAGGCGCTGCTGGTGTTGGGGGTGCTGGCGGGAAGTGCGATCGCTCAAAAAGAATCTTCCGAATAAGCAACAAACTCGATCTAACAATATTTACCAAACCGCTATGCTCTGGGAACAGGTTTTCACCTTTACTTTTTTGACCGCCATTCTCACCGCCGGTATTCGCCTAGCCGTGCCGGTGCTGCTGGCAGTTTTGGGCGAGATTATCACTCAGCTCTCGGGCGTGATGAATCTGGGGTTAGAAGGGGTGATGTTGGTCGGGGCGCTGGCTGGCTTTGCCACGACGTATTCATTAGAGCAGGCGACCGGCTCAGCGGAGCTAGCCGCCTGGATTGGGCTCGGCGCAGGGCTGCTGGCTGGGGCCGCTATGGGCCTGGTCATGGCCTGGCTATCGATCACTTGCCGGGCCGATCAGGTGGTGGCGGGTATCACTCTGGTGCTGCTAGGTCAGAGCCTGACAACCTATTGCTATCGGGCTGCGCCTGCCCTGGCAAAGGTTCGCATTAGCGGCCTCAGTCCCTGGCCGATCCCAATCCTCTCCAGTGTGCCGGTTGTGGGCAAAATCTTGTTTGACCACAGCCTGGCGGTCTATCTCAGCGTAGCTTTAGTGCCGCTGATTGGCTGGCTGCTTTATCGCACGAGCTGGGGGCTGCAAATTCGTGCGTCTGGAGAACACCCTGAAGCGGTGGAGACTTCTGGTCTGAGCGTTTTGCGCATTCGCTACGCCTGTGTGCTGGCAGGGTCGGCTTTAGCGGGACTAGGCGGCGCGGTGCTGACGGTTGGGCAGCTGAATTTGTTCATTGAGGGAGTCACGGCGGGTCGCGGTTGGATTGCGGTGGCGCTGGTTTATTTTTCTCGCTGGCAGCCGTCTGTCGCCCTGGCAGGGGCGCTGTTGTTTGGCATTGCCGATGCGCTGCAGTTTCGCATTCAGGCGCTGGGGTCAGAAACGCTGCCCTATGAATTTTTGCTGATGCTGCCCTACGCGCTGACGCTGCTGGTGTTGGTGGGAAGTCGCCTGCGCGATCGCACGCCTACCGTACTGGGCATTCCCTACATTAAAGGCCGTCGCTAAGCCAGCCCATTAGCTGGAACCAGCACCACCCTTACCTAAGGCAACCGTTTTTTCTTCGTTTATAGCTTCCGGCACTTTGCTATGGGTTTCCTTTCTCCTTTCTCCTTTCTCCTTTCTCTATTCGATCAGTTCACCACTCTCTTGCAGGGCGTGCAGCCTTTGATAGAGTCCGCCTGCTTCTAGCAGCTCTTCGTGACTGCCAACCTGACTGATACTGCCCTGGTCTAGCACCACAATTTTGTCAGCGTCGCGGACGGTGCTCAGGCGGTGAGCAATGATGATTAGCGTGCGGGTGCCAAAGAGCGATCGCATCGCCACCTGAATTGCCCGCTCCGACTCGTAGTCCAAGCTAGAAGTCGCCTCGTCAAAAACCAGCACATCCGGATTGACAATCAGCGCCCTGGCAATGCCAATTCGCTGCCGCTGCCCGCCCGATAGCCGCACACCGCGCTCGCCGACAGTAGTGGCATATCCCTTCGGCAACTGTTGAATGAAGTCGTCAGCCTGAGCAATTTCACAGGCTCTTTTGATCTCTTCAAAGCTAGCGGTGAGATTGCCGTAGCGTAAATTGTCTATCAGCGTGCCGTTAAAAATATCGACCTCCTGATGCACAATCGCTAAACGCTTGCGATAGCCCGTCACATCTAACCGACGGATATCCTGCCCGTCAATGAGCACCGCACCGCTATCGGGTTCAAAATAGCGAAACAAGAGTTTCACTAACGTAGACTTACCCGACCCGGATCGACCCACTAGCGCCACCGTTTTATACGGCTCAATCAGCAGCTCAATGTTGTCTAACACCGGCTTGTCAGAGCTATAGCCAAAGGTTAGCTGGTGGAAGTGAACTTTACCCGTGAACTGGTACGCCGGGCCGTTGGGCAAGAGCGCGGCTGCATCGCTGCCGGGTGGCAGTGCGGTAAGCTCCTGAAAGCGAGCCATCGGCGCATAGCGGCGAGCAAACATTTCAGCAATTTCGCAAATGGGGTCCACTTCGGCATAGGCCATACTCGCTACCGTCAGCACAGTGATAAAGTGCCCGATAGAGATTTTGCCGCTGACCGTCAGCCACAGACTACAGGCCAGCACCACAAACATGCAGCTCTGCACAATCGTACGCTGATAGGTACTGAGAATGGTGTATCCCTTATGAATACGATAGTCAAGCACTTTAAATTCACGGTCTAGCCGCTGCGTCTGGCGGTGCAGCTCAGTGAGTTCGTTGCCAAAGGCCTTAACGGTTTTGATGTTGGTGATAATCTCTGAATTGCGGCTGTCGGTATTCTCAATATACTGATCGAGCCTTTCTTCTCGCACAGAGAGATCTTTTAGCCCCTGCAGACTGTGCAGCAAAATGCCCGCTACTGAAACAAAAACAACCCCCGCAATTCGCCAGTCAATCAGACCAATCACAACCAAGATGCCGATGACTCTGACTATCTTCGGAATGAACTGTTCAGTGATGCTGGGATAAGTCCAGGTATAGTTAGATAGCCCTTTGTCAACTCGGGCGGCGATGCGACCCGGGTTGTTTTCATCGTAAAACTCTAGTGGCAGGGTGAGGATTTTTCTCAATGCCATTTCAGCGTGGTCGCGGCGAGCCCGAAAGGCCGTATCCCAGCCAAACCAGCCGCCTAGCCAGGGTTGAATAGGGGCGCGGCCTACGGTAACCAGCGCAATTAGCCCGACTAGCACTAGCAGAGAAAACTGCTGCGTAACCGGCTGACCCAAAGTTTTGGCAATCTGATCAATCACCTGCTGAAGTCTGGCATCGACAGTTTGCTGTGAGATCAGATTGAGGATTTGTCCGGTGGCATAGGGAACGAAGAGATCGATCACCTCAAAAAAGCTCATCATTGCAGCGCTAAAGAGAGTAATTTTCCAATAGCGCTGGTAGTAGCTCAAGATGCTGAGAAACTTGTTCATGACTCTAAAAAAAGAAGTTGCTCAAGGAAGATTGGGTGAGACCGGCAGAAAGCAATCCAATGCCTTCCATAGGCAAAGCTTTTGCCTTAAGAGAAAGCTGGGCAGTAGAACTAAGGACTAAGGCAGGAGACATTTTCAGCTATTGCTGAGCGGGTCTAGGCCGAGTAAACCCCCGCTATTTAACGAAAGCCTGCTATCTGGCGATAAAAAAAGGCGCTGTTGCTTTGCTAGCTGCGTCAATGTAGAAAAAACCAGTACGGCAACCTAAACCTGCCGGATGCTACACCGGATGAGATGAAAAAATGTCAAACACCTCTAGCTTGCAAAACTCTTCAGTTTGCAGGTCTAGCTGGTTTGCAACCTTCTTCGGCTCGCAAAGAAAAGCTACTGACATAAGCTCTTGAGGGCCTTTTTCACTGCTGAAAGCAGCCGCAGGCGGCGGATGAGCTTAATACTTGATTTTGGTGAGCAGATAAGTGATGAACATGATGGAAGACCTCCCAGATATTGCTTGAAATGCGCCTGCTCCCTAGCGGACGAGGCTTGAGCAGGTGTCTTGCGCCTTGGAATGAGCTGCGCTTCAGGCCCTTGGCCTAGCTCGTCTATTGCATTGAGTCCCTGACTCTGCGGGACTTTTCACCTGTATAGACTTACGACTTAAGAGAGAGTGACTGAACCATCGCTTAGCTCTAACGCTGTTAGAGTGGCTATGTTATCTGAAAACTTGTAAACCAATTCCGCAATCATACCCAGAGAAAATAAATTGCGCAACTATTCAGGCTACATTTTTTCTTTTGCTCAGTTTCTGGCCTGGCTAAACTGAGGTAGACGGGAAAAGTTTAGAGGTGTTGAGAATGACTACAGATGCTTATGACTGGTTTGAGCCGCTTTATGCTCAGGCGGATGAAGATGTCTCTCAGATACCCTGGGCGCTGCCGGGGGCAGTACCTTATCTGACCCAGTGGCTGTCGAAAAATGAAATTGATGGCAAAGAGCAAACGGCTGTAGTTGTCGGCTGTGGTCTGGGCGACGATGCCGAGGCGCTCTCATCGGCAGGGTTTGCAGTCACTGCGTTTGACGTTTCAGAAAGTGCGATCGCCTGGGCCAAAAAACGCTTTCCTGGCTCTACGGTTAACTACGTCACCGCCGATCTGTTTAAATTACCCGCCGTCTGGCTAGGCGGCTTTGATCTGGTGTTTGACTTTCGCACGATTCAAGCGCTGCCGGTGGCGGTGCGGGCTGAGGCGATCGCTCAAATTGCCTCACTGCCCAAGCCCGGCGGCACCGTCTTAATTATCACCTATGTTCGCGCCGACAAAGCTATTCCGGAAGGCCCGCCCTGGCCGCTGACTGAACAGGAACTCAGCCAGTTTGAAGAAAGTGGGCTGGCAGTTATTGGAAAAGAGACTTTTCGCGAAAAGGAGAGTCGGTTTAGCGATCGCATCCAAATCCAGTACCAAG
Organism: Leptolyngbya sp. BC1307; assembly: GCF_002286735.1. GTDB lineage: Bacteria > Cyanobacteriota > Cyanobacteriia > Phormidesmidales > Phormidesmidaceae > Phormidesmis. The sequence goes on from NZ_NRTA01000036.1 coordinate 16,194, forward strand.
CGCCTGAGCAAGGCATGTACAAATAAGTAAACAAGATCCATCTACAACTGGGAAAAATAGGGTTTTAAATAATCGGAACCCTACATGTCTTCTATATCGGCTCAGCAAATCAAACTCTCCCAAAGAAAGAGGAAAACAGCGTGCGCGTTTACTAAACTTAATTCACTAAACTTAATTATGTTAACGTTGGCAATCGGCGTCTATGACAGCGGCGTCGTAGTCAATAATGCCAGTGTCACCCAGGCTGACATCCAAGCCAGCAATGGCGTGATTCATCAGGTAAATCGCGTCTTGGTTCCTGAGGCTTTGCAGCGGCAGTTGGCGTCACGTTTAGGCGTCAGCAGTCTATACCAGTAAGTCTGTATCAGTAAATAACTACTTGCTGCCGTACGAGACTCTTATGGCCTGAATGGATATAAGAGCCTTGTACGGCTTTTACCTGCGTAGGCTGCAAAACTTGAGTGCTTGTCACTTGGGCAGTCCATGCCTCTATCTTGCGGAAGACATGGAAATGCTGCCCCTTTGCTTATGCTACTGAAGCTGTAGAGATTTAGAAGGCCAGCCCGCTAGATACTTTTTTCGAGTGCAACTCGCTGGTGAAAAGCTCTACGTGCAGTCTTTTTTTCTGTTGTTTGAGAGGTAAGCAAATGAAATTTCGTGTGTGTTCATTTCGGATAGGTCCGTTTCGGATGGTCGCTAAGCGGTTAGCTTTGTTGATAGTCGGCGCAGTTATGTTCTTAGGGCTGTTTCAAACGGCTGTGTATGCTGCCCCTGTTGCTGAGCCTTCCAGCGCTTCAGGAGATCCGCTTCAGCCCCCTTCGCCAGAAAGCTTGGAGAGGATGCGAGCGCAGCGCCGCGAATTTCAAAGCAAGGCATCCAGAGCTGCTAACGACGAAAAAAAAGCGGATTCAGGGAGCGAGGTGCTAACTGAGAAGCTGAATCTGGATGAAATTGTTGAAGAAAACAAGATTGTTGAAGGCATTCGTAAGTCATTAGATTAGAGCGCTTCGAGCATTGGGTCGGGTGGCCGTCGGCTATAAAATGCTGGTTTTCTGCTGCCAGGTCGCCTTCAGCGTATCTAAGAAGGCGAACACTGGCGGCGTTTGCAGCGCATTAGCCAGCGTGATCACCCCAATTACCCTTTGTAAAGGGGCAGGCAGTTGGCAAACGACAACATCTTCTGGGATCGGCTCAGCCGCTAGCTTGGCAATAATGGTGGTGCCTAATCCCCGACGTACCATGCTCACTACCGTAGAGTCTTCTTTCACTTCGTAAGCGGGCGTGACGACCTGGCCATGACGCAGCAAATACTGATCGACGTTGTAGCGACAGCCATCATCCGGCAGCGGTAAGATCAACGGCAGTGCTGTGAGTTGCTCCCAGGTTAACGGCTCACCGGCGATCGCCTGGCCTGGCACTTTGGCCATGGGCAACAGCGCTACATAATCATCGCGAAACAGTTCCCAAGCGTCAAAAGCGTCGTCTACCGGCAGATAGGTAAAGCCAATGTCAGCCTCACCCCGACGCAAAATTTCTTCTGCCCCCCGCACATCGCTACCTTCGCCAATAGAGACACTAATGCCGGGATACTGCTGACGAAATCGCTCGATCACCGCTGGCAGCACATGAGTCGCCACACTGCGAAAGCCGACTACCCTCACCAGTCCGGCCTGCAGCCCTTTAGCATCTTGAGCCTTACGCCCAATCGTCTTAAGCAAAGCCAACATTTTTGCGGCTTCATTTGTAATTTCTTGGCCGACTGGTGTCAGCACCGCGCCCTGTCGCCCCCGGCTGAGCAGGCTCACGCCCAGTTCTTCTTCTAGGGTAGCGATCGCATGACTCACCGCCGACTGCGACAGCTCTAGCTGAGAAGCCGCATCACTAAAGGTACCGGTTTGCGCGATCGCCACCAGTGCCCGCAGCTGTGACAGCTTAATTCGATTAATATTAATCTCCGCCATAATAATCGATAGTACTAGAGAAGCCCGACCAAAAAGCCCGATCACACGCATGACAGCCCAATCCCTATCATAGCCGCTCTCCCTTCGCCGCTCTCTCGCTCACATTAGCTGAGCGTAGCCAAATCCATGCCGCCTGCCCTCATCACCGTCCGCCCTGAAGGTCTCTACTGCGCCGCTGGCAACTTTTACATAGATCCCTGGAAACCGGTAGACACTGCCCTGATCACCCATGCTCACGCCGACCACGCCTACAGCGGCCACGCGCACTACTACGCCACGGCCATTTCAGAAGGCATTTTACGCCGTCGCTTAGGCAAAGATATTAACCTCAGCGGCGTTGCCTACGGCGACCCAATCAAACTAGGTGACACCTGGATTTCTTTTCATTCTGCTGGCCACGTCTTAGGGTCTGCTCAGGTACGGGTTGAGCACAAAGGTGAAGTTTGGGCCATCTCTGGCGACTACAAACGCGACGCTGACCCCTCCTGCGATCCTTTCGAAGTCGTCGAGTGCGACACCTTCATCACCGAATCGACCTTTGGCCTGCCGATTTACCGCTGGGACAGCGGCGAAGTTACCGCTGAGCAAATCTGCCAGTGGTGGCAAGGCGACCCGACTCGCCCCTCCCTGCTCTTTTGCTATTCCTTTGGTAAATCTCAAAGAGTCCTGGCAGAGCTGACCAAATTCACAGATAAAACCGTTTACCTGCACGGCGCAGTTCACAATCTCACAGAGATTTACCGCGAGGTGGGCGTTAAAATGCTGCCGACCATCCCAGTTTCTCAGATGGAGAAATCCTATAAGTTCGAGGGCGATCTGATTATTTCGCCGCCATCCGGCCACCGCTCTAGCTGGATGAAGCGCTTCAAACGCCCTCAGACCGCCTTTGCCTCTGGCTGGATGGCCGTACGTGGAGCCCGCAGACGACGCGGCTATGAACGCGGCTTTGTGCTTTCTGACCATGCCGACTGGCCTGGCCTGATTAAGACGGTAGAGCAAACTAAAGCCCAAACGGTCTACGTGACCCACGGTCAAAACGACGTACTCTCTCGCTACCTGAGCGAAAGTATGGGGATAGCCGCTAGCCCGCTCAAAACACTCTTTGAAGGCGAGACCGACGAAGGTCTAGCAGTATAAAATCCCTATTCCATGCCTTCAATCGGGGCGAAGCCCTGACGCTGAACGTTTTCGGTCACAGTGCGCGGGTCGAGAAACTGCAGCAGATAGTCGGGGCCACCGGCTTTGGAGCCAACGCCTGAAAGCTTGTAGCCGCCAAAGGGCTGACGAGCGACAATCGCACCAGTAATCGTGCGGTTGATATAGAGGTTGCCGACTTCAAAGTCTCTGTAGGCTTGCTCAATGTGAGAGGGCGTACGGGAATAGAGGCCGCCGGTCAGCGCGTAGTTGGTGTTGTTAGCGATCGCTAACCCTTCCTCAAAATTTGCCGCCTTAATCACCGACAGCACCGGCCCGAATATCTCTTCCTGAGCAATCGTCGCCTGCGGATCAACATCGGTGAAAATCACCGGTCCGACAAAGTAACCCGGCTCAGGGGAGGGCAATTCGAGGGCTAAGGTCGCTTCCGCTTTGCCTTTTTCGATGTATTCACGAATTCGCTTTTGAGCGGTCTCATCAATCACCGGGCCGACTTGCGTACCCGGATGAGTGGCATCACCGACATTGAGCGACTTAGTGGCTTCTACCAGACGATTGACAAATGCCTCATAAACCGGCGCTAGCACAATCACCCGAGAGCAAGCAGAGCACTTCTGACCGCTGTAGCCAAAGGCCGAATAGACAACGCCCTGCACCGCCTGATCCAGGTCAGCACTCTCATCAACAATCAGGCCATTCTTACCGCCCATCTCGGCCACTACCCGCTTCAGATGCTTCTGCCCCGGCTGCAAAATCGCGGCGTCCGCATAGATTTGACAGCCCACTTCTTGCGAGCCAGTGAACACAATCATGTTCACATCAGGATGCTTGACCAGGTGGTTGCCCACCGTCGAGCCCCTGCCGGGTAAGTACTGAAAAACGCCTTTAGGCACACCCGCTTCTACCAAAATATCGGCTAGTTTGGCCGCAATAACAGAGGTGACCGCTGCCGGTTTGAGCATCACACAGTTGCCCGTTACCAGCGCTGCAACAGTCATGCCCGTGGGGATCGCCAGCGGAAAGTTCCAGGGCGAAATCACCAGGACGATGCCTTTGGGCCGGTAGAAATAGCGATCATTCTCCCCTGCCACATCATAGACCACCGGATCGTCTAGCCGCTCCATCTCAGCAGCGTAATAGCGACAAAAGTCGGCTGCTTCTGAAACTTCTGCGTCGGCCTGCTGTAAGGGTTTGCCGCCTTCTAACACCATCCAGGCATTGAGATCGTGGCGACGGGCCTCTAGCAGGTCTGCGGCCCGGCTGATAATGGCGGCTCGCTCTCGGGCCGGGGTGCGGCTCCAGCTTTCAAAGGCGGTTTTAGCGGCGGCGACGGCTTGGTCTGCCTGGTCTATATCAATCTGACCGATAGTGCCGACCGTTTCAGCCGGATTACACGGATTCACAGAAGGAATCCGGGCTTCGGTCTGCACAGATTCGCCGTCGATCAGTGGCCAGTAGGTTTCGCCGAGCCGCTGCTGCACAGATTTGAGGGCGGCGATCGCTGCCTGACGGTGATGCAAAACCGCATAGTCAGTATCCGCCGATGGATCGATCCGCGTCACTGTATCGGTAGGTGAGGCAATGGCTTTAGGCGCGACCTCATCGTCATCTTGGTCGCCTTCACCCCAAACGGGAATTGCCAGCAATTCTTCTGCCGGGCGATCTTCTAAGCTCTGGCGTAAAAATGAGCTATTGGCCGTATTCTCTAGCAGTCGCCGGATCAGGTAAGACATGCCCGGAATCAGCTCACCGTAAGGGCAGTAAACCCGTACCCGATGCCCCTGCTTGACCAGCGCGGTCGCCAGCGTATCGGCCATGCCGTAGAGCACCTGAAACTCAACGTGGCGCGGCGGAATTTGCAGGGCTTTAACAATGGCCAGCGCATGGGCCTGAGAGCGCACGTTATGACTGCCGATGGCGGCGTAAAGGTGCTCGTGGTTTTCCAGCAGCAGCTGCGTCATCCGCTCAAAGTTGACATCGGTCGAAGACTTGTGATTGTAGACCGGGGTCGGCCAATAGTTCTGACGGACGGTGATGGTCTCTTGATCCCAATAAGCGCCTTTGACTAGCCGAACCGTGACCGGATTGCCGCGCGTCTTCGCCCAGTCGATCAGGTCTTTTAGATCTTGATAGCTGTCGCGCAGGTAGGCTTGCAAGGTGACGCCGATGTCAGTGCGATCTTGAAACTCGTCTTCCATCAACAGCTGCTTTAGCGTATCGAGGGTAGCGTCTTTGTAGCGGTACTGCTCCATATCGAAGTGAACCGCTGCTCCCAACTCTTTCGCCCGGCGCAGTAAGGTGCGAATGCGATCGCCCACCTTCGCCTGAGATCCTTCCACATCTAAGGGGTCAAACTGAGAGTAAAACGCTGTCAGCTTGACCGTTACCTGCACCTTGGGCAGATGCTCTTCACCCGCCAGGTCTATTTGGGGTACCGTAGACCATTTTTTTGCCGCTGCGGTCAGCTCAGCCATCAGATTTAGATAGCGGTCTAAATAAGCCTGCGCCTCGGTCTCGGTGACGACCGCCTCGCCTAGCAGATCGACGGTAAATGTCATCGACTGTTTACGCAGCCGCTCAATGCTTTTCAGCGCCTGGTTGAGATTTTCCCCGGCAATGTATTTGCGGGCCAGCGTTTCGACCGCGCCTGAGAGCGTGGTGGCCGCTACCTGAGCCGGCATCGAGTCCGGGTCGGCAAAGTTGAGCAGTCCTTTGAGCGCTTGCGGTAGCTCAACGCTAGCATCGCCCAAATACTCTTGCAAGTGACGAGCAATTTCCGCCTTGGTCGTCAGCGCGGGCAAACAGTCAATCAGGCGGAACATCTGCACCCGGAGGCCCGGATTGTCCATCGTCCAGCCCAGCAGTTTGTCATCCCAGCGCAGCTGATCGCGCACTTTAGAAAAGAGCGATCGCTTACCCTGACTATCGGCCAAAAGCTGCCGGGCGATCGCCTGAGTTTTGTCTTCGTAGTCAGACTGAGCCGCTTGCTTAGTATCAGGTCGAAAGGCGTTGATAACCATTAAAAAAGTGAGTCTCCTAATTGCTTAGACGCTTAGCTCTACCCATTGCAGCAGGCCAGCTTAAGAAGGGGTGGCGGCTACATTGGGCGCTGATGTCTCTGAACCTACATTAGCGCTCACCATCGGGATTTGGCCACTCGGCGATGAACCGTTAGAATTCAGCTTGTAAGCACCTTCCAAGGAGTCCAGGCTGTCGGGAATCGGGCCTCGGGCATTGATCAGCGCGATCGCCCGCGTAACGCTATCTGGCAAAACGACAACCAGTCCCTGGTCGGGCGCGTTGTCTAAAGCCCATTCAATGGCGCTAGCCTCGTCTAGATGCACAACCGGAGTAGGTGCATCCGGAGTAGGCGCATCTGCTGCTGCTTGGGCAATGCCCTGCATAATCAGCTCAGCCGCCTCCCCACGCGGACGCCCCCGAGTATCGTCGTCTTCTTTGATCACAATGTGGTCAAAAATCTCAGCGGACAGCTTGCCCAGCGCCACAAAGTCTTCGTCGCGCCGATCTCCTGGTCCACCGACAACGCCCATCGAAGGGCCGGGCCAATTTTTCACAAAGCTGCCGACCGCCTCGTAGCCAGCCGGATTGTGCGCGTAGTCAACCAGTGCATGACAGCGCCCCAAGTTGAATAAATTCATCCGTCCCGGAATTTGCTTAGCCGATGCCTTGAAGCTCCGCAGCGCCGCTCGGATATCTTCTATCTTCACGCCCTGTACAAAGCCGACCAGACTGGCCGCCAGAGCATTGGCAATCATAAAGGGCGCTCTACCGTCCATGGTGATTGGGATGCGCTCTGCCTTTTCAATTCGCAGCAGCCAGTCATTCTGCAAAATTGACAGATAGCCCTCTTCATAAATGGCGGCGATCCCACCGTTTTGAACATGTGATCGCACCAGCAGATGATCAGGGTTCATCGAAAAGTAGGCGATCTTCGCGTCTACATGGTCAGCCATCGCCGCCACCCGCTCATCTTCCGCATTTAGCACCGCGTAGCCGTTAGCATGAACCGCTTCTGCCACCACCGCTTTCAGCTTAGCCAGCTCGTCAATTGTATTGATATCGCCCAGGCCCAAATGGTCAGCTGCGACATTGAGCACTACGCCCACATCACAATGCTGAAAGGCTAGACCCGAGCGCAGCAGACCGCCCCGAGCCGTCTCTAAAACAGCGATCTCCACCGTCGGATCTTGCAAGATCATCCGCGCACTTTGAGGCCCAGTCGTATCGCCTTTTTCGACAAGATGGTTGCCCAGGTAGATACCGTCTGTCGTCGTAAAGCCAACGGTATCGTAAATCTGACGGAAGATATGAGCGATCAGCCGGGTCGTCGTTGTTTTGCCGTTGGTGCCGGTAATGGCCACGATGGGAATGCGCGTCGGCACCCCCGGCGGAAAGAGCATATCGAGAATGGGGCCAGCGACGTTGCGAGCAACGCCTTCACTCGGTGCGACGTGCATCCGTAGACCCGGAGCCGCATTGACTTCTACAATCACCCCGTCTACCGCCTGTAGAGGCTGAGAGATATCGGTAGTGACCGCATCAATGCCCACCACGTCCAGATCGATCAGCCGCGAGGCCCGCTCAGCCATCCAGACCGTATCCGGATGAATTTCGTCGGTGCGATCAATGGCGATCCCGCCCGTACTGAGATTAGCCGTCTCTCTCAGATAGCAAATTTTACCGGCCTCTAAAACGCTCTCCAGCGAGTAGCCCTGATTGCTCAGCAGCTCGTCAGTTCGGCGGTCTAGCTGAATTTGAGTGAGGATATTGTCATGGCCTTCGCCACGTCGGGGGTCGCGATTGGTCTGCTCAATCAGCGCCGTAATCGTGTCTTTGCCGTTACCGACAACGTGGGCAGGTTGCCGCTCTGCCACGGCAACTACTTTGTGATTAACCACCAAAATGCGGTGATCGCGTCCGGTGTAATAGTGCTCGACGATCACTCCGTCGGCGACTTCTCTGGCCTTGTCGTAGGCGGCTTCTGCCTCCCGCCACGACTGGATATCTAGCGTGATTCCCCGACCGTGGTTACCGTCTAGCGGCTTGATGACAATTGGATAGCCTCCCAACCAGTCGAGGGAGTCTTCCAGCTCGCGCAGGGAGTAGACAACGCTGCCCTTGGGCACCGGAATGCCGGCCCCTGCCAGAATCTGCTTTGTGCTCTCTTTGTCACAGGCCAGCTCAACGCCCAAAATATTACTGTAGGCCGTCAGCGAGGCTTGGGCACGCTTTTGGTGCAGACCATACCCAAACTGCAGCAGATTGCGCACGTCCAGCTCAAACCAGGGAATGTCTCGCGCTTCGGCCTCCCGCACGAGAGCCTCAGTCGTCGGCCCTAAAGCAGCGCCTACCCGCAGCTCCCTGAGGTCTTCTAAGTCTTTTTGAAGCTCGCTGTTGGCGTAGCTGCCTGTTTCAATCACGCTTTCGCATAGCCGTAGGGCAGCCCGAGCCGCGTAGCGTCCGGCCTGTTCGTTTTCGTACTGGAAAATGACCTGATAGACGCCCGGTGTAGCGGTTTCCCGCGTGCGGCCAAAACCCACGTCCATCCCTGCCAGGGTTTGCAGCTCTAGCGCTACATGCTCAATGATGTGTCCCATCATCGTGCCCTCCTGCAGTCGGCTCAAAAAGCCGCCCCGATAGCCAGGCGAGCAAAAGTGCTCTATCAGGCTAGGCAAGGCGGTGACCAAGCCGTCATAAAATCCTGGGATCGTATCCGAAGGCCGCTCAGCGAGATCTTCTAGATCTAGCCGCACAACGATTAGCTTGGCGTAGCGAATGCTCCAATAGTTGGGGCCACGGAGTGTTTGGGTTTTGAGGATTTTCATAAGTTTTAAAGAGGGCTGTTAGCCTGTTGCCAATAACCTAGATACAACCTTGATTCGCTTTGGATAAAACTGCTTTAGGCAGCCATCTGGCTGACGCTGCCACCAGATGCTGACGCTGAATGTTTAAAGAATGACACGGTTCTTAAAGTCGTAGCGATCGCCCTGATTCAAGATGTGAACCCTCAAGTTGTGCAGGCTGAGAGGATCACTTTCGCTGGTATCAGCGTAGTTAGTCTGCAGCAAACTACCGGGATCGACAATCGTAACCGTGCCTTTGCCCAAGACGTGAAATGTCCCGTCGCCCATCATGGCAATGCAGGTATCTTCGTCAATGCCAATGCCGAGCTTGTCGGGGTGAGCGGCGATCGCGCTCAGCAGCCGGGCCATCCGGTTACGATTGTGAAAATGCTGATCAACCAGTAGCTCGGGTACGATGCCCAAACCATTGGTTAGGTCTACCAGGGCCGGGTTAGGCGACTCACCGCTACTGCCGCCAGCGATCATTTTTTCGCCCATAATGGCCGCGCCAGCACTGGTACCCGCCAAGGCCAGACTGCCGCCTTTGACCTTTTGCTTAATAATCTCAATCAGGCGGGTTCCCTCAATTAGGTCGCGCAGTCGCAGCTGATCGCCCCCAGTGACAAAAACGCCGCTACAGACATCTAGAATGTCCAACCAGCGAGGCTCATCACATTCGTCACGCTGACGAATATCCAAAATCTGAACCTGCCTAGCGCCCATCTTTTGAAAGATCTGAAAGTAGCGATCGCCGACAATACTTGGCTCCCGCGACGCAGACGGCACAATCCCAATCGTCGCGTCTTCCCCACCCGCGCTCTCAAAAAATGCCCTCAAAATATCGCACTCATTCGTCTTATCTTCTGCTCCGCCAATGATCATCACTGGGTAGCGGGTAGAAGTTATCATAGACCGTTGAGCTAAACGAGATTTCAGTTCCAACATAGAACCATCCCAGGGATTAATTAAGGACATTAGGGGGAAGTAGAACAAACACTACCTGGTTGCTGCCAATCAACGCATAAACCTGACTCAAGTTGAAATACATTGCTATTTCTAAGCCTAGCAACAGCCCTGCGTGCGGTTTTGTATTGAATGTGACCAGTTTTCATTTGGCGACATCAGGGAATGACCCCTAGCCCTTTGTATCAGAGCCTCAGCGGTCTCATTCTATGGGCCAACTTTGATCGACAGGTCGATAATTGACTGATACCAGATTCAGCAGTATATACTACGACGCGCTACCGACATCCATCTGCCGTTAGCTAGATCTGCTGGTAGCTAAAACCTATAAACGATGACCTAGTCACCGCTGCTCTGAATAATTGCAAAGCGCCACGCGGTGGGCTTTACAATAGAAGCGACCTCACTACAGCCTACTTCACAGCATAAATCGCCATGAGCAACGAAGAAATTAACCAGTCTATAGAAGCGCTTCACACCGAGATTAGCCAGCTCAATACGACTGATAAAGCGGTAAAGGACAGATTACTCTCACTCGTAACTGATCTGGAAGATCAGATACAAAATCCGGATAGCCCAGAGCGCAGGAAAACAACGGCGCAAGGTCTACCGACGCTGATCGAGCAGTTTGAGAGCGATCACCCTCGGGTCACTGACACGCTCAGTCGCCTGCTAACGACGCTGAGCGGTATGGGTATATAGGGCGTGAGTACTCGTCAAAAATCATTCAGCTCAGCGCTGACCGATAGCACCGCTTACCCGTGGCAGTGCTTGAACTTTTTACCGCTGCCACACCAGCAGGGCTGGCTCCGCTGAGGCTGATAGGGCATCAAGATATCGCCGCCTACATAGAACCAGCGATGGCCTGCTCGAATAAACCGAGACCTCTCGTGTAGCTGCGCCACTGGCTCAGTGACAGCAGTACTGGTCAGCCTGAGGGCGGGCCGATAAGCCGCGACGAATTCCACAGTTCCAGATTGATCTTTCGCCTGCCCTTTGTGAGCGCTAACAATCAGCAAATTAACCCACCGGGTATTTTTAACGCTCTTGATCAGGTCGGTTCGCTCGTTAGGGGGGCGACTATCCAGCTGGTGGGTCGCGATCAGGTAGTCAATATTGCCTTGATAAAAAGCGCTGTAGCGCGATCGCATCAAAGCTTCAGCCGTTGGCGCTGTCGCCTCACCCGCTAGATAAGGGCCGCAGCAATTCGCATATTGCCGCTGGCTGCCGCACATACACTGCTTGCTCATGGCTCCATCCATTCCCTTTGAGGTCATTATCAGACCCCGATTTCACGCTTTGCCAGCATCTAGGCTAATGAGTCCGGGGCCATAGGCAATTACCATCATCAGCCCGCCAATCAGCGCCAGATTTTTCAAAACGCCTGATAGGTCTGTTGCAATCGGGTGAAAAAACAGGGTTGCTGGTATCAAAAAGAGAATGATCAGTAAAGCGCCGATTCTGGCCTTATAGCCTAAAATCAGCGATACCGACCCCAGCAATAAAAACGCAACGGTACCGGCTGCCAATACCTGTGGCAGGGGCAGACCTTGGCTCGCAATTGTCGGGACAAACTCTGAAAATCCGGTCAGGTGTCTTATTCCCGAGTTCAAAAACAGTAGCGCTAGAAAAATGCGTGCGGCTAAAGGTACGTAAGTCATAAGGATTCTAATGTCTTCTGTCAAAAGGCTAAGGACTTCTTTATTAAGTTAACCGTCTCCCGACTAAATAGTATGAAAGGCTGCTGAAAACCTGCGGGCACAATGGAGGCGATCGCGCCTTCAAAAACCATTCCGAAAGCCCACCTCAGAACGCGGCTACAATAAGCCATAGATCAACCGCTCAGATCAACCGCTCACTCATGCCTCAGACCTCGCCGACGACCGCCGCTGATTCTGCAGCGGGCATTCCTCAGGTATTGCCCGGTATTGACCTAAGTCAGCAGCAGTGGGACGCGCTGCAGGCATTAGAAGCTTTTGTGCGCAGCGACGAAAAAATCTATTTGCTTACGGGCTACGCGGGCACTGGCAAGACCACGCTGCTACAGGCGCTGATTGCCTGGCTTCAGCAGCAGCGCGACGGTAGAGCGATCGCCCTGACAGCGCTCAGCAATAAGGCTACCAAAGTATTGCAGGCAATGGCTTACCGCTGGGGCTGCGAGGTTGACTGCATGACCTGCTGTAAGCTGCTTGGCCTGCGACCAGTGATTGATAAAGAGACCGGCGGCCAAAAGTTTGAACCGGATAGAGATCGCAAAAATCTGACCACTGAGTACGATCTAGTCGTCGTAGACGAATGCTCTATGATCAACCAGGAAATGTGGGATCTGCTGATCACTTCAGTCTCTACACTGACCCAGGGCACCAAACTTTTGTTCGTGGGCGATTCGGCCCAGCTGCCGCCGGTCGGTGAGACTGAAGCGCCCTGTTTTGAGAGGATTTTTCACCGCAGCGACCTAACCGAAGTGATTCGCTATGGCGGTGCGATTGGGTTGCTCGCTGAAGAGGTGCGGACGCATTTAGATAGGCCGATGATGCCAAGGCCGCAGAGCGATCGCAACGCCACTAACACCGAAGGCATTTTCACTCTGCCTCTCCCCCACTGGGAGAAGCTTATGCTGCGTGCCTTTGCCAGCGCTGCCTACGAAAAAGATCCCGACCAGGTGCGTGTGCTTGCCTACACCAACCAACGAGTCAACTACCTCAACAATAAAATTCGCGCCGCTATCTACGGCGACAAAGCCGCTCGATTTGTCGCGGGTGAAAGGCTGGTTGCCAAAAACGTTTGCTTAGGGAGAGACGGCATTTTGCTGCAGACTTCTGAAGAATGCACCGTCTTAGACGCCTACCTGACCCGATTTGAAGGCTGGCTAGTGTGGGAGCTAGAGATAGAAACCGAAGAACATCAGGAGCGCAAGCTCAGAGTACTTCACGAAGATGAACAACTGCGTCTGAAAGATCTTCTCTCAGACTACGCAGAGAAAAAACAGTGGATGTCTTTTTGGGATTATAAACAGCTCTTTCACGAGGTTAGCTACGCCTACAGCCTGACCGTTCACAAAAGCCAGGGCTCTACTTTTCAAGATGTGTTTGTAGATGTGCCCAATCTGATGCTGAATCGTAAAGTCACCGAACGTAATCAACTGTATTACGTCGCCTTTACCCGCGCTGCCAAACGGCTGTTTTTATGCCAATAAGATCGCAGATAGAATGCTTGTATGATCCGATTGCTGATTTGGTTTAAAGCATCGTTTTTGCTTTGCAAATATTCTTGCAAAAACTGGGTGGCCAGGCGGTAAGCTGATTTGACCAGCTCATACAACGCTCCAAAAATGCAACATTCTCTTTCCCCAAAGTCACTTGCTGTTCTTGGACTGACGATTGCTTTTTGTGCCCCTGGATATGCTCATCCGTCTAGTCCTGCCAATGAAGATGTTCAATCTTCTCAGCAGACTGCTGAAACGCATACTCATCCAGCGGTTCAACACGCTTTTGCCCCTGCCGGCGAACCCCCGCTCACTCAGTCGCTTCAAGATGTCCGCTATCAGGAACTCACTGAAGCCACTCAAAACTTTTTATCTTTGCTAGACGAAACTCAGCGTGCAGCCGTTGTCGTGCCCTTTGAAGATCCCTTTCGCACCAGAGCCTTTTGCTACGTTCTCGCCCGCTGCAATAACGACTATGTTGGATTGCGGCTGTCAGCGCTCAACCCTGCTCAGAAAATAGCGCTGAACAATCTGTTGATGAAAAGCTTTAGCGGCGCGGGCTATTCGAGAGCAATTCAAACGATGAACCGCGAATGGCTGGTTGAAGGAGCACGCCTTATCTCTTTGGCAGATGATCGGCAGGAACAGTCGGGCTGTGATAGATAGACGGTTTTAAGCTCTGATTGGCTCTTTTGATTGCTTCCAGACGGCTGGTTAAGATATTCTCCGGCGGTAGCATGTCTAGTACCTCCAGGGCTGTCAGCCGTTCTTTCACCAGCCCTTTTGCGCCCACAATAAAAACGGTTCGCTGCTGGTTGCACGCATCTCGCACCATATTTTCTACTGCCAGCGAAGCGGTTACGCCTAACTTGGGTACATCTGCCAGATCTAAAATCAATACTTCAAACTCACTGACTATGCTCATCCGCTGAGAGATAGTTTTGGCCGCACCGAAGCTCATTGGCCCGCTTAGACGAAACAACAACACTCGCCCAGCGACTGCTGCCAGGGAGACTTGTTCTTCTTCGGTCAGCGTGTCGTCTGTAGGACTGACAATGGCCTGCACATGGCGATTTTGTTCGTCTGTCAGCTTCTTGACTGCCAGCAAATTTGCGACAAACGTACCGGCTGCCACCGCCGTGATCAGGTCAACAAACACCGTCAGAAACAGCACCCCGTACATCACCGCCGCTGCCTCCCAAGACACGCGATGCGCCCGCTTTAGAAAGCTCCAGTCAATAATGTCGAGCCCGACTTTGATCAAAATACCGGCTAGTACCGCTACCGGAATTTGTGCCGTTAGCGGGCCAGCGCCTAGCAGTACGGCAGTCAGCAGCAGGGCGTGGATCATCCCTGAAAGCGGTGTCTGTCCGCCCGACTTGACATTGATTACCGTCCGCATGGTGGCCCCTGCCCCAGGCAAGCCGCCAAACAGCCCTGAGACCATGTTGCCGATTCCCTGACCGATTAGCTCCCGGTCGGAGTCATGCTGAGTGCGGGTAATATTATCGGCGACTAAAGAGGTGAGCAGCGAATCGATCGCGCCCAACGTTGCCAGTACAATGCCATAGCCCAGCATGTCTTTGATCGCGCCCCACTCTGCCCGAGGCCACTGAAAGGCGGGGAGCCCAGTGGAAATTTCGCCGATGCGCGGCACCGTGCTACTCGTCATAGCGAGAGAAACGAGAGTGCCGACCACCAGCGCTACCAGGGGAGCCGGTAAAATTCGACTGAGTCGCGACGGCATGCCAAAAACGATGATCAGCGTCAGCAGACCCAGGCCCAAGGCGTAAATATTGGGCTGCCAGAGCACGTCAGGCAGTTTCTGAATAGAGTCGATGACGCTGGCTGAGCCTGCCTGGCCGAACAGCGGCGCTAGCTGTAATATGAAAATAATTACCCCGACCCCTGACATAAAGCCAGAAATCACGGTGTAGGGCATGAGGGTAATATATTCTCCTAATCGCAGCAGCCCGAACCCGATTTGGAACGCTCCCCCCAGAATGACGACTGTAAAAGCAAGCGCTAGCCCGCTCTCTGGATACTTGGCAATCAGCGCTGTAAAAACGGTGGCCATGACCACGGTCATTGGGCCGGTGGGGCCAGAAATTTGGGCAGGGGTGCCGCCGAAGAGGGCCGCGAAAAAACCAGTTGCAATGGCCCCATACAGACCAGCTGTCGCCCCCGCCCCCGATGCGACGCCAAACGCTAACGCCAAAGGGAGCGCGACAATGGCCGCTGTCAGCCCACCAAAAAAGTCACCGCGTAAATTGTGCAGGTGTAATTTGTTAATCTTAAATGTGTGAGCCATAGCATTAAACCTGAATGATCGAGCAATCGATTACCCGCTAGACAAACCACTTTTAAGTTCCTTATCGTTATGCCGAATTAACCAACGAGCTGCCTGCAGCGCGATCGCTCCAGCAATCCACCCGATAGTAAATGGAAACGCTAGCGCTAAAGGCAATGTTCATCACAAACTGGCGATCGCGCCTCAGGCCAGAAAATCTCTCCTTCTTCCTATCTAAAAGCTGGCACCGTTCCGCCTACCGTCTGAGCGATCGCCTCAACCGCTTGATCAACCTGCCCCCGCGTCACCATCAAGTTAGTCACCGCCCGAATCCGCTGGGGGCCAGTCGCCAAGACAGCCACGCCCTGCTGAGCCAGCTCTTTGACTACCTCTGCTGCTGGCTGGCCGGGCACCTCGAAGTTAACAATGTTGGTTTCCACAGTCGCCGGGTCAATGACCACACCCTTCATGCCTTGCAGCCCACGGGCCAGCCGCTGAGCGTTTTCGTGGTCTTCTGCCAGGCGATCGCGCTGATACTGCAAAGCATAGAGCGCCCCTGCCGCAATCATTCCAGCCTGACGCATGCCGCCGCCAAACATCTTGCGAAACCGCCGCGCTTTCACCATCTGCTCTGCCGACCCCACCAGCGCCGATCCCACTGGCGCACCTAGCCCCTTAGAGAAGCAAACGCTCAGCGTATCAAAGGGCTCAGCGTATACCGATTCGCTGATGCCCGTCGCGATACAGGCATTCCAAAACCGCGCCCCGTCCATATGCAGCTGCAGATCGTGCTGCTGACAGACCTGGGCAATTTCACGGATAGTCTCCAGTGGAAAGATCCGTCCGCCGCTGCGGTTGTGGGTATTTTCTACACAGACTAACCGGGCTCGGGGGAAGTGCGGATCTACAGGGCGCAGGTGTCGCTCAACCTCCGCTGCCGTA
The DNA here is from genome assembly GCF_002286735.1 of Leptolyngbya sp. BC1307. Lineage (GTDB taxonomy): Bacteria > Cyanobacteriota > Cyanobacteriia > Phormidesmidales > Phormidesmidaceae > Phormidesmis. The sequence goes on from NZ_NRTA01000036.1 coordinate 32,574, forward strand.
AACGCGCCGCCGTCTCCTGGCAATAGCCGACAGCTCACCCCCGACAGCGCAGCGGGGCCGCCCCCTTCGTAGTAGTAAATATGGGCTTCTGACTCTAACAAGATCTCGTCGCCGGGCTGAGTGTGCGATCGCAGCGCCACCTGATTAGTCATCGTTCCCGAAGGCATATATACTGCCGCTTCCTTCCCCAGTAGCTCAGCAACGTAGGCTTCTAGTGCATTCACAGTCGGATCATCGCCGAGCACGTCATCGCCGACGGGGGCTTGCACCATTGCCTGACGCATCCCGTCAGTTGGCTGCGTCACTGTGTCACTGCGGAGGTCAATCATCTTTTCACCTGGCTATTGATGCATAGAGCGCTGTCTTCACAGAAAATTCTAACGGCTTTTTAATAGCAGTGATGTCTCCGATAGCATATCTCTAACTGTATGATGCGTAAGTGTTTAGAGGCGATTGAGAGATCGCATACTGCTAAACAGATATTCGATCTCTGGGCAAATATGGCCTCGCATACTCAGCGACTGGTAGCAGGCATAGGCCGTGGGCACAGTATGTCTATCGTTCTTTCTGACCGACTCTATACAGACCTCATCTTTGACATGCACCCATCAGCCAACCAAAACCCCTATACTCAGCGGATGCTAAAGAGAATGCCAGCGGAAATAAGCGCTACGTTCTCGCCTACTCAGATTCAGGCTATAGAAAGCGCTATCAGCCCCCACCAGCACGCGATTGATCTGCGTCTGACGCTGCCGTTACCGGGCCAGGGAATATACCTTGTATTTTTGGCTGGTCGTAACCGACGGGCCTACTACCGCGATCTGCAAAACCGCCATTCGCTAATCATGCCAATAGTCATGGCTGGCATTATTGCAGGGGCCGCTGCTATCTTCGCACTTATACACTTGAAAAATAGTCAAACTCTGACAGAATCAAACCCGGTCTTTGAAGAAAATCAAGAGTTTTACCCTACGGTTGTACCGTTCAAAAAAGACCGAAAATCGTGCGAAGAAAGCGAACGCCAATGGATAGACGGTCAGTGCCTCGACACCATACACGATCCTAACTTCTAGCCGCTTAGACCACACCAAATTTTGTGGCAGTGGGTGTGCCATACGTGTTAACACGCAGAGAGATACCCCCATTGGGCAGGCAGATCAGTATGTACCGCAGCTTCTAGAAGAGTTTATGAAACTCCTTCGAGATTGGCCTGTTGGTAGCTAGAGAGTGAACAAACTCTACATATATTCGGGAAAAGTAGAGTTATTACATAGCGCCCACCCCTATGACCTCCCCCGTCGTCTACCCTCAAATTCAGCGGACTCTGGCCGCCATCGTGGTAACCGATGCTGTTGGCTTTAGTAAGCGTATGTCGCAGGATGAAGACCGGGCGCTAGCGGTGATCAACCGCGACTTACAGCTCATTTCAGAGCTGTGCGAATTTTTTGAGGGGCAGGTGCTTAAGACCATTGGCGACGGCGTGCTGATGTACTTTGTCAGTGCCGTGCAGGCCGCAGCCTGCGCCATCGAGATGCAAAAAACCTTTGCTGGCTTTGCCAAAACCGGTCAGGCGAGCGATCACTTTACCCATCGTGTGGGTGTTCATCTGGGCGATATTTTTTTCAACCAGCAAGACATGATGGGCACGGGGGTCAATATCGCTGCCCGGCTGGAGTCGGAAGCTAAGCCCGGTGCTATCTGCATGTCTCAGGTGGTCTATGAGGTTGTCAAATCGCGCTTAGAGCTAGACGTTAGCTACATTGGTGAACTGTCGCTCAAAAATATTGAAGAGGCTGTAGCTGCCTATCATGTATGGCCGGTGGGTATGCGCCCCGAAAATAGCAAAGAAGAGACGACAGAAGCGATCGCCCCACTGACACTGACTCCCCTCTATACAGCGCTTAGAGCACTTTCAGAGCATCCGAACAGCCGCCGTATCAAAAAGCTGCTCTACGGGGCGCACTATTCTGCTTGGGAAAACGATGCTGTGGTGTTAGAGGGAATACCGCTCAAAGTGCTGCTGGAGTCTCTGACTGACCGCAGTACCAGCCTGAATGAATGCCGCCACCACCTCTATCAGATTGTCGGCACGCTCAACCGCCAAGAGGCTTACACGCAAGTAGCTGAGGTCGTTCTCAAGCATCTGCGTACCTTTTATGCCAATCCGACCCAGGTAGTAGATGTAGAAAAAGCGCTTTCTAAAACCTCAGAGGCTCTGGCAGGGGAGCCATCTGGCCCGATTGAAACCTTTCAAGAAGACTCTGGCGCTCTGAGTCAGCCGATTGCGACCCTTTGTCAAGATATCGCCGACCGACTAGAGCTAACATCCGAAAAGATTCGCCTGAAGAAGATGCTCTACTGTCTGTGCTACGACAGCTGGGAAAACGACAGCGATCGCATTGCTCAAATTCACACCAGTAGCCTGATCAAAGAGCTGCGTCGGCAGGTGGCCACCCTGCAAGACTTACAGAGCCGCCTGCGCATCATTTTGCTCCGGCTCAACCGCAAGGCAAAATACGCGCCAGTAGCCGATACGCTTTTCCAAGAGTGCCAGACGCTCTATGCCGAAAGCGACGGCCCCCTTTCGCTGCCCAGCGCCATTGACCTAGAAGACGCCGCCGCTGACAATACTCAAATCAATCTGCGTAAAAAGCCGACTCAGCGCTGGGTCTCTCAATCGGCTATCCCGCCCGTTATTCCGCCATCTGTCTTAATCCGTTCCACCGCACTGAATCAAAAGCGGATAGACAGACTCGCTGAATAGCTGGCCCAATAGCTGGCCCAATAGCTGGCCAGAACAGCTTTATAGCGCCAAATCCGATAAGATAGCTTACTGGATTGGCGATAGCGGAGGTTGGCTGCAGTGCAGCTAAATTAACGGATGGGCGTTTCGACCGTTTTTATTGATGGTGAAGCCGGAACAACTGGGCTGCAGATTTATCAGCGCCTAGCTGAGCGTGACGATATTAAAGTTATCAGTATCGACCCAGATAAGCGTAAAGACACCACTGAGCGCACCAAACTGCTCAACGCTGCTGATGTCTCTATTCTCTGCTTGCCCGACGACGCTGCCCTAGAGGCCGTTAGCTGGGTGACCAACCCCAAAACCAAAATATTGGATGCCAGCACCGCCCATCGTACTAATAAAAACTGGGCCTATGGATTTCCGGAACTAACCTCAGGTCAGCGATCGCAGATCGCGAAATCTACTCGGGTCAGCAATCCGGGCTGCTACCCGACAGGCTTTTTAGCCGTTGTTTCACCGCTGGTCAGCACCGGTACCTTACCTGCCGATTTGCCAATGACCGTCAACGCAATTTCTGGCTACTCAGGTGGCGGTAAAAAGCTAATCGCCCAGTACGAAGCCTCTCACCAAGAAAATCAGCAGCAGGGACGCGAATCGGTTGCGCCCTACAGCCCTTACGGGCTCCAGTTTGGTCATAAGCACGTCAAAGAGATGCAAACATATGCAGGGCTAAGCCACGCGCCGCTGTTTGTGCCCGCAGTCGGTGATTTTGCCCAGGGGATGGTGGTGCAGGTGCCGCTGCCGCTGTGGACGCTAGATCAACCCCCCACAGGTCAGCAGCTACACGATGTATTAAGCGAGCACTACGCAGACGAGCCCTTTGTCCGAGTGATGCCTTACCCAGCAGTCAATGAGCTGCGCGATCGCACCTTTTTAGAAGCGAAAAGCGCAAATCATACCAACGAGGTGCAGCTATTTGTCTTTGCTAACGACGTTACCCAAGAAGCGCTGCTAGTCGCCCGGCTAGACAATTTGGGCAAAGGAGCCTCAGGAGCCGCTGTGCAAAATCTCAACATCATGCTGTCCCTCCCTGAGAGCGCAGGGCTAACCCAGTAGCGACAGCAGTTGGGCATTGCTGTAGAAGATATTGAGATTGCTATGTTTGAGCTGCCCAGGCACAACTGGGGCATTCGAGGTGTCCCAGGTGACGAGCTGGTGCTGGACTATACCGTGTAAGTACAACAAAATAGCCGCGGCTCATAAGGAGCCGCGGCTATCCAATAATTAGACAAACATAGATAAACAACTGTCAGCGTTTGGCTAAGTCGAGAGGTCTAGCCTGTCTATGACTACGATCTCTCACCACAGTTTTTACCACAGCGCCCGAGGGGGAGCTTCAGGCTGTGTGGGAGGCGTTGCTGGCTGTCTGGGCTGAGGCGTTGCTGGCTGTCTGGGCTGAGGCGTTGCTGGCTGCTCAACATTCGTCAGAATAGGGCCAACTAGCGCTAGCACTTCATCTTGGGTGGCATAGCCGTCAAACGCATCAGAGCTAAAGGGAATGGGCGTACCAGTCCGGTTTTCGTTATAGATAACTTCGCTGCTGCTGGCGTTTTCCGATATCCAGGGTCTGACATCAGCGCCGAGTAGCGACTGCCGCAGATACCTCACACCCGCTGCGTGGCGAGCTTCGACGCTGTGGATGGCCAAGGCTGCCGCTAATACAGTTTTACCAGCGTCACCCGCTGCCAACAGGTTTTGCACCTGTCCTTTGTAAGCAGCGACACCTAAATCTTCAACATACTGCCCGGCTAGCAAAAAATCTGCGGGGTTGGCAAATGGGTCGCGCCCTAAAATTGCCGAATAGTTTGGGTTAGACGGAATCGTAACGATGTTAGGGTCGCCGCCCAAACTAGGGAGAACAGCCGAGAGATCGGCGACATGGGTGGCCTCATCTTGGCCGTAGGAGACGATAATTTCTTTGGCAAACTGCGGGACGCTAGCTAGACCGCCGCTCTGAGCTGCAATCGCCGCCCGACGATAAAAGTCAGCTTCCAGTTTTTCTAAAGTCAAGGCGTATTCAGTCACCTGCCGGGGCGTCAAAACCGCTTGAGCTTGGGCTGGAGAAGCGGGGCTCAGAAACAGCAGCAGCAGTGCCAACGGCAAAACTATAGCCGCACTAAAGCGAGTAAAAGAGAGTTTGAGCGAATAAGATAAAAACGATAAAACTTGGGTCGCCTGCTGCGCGATTAGGGTTAAGTAGGGTTTCATGGGGTTCTTCATGATTTTAAGCAACGAGCGCACCGTTAATGGGATTGTTAATCAGGTTAAGTGAGCCGACGATGGACACGACCTGGTTGGGGCTGTATAGCTCGTCGTAAGCCCTACCTTTAAATGGATTGAGGCTGGCAACTAGGTCTTCGTCGGGGACTAGACGATCGCTATCTGGCTGAGTTGTAGGTCTGCCTAGCAAGGCCCGTACGCCGCCTGCATGGCGCGCTTCAACTGAGACAATTGAGCCTGCAGCCAAAAGGTAAGTGGGGTTAGTTAGAAATAGGCCAGCGCCATTGTAGGCATGGACGCCGACATCTTCTAGAGCAACTGCTGTATTGAGAATAGTGTCGCGATCGCTCAAAATAGCCGCTAAACCGTCTGGATTAAAGCTAATATCTTCGGTCTCAAACAGCACCTGATCGCCTAAGACACCTCGTAAGAAGGTGACGTGCGCCGCTTCTTGAGCGCCTAAGACTCTGATGTACTCTAGCTCTGTGCTATCGGTAACCATGCCCGAATCGGCTGCTGCCGCATAGAAAGCTGCTTCAAGCTCCTCTAGCAGCAGGGCAAAATTGAGAATGCCAACGTCGTCAGCCTCAAAAGTAAGGGTGGCGATACCATTCGACTGCGCGCTTACCACTTTGGGCAAAGTCGAAATCATCAGGCCGCCAAAACCACATAGGCCCCACTTGAGCAGGCTACGGCGCGAGGCGGATAGTGTTTTTATCTGATTCACAGTGACATCTCCCGAACATGATCTATATGCATTTGCTAATTGTGTGATTTAGTTTGCAGAATTTTCGAAGTCTAAGCCATTCGAGGCTATGTCATGCTTCTACCAGAACTTCTCTGTCAAAAGGGATAAGTTCCGCCGAACGGCTACGAGTAATAGGTGAAGCTCGCTGCTGTAATTCCCAGCACGGCAAGCATCGCCGTGTACCTGTAATTTAGTGAGTAAGAGAAGCTATGACCAGTCCAAAAACTGTTCAGTCTTTGTTCACTGTAGGTTGGTCACTTTGCTGAGGTCTATCACACCGGCTGAAAGCCTTGTGTTTCAACGGGCAAAGTGACTCGCGGTTCCCGTAGGTTAGTCTTCTCTATGAGTATGCATCCGGGAACCGCTATGTGCCGAAAATTACGGCTCTGAGCACGCAGCGAACGGCATGGAGTTTCGCACAAACCCCTATGGACTATGGATGATGGATAGCTTTTCAAGCCCATTTGGAATTTATCCCTTGCCAGCTCTAGGGTTCGACAATAACCGGTGTGCCTATCGCTACCACGTCGTACAGCGCCCGGACATCTTCGTTGTACATGCGAACACAGCCGTGAGAGGCTGCCTTGCCAACAGAATCACGGTTGGGCGTGCCGTGAAAGCCAATCACATTGTTACCGTCTGACCAAAAGCCAATCCAGCGCTCGCCTAGCGGATTGTCAGGGCCAGGGGGTGAGACTTCATCGGTAAAGGGGTTAGTCCACCCAGGATCGACTATCTGAGAAAACACAGAAAACTCGCCGGGAGGCGTTTCCCAGCCGGACCGCCCAATCGCGACCGGATAGCTGACTTCTACTGTTTCGCCCCGATAGACGTACACCCGCCGGTCGCTCAGGCTCAGCCGTAGCCGCACCGTTTGATCTGCTGTTTCTGGCGCGATCGCGGGTTCCTCAGACTCAGCAGTTGGCGCTGGCGCAACGGTAGAACGGGGTGGAATCGAGTTTAATAGGCCAGGCAAACTCGGGGCGGCTTGCGAGGTTGAGGGTGACGGCGTCAGCACCGCTGGGTCATTTTCCTCAGCGAAAGCACCGGCTATCCCTACGCTGCTCAGCAGCAGACTACCCAGGCCAGCAGCCAGTGAGCGATAGGCTAATCCCTTGTAAAACCCTAATTTTTGATCCATAAATTCCATAAATAGTGTCAAGCTGTATAAATAAATCTACCAACGAAAAAATTCGGTAAATCACCGGTCGAATCATAGCTCAAACCGGTCACGAAATAGGTTGTCTTACTTTCCGCCTTTCAAACTGTCACACTCAAGTTTTAAGCATTCAGTCGAGTCTCTGATACATCAAAGCAAAATCACCGAGTGAGAGAGACCACCCGGTGATTTTCCATTTGCTGTGACTCAGATTTCGTAGTTATCAGATTTCGTAGCTAGAAGAAGCTAGCAGTGAGTTCTTCCGCTTCATCAGTCAGAACGAGTTCATCAAGCTGTGATTCTTCTGAGCGCTGATGCAAGTTAGCCTCTGGTAGATACTCAAAGTTGGGAATTCTTGCCAGCATCTTGATCTTAGCGACACAGGTTTTTTGGATAAGGGCAATGCCTTGCTCGCGTTCTTTGCTAGCTGGCAGCGTTTTTAAGAGACTGCTCACCTGATTCAGCTGATTCAACGCGCTTTTCATATGCAGGCGAATGTCAGAGACCAGTGCCGCTTGATCCTGGTCGAGGGCATCTCGAAACTGCTGATTTTCTTGCTGAAGGGCTTCGAGCTCCTGGTTGCTGTCGGCTTTGTACTGTTCAGCGATCGCCGCTTGTTTTTGTAGCCGAGTTTCGATAGCGCCGATCACCTCCATGCAGGTAAACGGTTTCGTTAGATAGTCATCAGCACCTAACGCCATACCCTGACGAATATCGCCTTTGTCAGCCAAGGCCGTTAAAAAGATAAAGGGAATAGACGCTGTCTCTGGTTCTTGTCGCAGCGCGCTCAGCACATCGTGCCCGTCTAGCTCAGGCATCATCACATCGCACAAAATCAGGTCGGGCTTGTGTTCCATAGCGCCGATTAAGCCAGTGATGCCATTGTCTGCGCCAACGATGTCGTATCCTTCTAGCGCCAGCAGCTCCAGAAGATTTGCCCGAATTTCGATTTCGTCTTCAATGACTAAAACTTTAACCATGATGTCTCCTGACTAGAAAAGAGATTGTTTGAAAAGGATCAATGTGTCTTTGTTGAAATACAGCGGTGCTACAGCGGTGCTATAGCGCTCAAGCCAACCAGTCTCTAATAGACAGCTTGAGCTGGTATAGCTGGCAGCCGGTCAGAGGACAACCCTAGCGGGAGACTGACGATAAAAGTTGTTCCCTGGCCAATCTGGCTTTGACAGTCAATGGAGCCCTGATGCACCTCAACCGACTTTTTCACAATCGCCAGTCCTAGCCCAGTGCCTGAAATAGTGCCGACGTTGCCGCCGCGAACAAACGACTCAAACAAAGTAGCCCGGGCCTCTTCAGGTATACCAATGCCAGAGTCGGTGACCTGTAGCTCTACCCTATCTTTGGACTGTGCTAGTGATAGCAAAATTTCGCCGCCGCTGGGAGAATAGTTGATGGCATTTGAGAGTAGATTAGTGAGAATGTGCCGCATGAGCTTGCGGTCGATCGGTAAGGGGTTAGCGGGTATTTGCGATCGCATGACCAGGTTGTGAGCGCCGGTTGTAATCTGTAGTTCCTCCATGATTTCTCGGCAGAACTCTTCTAGCAGCGTATCCTGCGGCTTGAATTCTACTTTACCCGCTTCAGCTTTGTTAATTAGCAGCACATCGTTGAGCAGATCTGTCATGTGCCTGGCAGCGGTTTGAATTTTGTGCAAATACTGAACTTGCTTAGGAGCATCCCAACGCTCTCTGTAGTGCTCTAGCAGTTCTGCTGATGACATAATGGTGGTCAGCGGCGTCCGAAACTCGTGGGAAGTCATTGAGACAAATCGAGTCTTCATTTCGTTGAGTTCGCGCTCGCGTTCGAGGGCTGTCCGGATTTCGGCTTCTCCGCGCTTGCGCTCAGTGATGTCACGGGTGATCATAACGATTTCGTCGGGAGCGCTAATGGCAATTCGCGCTTCGAAATCGAGAGACGCTTCTGCTGTAGGTAGCTGAAACTCGATAATCTGCATGTCGTCAGTTTCTAGCGCCTGCTGTATGGCGGTCACGACTGCCACCGCTGCTGCAGGCGGAAACACTTCTGATAGATGACATTGCAAACAATTATCAGGATCAAACGGTAGGGTGTGATGTTTGGGCGTTTTGAAGTTTACAAAATTACCGCCCCGGTCGATGCGAAACATCGGATCTGGAATGGCGTTGAGTAAAGCGCGGTTGGTCGCGTAGCTGGCCAGCAGGGCCTTTTCTTCTCTTTTGAGACGGCTACTCGCCTCGTGAAACTGTAGCGTTCGCTTCTTAACTTCTGACTCTAGATGATCATGCAGGGCCTTAAGTTCGTTCTCTGCTCGTTTTCGGTCAGTGATTTCGACCAAATAGCTGCGGATCAGATCGCTCTGTCGAATATAGCTGAGCGACTGCTCAAAGATGCGGCCATCAATTGCGATTTCTCTGACGGACTGCTCTTTCTGATTGGCTTTAACAGCCTCAATGACCCCTGTCAAAACTGGGTGGTTGATCTTTTCAGTCTGAATCTTGGGAAATTGTCTGACGGCTGCAGGATTTATGTAGGTAACATCGCCAGACAGTGTGATTTCAATAATGGGATGCGCAAACAGCTCAGGAAAGGAGGCAAACCGCGCTAAAACTGAGTCATCCAGCGAATTTTCCTCTTCGGCAGATGACTCAGCCGGTGTACAAATCATCGTTGACATGAAGTCAATTGCCTCACTGTCTCCAGATATGAGCCACTCAAGATCTGTCCCTTCTTCGACTTGAAAGTAGCGCGCCTCAACCTGAGCGCCAAAAACTACTTCATCTCCGTGGCGTAAGGTGTGAGAAGTTCGCTGCTTGCCGTTGATAAACAGTCCATTGGTACTGGGTTTGCCTTGCAAGTTGCCGTCAATGAGACGGAATTCGTGCTCATCTTTGCCTGGAGGCGTGACGCGCATCAAAATGGCATGTTGGCGAGAGACCTCGCGAGAATGCAGAACAATAGAGTTTCTCGGATCGCGGCCAATTGAGCTAGAAGCTGCATGTAGCTCTACGGTGCGCTCGCCGTCATCATCCCGAACAAGTAGCAGATGCTGCATAGTAAAAGTTAAGAAAGGTGACTCAGTAAAGCTATAGAAATATCTTTGCCAAGAACCGATTTTCATCGCTATTTTCTACCACCGGGCAACCGCCCGCTATGCGAGGAAATGCGTAAGTTAATATTTCCTACCTCTCTAGAAGTGCGTGGATATGACTATTCTATTTAGGCATTCTTTAGCGCGGCTACTTTAGCCCAGGTGCCGGGGCCGACTTCTTTTTCAAATTCTTGAATAATCCAGTCGCTTGATTTGCCAAGTCGACGGGCGCTCTTGTTTAAGTAGTCGGCGATCGCTAGCTGCTCTTCTCCCGTGGGCCGAGCGCCAAATAGTGAGCCAAAACACCAGCGCTGATCGGGCGGGCGATCGCACTGTTCGTAAAAGGCTCTATCGGCCCAGGTCGGCGCATAGCCTCGCTTAAAGGCCCGCCGCCGATGGCTATGGTACAGCTCAATGAGCGTCGGCACATCGCGAATCTGCCTGGCCTGAGCATTGGAGTAAATCTCCACCATGTCTTCTGTATTGACGGGCCTTTCGCTTACCCATTGATGGGCACAGTCAGGGCATTTGACAATGAAAGCCAGTACGATCCGACCGCAGGCGGGACAGGGCTTGGTCGGGGCGACACCGCCACCGCCAGCAGATTTGTTTTGAGTCGGCAGGGTGTAGTCTTCTACATCTTCAGGAAAGCCCAGCCGCTGCAAGTTACCCGCCTGATCGAGAATGATGCCGCATGCTTTACCCGTCTGCGGAGAGATCCGCATGACTCGCCCCAACTGCTGAAAATGCATAGCGCTGGACTGGGTAGGCCGCAACATCAGCCCGACTTCGACGCTGGGTTCATCAAAGCCAATGCTAATGACATTGCAGGAGGTGAGTACTGTCAGCTCTCCGGTCTTGAGGGCGTGGTATAGCTTTTTACGATCTTTAATTGAGGTATTGCCATCTACCGTGCCGGCAGTGACGCCCGCTTGACGGAAAGCTTCGGCGACGTGATTGGCGTGCTCTATATCGACGCAAAAGGCGATGGTGCGCTTGCCTTTGCCGATGCGCTGCCACTCTTCGACAATTTTTTCGATCAGTTCGGTGCGATCGCAAGCATTCTTTAAATCTCTCTCATCGTAGTCACCCTTAGCCGTGCGGACTTCTTCTAAGTTGGCCATGCTGTCTCTGGGCATGCTGTAATATTTCATCCGAGAGAGATAGCCCATCTCTTGCAAATCGCTGGGCACTGGCGAAGAGACCAGCGTGTCTAGATAGTCACCGAGCTGTTCTTTCCCTAATCGCAGCGGCGTTGCTGTCATCACTAGATGCACTGCGTCTGGGTGAGTTTTGAGCATGACCTTTTTGCCCACCTGACTAAAAAGCGTGATGTGCCCCTCATCGTAAAACACCACGTCGGCGGGCCACTTGTGCCACCAGCGGCGCTTGGCCATCGTCTGAATGCTGGCAATTTGAATGGGCGCAGCGCGGTTTTCTTCCCAACCTGCTTTGATAAAGCCGCACTGCAAGCCGAATGCCTTCATCTTTTCGTAGGTTTGGCCGACCAGCACATCTAAATGCACCAAAAACATCAGTCGCTTACCGGCATCTTCAGCATGTGCGCAGATCTGACCACTGATGATGGTTTTGCCAGCCCCGGTGCCTGCAATAATCGCTACCCGTTTGTGCCCTTCATTGAGCGCGCGGTAAAGGTCATTGACGAGCTGTACCTGGTAGGGCCTGAGCCTGGGGGGCTGTGGCCGAGGGGAGGGAACCGACTGGGCTGCTTCACTGGAAGGATCGGTATTTGAGGAATCGGTGGCTACTGCGTCGGTGGCAGCGCTGTGGGCGGAGTTGGGCAGGGGACGGTCAGACATAGGGCGATCGCAGGTGCCGTGGCCTTAGAGTATAAGTGTATTACAGCGAGAGCCGCTCAGGGGGCGGGCCGTTGACGCAAATACGGTACCAGGCTAGAAGCGTGCTGACTTCCTTAACGGCGTAGAGAGTTTTTTGCCTACTCTTCACATTCTAGTCAGTGTGAAGTTTTAGATGAAGTTTTAGATATAGACGCGCTCGACCAGGGTTGGCAATTTACAGCGCCGATGCTAAATGGTCGGGTATTACCCGATGCGGTACTGTTGCCGGATGGGACGGTGTTTGTCTGTGGCGGCAGCAGTACCGCATCGGCTGATGTGGCCAGAACGCCTGTGTTTCAGGCAGAGATTTACGATCCTCAGACGAATCAATGGACGGCGATGGGCGCTATGCATGTGCCCCGGCTGTATCAGGCGGCGGCGATTTTGCTGCCGAGTGGGGAGATTATGACCTCGGGCACTGACAAGTTTTATAATATTGCGCCGTTTGACCATGCTGAGAATCGGGTAGAGGTGTTTAAGCCGCCGTATTTGTTTAAGGGAAAGCGACCAGCGATCGCTTCTGTTACCAACCAGGTTCGCCATGGCGATCTCTTCAGCGTTTTTACACCCGATGTCGATTCTATTGCTTCTGCCTGCTTTATTGCCTTGGGCGCATCGACCCATTCGTTTAACATGTAGCAGCGACTGGTCGGGCTGAAGCAGCTAAATACGCAAGTGCCTAATGAGATCACGTTAGAGGCTCCGCCTAATAGCAACATCGCGCCGCCGGGTTACTATATGCTGTTTTTATTGAACAACAGCGGCGTTCCCTCGGAAGCTAAGTTTGTGAAGCTACAGGCTTAGGGATGGAAATTTGACAACATACTGATCTCACTTGCCGGAATGACACAACGGCCTGATCAACTGGCAAAAGTCTGTTTACTTAGGATAGGCAAGAATCTGAGCGGTAAATTTTAGAGAAAAATAGTCGCTGAGGTACTTGAGGGAAGATATCAAGGGGACAGACTCAAAGCTGTTCAGAAAGCGCCCTTGAGAGAATGGATGGCCCCTGCTGAATGAAGCGGCGATGTGGGTGAATCAGAACCATCCCGATACGAGTGATCGTGATCGCCTGTGCTTATTTCGTGATCCCTCGTACCTGCTTTTCGATGGGATGTACTTACCAGCCCTCTAAAGGTCATTCCAAGGCTGCTTAATAATTTCTGTAACCCTTTCTATAGGGAGCTTTGGCTTATCAGTCCCGAAAACGCCAATCGTTAAGTTGGTTAAAGCAAGCGTGCCACCGCCCTGCTAGCGGTTGAATGATGGAGAGGTAGCCGCACAAAAGCAGGTCAATTCAACGATGATTTTGGCAGAAGTATTTGAACGTTTCGTCAGCGAAAGTCCGCTAACGGTGATGTT